>BTUM01000060.1:0-48336 GCA_045863235.1 Candidatus Xenobia bacterium | reverse complement strand
ATTTTAAACCGGATTGACCCCGGATCCATGTCCAGTTCTTGACCGGAATTTTCAGCGCCCCCTACTTTGTCCAGCTCATGGAAGCCAGGCGTGCAGAGGAGTCCGGAACTTAACGCATCGTTCTCACGTAGGGAACCTACGCGAGGACATTAGGATTCAGTTCAGGTCTTGGTCACAGGCGCTCAGTGAGGATTCTTGATCACCGTTTGATCACCTGAGCTCTGGGCCCGGCCTAGCGCCAGGACCTCGATAAGCAGCCAGAACGGCATCCGTGCGAAAGAATTCCTTTCTGTTCACAGTTGGCCCACCCAGAGTGAAAAAATCTTATCAAATCAGGGTTTCCTGCTAAACACTTCAGCCATCGCCCTTACCCGGAGAACCTACATGGGGGTTCTAGAATGGCTCCCCGACTAAGTTTCGCGACTTCTAAGGAGCCACGCCAGTCTGAGTTTGGTGGAGCCAGGCTAACTCAGGCGCTCTTCCAAGTCTGTGACAGGAAAGTAGTGGAAGGCTTTCCCGTGCCGTCTTTCGAGGAGGAACCCAGCTTCCGTGAGTTCTTTGAGATCCTTGCGGGCGGTCTCGTAGACGGTATCGTGTGACCTACGGTGGGACTCCACAGTATAGTCGGCCTCAGGGTGACGGAGAGCATGAGCTAATAGCGCCTTTTGCCGGTGATTGAGCGATGTGTGCTCTCTCAGCTGGCGATTCAGTTGGGATACCTCCCTGGTCTTCCGCTGGATAAACCTGTGAAGGTCTTCTACGGCGCGCCTCAACACTCGGAAGTGGTAGAGAAGGAAGTAAGTGAGATCGTTGCCGTCCCTCTCGGTGAATAAGAAGGCGCGACCATACTGGACGATTCACCCCAAAGTCCTACCGGCTCGGCGTCCCCTGGGCCGTGGTTGGGAGCTCGAGCCGAGCCCCGATACACCAAGGACGTTGGACCTGGCCCGCGGCTGAAAGAACTGCTCCAGGAGAGCTAAGCGCGCCGACTCAGCCCTCGCTCCCCACACCGTGGTGTACTCGGAACAGGTTGTCGGGGTCGTAGCGCCGCTTGACCTCGAGCAGGCGCGGGTAGTTCTCGCCCCAGAACGTTGTCTGCCAGTCGGGCTCGAAATAGTCGGCCTCGTTGGCGTAGGCGCCGGCCCCGGGAGTGGCCCGCCGGATCAGGTCCATGGCCGCCTTGACCTTGCTGGCGGCCACACGGCCGGCGGCCAGGTCGGGCTCGTGCCCGGGCAGGCCGGGGAAGGTGTTGCTCTGCTGGGAGGCCACGATGACCAGCGCGGCGGCCTCGAACACGGCCGGGTGAATCGAGGTTTGGCGGGTGCGCTCGGTGGCCTCGGGATGGGCATTGGCCAGGCCCTTGTTGAGGTGCAGGTGGATGGCCCGATGGCGCGAGGCCTCAAAGAGCAGCTCGGCCAGCCGGTCCGGCTCCCCCTGGACCATCCTCAAGGGAAGCCAGCGCGACTGATAGCTGTTGATGAAGGCCGACACCTCGCCCTGGTTGGAAGCCCACCAGTAGCGCGAAGGCGGAGAGCCCGGGCGCGGGTCGGGCACGATGAACGAGGGGTCGCGCTGGCGGAACCAGTCGGCGTCCCACAGGTGCTCGACCGAGAGCTCGCGGGCCCGGACCTCGGCCTGGCAACCCTCGAGCCGGTCGAGCAGCGGCTGCCAGGCCTGGCGGGCCTCGGCCTCGGTCAGGTCGAGGAAGGTGAGCCCGAGCTCGAGGGTATTCTGGCCCGTCACGGCGATCTGCTCGCCCCAGTGGTGGTTGACCAGGGTTGGAAAGAAGGCCACGAAACGCTTCAGCAGCTCGCGAAAGGCCAGATCGGAGGAAGCCGTGATGGTGCCCTCCACCAGCCCGGCCCGCTCGGGCAGGGGGTGGGTCAGCACCGTGACCCGGGTCACCACGCCGAAGGTGGCCCCGCCCCCACCGCGCAGCGCCCAGAAGAGGTCGGGGTGCTGCAGGTGGTTGACGGTGAGCACCTGGCCGTCGGCCGTCACCACCTCGTATTCCAGCACTCCCGAGGCGCTGCTGCCGTAGCGCCGGGAGAAGCTGCCAAAGCCGCTGCCCTGGATGTGCCCGCCGGCCGCGCCCACGCTGGTGCAGCCGCCGCCCTGAGCGTAGCGCTTGATGCTGGAGGCGGCCTCGTAGACCTCCAGCCAGCGGGCCCCGGCCTGAGCGCTCAGTGCCGGCACTCCGGGGCCGTCGCCCCCGGCCACCACGAAGCGCTCGTGCAGGCTGACCTCGCGCATCCGGTGGGTCCAGATCAAGAGCGAGTTGGGGGCGTTGGAGCGGCCCAGGTAGCAGTGGCCGGTGCCCTTGATGCACAGCCGCACCCGGTGGCGTCTTGCGAAACGCACGGCGGCGGCCACGTCGGCCGGGCTCTCGATGGCCACCGCGTACGGGCTGACGCTGGATGTCCAGGCGCCCAGCCAGCCGGTGCTCTGGGTGCAACCAGGGTCATCTTCGAGGGCGAACGGATTGCGCAGGTTCTTCAGGGTCTCGGCGCAGGCCGCCGAGCCAGGCGCCTCGAGGCAGGGCTTGATGGGAGACTCGACCTTCAGCAGTCTCTCGCCCACCTCCGAGCGCAGCTCATCCCAGGTCTCCGGGCCGGGCCAGGAGAGCAGGGGGGAGGGCCAGGCGGGCAGCATGAGAGCGCCAGATAAGCCCATCAGGCTGGCGAGAAATGCGCGTCGGGTCAGGTTCATCGGGCCGGGTTCTCGCACTCAGGAGGCGATCCTCCAGGGGTGGTTAACCAGGACGCCCATGCGCATTCGTACGACGGTGGTCGTCGTGGCCCTGGCACTGGGAGCCGGCCTGGCCTCAGGCATGCCCCTCTGGAGCGCTGGGGGGCGCGAGGGCCTGCTCGAGCTGCTGGGCCGCTCCTTCACCGAGAACCGCCTCATGACGCTGTTTCTGCTGACGCTGCCGGTGGTCGGACTGTGCGAGCGCTACGGCCTGCAGACCCAGGCGGCCCGCTGGGTGGCCGGTCTCAAGCGGCTCAGCCCGGCCCGAGTGCTGATCCTGTACCAGCTCTTCCGGGTGCTGCACGGCCTGCTGGGTCTGCGGCTCAACGGCCAGGCCGTGTTCGTGCGCCCCCTGGTGGCCCCCATGGCCCTATCCTCGTGGCGCGAGCGGCACCGCCGTGAGCCCACCGAAAGGGAGGAGGACGCCCTCAAGGCGGCCAGCGCCGCCAGCGAGAACTACGGCAACTTCTACGGGCAGAACCTCTCCCCCGTGCAAGCCGGAGTGCTGCTGGTCTTCGGGGTGCTGAGCGACCTCGGTTACTCCACCAGCCTGTGGCGCCTGGTGGCTTACTCGGCGCCGGTGGTGCTGCTCTCTTTGTTATTCGGGGCGACGCAATTTCTGCTCTTCGAGCGCAGGCGCTGATGCTGGATTCGATCCTCAGCCTCCCCATGGCCTACGCCCTGGCCGGAATCTTGCTGCTGGCCATGGCCGTCCGCACCCTGGCGGATGACGAGCATCCCCACCGCTGGGGCACGGGAGCCTTCTGGGCCATCCTGGGCGCGCTGTTTGCCTGGGGCAGCCTCCTGCCCTACCGGGTGAGCGGCCTTCTGGTGCTGGCCCTGGTGGCCCTGGACGGTTTCGGCCTGGTGGGCGCGAGCTCGGCCCCCCGTGCTCAGGAGCGAGCGGTGACCGGGTGGAGGGTGGTGCTGCCCGTGCTGACCATCCCCCTGGCCACCTTCCTGGTGGCCTACGCCTTTCGCCTGGCCGGCTGGGATGCGAGCCGGGGGGCGGTGGTGGGCCTGGCGGCCGGGGCCCTGGCCGGCATGGTGGCGGCCCTGCTGCTCTTTCGAGCTCGCCCGCAGCTCTTGCTCGAGGAGGGACGACGGCTCAACGACACGGTCGGAGCTGTCAGCATCCTGCCCCAGCTGCTGGCCTCGCTGGGTGTGATCCTCACCGCCGCGGGCATCGGCGACTTCATCGCCCGGGGGGTGACCGCGCTCTTGCCCGCCCAGGGCGCCTGGGTGGTGCTGGCCGTGTTGTGCTGTTTCTCCATGAGCCTGCTCACCATGCTGACCGGCAACTCGTTCGCGGCCTTCCCGGTCATCGCCACCGGAGTGCTGCTGCCTCTCCTGATCAAGCCCTACGGACTGGATCCGGCCCTGGCCATGGTGCTCCTCACGGCCGGGTCCACCGGCACGCTGATGACGCCGATGGCGGCCAATTTCAACCTGGTGCCGCCGGCCCTGCTGGACATGAAGGACGCCTACGCGGTGATCCGCTTTCAGATCCCCTTCGCGCTGGCCATGGGGGTGGCCCACGCCCTGCTCATGGTGGCGCTGATCGCCTGGCTACGCTGAACTCCAGAGGATGGGAACCGCCAGACAATCAGGGCGCGGGCCGGAGCAGGTAGGGCGCGATGGGGATCAACTGCTGCTGCTGGGGCGTGAGAGAGAAGGAAGGCTCCAGGAAGTCGGGCGGCAGGTTGGGATAGTTGGGCATCAGGTAGAGGTTGCCGTCCCCGCCGGGAATCACCGCCCAGGAGGTATCACGAGTCGTCTCCGGCGGACCCTGCCCGTCCACCAGCGAGCGGGTGGTTACCCGGCAGGGTCCGGCCAGGCGGCCCCCCGCTCCCAGGCGTCCGGGCAAGAACTGGAATCGGTGCAAGGTGCTCTTCTGGCGCGAGCCCCGGGCGTCAACCTCGCGATGGTGCTCCTCCCAGACCACCACCTCGGGCGCGATGACGGCCGTCCCCTCGGCCACCGTCAGGGTCAGCTCGGGGGCTTTCACCCGCAGGTCCTCCACCCGGCGATTTCCCAGGCTGCTCGCCTGGATCAAAGAGCGCGAGAACGCGACCGTGGCCGGATTCAAGTTGCCGACGAAGCGCTGGCCGCCGCTGATCGGGGCGCTACCGCCGCGAACATACACCGTGGCGGTGGCGGTCGCGCTCTGGGGAGGCTCCAGGCTGTCCTTCACCACCAGCTTGACCTGTCGGCTGTCCCCGGGCTTACCGCGCAGAGTTCCTGACAGGGTGGGGCCGGAGCCGCTCCCCCCGCCGGAGGTGGTCCAGGCATAGGTGTAGGGAGGTTTCCCGCCCTCCACTCGGGCAGCAAACTGCACCTTGTGCCCGCTCAGAGCGCCGGCCGGAGCGGCCACCTCGGCCGTCAGGCGAGGGTAAATCTGGAGGTTCCAGGTGGTGACGCCAAACGCCCCCCGACTATCGGAAGCGAGCAGTTTGACCGTGTAGGTCCCGGGAGAATGAAACGTCAGCGGACAGCTCTCGCCCGTCCCGCCGGGGCGATCACCCACCCACTGGAAGCTGTAGGGAGGGGACCCTCCGCTGGCTGATCCGGTCAGCACCACCTTGTGTCCCACGGCCGCTTCCGCCGGGCCGCTGATCCGGGCGACCACGTCGACCTGACCGGGTAGCGGCGTCCTCTCGGTGACCGGGGTGGGCTTGTCTACCCGCACGGTGTGGTAGGCATAGACCGGCTCGGTGTGTACCCCGTCGAGCAGCCACACAGCGCAGATCACCTTCGGAAAGCGAGCATCGGGAAGCGGCACCACCAGCTCGGGGCCTTCGGCCTGCCCGCTCCGGTCGCCCGCCTTCCAGTTCCAGCGATACGGTGGAGTCCCCGAGACAACCCTGGCGACCAGGGTGCACGGCTCCCCCTCCACGATGGCCTCCGGTCCTCCCACCGCGATGATCGGCAGGGCGACGGTGTGCTCAAAGGCGGTTTCCTTCGCTGCCCCCTGCCCGTCCGCGCTGACCTCGAGCCGAAGCTTGAAGGGCCCTTCCTTCTCGGTGGTCGGGATGGCGAACCGGAAGCTGTCGAAGTTCACTCCTCGGCGAGCGGCGGACTCACCGCTGAAGGTCTGCTGGTAGCTGCCGCGGGAGACGACCGCGCGGTAAGCGATCCGACCGTCCCAGGGGCGATTCTGAGTGAGCACTCCGACCTGGAACCCGGCTTCATACTCGCTCTTTCCCAGAGGCTTGACGGTGAGGCTCTGAACATCCAGAGCGACCACCACGCCCCCCTGAGAGAGCACGGGGGCCAGCAGGAGCAAGCAGGCCAAACCCAGGGCGAACATCCTCATCACCTCTAGAGTAGAGAGCCGGGCGGAGCGGGGCGATGATCTCGGTCAGGGGCTCAGAGCTTGAGCAGCACCAGGCCCTTCATGAACTTCTGCACCTCTTTGGGCGAAAGAGCCCCGGTGCTGACCACGTCGTAGGCGATGGTCCCCTTGCCGAAGACCCCGGCAGCATACTCCTCTCGGGTGGTCAGGGCGTCCACCTTGCGGGGCAGCCAGCACAGCTTGCCCATCCCCAGCTCGGGATGGCCCACCTTCATCTGGACCTCCCCCTCCAGGGGAGGCTTGAAGGTCAGTTCCGGAGGGACCTCGCGCTTCGTGCCGCTGATGAAGAGGATGCACTCAGGGCTGCTGTAAGCCAGCGTGTAAGAGCTGTAGCTCGCCTCCAGCTCGCTGCGAGTGAGCCCCGCAGGCAGGTAAGCGGGCACGTAGATCGGGACGGTGACACACTTCTTCAAGGTCTCCCGATCCTGGGTCGAAAGAGCGGTGCGAGAGGGTTTCTCTTGCGCCACCAGCGGGCTCAAGAGTAACAGACAGGCCAATCCGAGGGCGACTCGACGCATCGGCGGACAGCTTCGACCGAGCCCCGGCCGTCTCATCCTCCACTCGGGAGACGATCGGTCGGCAGAGCAGAAGCTGTCAACTTTGAGTTCCAGGCACCATCCGGACCTGGAATCCGCGACCATGGTTGGGGCAGCTGCACTCAAGTTGAGATGCCGTTCAGATCGGAGCGCCTGCCATGATCGCGCAGTGACGACCGCCTGACAGAGGCCCTCTATGCTCTCGCCCCATGAAGCTGCGATTGCTCCTGTTCCTCGCCCTGGCGGCCCTGGCTCGAGGCGAAGGCGAGCTGACCGTGGACCAGGCCCTGGAGCTTGCGATGCGCCAGAACCCGGCCGTCCAGGCGATCTATCGCCAGGTGGACATGTCCGAGGCCGAGAAAGACCAGGCCTCGCTGCTGGTGAACCCGGTCTTCTCCGCCTCGGTCGGCTTCCCCGACCAGGCGGGCTCCCAGAACCGCACCGAGTTCGCTCTGAGCTGGAACCTGCTCGATCTCTTGCGCCGCTCCGACCGCGAGGAGCTGGCCTCCACGCGCGTGCGCCAGGCCCGGCTCCAGATGGAGGACAGCCTGCTCGAGCTCATCTTCGAGGTTCGCGAGGCCTACTACGAGTTGCAGGAGAAGGGCCAGTCCATCGAGCAGCTCGAGATCGTCCTGCAGGCCGCCCGGGCGGCCACCGAGCTGCACAAGCGTCAATTCGAGGCGGGCAATATCCCCAAAGTGGCCCTGGCCCAGCAAGAGGCGGCCGAGCTCGAAGCCCGCATCGCCCTCGAGCAGGCCGGCTACCAGCTCGAGCAGGCCCGGGCCCGCCTCAATGTCTTGCTCGGGCAGCCCTCGGTCGACCCCGTGAAAGTCCCACGCCTGGCCGAGTTGCCCGAGACCGAGACGGCGCTGGAAGGGCTGGAGGAGCTGGCTCTCAAGCAGAGGCCCGACCTGGCCCTGGCCGCCCTGGAGGTCGAGGCCGACCGGCAGGAGCTGAACCTGGCCTCGGGGGGCCTGCTCGACGAGGTCTCCTTCGGGGTTGTGCGCGAGACCGAGTCAGAGGTGGGAGCCCCCACCGTGACCGGGCCCGAGCTCCAGTTTCCCGTGCCCCTCTTCGACCGCCGTCAAGGGCAGACGGCTCACTTCCGCTTCAAGACTGAGCAGAGCCAGCGACTGCTCGAATCCAGGCAGCAGAAGATCCGCGCCGAAGTGCGCATTGCGGCCAGCCAGCTCACGGCCGCCCGCCTCAAGGTGGAGCGGCTGCGCGATCAGATGATCCCCAAGCGGCGTGAGATCCTGCTGCTGTCGCGACCCTACTTCGATTCCATGCTGCTGGGGGTGTATCCGCTTCTGCAACTGCGCCAGGACCTGGCCCGCACCAGGCTGGAGCTGCTGGAGGCGATCGCCCACTACTGGACGGCGCGAGCCCGCCTGGAACGCGCCCTGGGAGGACGTCTGTGAGCCTGACACGTCGAGAGCTTTTAGGCTCGGGGGTGGCCCTGGTGGCGCTCAGCAGCCTGCCGACCCTGGCCGCGCCCAGCTACGTCCCGGTGGAAACCCCCAACGGGCGCTCGCTCCCCTGGAAGATGGTCAACGGGGTCAAGGAGTTTCACCTGATCGCCGAGCCCGTGAGACGCGAGTTCGCCCCCGGCATGGTGGTGGACTGCTGGGGCTACAACGGTCTCACGCCCGGGCCCACCATCGAGGCGGTGGAGGGGGATCGGGTGCGCATCCTGGTCACCAACCGCTTGCCCGAGCCCACCAGCGTGCACTGGCACGGGATCTACCTTCCCAACGGCATGGACGGGGTCAGCGGATTGACCCAGCGCCCCATCAAGCCAGGGGACACCTTCCGCTACGAGTTCACCCTGCGCCAGCACGGGACCTACATGTACCATCCGCACGCCGACGAGATGGTGCAGATGGCGCTCGGCATGATGGGCTTTTTCATCATCCACCCCCGCCGCCCCCCGACCTGCCAGCGCGACTTCTGCATCTTCCTGGCCGAGTGGCTGATCCGCCCCGGAACCAGCCGACCCGACCCGATGGTCATGCTCGACTTCAACACCTTCACCTTCAACGGCAAAGCCTACCCGGGCACCGCCCCGCTGGTGGTGAAAACGGGCCAGCGGGTCCGGCTGCGCCTGGCCAACTTGAGCATGAATAGCCACCCGGTGCACATCCACGGCTTCTCGTTCCAGCAGGTGGCCACCGACGGGGGCGAGATCCCCCCCTCGGCGCGCTTCCCCGAGACCACCGTCAACGTGCCCGTGGGCACGACCCGCACGGTCGAGTTCCTGGCCGACGTGCCGGGCGACTGGCCGCTCCACTGCCACAAGACCCACCATGCCATGAACGCCATGGAGCACGACATCCCCAACATGCTGGCGGTGGATCAGGCGCAGGTGAAGGGCAGCATCAACGAGCTCTTGCCCGGCTACATGCCGATGGGCGAGACGGGGATGTACGAGATGAGCGAGATGGATATGGACCGGCCTCCCAACACCCTCAAGATGGGCGGCACGGCCGGGCCCTACGGCCCCATCGACATGGGCGGCATGTTCACCGTCGTCAAGGTGCGCGACCGGTTGCCCAACGGCTTTCAAGACCCGGGCTGGTATCGCCAGCCAGCCGGGACGCAGGCTCGTCCGATCCACAAGCACTGAGCCCTGGTCAGTTGTGCAGCAGCACGGAGAAAGGGCTCTGGTGCGTGAAGGCGCTGTCAAAGAACGAGTCGGTCCCGACCCGGGCGGTTCGGCGCGCCTCGTCGATGGAGACGCCGCGCACGTCCACGACCAGCTGGTTGGCAGCGTTCTGGGGCAGGGGAGCCAGGGCGGAGCTGAAATGCAGCAACTGGGCCACAATTTTGCTCTGCTGAAGGCCGGCTCCCCCAAGGCCGCTCACATCGAAGCCGTTGGGGCGGTCGAGGTAGCCCGCCACGGCAGGTAAGAGAACCTCCTCGGTCGTCTCATCCGGCGGACTGGTCGGCGGGCCGCTGTCGATCACCTTTCGGATCAAGACTTTATGGGGACAGCGGTCATCGAAGCCGTTTGGCCCCACTCCCCCGGCGCAGCTCTGTCCGAAAGTGGCGTCGTGGTTGTTGGGCACCACCAGGTAATAGAGGATGTTGCGCTGCCAGAACGGATGGCCATCCTGCTTGCGGGCGATCACCCCGGTGGCCGGATCGATGGGAGAGAGAAACCAGAGCGCCTCACCGTCATTACCACCTGCCAGCGAGGGAGGGACGGTGGTTCGACGGACCTGGGCGGGGTTGGTCACCGCCAGGTCGCGCTCCAGGGATACCCGGGCCTTGCGCAGCTCGCGCACGGCCGAGTCCTTGCTCGACGTGGTACGAAAGACGTCACTGGTGCGCAAGAAGAGCAGGGTTAAGATTCCCAGCAGCACCGCCATGATCGTGACGGTCACCAGGGCTTCGAGCAGGGTGAAGCCTGCTTTAAGGCGGTGGAGTTTCATGCACCACACGGCT
The DNA here is from genome assembly GCA_045863235.1 of Candidatus Xenobia bacterium. Taxonomy (GTDB): domain Bacteria; phylum Vulcanimicrobiota; class Xenobia; order Xenobiales; family QWHO01; genus QWHO01. Next base: position 38,250 of record BTUM01000060.1, on the reverse strand, counting down.
CGCTTCCAGTTGCATCTTGCCATAGCCCTGACGGGTTCCGCCGCTCGAGCGCGAGTCCCACCACCAGAGCACGATATCCAGTTTCTTGAGGCGGTTGCCTGCCGCAAAGCCCGGCACGTTATTCGCGTAGAGAGTATATTCATAGCGCGTCCCGCCCACGGTGCGCGTCAGCGGGCCCTGCCAGGTGCCGGCCGCGCCCCAGAAGGAAGCGCGCGTCCCGGCCGGTGAGTCCCAGGTCACCTGGTAGACTGACTCGTCCAGGACAGACTCCAGAACCTCCGTGGCCGGATCCAGCCGGGCCGCTTTCTCATTGGAGCGGATGGCTGACAGCGTCAGGCCGGCCAGGGTCAACACGAGCAGGGCAAGCAGTCCGACCGCCAGCATCACCTCGGCCAGGGTGAACGCCCGTCCGGAAGGTTTTGAAGCAATGCGCCCTCGCCCCGACTGGAAGCGCCCCCAAAGGATTGGCAAAACCTTCAGCACGTAACGCTCAACACTTTAGAAATGGTTGGTCCAGGAGATGGCATTGAGCTGGAAGTTGGCCGGAGGCTGGGTGTCCAGGGCCCCCAGGTAGACCGGGTCGAAGGTGAATTTTGCATCCTCTGAGCGCAGGTCGACCTTGCCTTTGCCAGGGTTGCTGCCGGGTGCCCCGGCCGGATCACCCCCGTAAGCGATCAGCATCCCTTCCAGGTCCAGCTTGCCCCAGGCGCCAGCCAGGAACTCGCTGCCCAGCCGGGCCCGGAAGTCGCCCTGGGCGTAGATGACGCCTTTGAGCTTGACGTCTCGATACTCGAAAACGCCCGGCGTCTTCTCGTCCAGGGTCGAGAAGAGGATGTCCCCTTTGGCATACATGTTCACCGAGTCGGTGCCCTGGGTGGAAGAGAAGGTGGCTCCCAGTCCGGTCACCCGAAGGTCTCCGCCGGCCGTGATGGAGCCGCCGTCTCCGCTGAGCGTGCCGGTCAGGCGGATGTCTCCCTCGCCGCTCAGCACCGCGCCACCGGCGGCTGGCTTGAACTCGATGGCCAGATCGGCCGCGCTGAGGCTATCGGTGACGCCAGGAACGTCGATGATCCCGTTGTCGTCGCCCAGGGGAACTCCTGTCGCGGTGCTGACCTGCAGAGGGGTCACCGAATTACCCGGCTCATCGTAGGCCCACCCGGGAAATGCAGTCGGGTCCATGGTGAACTGGATGGCATCTGCAATGCTGCCTGGCTCAGACGGATCAAAGCCCCACTTGTAGGTCCCGTTATCGAAGACCGTGACGATGTCGGAATCGGCGTAGCTTCCCCCGCTGGTGGTCCAACCGACTTCGGCCTGATCCTCGATCTCCCAATAACCGGGCTGAGTGTTGACGAGATAGTCGAGCACCTTCTGCGGGTCCAGGGCAACCGTTCCTGCCAGGGCCGCAGGTGTCGAGGAGCCGGCCGCCTCCGGATCCCCCGGAGGAGCCTCGGGAGCGCCCCGGCGGGGCACCAGGTTGAGCTCGTTGGTGGCCCCGGTCGGGTTGACATACACGTCTCCGGTGATGATCAACTTGCGTTTGGAGGTGTCCACCTGAATTTCGGCCGGGAGAGGGGGAGGAGTGATGCCGGCGTTGGTAGCGTTGACCGGATTGGTGATGAAGGTCTTATATTGCTCATAGGACATGTCGTAGTAATGGAGCGAGCCGTCCTGCCACCAAACGTAGGTGCCGGCCGGGAGCTTCGGGCCACTGGAGGATGCTTTGCGCACCTCATTCCAGGCCAGTTGGTAGAAGGGGTCGATGAGAGCCTCGGCGGTCACGCTGGTCTTGGTGCTATCGTAAACCGCGGTCAGATTGCCATCCTGGCTCTTGACCTCTCCCTGGTCGGACCTGTAGTTGGCCGACGCGTCACCGTTCTCGACCCTGACCAGGCCTTTGGAGCGGATGGTCGGGGTCGTCGCATCCTTGGATTTGACCTCCACCGCTCCCGAGCCGCCCGGCCTCAGGGTGACGGTAAAGTCATTGCCGGCCATGCTGGCGGCCGTCTCGACGTTCGGTCCTAGATTGGGAATCTGATAGATGGCCTCGATGACCTTGCGATTCACTCCCCCGGTGACGGCGTTGGGGTTGGCCGCAGAGAGCTGCGAGCAGCCCGTCCCCGCCCTGCCCTCGGCGGCCAGGCACACCGACCAGACCGGGGTCTGGAAGGCCACCGGGCTGGCGGCGGTGACCGAGTAACCGGGCCCGTCGGCTCGAGGCACGTTGGCAGGGCCCGAGCCGATCAGGTTGTTCACCGACAGATAAGGGCTGTTGATCGTGAGGCTCGGGTCGTTCAACCCATCGCCGCCGGCTGGCCCGTCCTGAAAATTGAAGCGCAGGCGGAACTGGCTCCACGTTCCTTGCGGGGTCTTAACCAGACCCACCACGTTGCCCTGGTCCTCCACCACGTAGAGCTCGGTCTGGTTGATGGTGACCGCGTTCTTGTTACCCCTCCAGGTCGGGTCGGCGCGCAGCTGCGCGATGGCATAGCTGATTCCCGACTCGGCCGCTTGCTGGGCCTGGGCCTGGTAGATCGACGACTGGCCCAGGGCAAGTCCACCGCTACCCAGACTCAAGGCTGCCCCGACGAACATCGCCAGGATGACGGACAAAACAATGGCCACGAGCAGGACGATGCCTCTTGGTCGCCTCATCTCAACCTCCAAAGAGAGCCTGTTAACAGCTTAGCAACAAAACGGCAAAAAAACGTGCGACGAGAGGATCATTTCTAGCCCGTGCCGCCCGCTACTGGGAATGCCTCAGACAAGAGCTGGCCTACCAGCCGACGCGATGAGTTACCGCGAGCATATCCAGCGCACGCTTCGCCCTCGGATCGAGTCGACGAAAAGGGCTCTCGCAGCCGAGAACGGCTGAGGACCCGGACCCGCGTCAGATCTCCGGAGCCCCCTCGGCCAGATAGGCGATGTTCTGCCACGGCACCAGCATGCGGGGCACGGCGTTGTTGCCCGCGGTTCCCACCACCGCCCCCCGCCCATCCAGGCGCAACAGGTATCCGCTGGCGCTGGCGGGCCAGCCGCGGTTGGTCAGGGGCGAGTTGGTGGCCAGCCGGACGTGTTGTGGGGTCTCCCCCTCCAGGGCCAGGTGCTGGCGCACCGAGTCGATTAGCGCCTCATCCGGAGCCAGCTCCAGCATGTAGACCTGCTGTTCCACGTTCAAACATCCTGCCAGTCTTCTGGCCAGACCACCCGGTCTGCGGTAAAGCGCAGAGGGTCGTCCGAGGGCCAGGGCGATTCCAGGGGCTCCTCCACCAGCTCGAACAGGCCGTTGTCGAAAGGTTTCCCCTGTGCCGCCACCGTTCGGTAGACGCGCTCGCGAATTCCTTTCGAAGCGAGCTGCAGGGCCCGATGATGGCAGTACGGGTTGTTGCCGCGCCGATCAAAGAAAACGTGGGCGGTCCAGGAGCAGCCACCCCGGCAGACCCGCGCGAAGTCGCAAGTCGAGCAGAATCCCCACAGGTGGGAGACGGACTCGTCCAGGTTCATGGTGAGCTCAGGCGCGTTGGCCACGATGTCGCGCAGGCTCCGCTGGCGAATGTTGCCACCGGTGTAAGCCGTGGTGGGCAGCGAGGGACAGCCCTTGATGGCCCCATCGGCCTCGATGCCCAGCACCGCGAGGCCCGCCTGGCAGCCCTGCCAGAAAATCCACTCCTGAGGCTTTCCCCCGCCCCGGAAGAGTCGCTCGTAAGGCCCGAAATAGCCGATGTTGTTCCCCGTGCTGACCAGCACCCCGTCGGCGTAGGCACGCTTGACGATGCGGGCCAGCATGGGGTAGAGGTCGAGCAACTCGGCCGGCTGCATCAGGATGCTCGCGTTGTCGGCCGCGTTGCCCATGGGCACGGTCATCTGGATCTGCCAGCCCTTCATGCCGTGGTCGCGCAGAACCTGGTAGAGGCGTGGCAGCTCGACGGCCGAGAGGCGATTGATCTGGGTGTTGTTGCCGACTGTGATGCCGGCCTTCTCGAGGTGGCCCATGGTCTCGAGGCAGAACCTCCAGGAGCCCTTTCGACCTCTGAGGCCATCGTGGGTCGACTCCAGCCCGTCCACCGAGACCGAGACGCTGACGATCCCCGCCTCGCGCATGCGCGCTGCCGTGGAGGCATTGATGCCGTATCCCCCGGTGGTCATCGTGCAGATCATCCCGGCCTCGGTCACCGCGCGGGCGATGTCGAGCCAGTCCGCTCGAAGGAATGCCTCTCCGCCGATCAGCGTGACTTCACGGATTCCCACCTCTTTGAGCTGCTGCACGAGATCCAGGGCTTCGGCGGTAGAGAGCTCGTCCGAGCGGGCCTCGCCGGCGCGCGACCCGCAATGGCTGCAGGCCAGGTTGCACTTGAGCGTGATCTCCCACACCACGTTGGTGTGGGTGCGCCGACGGTATTGGGTTTCCGCCACCGGCTCAGACGTTGCCGAGCGCTACGCCATAGAGCGCTTGCACCGGCGGTCCACCGCCGATAGCGACCCCATAAAGGGCCTGCACCGGGGGACCGCCCCCGATGGCTACCCCGTAGAGAGCCTGCACCGGAGGACCGCCCCCGATGGCCACCCCGTAGAGAGCCTGCACCGGAGGACCGCCCCCGATGGCCACCCCATAGAGAGCCTGCACGGGGGGACCGGGCAAGGGGAAAGGTTGAGGACGCGGTTGCTGGTACCCCGACCAGCCGCGCAACAGCTGATCCATGACGGCCATGAGCTGCTGCAGGATATTGAAGAACTGGTAAGGATTGGTGAACCCGGCCTGTTGAGGCCCGCCCAGGTTACCAAAGGACCCCACGCCATAGGAAGGGACGGCGCCGCCGGAGGGCTGAATGCCGCCAGCATAGGGGTTGTAGCCAATGGGGCCGGTTGCCATGGGGGTTACCTACCCTTCTTTGATTGCAGGATTGATCTCCCGCGTTTGGTCCGAAAGTCCAGGGGGCTGCCAGGTCGGGGCCGGAGGAGGAACAGAGCCAAAGGCCGTGCCTCCGGGCCAGCGGCGCACCATGACGTTCCAGGCTTTCTCTTGCAGGTCGAGCCGGTAGCGGGCTGCATACAGGTCGTGCTCGCGCTGAGCCGGGTCCGGCCAGAACGAGCGGGGGAGCAGCGGTCCGTCAGGCATGTCCATCCGCCTTCATTGTAGGGCATTTCTGGCCCGCTTTCGAGGTGGGGGGGGTGAAATGTTTGTAACTCTTTGTTAACAACCTTCGTTCTTGGTGCCCGCTTCCAAGCCTCGCCGCGCGGGCTGGAGAATGCCGAAACGCCGTGATCCACCCGAGTCGCCGGTTCATGCGCGCGCCACCTGCCTGGAACACGCCGTGAGCCACCTCACCCCAACTCCTTCTCCAGTGCCGGCAGCAGTCGATCCACCGCCTCGCTCACCGGCGCGGACAGCACCGCGCCCGGCGTCAGGTCGGCCGCCTCGATGCCAAGCACCACCAGCTCGCGGGGCAGCGAGCCCAGCACGCGAGCAAGCTCCACCGCCTCCGCAAGGCCCAGCCCGTGGGTCGAGGTGGAGCGCATGAAGCCGGGCAGGTCGTGGCCGTCGAGCCGGTGGAGCGTGCCGGGTGCCTGTCCCGACACCACCGCGTCGACCACGTAGACCCGGTCGCGCCCGCTGAAAAGCTGCAGCAGCTCGGTGGCCTCCCCCCGGGCCAGGCGCACCTCCACCTCGGGAAGACGCAGGCGCGAGGCCACGATCGGACCGGCTCCGTCGTCGCCCCGATCGGGGTTGCCCACCCCGATCAGGAGCACCTTCAAACCTGCTCCAGGTGCAGCTTGAGAAAGTGCGTCGCGCAGGAGATGCAGGGGTCGTAATTGCGGATGGCGTGCTCGCAGTTGTAAGTCAGCTGCGCGTCGCTCTGGCTGATGCGAGGGGGAACGAAGCGGCGCAGGTCCTCCTCGATAGCTGACTGGTTCTGCGAGGTCGGAGGCACGATGTGGGCCTCGGCGATGGTGCCGTCCTCGTTCAGGCGGTAGCGGTGATAGAGCAGCCCGCGCGGAGCCTCGGTGGCCCCGTGGCCCACCCCGGCCCGAGCGGGCGTGGCCACGAACGGGCTGCCCTCCGGACGATAGCCCTCCAGGATGGCCAGGGCCTCCTCCACCGCCAGTTGCACCTCCAGGGCCCGCACCACGATGCTCTGGAAGGGGTTGCGACAGACCGGGCCCAGGCCGGCCTGGCGGGCCGCCTCCTGCAGGTGAGGGGGCAGCCGGTCGAAGTTGAGCGCGTAGCGGGCCAGCGGGCCCACCAGGTAGGAGCCGCGGGCCTTGAGCCGACAGTGCAGGGCGTTGGAATGCTCCACGTGCTCTTCCTCGAAATGCTCGGGCCAGTCCGCGACAGGGGCGTCCAGGCCCCGGGTGGAGGCCAGTCGGCCCTGCTCCAGGGGATACTCGCTCTCGTGGCGCAGGGCCACGAACTCGTAGTCGCGCTCGAAGTCGGGGAAGTCGAGCCCGGCCGTAAAAGCCACCAGCTCGCGGGCCACCGGCAACACCGCCTCCAGCTCGCGCTTCAGGCCGGCCGCCTCCTCGCGGGTGGGCAGGCGATAGAAGCCTCCCACCTTGACGTTGATGGGGTGGATCTCGCGCCCGCCCACCAGCCGCACGATCTCGTTTCCGGCCCGCTTGAGCTCGAGCGCCTTCTGTACCAGGTCGCGATGGTCGCGGGCCATGGCGATGGCGTCGGGATAGCCCAGAAAGTCGGGAGCGTGGAGCATGGCGATGTGCAGCACGTGGCTTTCGATCCACTCTCCGCAGTAGAGCAGCCGGCGCAGCCGGCCGATGAGGGGCGTGACGGTTACGCCCAGGGCCTGCTCCATGGCCTGCACCGAGCTCATCTGGTAGGCCACCGGGCAGATGCCGCAGATGCGGGCGGTGATGTCGGGCGCTTCCCCGAAATTGCGTCCCCGCATGAAGGCCTCGAAGAACCGGGGAGGCTCGAAGATCTTCAGCTGTACATCCACGACCTCGTCGCCGCGCAGCTTGAGGTGCAGCCCTCCCTCGCCCTCCACCCGGGCCAGGTAATCCACTTTGAGGGTGCGCGTCTTCTTCTTCATTTCTGGAAAGCTCCCGGGTTGAAGGTGTGCAGCACCCGCACGATGTCCCCCTCGCTCACGCCCAGCTCGCGGAACTGGCCCATCAAAGCTTCGGTGTTGGGCGACTCGCTGGGACCGAAGCAACCATAGCAGCCCCGGCGGTAGGATGGGCAGAGGGCTCCGCAACCGGCCCGGGTGATGGGCCCGAGACAGGGGATGCCGGCGCCCGTCATCAGGCAGATGGTGCCCCGGCGCTTGCACTCCATGCAGACGCTGTGAGTCGGGATCTCGGGAGCGCGCCCGGCCAGGAAGGCGGAGATGGTCTCGAGCAGCTGCTTCTTGTCGATGGGACAGCCCTGCAGAGCGAAGTCCACCTTGACGTGCTCGGCGATGGGGCTCGAGCGTTCGAGGGTCTTGATGTAGTCGGGCCGGGCATAGACGGTGCGGGTGAACTCCTCCACGTCGGCAAAGTTGCGCAGGGCCTGGATTCCCCCGGCATTGGCACAGGCTCCGATGGTCACCAGGAACTTCGACTCGGCCCGAATCTGGTGGACGCGCTGGGCGTCGTGGGGGGTGGTGATGGAGCCCTCCACCAGGGTCAGCTGGTAGGGCCCCTTCAGGATGCGCCGCGAGGCCTCGGCGAAGTTGGCGATCTCGACCACCTCGGCCACCGCCAGCAGCTCGCGCTCGCAATCGAGCAGGCTGAGCTGGCAACCGTCACAGGAGGCGAACTTGTAGACGGCAAGTTTTGGCTTCATCACAGCTCCCGGGTGGCCAGCAGAGGGGCCACTGTCTGGTAGTCGAGCACGGGGCCGTCGCGGCAGACCAGCAGGCCGCCCAGCTGGCAGTGACCGCAGGTGCCCAGGGCGCAGTGCATGTTGCGCTCGAGCGAGACATAGACCTGGGAGGCCGGCAGACCCCGTTTCAAGAGCGCCTCGGCGGTAAAGCGCATCATGATCTCGGGGCCGCAGACCATGGCCACGGCCTTCGCGGGGTCGAGCTCGACCCGGGGCAACAGCGTGGTCACCACACCCACGTGCCCGCGCCAGGTACTGTCGGCGTGATCGACCGTGACCAGCAGCTCGAGCGAGCGCTTCCAACGCTCCAGCTCACGGGTGTAAAGCAGCACGTCGGGAGTGCGGGCTCCGTAAACCAGGGTGATGCGGCCATACCGATCGCGATGGCGCAAAAGGTGGTAGATGGCCGGCCGCAGCGGAGCCAGGCCGATACCTCCGGCCACCAGCACCACGTCGCAGCCGGTCTTCTGCACCGGCCAGGGGCTGCCGAACGGGCCGCGCACGCCCAGCGTGGCCCCCCTCTTCAGCCCGGCCAGGGCTCCCGACACGGCCCCCACCTGCCTGATGGTATGGACCAGCGTATCTTTCTGCTCGGGATCGCCCGAGATGGAGATGGGGATCTCGCCCACCCCGAAGGAGTAGAGCATGGTGAACTGACCCGGAGCAAAGTCCAGCCGGCTGCGGCCGGCAGCCTCCTCGAGCTCGAGCGTGACCGTGTCTTCCAGCTCGACCCGGCGGCGTCTGACTCGGTACAGGGCGGGAGTCATCGACGCGCTCCGTAGAGGTCGAGCAACTGAAGCCGGGCCGCCTCCAGCCGCTGGGAGAGTGAGCGGTTGAGCTGCCGGTAGACCCGGCTGGCCATGGCCTCGTCGCGCCCGAGCATCTCCCGCAGCGGCTCGGATTCCAGGCGGACGGTGCGGGTTCGCTCCACCGCCCGGGCGTCGAACTTCCAGCGGAAGGGGGGCTCGAGCCAGCTGATCCCCACGATGTCTCCCGGGCCCAGCGTCTGCAAGATGCGCCCGTTGATCTCCAGGGCCACGTGCCCTCCCCAGATCAAAAAGACCCGGTCGGCCTCGTGGCCCGCCCGCAGCAAGAAGTCGTCCGGCTCATAGGAAGCCGGCTCGGCGATGGCCTCCAGGGCCTTGATCTGGGCCGAGCTCAGATTGTGACAGAATGGATGCTCAGATAGATGGCTCACAAAGCGCCTCCGCCTCTTCCAAGATGTCGATCCCCACCGGGCACCAGGCCACGCAACGTCCACAGCCCACGCACCCGCTGGTACCGAACTGCTCGAACCAGGTGGAAAGCTTGTGGGTGAGCCACTGGCGATAGCGAGACCGGGGGCTCTGGCGCACGTTCAGTCCGTGGATGTGGCTCAGCTCGAGCGAGAAGCACGAGTCCCAGAGCCGCGTGCGCTCGGCTTGCTGGCCATCGAGGCTGCTCGAGTCGACGGTGCTGCTGCAAAAACAGGTAGGGCAGACCTGGGTGCAGTTGCCGCAGGTCAGGCAGCGATCGGCCACCTCCTTCCAGCGCGGGTGCTCGGGCACTTCGACCAGGCGTCGGCGCACTTTCTGGGCGTCAAAGCGCCTGGGCATGCTCTGGGCGGTGGCCTGCCAGACGCGGCCGGCATCCTCGAGATCGGTCTGAGAAGCGGCCCGGGTCGGAACGCGGGCCAGCACGCGGCGGCCCACCTCCGAGCCCACCTCGAGCAACATGCCCTGGGGCAGCTCGGTGAGGGCCAGGTCATATCCCTTCTCGGCCTTTGGCCCCGAGCCGGTCGAGGTGCAGAAGCACAGATCCCCGGCCCGGCTGCACTGCACCGCCAGCACGAACAGGTCCTGACGATTGCGCCGATAGACCTCGTCTTGCTCGAGCAGGACCCGGTCCTGGACGGCGATAGCGGCCAGATCGCACGAGCGCGCGCCCACCAGCGCGTAGGGGCGAGCCGGGCCGGGCGAGCTCTCGAAGACCAGCCCGTCGGCGCTCTTGCGAACCCGAAAGAGACTGACTTCGGGAGGGTGGAAGAAACGCTTGAAAGAGCCCGGACCGGGTCCGTAGTCAAACAGCTTCGTGCCTCCGTTGCTCAGGCGGTACGTGCCCGGCGCCTGCTGGTCGGTCCAGCCGCGGGGCAGCTCCTCGTCAGAAGACAGCTCCTGCATCACGATGGCGCCGTCCTTGAGCGCAGGGCCCACCAGCTGGTAGCCTTCGGCCTCGATGGCTGCCAGCAGCCCGGGCCAGTCTCTGGTCAGTAAAATCCGTTGCATCCCGGTCATCCTAACCCCCCCGTCAGCTTTCGAAAAATGACGTAAATCATATTCTGCTCGACCTGCCAGGCGCTATGCTCAAACTATGCAAGTACTGATCATTGGCGCGGGCCCGGGTGGGCTGGCCCTGGCCCAGCAACTCAAACAGCGCAACATCGAGTCGCTCATCCTCGACAAGAGCGACCGCGTCGGCAACACGTTCTACACCATGGCCGCCAATACCACCTACGGGCCCTGGCTCAACAACCGGATGCCCGACGGACCCGTGCGCGTCACGCGCCTGCTCAGCCGCACCCGCCGCGAGCAGTACGCCGAGTATCTGGCCGAGTATGCCGTCAAGCATGACCTGGACTTCCGCACCGGAGTCACCGTGCAGTCGGTGCGCAAGCATCCAGCCGGTTTCGAGCTCGAGACCGATCAGGGACCTTTCGTCTGCAGCTTGCTCGTCAACGCCAGCGGCTATTTCTCCAAGCCCTACGTGCCAGAGATTCCCGGCGCGACGCAGAGCAGCGTGCCTCAGCTCCACTCATCCGAGTTCAAGGGGGTCCACACGGTGCGCACATTGCTCGGCAAGAACCGGGGGCGGGTGCTGGTGGTCGGCGGTCGCCTGTCGGCCGGCGAGACCATGGCCGCCCTGCACTACGCCGGCTACAAGGTGACCATCTCGCATGGCAAACCGATCGACTTCTTCCCGCCGACCATCTTCGAGCTCTGCATGGCCCCGCTCACCCAGGTGATGGAGGGGATCCGGGTGCGCATTCCCGGCACGACCACGCCCTGGAACCTGAACGTGCGCATGAACGGCGACGACCATCGCAAGATGATCGAGTCGGGCGAGGTGCCGCTCGTGCCGGAGATCGCCCGCTTCGAGGGGGAGACGCTGGTGTTCACGGATGGCCGTCAGGACCACTTCGACCTGGTGATCTACGCCACCGGCTACCGCCCCGCTCTCGACCACCTGGCCGGGCTGGTCACGGTGGACCCGGAGACGAACCGTCCCCCGCTCAAAGCGATGGAGTCGACCGAGGCTCCCGGCTTGTTCTTCCTGGGATTGATCGGGCTGCGCACTTTCCGCAGCCAGTTCCTCCGCGGGCTGCGCGACGACTCGCGGGTGCTGGCCAAAACCCTGGAGTCGCGCCTGGCCACCCTGCCGGCGCCAGCGCGGGACCTGGCGACGGCCTGAGCTTCAAGAGCTCCGCAGATCGATGACCCCGTCCACTCCCATCGCCCGGAAGCGCAGCACATCCTCAGGGGTGGGCTTGAAGGTGTCCGGGTCGTTCCAGATGGAGACCGTTCCGTAAGGCTTGAGGGCGCTGACCACGGAAGCGTCCACGAACTCGGCGCGCAGGGGGAAGTTGATCGGACCCCCCACCTGGACAGCGAAATCCTTGAGCTTCTCGAGCTCGCCAGGGCCGTAGCGGGTCCCCGGGGGTTGCTTGCCGGTCAGGCATCCCAGTGACAGAACCGCCTCCGGAAAGCGCGAGCGGATCTCCTGAAGCTGGGCGAGATCAAAGCCCCGGTCCTGGAAGAACCGCACCAGCGGGCCCTTGATGCGCGGGCTGCCCGGCCCGGCGATCACGTCGGAGTTGAACATCAGGCTCTCGTCCGGCAGGCCGCAGGCCTCCACCTTGTCGAGGATCTCGGCCAGGCCGGAAGAGCTCTTGAAATCCAGCTTCAGCCCCTTGCCGGAGGCGACCCCGATGGCCAGCCACTCGTCCAGCGACAGGCCGTCCACGTCGTAGGGGTCGTGGGCCATGATGGGCTGCTGAAAGCGCCCGATCCAAGGCAGCTTGCGTATCCCCCACTCACGCCCGATGTCACCTTCGAGCCAGTTGGCATCGCTGCGCAGACCCTGCTCGAGCTCGGCGGGGGTGTTCGTGTAGTGGGCGTTGCGCGTCTGGCTCAGGGGCGTTCCCGGGACCCACCGATCGGCCTGATCGGTCGCCGCCTCCTCGGCGAGACGCCTCCGGTCCTCGGCGGGAAGGGGCCGGTGGGAGAGAAAGTTTCGGGCCCAGGCGATCGGATTCACCCGAAAAGATTAACGCACGTCGCACCATGTTACAGGAACGAAAAAGTTAACTCGTGGCTCTGGTCGACAAGACCTTCAAGGCGCGGAGCCTTATCCACGATTTGCAGCCCTGGTCAGCAATCTTTCAGGTCGGCCCATTAGGTTGGACAGGATGGAGATCAGGAGTCTTTCGCGCCAGGATTTCTTCGCCGCGGCCGGCGAGCTGAAGAGCAACCGGTTGGAGATGGCCCAGCAGATCGAGCATGACACGCGCGTGTTTGCCAGTGTTCCCGGAGACACGTTCGGCGCCATGTGCGAGCAGGCCGACCGGATGGCCGGCCGCGAGACGGCCGTGCGCCGTTGCTGGTTCGGCGGTCAGGCTCTCTTCACGGTGGCCGCAGGTGCCTTCATCCTTCCTAACGTGTCGGCTCTGCTCAACGGCACCGCCGCAACCTTCGTCTCGAGTCCGGGTGTCGGGATCGTGGTGGGACTGGCTCTGCTCGGGGGCTCCTACTACTGCCGCCAGCGCACCGAAGAGCAGAAGCAGCACGAGGAGGCCGCCATCGACCGCTGCGGCCGACTCCAGCAATGGACCTGGTTGCTGCAGGATGCGGAACGGCAAGCTGCCGAGCGCAAAGCCCAGAGCCAGAGCTCGGTGGAGCGCCTGGCCGAAGGCATGAAAGCCAGTGCTCCCGGCATCCTGATGGACGACTCGAGCCTCCGTGTGGGAGGCGTCCGGCTCAAGCGCAAGGGCTAATGTGCTTGCACTTTAGAATTCGATGCTGGACTCTCCCGCCCGGGTCTCCCGGCCGCCCCACGAGCCAACCCGGACCAACCGCAGTGCCCCGATCGAGCGGAGCTTGCCTCGGCCCCAGAGTGCGACGAAAGCGAGCGACCAGGTTCCGCATCTGCTAAAGGCCGACGTCTTGCCTCGGCCCCAGAGCTCGCCCGCACCGCTCCGTCCGGGCCTGCGGTGAGAAACTCGTTTGACCAAACCGCTTCCCACGGGCGATGCGAGGAAGCTTAACGGGTTGGACTGGAACAGGTTCCATAGCCCACTCCCATCGAGCGGAGCCATTTGCGGTAAGCGATGGCGGTCTGATCGGAGCGAAGGTGGAGCTCCTCGGCGAGGTCGAGGGGCAAGAGCTCGGGGCGCTGCGACTCAACGATGGGCCGGTCCTGGGTCACAATGCGGTCCTGGAAGGCCCGCAGCTCGTCCTCGGGCAGGTCGTGGGCGTAATTCATGCTGATCACCATGAAGGCGATGGACTCGCGCTCGTCGACCGGGCAGACCGCGAGATAGAGCAGGAAGCGGTCGTCTTTGGAGAGCCAGGCCGTCAGGGGGCGCTCGACTCGGTAGGTGTAGGTGACCTCGGCGGGACGGCCGGTGCCATCGGGATCGGGCTGAAAAACGCGCAGGTTGCGCACGATGAGACCCTGCTCTCCGATCTCGACCTGATAGGGGGCAATCTCAGGGCGCTCGCTGGTGCCAAGCAGGCCCTCGTGGACGAACGGGAAGTGAGCGACGTCGAGAAAGTTCTCCACGACTCGGGGAGCGGAGGCTCGGAAGGGATAGGGACCGCAAAGCAGAGTTCGGTAGGCCGGGTCGCTCCAGGCTGTCAGGCCCGCTGGCTCTTCATCGCCCTGATCCGAAAGGCGCACCCACACGAGGCCGCCCTTCTCGCAGCACGCGTAAGGCGTGGTGCAGGCGCGGGGAGGGATGGGCTGGTCGGGGTGAGCGGGAATCGCGACGCAGCGGCCGCCCGGCTCATAGGCCCAGCCGTGGTAAGCACAGACGAGGCGGCCGCCGCGCACGCTTCCCAGGGAAAGCCTGGTGCCGCGGTGGAGGCAGAGATCGGGCCAGGCGGAGAGGGAAGAGCCGCCGCGCCAGAGCACCAGGTCCTGGCCGAGCAAGCGGGCGGGGGCCACGTCGCCCACGTCCTGGGAGCGGGCGATAGGGTGCCACTGGGCTGCCAGCACACGATCCATCGAAAAGGGCTTCGCAGGGCAGGGGGGAGTTCCCCTGCGCGAAGGGACTCCACCGTTTCGACTTCTTCACAGCCGCCGCGCTGACCGGAGACCTACTGGGCGGTCATCACGGTCAAGAGCTGCTCGCGCAGGCCCCGAATGAGATCCAGGCTGGAGACCATGCCCACCACGTCATCGCCGCGCATCACCACCACGCGGTGGATGTGCTTGTCCAGCATCAGGCCCGAGAGCTCCAGCACACTGGTATCCTCGGTAGCGTAGTAGACAAAGGGCGCCATGATGTCGCCGACGCGGGTTTCCGTGGCCAACGACTCCAGAGCCTCGGGGGCCACCTGACCGAGCCAGAGGCCGTCATAGAAGCTCCCGCTCTGACTCCGCCCGGTCTGCGGGGGGCGAGCCCAGCAGTGAGCCGCGTAGGTGGCCAGGTCGCTCTGCGACACCACTCCCACTGGTCGGCCATCGGGCCCCATCACGGGGGCGCCGGATACGCGCGAGCGGCTGAGCAGCTGGGCCAGCTCACGAACTGAAGCCTCGGCACCGATGGTGACCACCTCGTCGGTCATGACGTCGGACACTCGAGTCATAGGAAAAACCTCCTGGAGGAAGCCGACAGGCCTCCGTTTAGTGGTCCGCGAACACGTCCGCGAACACGGACAGGCCAAGCTTAGCACGCCGCTAGAGGAACCAAACTGACTTGGATCATAACCACATCCCCTTCCCTGGCGCTACACTCGACACCAGATGAAGACAGCCCTGGTGCTTTCCGGTGGTGGTGCCCGCGGGGCCTACCAGGCAGGTGTGCTGGCAGGCCTGGTTGAGTGTGGCCTGATGGGACGTGGCGAGCTTCCCTTCCCCATCCTGGTAGGGAACAGCGCCGGAGCCATCAACGCCGCCGCCCTGGCCGCCCATGCCGAGACCGTGCAAGATGGCATCGCCGAGCTCACCGCGGTGTGGGGCAATCTCCGCCCTCACCGCGTCTTCCGGACCGATCCCCTGACCCTGCTCAAGAACGCGCTGCGCTGGATGCGCGACCTGAGCCTGGGCGGACTGCTCGGCCACGTGGGCTCGCGTTCGCTGCTCGATACCGAGCCCCTCGGTCGGCTGCTCGCACGCATCCCCCTCGAGCGCATCCCCGGACACGTGCTGGCCGGGCGCTTGCGGGCCCTGGCGGTGGGAGCCACGAACTACCAGACCGGGAACGGGGTGCTCTTCCTGGAGGGACATCCCGACCTGCCCCTGTGGGAGCGGCCCCGCCACCGGGTGGAGCGGACCAGCCTGGGAGTCCAGCACCTGCTGGCCTCCAGCTCCATCCCGCTCTTTTTTCCGCCCGTGGCCATCGAAGGCCGCTACTTCGGGGATGGCTGCGTGCGCAACAGCAATCCCCTCTCGCCCGCCATCCAGCTGGGAGCCGACCGGGTGCTGGCCATCGGCGTGCGCCAGCCGTACCCTCAACCGGAATTTTCCCAACAGCTGCAGGCCCCCAGCGTGGCCCAGGTGGTGGGCATCCTGCTGGACGCGGTGATGCTCGACGCCCTGGAGACCGACACCGACCACAGCGAGCGCATCAATCGCCAGGTGGCCGCCTCGGGAGGCAATCGCGAACCCTTCCGCCAGGTGGCCGTTCTCTGCCTCAACCCCTCCCAGAGCCTGAGCGCCCTGGCCGCCGGGCTGATGTATCGACTTCCACCCGTGGTTCGCTACCTCTTGCGCGGCCTGGGAGGGGACGAGAGCTCGGCCGAGCTGGCCAGTTACCTGCTCTTCGACGCCGCCTTCACCGACCGATTGCTGGAGCTGGGGCGCCGCGACGTGCGTTCTCAGCAAGACAAAATCGGCGCCTTCCTGGCCTGATGGGAGGAGACCATGTCCGAGCTGCGCTACAACACCGCCACCCGCGACTGGGTGATCGTCGCCCCTGAGCGCTCCAAGCGGCCCCAGGGGCCGCGGGTGGACTGCCCCTTCTGCCCGGGCGCCGAGGAGCACACCCCCGACGAATCGCTGCGTTTCTGTGACCCGGCCGGGAACTGGCTGGTGCGCTCATTTCCCAACGGCTTCCCGGTGATGACGCCTCAGGAAGGCGAGCTCTGGACCCACGGCGACTTCCCGGAGCTGTGCCGACCCTCGGCCGGCCGCCACGAGGTGGTGGCCGAGAGCCCCCGCCACGACGACTCATTGGCCCGCATGCAACCGGCTCACCTCGAGCTGGTGTTGCGAGCCTGGCGCGACCGCTCGAAGGCTCTGCTGGAGGTGCCCGGGATCGACCACATCATCGTCTTCAAGAACCACGGAGAGAAGGCCGGCTCGTCGCTCTCGCACCCCCACTCGCAGATCGTCGGCCTGCCGGTGATGCCGGTGCAGGTCCAGGTTCGCCTGGAGGAGGCGGTGCGCAGTTACAGCATCTGGGGCCGCTGCCTCTACTGCCAGATGATCGACTCCGAGCGCGCCGCGGGTCAGCGCATCGTGGCCGAGGTGGGGCGCTTCACCGCCTTCGTTCCCTTTGCGGCCTTCTCACCCTACAGCCTGTGGATCTTCCCTCGCCAGCACGCAGGCTGCTTCTCACTCTTGAGCGACGACGAGTTGCCCGAACTGGCCGCCCTGCTGGGCAAGGTCCTGGGCAGCCTGGATCGGCTGCTGGGCGACCCCGCCTACAACCTGGTGGTGCGCTCCATCAGCTGCCATACCGCCGGCAGCCGTTACTTCCACTACTACCTGGCGGTCGTGCCCCGGTTGGGCCGGGTGGCCGGCTTCGAGCTGGGGACCGGGATGTTCATCAACCCGCATCTGCCTGAAGAGGATGCCCGCCAGCTGCGCGAGGCCTGACCATGCTCAATCTCTGGTCGTTGCCGCCGGAAGAGGTCTACGCCCGGCTCGGGTCCGGCCCGGCCGGGCTGGAGCCAGACGAAGCGGCCCGTCGTCTGGAGCAGTACGGCCCCAACGAGCTGCCCGCTCCTGAGGGGCGCTCGCTGGCCTTGAAGCTGCTCGACCAGGTGACCCACCTGATGGCCATCCTGCTGTGGCTGGCCGGAGCCCTGGCCTTTCTGGCCGGCATGCCCGAGCTGGGCTGGGCCATCTGGGCGGTGGTGCTGATCAACGCCGTCTTCAGCTTCTGGCAAGATTATCGAGCCGAGCGGGCCCTCGACTCGCTGCGCCGCGTCCTGCCTCAGAAGGTGCGCGTTCTGCGCCAGGGTTTCCCCCGCATGATCCCCGCCCGCGAGCTGGTGCCAGGCGATTTGATGGTGCTGGAGGAGGGCGACCGGGTCTGCGCTGATTCCCGGCTGATCTGGGCCGAGAGCCTGCAACTGGACGTCTCCGTTCTCACCGGCGAGTCCATGCCGGTGGCTCGCGAGGCGTTGGCGGCCGAGCCCCGGACGCTGGTGCCGGTGCGAGCCGGACAGCCGCTGGAAGCAGGCGAGAGTCCGGCCCGAGAGCGGGTGCACCCGGCCGAGATCCGCAACCTGGTTCTCTCGGGCAGCTCGGTGGTGGCCGGACGGGGCCAGGCGCTCGCTTACGCCACCGGAGCCCGCACCGAGTTCGGCCAGGTGGCCCGGCTGACCACCTCGGTGGTGCGCGAGCGAAGCTCTCTCGAGTTGCAGATCGACGAGCTGGTGCGACGGCTCACCTGGCTCTCGCTGGGGATCGGCTTGCTGGTCTTCGTCCTGGCCTACGAGGTGGTAGGACTGGGCGTGCTGGAAAGCGCCCTGTTTGCCATCGGCATCATCGTGGCCAACGTTCCGGAAGGCTTTCTGCCCACCGTCACCCTGTCGCTGGCTGTGGCCGTGCAGCGCATGGCCCGACGCCAGGCCCTGGTTCGGCGGCTGTCGGCGGTGGAGACGCTGTCGGCCACGACGGTGATCTGCACCGACAAGACCGGGACCCTGACGCAAGGGCGCATGGCCCTGCAAAGCCTCTGGCTGCCCGTTCAGGGCGAAGTCGAGCGTTCTGAGCCGCTCTTGACCGGGGCCGTGCTGGCCTCCAACGCCCGGATGGTGGACCAGGTCGCCATCGGCGACCCGACCGAGGTGGCCCTGCTGGAGGCCGCTCAGAGATTCGGCCTGGAGCCCGCTGGCAAGCGTCTGCGCGAAGTTCCCTTCGACTCACGCCGGCGGCTGATGAGCGTGGTGGTCGAAGGCCAGGCGCTCGGTATGCCCTCCGCTCCCCAGCTCACCCTGACCAAGGGAGCCCCGCTGGAGGTGCTGCGGCGCTGCAACCGGGTGCTGCTGGCGGACGGGGTGACGGAGCTGGACGCCGCCCACCGCGAGCGCATCGAAGCGGCCGTGGGCGAGCTGGCCGACCGCGCCCTGCGGGTGCTGGCCCTGGCCGCCCGGCCGGGGGAAAACTTGCACCAGCTCACTCCCCAGGCCCTGGAGCAAGAGCTTGTCTTCGTCGGCCTGCTCGGTCTGCACGACCCTCCCCGGCCCGAGGTTCCCGCGGCCATCGAGCAGTGCCATCGGGCCGGTCTGCGTATCACGATGGTCACGGGCGATGCCGGACCCACGGCACGGGCCATCGCCCGCCAGATCGGCCTGGAGCCCGGCCGCACCCTGACCGGAGACGAGCTCGAGCACCTCAGCCAGGCCCAGCTGCTGGCCCTGCTCCACGGAGTCCCCGAGCTGATCTTCGCCCGGGTCCTGCCCGAGCAGAAGCTGCGCCTGGTGCGGGCATACCAGGAGCTGGGCGAAGTGGTGGCCGTCACGGGCGACGGGGTCAACGACGCCCCCGCACTCAAGGCGGCCAACATCGGCATCGCCATGGGACGCAAGGGCACCGACGTTGCCCGCGAGGCAGCTGACGTGGTGCTCACCGATGACAACTTCGCCACCCTGGTCAGCGCCATCGAGGAGGGACGTACGGTTTACGCCAACATCCGCAAATTCCTCACCTACGTTCTCTCCAGCAACGTCCCGGAAATGCTACCCTTCCTCTTCATGGTGGGGCTCAAGATTCCGCCTGCGTTGAACATCCTGCAGATTCTGGCCGTCGACCTGGGAACCGATATGGTTCCAGCCCTGGCCCTGGGCTCGGAGCCCCCCGAGCCGGGCCTGATGGACCAGCCCCCCCGCCCGCGCCAGCAGGCAATGCTGGACGGACGGCTGCTGATACGGGCCTACCTTTTCCTCGGCATGCTGGAGGGGGCAGCGGCCATGCTGGCCTTCGGGGCCGTGTGGTGGAGCCACGGCTACGGCCTGAGTGAGCTGCAGGCGGTCACTTCCTCCCTATTACGGCACACCGCTCCCAGCGACCTGGAGCAGGTCTTCCGACAGTCCACCACCATGGCTCTGGCCACCATCATCGCCTGCCAGCTGGGCAACGTGCTGGCCTGTCGCTCCGAGCGCCGCATCGGGGGAGCCTGGTGGCGCAACCGGCTGCTCTGGGTGGGCATGGCCCTGGAGGTGCTGGCTTTGCTGGCACTGACCCATCTTCCGGGCTGGCAAAGGGTCTTCCAGACCGCACCTCTGAGCGGCTGGCAGTGGCTCAGCCTGCTCATCTGGCCGCCTGTGATGGTGGTGGCCGACGCCGTGGCCAAGCGGCTGCGGTTGACCTGACCTCCTTGTGGACCTGTTGTCGAAACCACGAGAAGTCAACGTCCACGTCGAGCTGGAGCTAGTCTGACCCAGATCATATCCATCCCCCCCTCGCCTGACCTAGCCTTGAGGGCATGAGAAGCATCCAGCAAGTTGCCTCCGAATTGGGCCTGGGCCCCAAGGACCTCTTCACTTACGGCGATCAGATGGCCAAGCTGCGTCTTCCCCCGTGGCAGGCTGAACCCGGCTCGGCCCGACTGGTTCTGGTCACGGCCATGTCCCCCTCTCCGGCCGGGGAAGGCAAGACCACCGTGGCCATCGGCCTGACCGACGCCCTGCGACAGATGGGCGCGCGGGCCGTGGTGGCGCTGCGCGAGCCCTCCATGGGTCCGGTCTTCGGAAAAAAGGGTGGGGGGACCGGAGGCGGACGCGCCCAGCTCTGGCCAGCCGAGCGCATCAACCTGCATTTCACGGGCGACCTGCATGCGGTCACCTCGGCCCACAACCTGCTGGCGGCCGCCCTGGACAACCACCTTCACTTCGGCAACGCGCTCGACCTGGACGTGCGCCGCCTCACCTTTCGACGGGTCATGGACCAGAACGACCGGGCTCTACGCCAGATCGTCGTGGGTCTGGGAGGGCGGCAACAGGGTATCCCGCGCGAGGACCGCTTCGACATCACGGCTGCCAGCGAGGTCATGGCCGTGCTGGCTCTCTCGCGCGACTACGCCGACCTGAAGAAGCGATTGGGGCGCATCATCGTGGGGCTGAATCGCAGCGGCCTCCCGGTCACGGCCAGCGCTCTGGAGGTGGAGGGGGCCATGGCGGCCCTCCTGAGCGATGCTCTCATGCCCAACCTGGCCCAGACCATCGAAGGAACGCCGGCTCTGGTGCATTGTGGCCCCTTCGCTAACATCGCCCACGGGACCAGTTCCGTGGTGGCCACCCGGCTGGCCCTGCAGCAGGCTGAGGTGGTTGTGCAGGAAGCTGGCTTCGGGGCCGAGCTGGGGGCCGAGAAGTTCCTGGACATTTTCTGCCGCGAGCTGGGACGATTCCCCAATGTGGCCGTGGTGGTGGCCACGCGCCGGGCTCTGGCCCTGCACGGGTCAGACAACCTCAAAGCCCACCTTGAGCTGCTCGAGCGCTTCGGCCTGCCCACCCTGGTGGCCCTCAACGAGATGGAGGGTGACCCGACCGATGAGCTGGATTTCCCCCATGTGCCGGTGCGCGTCTATCAGCAAGGCGGCGAGGGGGCGCTGCAGCTGGCCCGCCAGGTGCTCGAATCGGGCCCGCCCGCTGCCGTGAGGCCTGCCTACGAGCTGAATGCCAGCCTGGCGGACAAGATCTCCAGTCTGGCCACGGGGGTCTACGGGGCCGATGGGGTGGAGTACACTCCGCGCGCCCGCACCCAGCTCGAGGAGTGCGCCTCCTTCGGCTACGGGGGCGCATATGTCTGTGTAGCCAAGACCCAGTCCTCTCTCAGCGACGACCCCCGCCGTCCCGGACGTCCGCGCGGCTTCAAGCTGGGGGTGCGTAGCGTCTACCTGCTGGGTGGAGCCGGCTTCGTGGTGCCCCTGTGCGGGGATATCATGACTATGCCCGGTTTGGGCAAGCATCCCAACTACGAGGAGATCGACCTCTCGCCGGACGGGGTCATCACCGGCCTCTGACCTGGATCATCGCGCTGACTCCAGTCTCGGCCTAGCATGCCCTTGTGAGAGCGAAGAAAAGACTGATCCTCGAGGTTGCGATCCTGGTGCTGTTGGCCCTTCAGCTCGCTCCTGGCCCCCGGCGCACGAATCCGATGGTCGAGTCGGAGCCGGCCTGGAGCCCGCAGGTAGGGGCCATTGTGCGGCGAGCCTGCTACGATTGTCACTCCAACGAGACCCGCTGGCCCTGGTACAGCCAGGTCGCCCCCCTGTCCTGGTGGCTGATCGAGGAGGTCAATCTGGGCCGCAAGCGACTGAACTTCAGCACCTGGAACCGCATGCGGCCTACCGTCCGCAAGCTTGTGCTGCAGCGTTCCATCGCCCGAGCGCTGGCCGAGGACATGGCTCCGGCCGGCTACCGGATGGCCCATCCCGAGGCCAGCCTGACCGAAGAGGACCGCCTGGTTCTGCAGGACTGGCTGGCTGTCTACCGCGAGGAGCTGGAGCGGGAAACCCTGTTGTGGGAGCTGTTCCACCTCCCGGCCAGGGTCTGGGATCAGAAGGGCGCCCTCCCCCCCGGCTCGTGGAAGGTGGCCGAGCTGAGACGAAGCAAGCCCCTGGAGCTGGCGGGTGGGCTGTTGATGGTGGAAGGTCCGGCCCGTCTACCCGGGGGGGTGCGGGGCTACGGAGTGCTGCTGCTGTGCGGCCAGGTCGAGCAGATCGGGCCGGTGGAGCCGGGTGTTACGATGCTGGGGCCCGGACACGCATCCCCCGAGCGGCCCGTTCGCCTGTTCCTGCCGGACCTGAGCGAGCGAGTGCTGGTCTTCTGCCGCGACGATGGAGAACTGGGCGAGCTCTACGAGCGCACCATCCACGTGCTCTACGGCCACGGCAGCTACCTGTTGCTCGAGCCCGAGTTGGAGCGAGGCATCCCGGCCCACAGCGTGGAGCAGGCACTGCGGGCGGCCGAGCATCTCCTGGCCCAGGATCCCAGCACCAGTCTTGCTGTGTGGCGACGGCGCTACCGGAGGGACTGGCAGCGCGAGTTACAGGCCATGGCCCTGGAGAGTCCGCACGGCGCCAACTTCGAGCTGCATCCGGGGGAGCGGATGCCGCGCTGAGCAAGCTCTCCCACCCTGCGTCCTCCTTTCGGAGGAGGCCGTCAACCGTCTCGGGGGGGAGCCGAGAACACCTCCAGGGTCGGTCTTCAAAACCGGCCCGGTCAGGCTATGCTGAACCCAGAACAAGACCGGAGGCGACCATGAGACTCACCGACCTGACCGAGCTGTGCGAGTGGACCCAGAAGCGGACGTTCCAGGCGGGGCAGAGCGTCTTCCTGGAGGGTGACAGTCCCAAGATGGTCTACCAGGTCGTGCGGGGGGTCGTAAAGCTGACCTGCGGCTCAAGCGCGGGTCGCGAGATGATCGTTGGCCTGGCGTGCCCGGGCGACTTCCTGGACGTGGTGGCCATCCTGGACGGCAGGCCCTACGGGGTCAGCGCCACCGCCGTGCTCGGCAACGAGGTGGAAGTGGTGGTCGTGCCCAGGGAGATGGCCCTGCGCCACTTCGCCCTGGTGCAAGAGCTCGAGCGCACCTCGCTCAGAGAGCTGCGCCACCAACGCGACTGGACCGTGGCGATGGCCCTGGAGCGGGTCGAAACCCGAGCCCTGAGCGCCCTCAACATGCTGGCTCGCCGCCTGGGCGAGGGCAACAAGATGCAGCTTCTGCTCAACCGCCAGGAGTTCGCCGAGCTGATCGGCGCTACCACCGAGACCGCCATCCGCGTGCTCAGCCAGTTCCGCCGCCAGGGCCTGATCAAGGAGGCTCACGGCTGGATGACCCTGAGCGAAGCGGCGCTGGTGGCCGCCTGAGCCTTCAGCGGCGCCCCACGGGCGGTCGGGTTGCCCAGGGATCGTGGCGGGCCCGACGCCTGGGCTCGACAGCGTCCACGGTGCCACTCCACGGGCTGGCCGGATTGCCCAGGGACCGAGCGCGGCTTGGCCAGCCAGACTCCAGAGCCTGCTCAGGCTCGACGGCGTCGGCGATCCAAGCTTGGGTGTAGCCAGCGGCCGATGGACTCCCGGCTGGCTCAGCCAGCCAGAACCAGTTCACAGGGTTCCACCGATGCGATCGTCCCTCTGTTTCTGGCCTGACGCCTTCGCCCCGCAACGACCGACAGCCCCTCAGGCGTGTCCCCCGACGCAACGAGCTGGCGGGCAGCCTTCGCTGGAGGCTCGCTGGCCGCACTGGGGCGCCAGCGTCAGGCCGTGGGAGCGCAGCCAGCGCGAGGCCTCGCACTGGGCCTGATAACAGGTGGAGCCGGTGAAGAGGCGGGGCTTGCCGGAAGCCCCTTCGAGCGGGACGCCCCGCTGCTCGATCCAGGCCAACCAGCTGCCATCGAGTTGCTCACGCGTTCTCAAGGTCAACCCCGGGGCGACCTCGAGTCCGGCGTGAACCTGGCATGGATGTACGATCACCCCTGAAGCATACCCTCAACCCGCCGGCGGCGCTATGATCCAGATCAACTGATCCCGCCCGACTTCCCATGATCCAGATTGGCTGATCCAGGTCAGGGCGCCAGGGACCGGGGGGACCTATCCTGAAGGCAAGGTGAGGAGGCTACGCTGATGCAGAGAATTCTCGTGCCGCTGGACGGATCGGTTCTGTCCGAGCTGGCTTTGAAGACGGCCCGCCCGCTGGCCCGCCACTGGGGAGCCGAGCTGATCCTGTTGCGGGTGGGCGACCCCTTCGTGGGCAGCCTGGCCGGACCCATTCCTACCCAGGCGGTGCGCTGGGTGGATGCCGAGCAGGCCGGTACCCGCAAGTATCTTGACGAGCAGGCCGACCTGCTGACGAAGGAGGGCTTTCAGGTCAAAGCCCATTTCTTGACCGGCCTGGCCCAGGATCAGATCTTGCGCACCGCACGGAGCAAGAAGGCCGACCTGATCGTGATTTGCTCGCATGGCCGCAGCGGCATCATGCGCTGGCTGCTCGGCAGCGTGGCCGAGAATGTCCTGCGCAAGGCTCCCTGCCCCGTGCTGCTGGTGCGGCCGGGCAGTCCCCCCCTGACCGAGGCAGGCTTTCGCCGGGTGCTGGTCCCCCTGGACGGCTCCCCCCTGGCCTCGGCGGTGGTGGAGCAGGTGGCTCCCTTCGTGGCCCCGGACGGCTCGGTGGCGGTGCTGACCGCCACCAACCTGCTGCCGCTGGATCTTTATCGTGAAGCGCGCGAGGAGTGCGTTCGCGACCTGGAGGCCGAGCTGGCCCGCGCCTTTCCCAAGCATGATCGCTACGTCTTTGACGGGGACGCGGCCGACGTGATTTTAGGCTTTGCCAGCCAGTCCGACAGCGACCTGGTGGCCATGTCCACCCACGGTCGCTCGGGCTTCAAGCGGACCATGCTCGGCAGCGTGACCGAGCGGGTGGCGCGCCACGCGACCTGCTCGGTGCTGGCCTTCCCGCCCACCTCCAAGGCGGTGAAAGCGTGAGGCTCTTCATCATCGGAGGCGTGGCCCTGGACGCGGCCTCCCGCCCGCGTCCAGGGAGGTGAAATCGTGAAGGCCGTCATCATCGGAGGCGTGACCCGCCACGCGACTTGCTCGGTGCTGGCCAGGGCGGTGAAAGCATGAAGGTCGGCATCATCGGAGGCGTGGCCCGCCACACGGCCTGCTCGGTGCTGGCCAGGGCGGTGAAAGCATGAGGATCGTCATCATCGGAGGCGTGGCTGGCGGCGCCTCCTGCGCTGCCCGGGCGCGCCGGCTGAACGAGCAGGCCGAGATCCTCCTGATCGAGCGCGGACCGTTCGTTTCCTTCGCCAACTGCGGACTGCCCTACTACGTGGGAGATGTCATCCATGAGGAGTCCAATCTGCTGGTCGCCAGCCCCGAGCTCTTTCGGCAGCGTTTCAACATCGAGGTGCGCACCGGGCACGAAGCGAAGGCCATCCTGTCCGCCGAGCGCACGATCGAGGTGCGTGAGCTGAGCTCGGGCCGCAGCTACCAGGTCGAGTATGATGCCCTGGTGCTGGCCCCGGGCGCCAGTCCTCTGCGCCCCCCCCTGCCCGGCCTGGACCGGGAAGGGGTCTTTGCCCTGCGCACCATGCCCGACGCCCGCGCCATTCGCAACTTCATCACCAGTCGCCAGGCGAAGCGGGCGGTGGTGGTGGGCGGCGGGTTCATCGGGCTGGAGGTGGCCGAGAACCTCGTGCATCGAGGCCTGGAGGTCAGCCTGGTGGAGATGCTCCCCCAGGTGATGCCCCCCTTCGACCCCGAGATGGCCAGCCTGATTGCCGAACGGATGCGAAGCAAAGGGGTGCGATTGCTGCTGGGTCAGGCCCTGGCCTCGGTGGAGGCGGACCTCACCGTGCGCACTCGCGAAGGACTCGAGCTGCCCACCGACCTGGTCATCGTGGCTCTGGGGGTGCGCCCCGAGACCGCTCTGGCTCGCAGCGCCGGCCTGGAGTTGGGCGAACGAGGCGGAATTCGGGTGAATGACCAGATGCGCACGAGCGATCCTCACATCTGGGCGGTGGGTGACGCAGTCGAGGTTCAGGATGTCGTAACCGGCCGCTGGGGCCTGTTGGCCCTGGCCGGGCCGGCCCAGCGCCAGGGACGGGTGGCGGCGGCCAGCATCTGCGGACGCGAGGCCCGCTTTCGAGGCGTGCAGGGCACCGCCATCGTGGGCCTGTTCGGCCTGGCTGCGGGTTGTACCGGGGCCAGCGAGCGCACCCTGCGCCAGGTGGGTCGGGACGATTTCTCGGTGGTTGCCCTGCATCCGGGCCACCACGCCGGATACTATCCAGGCGCTCGGCCCATCTCCATCAAGCTGATCTTTCGCACTGAAGACGGACTGATTCTGGGTGCCCAGGCGGTCGGAGACGAGGCGGTGGACAAGCGCATCGACGTGATCGCCATGGCGATCCAGAAAAAGGCCACCGTCTTCGATCTGGAGGAGTGCGAGCTGTGTTACGCTCCCCAGTTCGGCTCCGCCAAGGACCCCGTCAACATGGCCGGCATGATCGCCGCCAACGTGGTGCGTGGCGACCTCTCGCTGGCCCGCTGGGAAGAGGTCAGCGAACAGGCCGGTCTGGTATTGGACGTACGCGAGCCGAGCGAGTTCGAGCGAGGGCACATTCCCGGGGCGCTCAATCTGCCTCTGGGACAGTTGCGCTCGCGGCTGGCGGAGTTGCCCACCGACCGCAAGCTGCTGGTCTACTGTCAGGTTGGTCAGCGAGCCTACTACGCCACCCGGCTCCTGCTCCAGCACGGTTTTTCTCCGGCTCTGCTGTCCGGAGGCTATCACACCTGGCTCGACCGCACCGCCGCCGACGAGGCTTCGTTGGTGGTCAAGTAGAGTGCCAGGGGCGGGAGCAGGTCGTGGAACTCCTTGCCTCGTTTTCACCCGAAGGCTGGCGATCAGCGGCGTAGGTTCGGAAACAAGGCTCTCTCAAACGGAAACGAATCCTCATCTCGGGTGAACTCGACCGAGGTCCTCAAGAGGCGCCCCTGGGAACCGGCGGAGCGCCCGATTCACCTCGCCGGCGCATATCCTCTCCCAGCGACAGAGCCAGGTGCGGTTTGGTGTAGCGCTTCAGAGGCGGGGCTCGAGGTCGGGCTCGGCGAGTTGGACCAGCAGCCTGCAGCGTAGCATCAGCGCCGACCCTCGGAGCACGGCCCGCTCGCGCAGCCCAGCGGCTCAAATCCCTCCGGTTCCGGAGCGAACACATGCACCTGCCCGTCGCGCTGGCGCACCATGCGCCGCAAGGCTCCCAGCGGCACCGCTGCCAGAGAGTCGGCCGACCAGGTGCTGATCAGGCGGGCTCCCGGCAAACTCTCCTCGAGCCAGCGAGCTCGTGGATCGCCAGGGTGGGAGGGAGGTGTTGTCAGCCAGGCGGGTGCTGAGCTTGTGGAGCACGTTGCGGAGGCGGGTGATCTTATTCCTACTGGTCGGAGCCGGAGTCGGACGGCTTGTTTCCGGCGTCGGGCTCGGAGCCTCCGTCCTCCGTGTCGTTCACGGGAGAGTCCAGGTCAGTGACCGCCTGCGCCATATCGATGGACTCGGCCTCGTCCCGCAGTCCCTCGGCCGTCGGCCGTTCGGCAGGAACGTGGCTGAGCCCGGGCACGGACTCGGGTGTGAGGCCCTCGTAGCCATACTCCTTGGCCTGCGCGTCGGTTATGCCGTAGCTGGCCAGCAGGCCGCTCATCAGCTGGTCGGCGGCAGCGTCCAGGTCCCCGTTGTGCTCGTGAAGGCCATAGTAGCCGGCGATCATGTCCGTGGGCATCTCCTCCACGCTCGTCCCGGCCATCCTGGCCTCGTTCAGGGCAAGGCCCTGCTCGACGGCGTCCACGTATGAGTTGTGGTGGAAGGCGTGGTAGCCATAATCGAGGTTCGCGATCATCTCGTCGCTCAGCTCGAGGCCATCGTCTCCCCTGGGCCGGGCGTGACTCGTGGGATCTGCCGTGTAACTGGCCGCCTGAAAGGCCTGCTCAAAGGATGGTGGGAGATCGTTCCTCTGGAGGGTCACGCTCATCGTAGGGATCTGGCTCATCGTGGGGTTCCTCCTGCGTTTCGAGTTGATTCTCAGAGGGTACCCCCCGGTTCTGGAATGGATCCAAAATGAGATTTACGGGATGTGAAGATTGTTGCCAAAAATAGACCGGCTGAGAGGAGTGAAAATTCCGCTCAAGAGGCGGGACTGATGTGGTACCAGGGGTGGGGTATGACAGCACCGCCGGGCTGCACTCCAGGCCGGAAATTCGTCAGACATGCAGCGCCCTTGACACTGAGTAGAGCCCGAATCTCTGCATCCAACTTCGGCTACCCGACTGACAGAGCGGGCCCGCCAGCCAAGCAGGTCAGCTCAGGGAACCAGGACCCGCTTGCGGTCCCGGTTGCGCAACAGCAGGAAGTATGCCGCCCCGGCCAGCTCGGTGGGCTCGAGCAGATAGGGATCGTGGCTGTCCACGTGGCCCACGGGACGATTCTGGTAGGGATGGGCGTGGATGATCCCGTCGCGCTCGATGCGCCCGATGGGGTGATACTGGAAGGGCATGTCGTGCACCATGCCATTGGGCTCGACATGACCGACGGGATGGAACCCGGTCACAGTGTCGTGCACCAAACCATCGGAATCGCAGCGCCCTACCGGATGGTAGGCCGAGGGGTTGTCGTTGAACGTGCCGTCATCCTCCACCCTGGCCACCGGGTGGAACGTCCGCGGAGTGTCGTGAATGAGCGCCATGACCTTCACCTCCATGCTCAACCGTAGAGGGGCTTCGAACCGCCGGCAATGATCCAGGTCATCCAGGGTGGGTCTGAGTGTCGCCAGGAGGTCGATAGCGCCAACGCAAGCGCGAGATCACCAAGCCGCCTTCCAAGTCAGGAGCCCCGCCGGTCACGCTGCAGGACAACTTGACCTGGAGCCAGATCGACATACCTGCCAGCGCCACAGCGGTCGGCTACGAATTCCCCGAGAACAAGCGGGGAGAACGGGCCCGCGGCCCCGATTTGCACGCCCGGAGGGCCGCCTGAATCTCATCGACGGCAACGGCACGCTGAAGGCCGGGCAGAGATCCGTGCCGGGAGACGGTGGGGTGACCGTCAGGGTGGACGTGGACGAGATCCGCAAGGAGCTACCAGCCACCCCGATGCTCATCCGCAACGCTCCCTAACTGGGGGAAAATGACGATCGTTTTTCCCATGGTCATTTAACCACCCTCCTGGTTATGGTCCATCGATCTAATCTACTTGCCTCCAGCTTCGTTTTGAACTGCAAGCCACGCCGGTCAAATCGGTAAGAGCCGCCAGGAGATGCGGGGCGCAAGGTCGCGTCCGAGCGACCTCGAAGACGAGCCCCATGAAAGCCATGGTGTTGCACGGGCCCGGCCGCCCGCTGGTACTGGAAGAGCGCCCCCGGCCCCGGCCCGGTCCGGGCCAGGTGCTGCTCGAGGTAGCAGCCTGCGCCGTTTGCCGCACGGACCTGCACATCGTAGACGGCGAACTGAGCGAGCCTCGCCTGCCGCTGGTTCCGGGCCACCAGATCGTGGGCAGGGTGGTGGGCTCTGGCCAGCGGGTGGGCGTTCCCTGGCTGGGCTCGACCTGCGGGCACTGCCGCTTCTGCCTTTCCGAACGCGAGAACCTGTGCGATGCTCCAGGCTTCACCGGCTACACGCTGGATGGTGGGTATGCCGAATGCTGCCTGGCCGACGAGCGTTACTGCTTCCCCATCCCGGAAGGCTACCCCGATCTGCAGGCCGCTCCCCTGCTCTGCGCCGGGCTGATCGGCTACCGCTGCCTGCGCATGGTTGGTCCGGCTCATCGACTGGGGCTCTATGGCTTCGGCGCCGCCGCCCACATCCTGATCCAGGTGGCCTGCCACCAGGGACGCGAGGTCTACGCCTTCGTGCGCCCCGGCGACGAGGAGGCGGCCGGGTTCGCCCGCGAGTTGGGAGCGGTCTGGGCGGGCTGGTCGGATCAGCTCCCTCCCCAGAAGCTGGATGCGGCCATCGTGTTCGCGCCCGTCGGCTCGCTCGTTCCTCAGTCGCTGCGCGCTGTCGACAAAGGCGGCGTGGTGGTTCTGGGCGGGATCCACATGAGCGACATCCCCTCGTTTCCTTATCGCATTCTCTGGGAAGAGCGGGTGGTGCGCTCGGTGGCCAACCTGACCCGCCAGGATGGGGTCGAGTTCCTGGAGCTGGCTCCCCGCGTACCGGTGCGCACCGAGGTGCAGGCCTACCCGCTGGAGCAGGCCAACCAGGCCCTGGACGACCTGCGCTCGGGGCGGGTGCGGGGGGCGGCCGTGCTGGTGATGAGCTGAGCGAATTCTGACAAGCCTGAATGCGGTGCCCTGCTCAGCGCAGTCCACGGACCAGCGCCCGAAATGGGCGACCTGTTCAACGCTATCCACGGACCAGCGCCCGAACTGGGCGCCCTGTTCAACGCTATCCACGGACCAGCGCCCGAAATGGGCGACCTGTTCAGCGCAGTCCACGGACAGCGCCCGGAGTGGGCTACCTATTCCGAGCGGGAAGCCACCAGCGCCCGATAGCGCTGATAACGCTCCTTGACCTGTTGCTGGGCCTCCTCGGCCAGCCGGGCGGCCGACTCGGGGTGGGTCTGGCGCAGAATCTGGAAGCGTCCTTCGCTCTCGAGATAATCGCGCAGAGGCCTGGCGGGCTCTTTGCTGTCCAGCTCCAGCCCTGTGCGCGGATCGAAGCGATACAGCAGCCAGTGGCCCGTCTCCACGGCCAGCTTCTGCTGGCGCAGTCCCTTCCCCATATCGATCCCGTGGGCGATGCAGTGGCTGTATGCGATGATCAGCGAAGGTCCGGGAAAGGCTTCCGCTTCGCGGAAGGCCCGCACGGTCTGGGTGTCGTTGGCGCCCATGGCCACCTGGGCCACGTAGACCCGCCCCGTCAGGATCGCCAGCATCCCCAGGTCTTTCTTGGGTGTGGAGCGCCCGGCGGCGGCGAACTTGGCCACTGCCCCCAGGGGGGTGGCTTTGGAGGCCTGGCCGCCCGTATTCGAGTAGACCTCGGTATCCAGCACCAGCACGTTGACGTTGGCCCCGCTGGCGAAGAGGTGATCCAGTCCACTGGAGCCGATGTCGTAGGCCCAGCCGTCCCCGCCCACGGCCCAGATGCTGCGCGGGTTGAGGCAGTCGAGCAGGGCCAGGAGATCGCGGCTCTCGGGGTCGTCAAGGCCCTGCAGAGCGGCCCGCAGGTCGCCCTGCAGGCCCAGTTTCTCGACCAGCCGGCGGGCCCGGGCCTCCTGGGCGTCAGCGGCCAATCGCAGGCCCAGCGCGAACTCGGCGTTGTCCTCGAAGAGCGAGTTGCTCCAGGCCGGGCCGCGCCCATTGGAGAGCTTGCTCCAGGGCGTGGTAGGGAGGTTGCCTCCGTAGATGCTCGAGCAGCCAGTGGCGTTGGCCACGATGGCCCGCTCGCCGAAGAGCTGGGTGAGCAGCTTGATGTAGGGTGTCTCCCCGCAACCCGAGCAGGCGCTGGAGAACTCGAAGGTCGGCTCGAGGAGCTGGATCTCTTTGACCTGGTGAGCTTTCGACGGCGGTTCCTGAGGCAGCTTGAGGAAGAACTCCCAGTGATCTCGTCCTTTCTGGCGCAAAGGCCGCTGCTCGGCCATTCCCAGCGCCTTGCGGGCGACGTGGCTCTTGTCGCGAGCCGGGCAGACATCCACGCACAGCGTGCAGCCGGTGCAGTCCTCCACCGCTACCTGCAAGGTGTAGAGCTGATCGGGATGCTCGCGGAACATGGACTTCTGGCTCAGGAAGCCATCGGGGGCGTCGGCCAGAAGCCAGGGGGGCACCAGTTTGGCGCGGATGGCCGCGTGAGGACAGACCAGCACGCACTTGCCGCACTGGATGCACAGCTCGTTGTCCCAGACGGGAACCTCTCGAGCCAGGTTGCGCCGCTCCCACCGAGCCGTCCCGGTCGGAAAGGTCCCGTCGGCCGGTAGCGCGCTGACCGGCAGCCGGTCGCCCTGCTCGGCCATCAAGATGGCTGTGACCTCGCGCACGAAGGCGGGCGCCTCCTCGGGGACCAGCGGCTCCAGGGCGTCGCCATCGGCGACGCGGCCCGCCAGGGTTACCTGGGCCATGTGCTCCAGGGCCATGGAGACGGCGGCCAGGTTCTGCTCACGGCGTGCGGGATACTTCTCCTCGATGTGCTTCTTGATCCCTTCCATGCCATCCAGGCCCGACAGGGCGAAGAAACAGGTCTGCATCACCGTGTTGATGCGTCCACCCAGGCCGGCGTTGCGAGCCACCCCGGTGGCGTCCACCACGAACAGGCGCAGCTTCTTATCGAGCAGCTCTCGCTGGATCTCGAGCGGCAGGTGCTCCCACACCTCGTCCGCGGGGTAAGGGCTGTTGAGCAACACGGTGGCTCCCGGCTCGGCGCGCTCGAGCACCGGGTAGCGCTCCAGGAAGTCGAACTGGTGGATGCCCACGAAGGTGGCCCGCTCGATCAGGTAAGGACGGGCCACCGGGCACTTTCCGAAGCGCAGGTGCGAAACGGTTCGCGCTCCGGCCTTCTTGGAGTCGTAGACAAAGTAGCCCTGCGCGCAGGTTCCAGGCCGCTCGCCGATGATCTTGATGCTGCTCTTGTTGGCCCCCACCGTACCGTCCGAGCCCAGGCCCCAGAAGACGGCCCGCACCGATTCGGGCTCCTCCAGCGTGAAGGAGGGATCGTATTCCAGCGAGAGCCCGCTCACGTCGTCGGAGATCCCCACCGTGAAACGCGCACGAGGATGCTCGGCGCTCAGGTTGTCAAAGACGGCCCGGGCCATGGCCGGGGTGAATTCCTTGGAGGCCAGCCCGTAGCGTCCTCCGCAAATCTGCAGGGAACGGCGGTGCATCAGGGCGCAGGCCACGTCTTGAAAGAGCGGCTCGCCGCAGGCGCCCGGCTCGCGGGTGCGGTCGAGCACGGCCAGGGCGCGGCATGAGTGAGGCAGACAGTGCTCCAGGTGGGCAGCCGAGAAGGGCCGGAAGAGGCGCACTTTGATGGCCCCTACTTTCTCGCCGGCGTGGGTGAGGGCGTCCACCGTCTCGAAGAGCGTCTCGCTGGCCGAGCCCATGGCCACCACCACCCGATCGGGCTCGGGGTGGCCGTGGTATTCGAACAAACGGTAGGAGCGTCCGGTGCGCTCTCCCAGGCGGTCCAGCAAAGCCTGCATGAGGTC
This sequence comes from Candidatus Xenobia bacterium, assembly GCA_045863235.1. Lineage (GTDB taxonomy): Bacteria > Vulcanimicrobiota > Xenobia > Xenobiales > QWHO01 > QWHO01. The sequence continues at coordinate 5,312 of BTUM01000060.1, read as the reverse complement.
CGGGAAGCGCTCGTAGTAAGGATTGGCCGCCTCGCGGGCCTGGAAGAAGACGTCCGGGTTCTGGGCCGTGCCGCGCACCACCGGGTGCTCCGGGCTCAGTGCCCGGCGGCGGTGAGCCAGGATCAACTCGGAGGGCAGCAGCGCGTGCAGGTCATCGTCGCTGAGCAGATCCACCGCCGCGATCTCGTGCGAGGTGCGAAAGCCATCGAAGACGTGCAGCACGGGCAGGCGGCCCTCCAGGCTGGCGGCCAGGGAGAGCAGAGCCTGGTCGTGCACCTCCTGCACCGTGCTCGAAAAGAGCATCGCGCAGCCGGTCGAGCGCACCGCCATGGCGTCCGAGTGGTCGCCGAAGATGGACAGGGCGTGAGTGGCCAGGCTGCGGGCGGCGATGTGCAGCACCATGCTGGTGAGCTCGCCAGCCAGCTTGTACAGGTTGGGGAGCATGAGCAGCAGCCCCTGGCTGGAGGTGAAGGTCGTGGCCAGGCTGCCGCCCTGCAGAGCCCCGTGGAGAGCTCCGGCGGCTCCGCCCTCGGACTGCATTTCAATCAGACGGGGCACGTCCCCCCACAGGTTGGTCCGCTCCTTGGAGGCCCACTGGTCGCTGAGCTCCCCCATCGGGGAGGCGGGAGTGATCGGGTAGATCGCGATCACCTCGCTGGTCCGATAAGCGACCCGCGCGGCCGCTTCATTGCCATCCATCATCCTCGCCATCGCTCGCCTCCATACTGCAGCGTGCGCAGGTAGTTGGCCCGCAGGTAGACGGCGGGATCGGCCACACGCTGCTGGCTCATGCTCCCCTTGAGCTGCCCCACCGACAGGTACTCCCGCTCGCGCATCCAGTGGCCCAGCTCGAGCACCAGCTGGCCGAGCCGCTCGGGGCCGTGATGGAGAAGCTCGGAGGCCATCTGCACCGCGCTGGCGCCAGCCATCAGCGCCTTGAGCACGTCGTCCACCGTGTGGACTCCCCCGGTCACGGCCAGATCCAGGCCCACCCGAGCGAACATCACCGCCGTCCAGGTGAGCGCCGAGAGCATCTCGTAGGAGCGGCTCAGCTCCAGGTGGGGCACCACCTCCAGCTCCTCGAGATCGAGGTCGCACTGGTAGAAGCGGTTCCAGATCACCACGGCGTTGGCGCCCGCCTTTTCGAGCTGGCGCACGAAGTGCACCGGCGAGCTGAGCTGTGGGCCGAGCTTGACGGCAAGCGGGATGTGGATCTGTTGACGCACACCCTGCACGATCTCGAGGTAGCGCTGCTCCACCTCGGCCCCCGAGCGCTCGGGATCGGCTGCCAGGTGGTAGAGGTTGAGCTCCAGGGCATGAGCGCCGGCCCGCTCCAGGCGCGAGGCGTAGCGCACCCAGCCACCCGGAGTGCAGCCGTTGAGACTGGCGATCACGGGAATCCCCAGCCGGTGCCGGGCTCCCTCCACCAGCTCGAGGTACTCGTCGGCCTGCACCCGGTATTCGCGCAGGGGCGGGAAGTAGCTCACCGCCTCGGCGTAGGACTCGGCTCCCTGGTGGCGGATGCTCTCGGCCAGCTCGTGCTGCAGATCGACCTGCTCTTCGAAAAGCGAAGCCAGCACCACGGCCGGCGCGCCCGCGTCCTCCAGCCGTTTGAGTCCGTCAAGGCTAAAGGTTAGCGGAGAGGCCGATGGGATCAGCGGATGCTCCAGGGTCATTCCCAGGTAGCGGGTGCTCAGGTCGGGTCGCATGGGACTCCTTTCGGGAGACGCAGCAGGCCGAGACCAGCTCGTCCTCCCAGGGGATTTTCAGGGTGCCTCCTGGCGCCAGCAGGCTCAGGTAGGCGGCCAGGTTGCGCGCGAGCATCTGGCTGCAAGAATAGGGAAGCTGGGAGGGCAAGTCGCGCAGGCCCAGGAGGTGCACACCGCGGTGCAGGTACACCTCACCCGCCCGGGTCAGCTCGCAGTTACCGAGGGCCAGATCCACCACCACCGCGCCAGGCTGCATGCTCTCCACCATCGCCCGGGTAACCAGCACCGGCGCCGGCCGCCCGGGCACCGAGGCGGTCCCGATGACCACGTGAGAGGCGGCCACGGCCCGAGCCAGGCCCTCCTGCTGGCGAGAGATAACCTCTTCGGGCTGCTCGCAGGCGTGCATCTGGTCGCACTCGGGACGCTCCACCTCGGGGGGAGTCAGCACCAGCGCGCCCACGCTGCGGATCTCGTCCTGCGCAGCGGGACGAATGTCGTAGCCGGTGACCACCGCGCCCAGTCGCCTGGCGGTGGCCATGGCCATCAGACCGGCCACCCCGGCGCCCAGCACCAGAACGCGCGCCGGCGGCACGGTGCCAGCCGCCGTGGTCAGCATGGGGAAGAAGCGGGGACAGCGCTCCGTGGCCAGGAGCGCGGCCCGGTAGCCGGCCGCCGTGCCCAGCGTGGAGAGCACGTCCATGCTCTGGGCGCGACTGATGCGGGGGAGGCGCTCGAGCGCGAAGGCATCCACTCCCGCGGGACGGCTCTCCCCCAGCAGGCCCACCAGCACCGTTCCGGGACGAGGAGCGGGCCAGGTGGCAGGGTCGAGCGTCAGGACGATGTCAGCCCGCTCCCAGAGCTCCTGGCGAGAGACAGTGGACGAATAGGCAAAACCAGCTCTTTCACCGGCGCCCTCCTCCACCAGGCACGTGAAACCGAGCGCCGTGAGCCGATCCACCCCCTCGGGGGTGACCGCCACCAGGGCTCGCGCGCTCTCGCGGGGGATGCCGACGATACTCATAACGCCTTCATCCTGGCCACCAGCCGGCCCAGCGTCTCGCGGGCGTCTCCGAACAAGAGCGCGCAGTTGGGAAGCGCGAAAAGGGGGTTGTCCACGCCTGCAAAGCCAGGCTTCATGCTGCGCTTGAGCACGATCACCGAGCGGGCCCGATCGGCATCCAGGATCGGCATGCCATAGAGCGGCGAGCTCTTGTCCTCGCGGGCGGCCGGGTTGACCACGTCGTTGGCACCCACCACCAGGGCCACGTCGGTGGAGGGGAACTCGGGGTTGACCTGCTCCATCTCCTTGAGCTGGTCGTAAGGGATATTCGCCTCGGCCAGGAGCACGTTCATGTGCCCCGGCATGCGGCCAGCCACGGGGTGGATGGCAAACTCGACCTCGCCGCCGTGCTGCTGCACCTGCTCGGCCAGCTCGCGCACCGTCTGCTGAGCCTGCGAGACGGCCATGCCGTAGCCGGGAACGACCACCACCTTGCGGGCGTAGGCCAGCTGCACGGCGGCGTCCTCCAGGGTCACCGAGCGGATGGTCTGGTCGGTGTGGCTTGTAGTTGCCGCGGGGGTGCCAAAGGCGCCGAACAGGACGTTGGTGAACGACCGGTTCATGGCCCGGCACATCAAGATGGAGAGGATGAAGCCCGAGGCTCCGTCCAGCGCCCCGGCGATGATCAGCACCTGGTTGCCCAGGGCAAAGCCCGTGGCGGAGGCCGCCAGCCCGGCGTAGGAGTTGAGCAGTGAGACCACCACCGGCATGTCCGCTCCCCCGATGGGCAAGACCATGAGAACGCCCACCACCAGGCCCAGGGCGGCCATGCCCAGGAGCAACGGGGTGGAGGTTGGATTGGTCATGAGGGCTGCGTAGAGCAGCACCGTGGCTCCGAACAGGCTGAGGTTGGTGGCGTTCTGGAAGGGGTAGACGATGGGAGCGGTGGGCAAGAGCTCTTGCAGCTTGGCGAAGGCCATCAAGCTGCCGGTCACGGTCAGCGAGCCGAACAGCACCTCGAATCCCAGCGCGGCGTGCTGCAGCGTGCTGAGCTCGGCGGCCCGGTGCAGGTGCTCGGCCACGCCCACCAGCACCGCAGCCAGCGCTCCGAAGGCGTGCGAAAGGGCGATGCGCTGGGGCATGGCGGTCATGGGCATGTAGATGGCCATGACCGCTCCGATAGCGCCGCCTGTTAGGATGCCCAGTACGATCCAGACATAGGTCCTGAGCTCGGGGCTGAGCAGGGTGCCCCCCACCGCCGCCAGCATGCCCAGCGCCGCCAGCTGGATGCCCCGCCGCGCCCCGCGCGGGTCGGTCAGGCCCTGCAGGCCGAGAATCAAGAGAACCGAGGCCAGCAGGTACAGCCAGGACATCATGGCTTGCGGAACATCTTCAGCATACGGTCGGTGATCAAAAAGCCACCGATCACGTTGATACTGGCGGCGGCCACGGCCACGGTTCCCAGGATCGTGGGCACCGTGCCGTGGTCACCGCCAGCAAGCAGGATCGAGCCCACCAGCGAAATCCCGCTGATGGCGTTGGTCGCGGCCATGAGCGGGGTGTGCAACAGAGCCGGCACACGCCCGATCACCAACCAGCCGACGAAGGCCGACAGGATGAAGATGTAGAGCGTGTCCATCGGATTTCAGGCCCTCTTGTGCATCTGCTGCATCACGGCCAGCATGAACCGGGTCTCCTCCTCGTGCAGCTCGAGCAGAGCCCGAAGAGCCTGGCGCGTCGCGTCCGACTCGACCGCCGTGAGGTATTCCACCAGGTCGTTCTTGGCCGTATCCCGCCGATGGACCAGCTCCGCCAGGGGGGCCGGGATTTCCCCGCCCAGAAGCTCTTTGAGGGCCGCATGGTGGCCCTGGGTGGCGATGTCTTGCATGTTGGTCACCTCCGTTGCTACGAGTCTAGGAGGTGGGGGGTGGGGCAGCTATGACCTGGATCAGGACTTGCCCCCTTCGCGCCCCCCTGGCGTCCGGCAGGTCGACCGCTCTGGCATTACACTGCATCCATGATGATTCGTGCGCTCTCGCTCTTGCTCTCGGTGGCACTCCTCTGGCAGTTGGCCAAGGCAGTGCCCCTCAACGATCGCATCGTGGGCTACTGGCGCTCGTCCTCGGGAACCGAGGTCAGGGTCTCGTACTCGGGCCAGCCGGACTCGTTCTGGATCCAGGTGGGCGACAAACAGTACACCGCTTACTGGCTCTCGTCCACGCGCTTTCACTACCAGGCCGGCAGCGACCGCATGCTGGGCGAGTATGATCCGGCCACCGACAGCGTGACCGTGGGGGCGGAGTCGAGCAACTGGCGGGCTCGCTGGATTCGGCTCGGCGCTCGCTGACCCCGGACCTTCGCGGTCTGACCAGGACTCAGGATCCCCCGGACCGAGCAGACGTTCGCGTGCGCCGCTGACCTGGGTGCGCATGCGCACACAGCTCCGGGGCGCAATCCCCCGGACCTTCGCGTGCGCGGTCTGACCAGGATCCCCGGACCGAGCAGACGTTTGCATGCGCCGCTGACCTGGGTGGGCATGCGCACACAACTCCGGGGCGCAATCCCCCGGACCTTCGCGTGCGCGGTCTGACCCGGACCCGGAC
>BTUM01000059.1:0-49030 GCA_045863235.1 Candidatus Xenobia bacterium | reverse complement strand
TCGGGGAGCTGCATGCGCCGAGTGGTGCCAGCATCGGGCGTTGGGACCTGGGGGCTTGGCGCAGGGCGCGCCGCGTCAGGTGGCGGGGCGGCGGGAAGTTCGGGGAGCTGCATGCGCTGGGTGGTGCCCGCGTCGACTCGCGGCGCTGCGGGTAGCTGCGGGATGGCCTGCATGCGCTGGGTGATGTTCTGGTCGGGCGGTCTCGGCTCGAGCGGCTGTTTGCCCAGGCCAAGCGGGTCAAGAGAGCCCGTACGGGGCGGACGCTGCGGGGGCGGAGGAGCGGGGGCCGGGGGGCCCTCGGCCGCCGCCAGCAGCTGGTTGGCCAGAGCCAGCGGATCCAGGGGGGGCTTGCTCAGGCCGAGCGGGTCGAGGGCGGGGCCTCTTGGGTGTGGAGGCTCGCTGGCCCCCCCCAGTCCCAGGGGGTCGAGGCTGGACCGCCGTGGTTTCCTTTCCGAGCCGGATGCCCCGGGCAGAGCGCCTGAATCGGGCGACTCCCCCGAACCGGGTCTGTGGGGCGAATCGGGCAAAAGCAGACCTCCGACGGCAATCCCGTTCAGCAGAACTTAGCCTTCGTGAGCAGATTTCCCTGCCCGAGCTATGGTCCGTCCGGCCACTTGAGCAGGGCGGCGATGTCCCCTGCGAGGGTCATCGGGTCAAATGGCTTGGCGATGACCCCGGCAACGCCCAGGTCGGCGAAGCGCTGCCGATCGGCAGCCTGTACTTTGGCGGTCAGAAAGATGACGGGGATGGCTCGGGTCCCTTCCTCCGCCTGGAGCTTCTGAAAGGTGGTAGGCCCATCCATTCCGGGCATCATCACGTCCAGCAAGATGGCGTCAGGCTGGTCGGAAGCCGCCCGTTCGATTCCCTGGATGCCCGAGGAGGCGGTCAGGACGTTCCAACCCCCCAGGGCCTCCAGGCTGACCTGGGCGACCTCGCGGATGTCGTCCTCGTCGTCGATCACCAGCACGGTTCGCATGGAGCCGGCTTCTTGTTCGCCAGATCGGTTCCTCCCAAAAAACCCTGAAAGGCCGGCGAGGCGGCAACAACTGGCTAACAAAAGGGCAAACACTGTCTGTTGTGCTTCTCGCGCTGGTGAGTATGATGCCGGCACAAACAGAACATAGCTTGCGAAAGGGGACCCCACCAATGACCATCACCACCAGCGCTCCCAGCTACACCCGCGCCACCAGCGCCGCCGCCCCCAGCCTCTCCAGCCTGGGCAAGAGCATCTCCGACAATCTTTCACTGAGCTCCAGCTCGGACAGCAAGCCCAGCTACTACAGCCCGGGACGAGTCCTCACCCGGGCCGCCACCGGTGCCATCGGTGGAGCCATCACTCTGGCCATTTCCGGCGGCGGGGTCCTGGCCACCGCGGGCGTGGGCGCCGCGGTGCACGGGATCATCGGCGCCGTCGTGGGCGGCGTGATGGGCGCCGTGGCCGGCGCAGCCGCCGGTGAGGGGAAGGGCGCTCTGGCCGGCGCCGCCATCGGGGCCGTGGCCGTGGGTGGAGCGGGTGCCGTCACCGGCGCCATCAAGGGCGCTGCCCTCGGCTTCCTGGCCGGCGCAATTGGCGGCGGGCCGATGGCGGGTGCCATCGCCGGCGGTCTGATGGGCGCTGCCTTCGGCTAGAAGTCTCCGCTGTGCTGGCGGAGGTTCCCTCCGACACCACAGGATGTTGTCGTCGCCCGGACTTCCTGGCTCTTGGGTCGCGCAGCCGGAAAAACTGGCTGCGCTCCTGGGCTCAGAGCGAGTCTGGTTGAGCAAGAAGCTCGCCTTGCGGGGCGAGCTTTTTGCCTTCTCGACTGGTGGACGGCGCCCCCTGCAACGGCGAGCTGGCCTGCCGGTGCAGGTGCATCCTCTTTCTGCATCGGTTGAGGCCCAGCTTGACTCGCTCCACCTGGTCCGGGCTGCGGGCCAGCCGAACCGCCACCGGCTGCAGACGTTCGGTCACGCGGGCCACTTCCTCCGCACGGGTGCTTCTGAGGTCCACCTGGCAGCGGCGAAAGAGCTCCTCCACAAGCGAGCGGCCCGGTGGGCCGAGCACTTCCTGCAGCACCTGGCAGTAAACCTCGCCCGGGGTAGCGCCGTCCGGTTCGTCCTCGGCGGGATCCGGGGGAGACCAGGCGACCCGATCGGCCAGCAGCGCCTTCAGAGCGTCCCGGTAGCTCTGGGCCTGACGCAATTCACTGCGCAGCTCGGCCAGCTTGGAGATGGCGGTGCGCAGCTCGAGCTCGAGACGGCGCACTTGAAATGTCCCTCGCGCTCGCTCTTCCTCCGAGAGCTCGAGACGACGACGCAAATCGGCCGAGCAGGCTTCGCAGTCTTCCAGCGCCAGGGCAAGATCCACGTTCTGGCGGGCCAGGGCCTGGTTCTCGGCTAACAGGGAAGTTTCCAGCAAGCGCATGGCGAGGCTCTCCGGTCAGGGAAGTAGGTTGGTAACGACGGCCCCCATATGATTCTACTCTGCCCGCGCCGCCAGGGCTGTGCGCTGGCTCACACCCCAAGGGCCTGTCGCACGACCGCCTCGAGCTCCTCCGGTCGTTCGGCCGTGAGGTCGGGCCTGGCCGCCAGCACCCGGGCGGGTGACTGCCAGCCGTAGGTGGCGGCCACGGTCTTGAGCCCGTGGTGGGCGGCCGCCTCGACATCCAGGCGGGTATCGCCCACCATGACCCCGTGCCGCAGACCGAGCCGGGCGAGCGTGAGATCGATCTTCTCTACCTTCTCGCTGGAGCCGTCCTCGCCGCCGGTGACGAGTCGAAAGAGCTCCTCCAGACCTTCCTTGGCCAGACGTTGGCGGATGATAGGCGAGGGGGTGGTCGAAACGATGGCCATGGGCCATTCGGCGGCCAGACGCCGGAGCATGGCAGGGACGGGGGCGAAAAGCTGTACCCGGGAATAGTCGAGCCAGTTGATGGCCCACTCCAGGGCGGCCGGCAGTTCCTCGGCGCTGAACCCCATCTCGTAGTAGTTTTCTTCCCAGCGCGGCTCGTACCACTCACGGAACTCCTGGGGAGAATGGATCGGGAGGGGCTTTTGGAAGTGACGGCTGACGGCCTGATAGAGCTCGAAGTAGTGGGTCAATGAGTCGGCCAGCACGCCGTCCCAGTCGAACAAAATGCACTTCACGGGCGGGAGCTTCCAGCCTCGAGGCGAAACTGCCTGCGTGAAGATCGTTCAAGTAACCCGTCTGGCCGTCCGCTATGCCGAAACTGACCAGATGGGGGTGGTCCACCACTCCCACTTTCCGGTCTACTTCGAGGTGGGCCGCACCGAGTTTTTCGAGCAGCATCTGTGCCATTACGCCGAGCTCGAGCGCCAGGGCCTGAGGGCCCCGGTCATCGAGGTCAGCTACCGCCTGCACTCAGGTGCCCGCTACGGCGACGTGCTCGTGCTCCAGACTCGTCCCGAGTGGTTGAAGGGGCTGCGCATCGAGATGAGCTACCGGATGACCCGCAACCTGTCCGAAGGAGAGCTGATCGCCACGGGATTCACGCGGCACGCCTTGCTCGGGCCGGACCTGCGTCCGGCCCGCAAGGAGCGTTTGGGAGGGCTCTATCAGAAAGTGCAGGAAGTGTTTGGCGATGGCTCCCCTGGCTGAAGACGAGTTCTATTACGAGAACGGGTTGCTGGTCTTCACCGAGCGCTTCCACCTTCGTCGTGGCGCTTGCTGCGGCTCGGGCTGCCGTCACTGCCCCTACCAGCATGAGAAGGTGCCCCCTGAGAAACGAGCCGATGTGGCTCCGCCTCGCCCGTTCTTTACGGCGCTGCTGGTGCTGTTGTTCCTGGCCTTGCTCGTGCCAGCTCAGGCCGACTCACTCTTGCTGTTCGTGCGCAACCGTCCCTTTGAGGGCCCGGTGCGAACCGTCGGGAGCGAGCTCTACGCTCCTCTAGACGACCTGCTGCGGGCTCTGGGCTGTAGCTGGGAACGAGACGAGGCGGCGATCTCCATTCGGCTCGGGGGGGATGGTTCGAATCCCCGCCTGGTCGAGTCTCTGCCCATCTTTTTCGAGGGCCGTCAGATCGACCCTGGAGCCGGGATGGTTCAGGGCCGCCTCTATGTCAGCGTGTCGGAGTTGGCCCGAGCGGTCAACGCCGACTATCGCCTCAATCGTCAGCTTGGTACAGCCGATCTCTACGCTCCCACTGCTCTGCCTGGCGCCCCCAGCGCGGAGCGTCCGGTGGTCAAAGCCGGTGAGCAGGGCTCCAGGGTCCAGCTGGTGAGGGCCTCATTTGCGCTGGCCAGCGACTCCGCCCGTCCCGATCTCCAAGCCTTGAGGGGCTTTGTCCTGATCAAGAACGAGGGTCCCGCAGTGGAGGGAGTGACGGTGACCGTGGAGGTTCTGGATGGGGCCGGGACCGTTGTGGGTCGCTACGGGGAGAAGGTCGGACGCCTGGAGGCCGGGCAAACGCTCTCGGTGCAGCTTCCCACCTGGCTGAACTTCAATCGAGCCGAGGGAGTGAAGCCCAGAGTCGAGGTCTTGCACCTGCGGGCTCAGTAGGGAAGGGCCTCTCGGCCGAGAAGGGCGGCCCATGCCGATTCGGGTCGCCCTCAACCACAAGACCACCTACCGTTACGACCGCTACCTGCAGCTCCAGCCCCACGTCATCCGCCTGCGGCCCGCGCCGCATTGCCGGACCCCCGTCACCAGTTACAGCCTGCGAGTGCACCCCAAGCAACATTTTCTGAACTGGCAGCAGGATCCGTACAACAACTACCTGGCCCGGCTGGTCTTCCCCGAGCTCACCGACGAGTTGATCATCGAGGTCGATCTGGTGGCCGAGCTGACCGTGATCAATCCCTTTGACTTCTTTCTTGAGGAGTACGCCGAGCGTTATCCTTTCGAGTATCCTCCCGAGTTGGCCAAGGAGCTCACCCCCTATCTCGAGGCCGAATCGGCCGGCCCCCGACTGCAGGCTCTGATCGAAGAGCTGCGCCGTGGCGACATGCGCATGGTGGACTATCTGGTCGAGCTCAATCAGGCTCTTCAGAAACGGCTCAAGTACGATATCCGCATGGAGCCGGGGGTGCAGACCCCTGAGGAGACGCTGACGAAGGGTGGAGGCTCGTGTCGCGACTTCGCCTGGCTTCTGGTGCAGCTCCTGCGTCACTTCAAGCTGGCCGCCCGCTTCGTCAGCGGCTATTCGATCCAGCTCAAGGCCGACGTCAAGCCTCTGGATGGTCCGGCCGGGGTGGAGGAAGACTTTGCCGACCTGCACGCCTGGACGGAGGTCTACCTGCCCGGGGCTGGCTGGGTGGGACTCGACTCCACCTCGGGCTTGCTGGCCGGCGAGGGCCACCTGCCGCTGGCATGCGCAGCCGAGCCGGTGACGGCCGCCCCCGTCACGGGTTCATTTGGCTTCACCGGCGAGCCCCCCCGGGAGGAATTTTCCTATCAGATGCGGGTCACCCGTATCCGAGAAGCACCCCGGGTCACCCTGCCTTACTCCGAGGAAGCCTGGGAGCGGCTGCTCATACTTGGAGACCGGGTCGACCAGGAGCTGGCGGCCGGGGATGTTCGCCTGACCATGGGCGGCGAGCCGACTTTCGTCTCGGTGGATGACATGGATGGCGATGAGTGGAACGTCACCGCCCTGGGCGAGGCCAAGCGCAAGCTGGCCGGTCAGCTGATGCTGCGACTGGAGAAAGCCTTCGCCAGCGGAGCCGTGCGTCATTATGGCCAGGGTAAGCTCTATCCGGGCGAGTCTCTGCCCCGCTGGGCGTTGAGCGTGATCTGGCGCCAGGATGGCCGCCCCCTCTGGCGCGATCCCCGCTGGATGGCCGACGAGGAGAAAGACTACGGTTACGGTCCCGAGGAGGCCCGGCGTTTCATGCTGGCTCTGGCGGAAGAGCTGGGGGTCTCCCCCGACCACGTATCGCCTGGCTATGAGGACATCGCTTACTTCCTGTGGCGCGAGTCCCGCTTGCCGGTCAACGTGAATCCCCTGGAGTCCAACCTCGACGACCCGGAGGAGAGGGCCCGACTGGCCCGCGTCTTCAGCGGAGGGCTCGGCAACGTGATCGGATACTCGCTCCCTCTGCGGCTCCAACAGAGCCATAGCGGCGCCGTCTGGCAGTCCGAGCAGGTGCAGATTCGCCGCGAGCCGATGCGGTTGATGCCCGGTGACTCGCCCATGGGCTATCGGCTGCCGCTCGACTCACTGCCCTGGGTGAGCAAAGAAGAATTTCCCTGGCCAGCCATGCCGGATAGCTTTGAGGAGCGCCTGCCTCTGCCCGAGCAGCGCACCGTGCGGGCCACCGCCTCGGTGACCACCATGCAACGCCAGGGCGAGCACCCTTACGCTCACGTCCCCCCCCCGACACCGGCCCGGGTGATCCGCACCTTTGCCTGCGTCGAGCCCCGTCACGGGCGCCTCTACGTCTTTATGCCGCCCTTTTCAACCGCCGACGATTACTTCGAATTGCTCCAGGCCATCGAGGACACTGCTGCCAGGCTCGCGCTACCGGTGCTGCTCGAGGGCTACGCCCCGCCCGAGGACCCGCGCCTGATCTCATTCAGCGTCACCCCGGACCCGGGCGTGATCGAGGTCAACCTCCATCCTTCCGAGAACTGGCGAGAGCTGGTCGAGAAGACCCGCACCCTGTATGATCTTGCTCGCCAGACCCGGTTGGGGGCCGAGAAGTTCATGCTCGATGGTCGCCACTGCGGCACCGGAGGGGGCAACCACCTCATTCTGGGCGGCTCCACCCCCTCCGACAGCCCCTTCTTGCGCCGCCCGGACCTGTTGCGCAGCATGCTGGCTTACTGGATCAACCACCCTTCCTTGAGCTACCTCTTTTCAGGACTCTTCATCGGACCCACAAGCCAGGCCCCGCGCCTGGACGAGGCCCGTCACGACACCCTCTATGAGCTGGAGATCGCTTTCGAGCAACTGCACGACGAGGCGCCTTACTGGCTGGTGGACCGGGTCTTCCGCCATCTCCTCACCGATGCCACCGGCAACACCCACCGGGCCGAGTTCTGCATCGACAAGCTCTATTCTCCTGACGGGCCGAGTGGCCGGCGCGGGCTGGTCGAGTTTCGCAACTTCGAGATGCCTCCTGACTACCGGATGAGCCTGGCTCAGCAACTCTTGCTGCGAGCCCTCACCGCCTGGCTCTGGCGCGAGCCGTATCGCGCCCCCCTGGTGCGCTGGGGCACTGACCTCCACGACCGCTTCATGCTGAGCCATTTCGTGCGGCGGGACTTCTACGAGGTGCTCTCCGAGCTCGAGCAGGCAGGCTTCCCCTTCGATCGGGAATGGTTCGAGGCCCACTTCGAGTTCCGCTTTCCTCGTCTGGGTGCGGTCTTGCACCGGGGGGTGGAGTTGGAGCTGCGGGTCGCGCTGGAGCCCTGGCATGTGCTGGGCGAGACCCCCGGTCTGGGCGGTCAGGTACGCTACGTCGACTCTTCTCTGGAGCGAGTCGAAGTCACCGTGCGCGGGATGACCGATTCACGCCACGCGGTGACCTGCAACGGACGCCGCCTGCCCCTGACCCCGACCGGGGTCAGGGGGGAGTTCGTGGCCGGGGTGCGTTATCGGGCCTGGCAACCGCCTCACTGCCTGCACCCCACCATCCAGGTGCACGCCCCGCTGGTGCTGGACCTGGTGGATACCTGGTCGAACCGCTCCATCGGGGGCTGCACTTATCACGTGGCCCATCCAGGAGGGCGCAGCTACGATACCTTTCCGGTCAATGCCTACGAGGCCGAGGCCCGGCGCACGGCGAGATTCTTCTCGATCGGCCACTCGCCCGGTCAGGTGGAGGCTCCGCCGTTGGAGATCAATCCCGAGTTCCCCGTCACGCTCGACCTCCGTCGCTAAAGTGCGATGCACATTAGCCCGAAACCTCGTCGGATGACGTGCGTTTGGAACTCGTTTCGAAGTGATCAGGGGTGGCTTACCGGACGGCTCTCCGAAGTCATGCGCGGATAGTCGGGCGTGAGTCCCGGGGCGCTCACCTGGCTGCGGCAGATCAGGGTATATCGGCTCACCGTGCCTGGCTGTACTTCGTAGACGTAGCTCCAACCCGGAGGACAGGTTGGCAGGCTGGAGACGTAGGGCAACTGGCGGGCGGGGCCAGGGGATGTCAGTTGCTCGAGTCGGGCCGGGTACTGTCCGTGGTGGTCGGTCATGTAGAACTCCATCGGCTCCCACAGACCCTGTAGATTGGTCATGCACTGCTCGGCCTTCTCGGCCTCGACGGGCCCCTGGGCGGAGCACCCACAGAGGAGGGCTGCCAGGGCCAGAGCGCCCCATCTCATGGCTTCTTCCGCCTCTCCTTCGCCTGGATTGCCTGCCATCGCTTCAACTGCTCGGGGCTCAGGATTCCCTCCAGCTTGCGCGACGTTTCCAGGTCCAGAAGGCGCATCTGGTACTGCAGGTCGGAGGCCTGCTTCAGGTTGGCCTTGATGGCGGCCAGATCTCCGCGACGCTCCACCAGGCTCGCCGTCTCGCGCTCGGCCACATTCAGCTTGAAACGCAGGGTGGCATTTTCCTCTTGGAAACGCTGCAACGTGCTGGTGATCGCCTCCACCTGCTGGCCTGAGAGCTTCAATTCCTGGCGAAAGTCCACCAGGCTCCGGGGCCCGGGCTCGGCCCAGGCCCAGGCCAGCAACAGTGCCAACCACACAAGAACGCGCATCTACGGGGCTTGTCCTCGTTTCTTCTGCTGAATTTCTCGCCATCGGGCCATCTGATCCGGGCTCAGGATGGCCTCGACCTTGCGTGAAGTGACCACGTCCAGGTAACGCAACTGAAAGTGCAGGTCCGAGCTCTGGCGGAGATCGGCCTTGATCTCCTCGATCGATCCACCCGCCTTGACCCGGGCCGCCAGGCTCTGCTCGGTCTCGAGCAACTGGGACCGATAGGCTTTGATCTCGGACTTGAAGAGTTCGAGGGTGCGCTTCACGTCAGCCACCTGAGTGTCGCTCAGCCCCAACTCGCTCTGGTAGTCAACCAGAGTCTTAGACTTCTTCTGGGCAGGTTGCGGGGTCTGGGCCGAAGCCAGCAGGCTCAGGGCCACCAGGATGAGGAGCGTGACGGCGCGCATTGGCGGAATTTTAGACACACTCGAGCCCCCTCCTCTGGCGGTGGCGCCAGGATTTCCTCCACGCCGCTGGAACTTGATCACAATTCATGCAGACCGTGGCCGCCGGCTACGAGCCGATCCCGCTCACGTTTGACGAGATGCACGCCCAGCCGGGGGGAGTGCGGCCGCACTGGTCCTCGTTTTTGCGCTCTTTTGAAGCCATGGGCGCCGAGACTCTGGCTCGCAGGTGGGCCGAAGTGCGCCGCCTCATGCGCGAGAACGGGGTCACCTTCAATGTTCATGGGGGGGCTGGAGGTCTGGAGCGGCCCTGGGAGCTCGACCCGCTCCCTCTGCTGCTGGACGAGAGCGAGTGGACCAGTCTCTCGGCCGGCCTGGTGCAGCGGGCTCAACTGCTTGATCTGGTGCTGGAGGACGTCTACGGCCCCCAGGACCTTCTCCGCGAAGGCCTCTTGCCTCCCGAGCTGGTCTTCGCCCATCCCGGTTTCCTGCGCTCCTGTCACGGGCTGCCGGTGGCCCGTCAGAGCCGGCTCTTGCTCTACAGCACCGATCTGGTGCGAACCCCCGAGGGCCAGTGGATGATCCTGCGAGACCGCACCCAGGCCCCGGTCGGGGCAGGCTACGCCCTGGAGAACCGATTGGTGCTGAGCCGCCTTCTTCCCGAGCTGTTTCGCGAGTGTCGCTCGGCGCGGTTGGGGCCCTTCTTCGAGGGATTGCGGACCTCGCTCGAGGGGCTGGCCGCTCTCAATCCCAACAATCCGCGCATCGTCTTGTTGACCTCGGGGCCCGAAAGCCCGGTCTACTTCGAGCACGCCTACCTGGCCCAGTATCTTGGCTGCGCCCTGGTGGAGGGGGACGACCTGACGGTGCGAGACAACGCCGTCTATCTCAAACAGCTCGAGGGCCTGCAGCCGGTGGACGTGATCTGGCGCCGACTCGACGATGCCTTCTGCGATCCATTGGAGCTGCGGGGCGACTCCTGGTGGGGAGTACCCGGCCTGGTTCAGGCCGTTCGCTCGGGCAACGTGGTGGTGGCCAACTCGCTGGGCAGCGGCTGGCTGGAAACGCCCGCCCTGGGGCCGTTCTTGCCGGCCCTGTGCCGCCACTTCCTGGGTCAGGAGCTGGAGGTCCCCGGGGTTCCCAGCTGGTGGTGCGGCGATCCCGTTGCCTGTCAGCACGTTCTGAGCCACCTCGAGAAGCTGGTGGTGCGCACCGCCTTCCCCCAGCAGACCTTTCTGGGAGGACGGCGGGCCGTCTTTGGAGCTGAGCTCTCCCGCACCGAGCGTGAAGACCTGGGCCGACGCATTCGAGCTCGTCCGTATGCCTGGGTGGCCCAGGACCAGGTCTCCATGTCGACCTCGCCGGTCTGGAGCGGCCAGCGCCTGGAGCCCCGCCACATGGTGCTGCGGGCCTTTTTGTCCAGTCGCGAGGACGGCTTCGAGGTCTTGCCAGGGGGGCTGGCCCGGGTGGCTCGCACGGCGGACTCTCTGGTGGTGACCCTGTCGGCCTCGGGAGGGAGCAAGGACACCTGGGTTATCTCCTCGGAGGAGCCCTCGTCCAGCTCTCATCCGGTGGTTCGCCCGGGTGCCCAGGTAGGTCTCTCGCGGGGGGGCAACGACCTGCCCAGCCGGGTGGCTGACAGTCTGTTCTGGCTGGGCCGCTACGTCGAGCGGGCCGAGGGAATGGTGCGCTTGATTCGGGGCTGCCTCGAGCTGCTCAGCGACCCCGAGGACGCCGGGGCGGTGCCGCGCCTGCTGGACGTCATGCACCCGGAGGAGGGCGAGGACTGGCCTCGCATCAGAGAGCTGGCTCTGGAGTCGAAGAAGTTCGGGCTGGCCTTTCTGCTGCGCCAGGTGCATCGGCTCAGCACCAGTGTGCGCGACCGGGTATCGGTGGATTGCTGGCGCATTTTGACCGGCCTCACGATCGGGCCGGCCGAGCACGAGCGCGTGTTGATGGACCAGCTCGAGGAGCTGATCACCGAGCTGTGGGCGTTTTGCGGCATGGCGACCGAGAGCATGTCGCGGGGCTACGGCTGGCGTTTCCTGGATCTGGGCCGGCGGCTGGAGCGCGCCGTGCGCACCGTGGAGCTGGTCCAGGGGACTCTGGTGGAGTCTCGAGCTCAGGAGGACGCCCTGCTCGAGGCCGTGCTGCGCATCTGTGACTCGGGCCGCACCTATCGACGACGCTATCCGGCCGGCCTGCAGATGGCCCCGGTGCTGGATCTCATTCTCTGTGACGAGTCCAATCCGCGCTCGGTTGCCTTTCAACTGGCCCAGGTCGAGGAGCACCTGAGCCACCTGCCCGATCAGCGGGCTCTGCGCAGCCCCGAGCAGCGGCTCGCCCTGGCTCTCTTGACCGACCTTCGCCTGCTGGACGTGGCTGCTCTGGCTGCCGAGCCCAGGCGCTGCAAGCTCTTCCTGGAAAGTTGCGAGCAGCGCCTTCCGCAACTGGGCGATGCCTTGAGTCGACATTACCTGGTGCATGTGGCTCCCGCACGCCAGCGGCCTCCATTGCCTCTGGAGGAGCGGCACGAATGAGGTATCGGGTGCGCCACACCACTCATTACGGCTACCAGGAGCCGGTTTCGCTGGGCCACAACCAGGTCGTGGGCGCCCCTCGTCCCCACCCGGCCCAGGAGGTGAGCGAAGCGCGCCTGGAGATCGAGCCCGTCCCGGCCGTGATCGCACGGCGTCGCGATTACTTCGGCAACGCGGTCACCTTCTTCGAAATCCACGAGCCCCACACCGAGCTCACCGTTACCATTCGCTTCCTGGTCGAGGTGCGTCCGGCTCAGGAGTACACCGCCTCGCCTCCCTGGGAGCGGGTGGTGGAGCAACTGGTGGGGGATCGGGCCTACCTGGCCGAGCGGGCGTTCTGCTTCGACTCGCCCTACGTTGAGGCGGGGGAGGACCTGGCTGACTATGCCCGCGCCTCGCTGACCCCCGGGCGGCCCCTGGTGGAGGGAGTGCTCGACCTGATGGGGCGCATCCACCGCGAGTTTCGTTACGATCCCGAGGCCACCGACCTGTCCACCGGTTTGAAGGAGGTCCTCAGCAACCGCCGCGGCGTCTGTCAGGACTTTGCCCACCTGCAGATCGGCATGCTGCGCTCGCTGGGGTTGGCGGCCCGCTATGTGAGCGGATATCTGCTCACCACCCCGCCTCCGGGCCAGCCCCGACTTGTGGGGGCCGACGCCTCTCACGCCTGGTTGTCGGTCTTCTGCCCTCCCTACGGTTGGGTGGACTTTGACCCCACCAACAACCAGATCCCTTACGAAAGTCATATCACCATGGCCTGGGGACGCGACTACGACGATGTGTCCCCGGTCAAGGGCGTGGTGCTGGGGGGCGGGGAGCAGAAGGTGTCCGTGGCGGTGGACGTTCTGCCGACCTGAAGGGGTTGCCTCCACTCGTCCGAAGGGCGCAGCATGACGCTCGACTTTGCTTTCCTTTGCGATTACGCTGACGCCACCGGGAAGGTGAACGCCCTCGGCATCGGGGTGGACAGTATCTACGCTCCCCAGGTCCCGGCCCGGCATCCCCAGTTCTTCGTGGTGGTGCAGATGCGGGCCAGCGTGGTGGAGGCCGGAGCCCGCAGCTTCACGGTCTGCCTGATCGACGCGGATGGCCGGTCGCTGCTCGAGCAGAACGGGCAGTTCGAGCTGGCTCGTCCGGTAGGAGGCACCGAGACCAACGCTCGTCTGGTGATGGGCTTCTACAACGTCGAGTTTCCTCGCTTCGGAAGATACTCGTTCCATATCGCCGTGGATCGGACCGAGCTGGTGCGCATTCCCCTGAACGTTCTGCCTATCCCCGGCGCAGGGTGATCAGCCCCACCTCGGGGGGCACCCGGAACCGCACCGGTAGCACCGTCAGCCCCACGCCGCGCGAGACCACGACCGGCCAGGCGGGGCCCTGCACCAGTCCGCCCGCGTAGCGCGGGCCATAGGCGCTGGGCACGATGGGGGTGCCAACTCCTGGGAAACTGACCTGACCCCCATGGGTGTGGCCACTTAGCTGGAGATCGAAGCGCAACCGGGGGAAACGGTTGGGAATCAGCTCGGCCACGTCGGGATTATGGCTCAAAAGAAGGCGCGGGCAATCGGCAGGAACATCCTGCAGGGCTTTCTCGGGGTCCACGCTATCCTCCCACAGGTCGCCCACTCCGCAGATGGCCAGGCAGGGGCCGACGGGCTGCTCGCTCAGTCCCCGCGCGCTCAGAAAGACGCGCTGGTTATCGATCAGGGGCAGGCCGTGGCGGACGAACTCGGCCCGACAGGCCTCGGTGCCCTCCCAGTGATCGTGATTGCCGAGCACCGCCAGGCTTCCCAGGCGGGACTTTAGCTCTGTCAGGACAGCGATGCCGTCGGGAATCGCAGACGGGGTCTGGTGCACGTAGTCGCCTGTCAGGAGCACCAGATCGGGCTGCTCGGCGTTGAGCATCGCGATGGCCCTGCGGATGTGCATGAGTCCCACCAGGGGGCCAAAGTGACTGTCGGAGAGATGCCCGAGCTTGAGGCCGTCGAGCTCGGGCGGCAGTCCGGCGATCTTCAGCTCATAACGGCGTAGCTTGAGCCAGGAGGGCTCGAGCAGAACGCTATACAGGGCGGTGCCCAGGACGGGAGTCAGCAGCAAGCCAGCCAGCACCCCGCGGCGCTTGCCATCGACCGGTCGCTCGCGCAAAGCTCTCAGCAGCCGGGCCACCTCGTGAACCAGCCACAGTGCGGCGACCGAGCCGAAGCCGCCCAACAGGCTTCGGGCCAGGTAGTAGCCCTGGCTGTGATGGTGCTCGTGGGCCGGGAACATCATCTGGGCAAGGATGGAGAAGGGAGTGAGGGCCAGTTCGGCCAGGTTGGTGATGGGCCGGAGCGGCCATAGGTGCAGACCGGCGGCGCCACAAAGCCAGAAGAAGGTTGACAGGCCGAGGCCGCTCAGCAGCCAGGTCATCGATGCAGAGCCATCCAGACCAGCAAGATGACCACGAACCAGAACCACACGTCGTTGGCCGGCCCGGGCGGAGCCGGGACCCGCTGGCCTCGCCGGCGGGCCAGCTCCAACTTCAGACTCAGGTACCCTCGGGACATGGCCCAGTCGTGGTTGAGTCGAAAGAAAGGCTTGAGCAGGAAGGAGAGGTTCCGCAGGATCGGCTTGTTGGCCACCACGTGCCAGTCGTAGAGCACTTCGGTGTGGCTGGCCGACAGGGGGGTGAAGCTCCATTCACCCCGCCCCTCGAGGTCGCCCCAGGCCACCAATGAGAAGCCTCGGGGCGGATCGGATCGTTCCACCCGAAACGACCAGCGCAGGCGGTAGGGCAAGAAGCCGCGGGTCACGAGGTGGGTGACCCCGCCCTCCTGGCGAGCCGAGAGGTAGACCGAGGGCCACCAGCGGGGAAGCCCCAGCGGTTCCTGGAGAAGGCTGGAGATCTCCTCGGGGGTCCCCGGCACCACCCAGCGGGTTTGAAAGGAATACTCGTTGGTGGCCATTTCAGCTTCCCTTAAGCCGTTTCTGGCAATCTGATGGCAGCCCTCCAGGGTCAGAGAGGACCAGGCCGATGAACGAGCACGAAAACAGCAACGCCGCCTCGGGCGAATACAGTCTGGGGCCCTTCGTGAGCCGACTCAAGGACAATGTCGGACAGTTCTGCGGCTATCCCCAACCTCCCGTTCAGAGCGGCAACGCCGGTTACCTCCAGCCCCCCCAGTTCAAGCAGCGAGGGGCCGAGCCGGACTTCCACCTCAAAGCCCACTTCTACCTCGACGAGAATGCCAGTGCCGAGGATTGGCTCGACTGGGCCTCGGCCGTCGGATAAGAAAAAGGCCCCGCTTCGACGGGGCCTTCCTGATCGATTAAGCCGGGAGCCCCCTCGTGGACGCGGAGGGGACCTCCACGTCCACAAGATATTGCTCAGGCGGCCCTGGCACGGCCTTTCTGGCCGCGCCTCCAGGGCTCAGCGCGAGGCTTTGGCCATCAGCGACTCCCAGTTGGCGCAGGGCTTGTTGTGCTGCTTGGACTTGGCCTTGTCGATGAGGAACTTGGACATGGTGTGCACGGCCCAGCCGAAGTGGGCGTCACGAAGCGACTTGTAGTCCATGTCGCACACATAGTTGGTGATGTCGATGGCGTAGAGCTTGTCGCCCTTGATGGCGAACTCCATGGCGTTCATGTCGTAGCCGATGACCTTGTTGAAGCGGATGGAGTACTCTTCGGCCAGCTTGGCATGCTTGGGATTGAGAACCGACAGGTCCTGCACATACTCGCCCATCCCGTGGGGACGAGGGATATAGCGGATGGAGCGGGCGTGCTTGGCGCCAATGCACAGGCAGCGGATGTAGTCATCCCACTCGATGAACTCCTGCAGCATCATGGTGAGCTGGCCGGACTCCTCGTAGTGCTTGATGGCCTCCTCGATGGAGGTGATCTTGTGCACGTTCTTCCAGCCGCCGCCGAAGGCCGGCTTCATGATGCAGGGCAGGCCGACCTGTTGGAGCCGGAACTCCCAATCGATGGGCCACAGGTTGCGCAGCGACTGGGCATTGATGTCGTCGATATACTCCTTGTTGGGCAGCACCGAGGTGCGGGGCACCGGGATGCCCATCTTCTCTGCCAGGCTGTAGCCCAGGAACTTGTCATCCACGTGCACCCAGAACGGATTGTTGATGACGTAGGTGCCCTGGAGTGAGGCTTGCTTGAGATACACCTGGTAGTAGGGGACCTCGTGGGAAATGCGATCGAGGATGACGCGATACGGGCAAGGCTCGCCCATGGCGGTGCCGCCCAGACCGATCCACTCGGCCTCGACCCCTTCGTTCATCGAGTTGATGGTGGCGATCAGCGCCTCGGGGAACGAGTTCTCCCGTCCGCGCAAGATTCCGATTTTCAGCATGGTTCAACCTCCACTCGTCCGGAATGCTCGGCCGGACTTGTTGCAAACGTGAGGGGAAAGACGCGCACAACCGTGATCGGGTGGGGGGCCCGCCCCTGGTCGGGCTGGAAATTACGGTGTGACGCGAAAAAATCCTGTCTGCAGCGGGTCGAAAGTAGAAAAATTTGTTCGACTTTGCTCAGGGGAAGCGATAGTAGCTTGCCGCCGCCACGGTGACGGTGGAGATCTCCCCGGGCTCATTGCACTGCTGGTAGCGGTGCAGAACGCCCGGTTGGCCTTCGAGGCAGTGAAGCATGGTGTAGATGGCCGAGGTGCCGCAATAATTGCGCTCACCCCGATCAGCCTGGTGGGTGGCGAAGAACGCGTCGTAGTCGCCCTGCTCGCAATGGCGTAGGGACTCCAGGTCGGCCAGCTCCAACTGGCTCAAGAAGTCTCGATCGAGGGGAGGCTCACCAAAACGCACGCCCTTATGGGCCAGGTCGGCGCCGGCAATGAGGCAGACCCGTCCCGGCCTCTTTCTGACGGCAGATTTCAGGGAGGCAAGGAAACTGGCCACGCCCGGAATCTCAAGCGGGCTTTTGCGCTCCAGGATGGCTTCGTGGAAAGAGCCGCACAAAATGGGCACGGTCTTCAGTCGTCGCCCGGAGAGCTGTTCGAGATAGGCCAGAAAGACGTTTTGGAACTCGACCGAGTGCTCGCCCAGATGGTTGTATTCATCCTGGAAGGGGTCAAAGTCGCATCCCTGCACCAGTTCCTCGATCAGGTCCAGGTCTGGCTCGAGGCAGCCAAAGGGGGTTTCGAAGGGCTTTCTGGTCAAGATGAAGGGCTGCCGACAGGGGGCGTGGGAGATGCCCAGCACCACGAAGGTATCGTTCTCGCCCAGTCCGTCGATCAAGCTGTTATAGGCCATGGCGTAACTCTCGGCGCCCCGACGCAGGTCGATATGAGGCGTTAGCAGCCCGCTTAGAGGGGCGGGCGGCTTCGGCGGGCGCTCGCGAGCGAGCAGTGCCTCGAGGAACCCGGTCAATTCGTCCGGCTCGGCTGGATAGGCGCTGCCGGCGTGGGCGGCCGGGCGCTCGGGCATCGCTGCCAGGGCTTGCCGGGCCCGGGGGCCGTCCATGATCAAAGCCTGCTCGAGTTGCTCGATCAGCGCATCCAGCGTTTCCAGCTCAACCATTGCTCCCGTGCGGGCGGCGAACTCGGCCAGGGCTTCTTGCTTGGTGCGCGTGCCATCGAGCAGGCTGACCAGGACGTAAGCGGCCGGGCGCACCATGACCACGCCGCTCACGAGTCCCGCACTATCGCGAAAGGCGATGAGGCGCTCGCCTTCGTGGTCGATGGGCACTGGTTCCAGGGGGCGAAGGCTAACGAGATGCATGGGGTTGGTTTTTCGACTGTGGGGATGGGCGTCCTGCCCGTTGCAGGCAGAGGACCCCCGTTCCCACTGGCAGCGACGGATCTGCCAGGCTCGGAAATCGAGATCCATTCAAGGTCGCTCCCCGGAAAAAAACCACCGGCCACGCCCCGGTCACCTTCTTCGAACCCTGCACAATCCACGCAACGGCGGGTTTTTCAGAGGTGAAGGGAAATCAAGCCGAGTTGGGAGGAACTGGGAGTGAGTACGCGAATACCGAGGCCAAGTGACTACCTGTAAGTTCTCAGGTAGCGCATTTGATTCAAGGAAGGAGGTGAATCGAGTGAAGATTCGCAACCTGGTTTGCACTGCGGTTCTGGCGGCGACTATGATGGTGAGCGGAGCGGGGGTGGCAAACGCTGAACACACCAACGATATTCCGCCCAACCAAGAGATGGCGCCCGGATCGTGGTATTATCAGTACATCGGTCCTTATTACAGCGAGTTCGGCACCCCTGATCGGGGAGTCGTCTGGCAGAAGGACTTCGAGGGTCAGGTGACCTACGTCGACCCGTACTTTATCCAGATAAAGGCGGACGGCAGTGGCGACAAAATGATGTTCTACACCTACCCCGGACAGACGTACTACACCCCCAGCTATGAGGGTGTCCGCGAAGGTTCGCACCTCAAGATTCGCTCCGATGCTCGTCATCGTGTGCGTTGGGTCACTGTGGTTCCGTTCTATCGTTGGCTGGCTGGCCAGACCAAGTAAGACGGTTCCCTTCTGACTGACGGTAAGGCTCCCCGGTTCGCCGGGGAGTTTTTGTTTGTGCGCCAGGAAGGTGCTTTGCGGCTTGCTGGGAACCTACTTGAAACAGGCTTCAGGCCAGAAACCCTGGGCCGGACGTGAGCAATGTTTATCAGATTCTTTCGTGAGGCCGATTTCGAGCCGGTGAGCGCTCTGCTCAACCAGGTCCATGTCAATCCCACCCGTACGGCCTGGATGACGCCTGAGCGCCTGCGGAGCGAGCTGGCAAATCGGTCCAACAATCCGCACGAGAATTTTCTGATCCTGGAGGGGCCGGAAGGGCGCGTTCTGGGCTTTTGTGGTTACGATCCCATGCCCGCAGGCCGGGCCCTGCTCGACGGCCCCGTGGTGGAAGCAGCCTATCGCCGTCAGGGCTGGGGAAAGCGCTTGTTCGAAGAGCTTTCCGCCGTCATGAGCGCCCGAGGGATCCGCCGGGTTGCGGTCGTTCTTGGGGATGAGAACGAAGCCGGGGAGAAGTTTGTGGCCAGCCTGGGCTTCGAGTTGGAGAAGACCGACGTGATCGTCGTCTGCCAACGGCCTTCACACCCCGAGGTGGCCCCGCCCGAGGGGATTACGATCGAGCTGGCCGGACCCGAGCTCGATCTGTCGGCTTACGAGGACCTGCACGCCAGCCTGTTTTCCCGGCGCAGCGTCAATTATGTCGCCTTGCTGGCTCGCTCGCCCAACTACCGAATCTTTGTGGCTCGGGCCGGTGAGCAGCTGGTGGGTCATCTCGAGCTTGAGTTTCTGGACGAGGTGGCCACCCTGGAGGCCTATGGGGTTTTGCCCGAGCACCGTCGCCGAGGAGTCGGCAAAGCCCTGTTGGCGGCCGCTCTCAAGACCGCCTGGAGCACTCCGGGGGTCACCCTGGTCCGCCAGATCTGGAATACGACCGAGCCTGGCTACATCAAGGTCTACCTGGAGATGGGCTTTGAGTTGAAGTATGCCATCCGAGGCATGGTCCGCCCGCTGACGCCGATGGAGGCGAAGGCCGGCTGAGAAGAATCCTGCACGTGGACATGGATGCCTTCTATGCGTCCGTCGAGCAGCGGGATGCTCCCGAGCTCAGAGGAAAGCCGGTCATCGTGGCCGGGAGCGAGCAGGGTCGAGGGGTGGTGGCAGCTGCCTCGTACGAAGCTCGACAATTCGGAGTGCGTTCGGCCATGCCCACCCGCACCGCCTTGCGACTCTGCCCAGAAGCGATCCGGGTGCCCCCTCGACACGAGCATTACGCGCAGGTCTCTCGCCAGATTCGCTCCATCTTCTTGAGCTACACTCCCCTGGTCGAGCCGCTGGCCCTGGATGAGTGCTACCTTGACCTGACCGAGTATTGCCAGCGAAAGGGTGAACGCCTGGCGGTGGTGGCCCAGGCCATCAAGGCTGACCTGGCTCGAGCGGTGGATTTGACCTCGTCGGCCGGCGGAGCTCCCTGTAAGTTCGTGGCCAAAGTGGCCTCCGACCTGCGCAAACCGAACGGGCTGGTGATCGTGGCGCCCGAGCAGGTGGAGGGCTTTCTCGAGCCGCTCCCGGTCGAGCGCCTCTGGGGGGTCGGCCCGGTTACGGCGGCACGATTTCGCGAACTGGGCCTGACTCGTATCGGCCAGGTCGCCGCCTGCCAGCCTGAGTGGCTCCAGGCGCGGTTCGGTCGCGCTGGCTACGAGTTCTGGATGTTGGCTCACGGCCGCGACGAGCGGCCCGTGGAACCTGATCGGGACGCCAAGTCGATCTCCGCCGAGACGACCTTTGCGGTTGACCAGAATTCACCCGAGCCGGTTCTCCAGCAATTGGCCGCTCAGTCGGCCGAGGTGGCCGAACGGCTTGCTAGCCTGGGCGCGCAGGCCCGCACGGTGGTATTGAAGCTTCGCTACCACGACTTCGCCACGGTGACCCGGAGCCATACCCCGGGTCGCCCGGTCAGTGAGGCGGACGAGATTTTCGCCCTGGCCAGCCGATTGCTCGAGAGTCGGACGGAGTTCCCTGATCGTGCCGTCCGGCTGGTCGGGGTCGGTGTCTCAGGGCTTTCGGACCCCAACGCTCCCGTGCAACTCGAGCTCTTTTCCCGAGACGACTGAATAAAACACAAAAGCCACCTCAAGGGTGGCTCTGCGGTCCGGCTCCGCCACACCGGACTCTCCTGGTTCGACTCAAGTCGCGGAGGTGACTTCCCATCACGCTCACCCTCGCGGTTCCGCAACCGGTCCCAGGCCCGCCTCGAGGTTGTCACGGTCGAGACACCGCGGCGTAACTGTGGTCGGCACGCTACCCCTGCCAGGTTTCGGTCTCTGGCAGCCCGCCGAGAGTAGAACCTCTCGGTGTTCCGGCTCTCACGCTTGCCGGAGCGGCTGAGCATCTCTGCTGCAGCACGTACCCGACCCATTCTTGAGGACGTCTCACGGGCGCCTCCGGGCGGGTGCGTCGGCTTCTTAACGCAGCCGTCGCTCTGCGACGTGCTCTGGTCTGCACGTTACCCCTGTCGGGTATCGGTCTCCGACAGACCGCCGGTTCTCTCGCTTCCCGGTGCGCTGTCGATCACGCTCGACAGGGCGGCCAACCGTCAGGTTGGCGACCGGCTCCATCCTCACCGGTCATTCCTGGTGCAACTACGGCGGGGGTGGTTTCACCCACTGCTTACCCTCGCGGTCCCGCGTTCGTTCCCAGGCCCACCTCGGTGTTCTCGCAGCCGAGACACTGCGACGTATCTGAGGTCTGCACGCTACCCCTGCCAGGTCACGGTCTCTGACAGCCCGCCGAGTTTGACGCCACTCGGAGCGCCGGTTCTTTCGCTTCCCGGTGCGGCTGAGGCAGCCAGGCTGCTCAGCGTCGTTCGGCTCCAACCACACCGAACCACCCTGGTTCGACTACGACGGGGCACGATCAGATCGTGCTTGATACCTCGCGGTCCCGTTCTTCGTCCCAGGCCCACCTCGGGGTTCTCGCAACCGAGGCATTGCGGCGTTCTGTGGTCTGCACGCTACCCCTGCCAGATTACGGTCTCTGACAGCCCGCCGGGTCTAACGCCTCCCCGATGCGCCGGCTCTCTCGCTCGCCGGGGCGGTCGGGCTCGCGCCCAACAGGTCTCGACTCCATCCTCATCGAGCTTCACCCGATTCTCCCCTGCTCCGGAGAACGACCGTCGTCGTTACTTCCTCTCGCGATTCCGGAAGGGCCTCGGGCCCACCTCGGTTTTGACCGCAGCCGAGATACTGCGACGTCACTGTGGTTAGAACGTTACCCCTGCCAGGTATCGGTCTCTGGCAGCCCGCCGGCTGTATCGCTACGCCGGAGCGCCGGTTGTTTCGCCCACCGGTTCGGCCGACGTTGCCGTCGACGGGGCTCAATATAGCCCGCCCCCGAGGTGGTGTCAACCCCAAATTCTTGTTCGCAAAGAGGGTTCAGAACCACGGAAAATCGGCTATTCAGGCTTGTTTCAGGGCGCCTGGGCCGACGTTTACAACTCATTCACCCCCCCGGTCACGCGCAACGGCATAATGTCCCTCAGAGAAAATAGAACAAAATCCAGCTAGCGAAGGGAACCACCAGACGATGCAGGTCACTCCCCTCCCCGCCGCCACCACCGGCACCGCCAAGCCCCAGCAGAAGAAAGCCCTGACCGTGCTCTACTTCATCGACGGCAAGAACAACCTCTCCTCGATGGCCAAGCACTCCTTCAACTCTCTCGACAAAGTCGGCTCGGATGACAACGTCAATGTCGTGGCCGAGCTCGGCTTGATGAAGGAGGACGTGGTTCGCGGCCTGGTCACCAAGGGGGCCAGCACGAGTTCGTTTGAGAACCGCGGTAACGTCGACATGGGCAGCCCCCAGTCGGTGCAGGACTTTGTGGAGTGGGGCATGCGCACCTATCCGGCCGAGAAGACCGTGCTGGTGCTATGGAATCACGGAGCCGGCTTCAAAGGCATCCTGACCGACGATGAGGCCGGCTCGATCTGTCAGAACAAGGACCTGGCGGCCGCGCTCGAGCGCGCCCAGCAGAACACCGGGCAGAAGTTGGATGTCATCAACTTCAACGCTTGCCTGATGAACCAGGCCGAGGTGGCCTACGAGTATCGCAACGTAGCCAAGTATATGGTCGGCTCGGAAGAGGTCGAGGCGGGTTTGCGCATTCCCATTCCGGGGTTGTTCGGAACCACCCCCCAGCACAAGGTGATCGAGGACTGCCAGCAGGCCTACCAGAAAGGCCGCGACCTGAGCGCCGAAGAGATCGCGCAGCTGTTCGTCTACGAGTCCAAGCATCAGTTCGGAACCTCGCTCTTCACCCCCACCCAGTCGGCCGTAGACCTCTCTCACGCTGAGGGCATCCGCAACGCTTGCGAGGATTTCGCCGGCAAGATGCTCAGCGCTATCGGCCAGGATGCTTCGCTGGTTGACGTGTTGCGCAAGGATATCAAGCAAGCTCAACACTATGCCAACATCGAGGCTCACATCGAGCCCTATGTCGACTATCGCGACCTGGGAGATTTCGCCAAGGTGGTGGCCAAGGACGAGCGCTTCCCGGCCGACGTACGCCAGGCGGCCGAGGCCATCAAGCAGCAGCTCGGCAACGCTGTGGTGGCCGAGCACCATTCGGTGACGAACGGAATGGTCGGCCGCTCGATGGAGGGCTCTACGGGCCTGTCGGCCTACCTGCCCACCGACTATGGCTTTGACCGCGAAGGCAAGAGTCCGGTGGAGGGCGTTCCCGTGGGCGGCACCCACGGTTACGAGAACACCAGCTGGGCCGGTGGCTCGAACAACTCCAACTGGGAGAAGATGCTCAAGTCGATCGCCAAGGATGACGACCTGCTCGGCCGCTATCCCAAACTCTCGCGCAGTATGATGAGCTTCGGGCAGATCTCCCGTCTCTACGGCTACCAGTTTGCCATGGATGCGGCCGCGGGCGCCACTGCGGCCGCAGGCCTGAACTGGTACCCGCTGATGAGCTTCCCATACCTGCTGCCCATTCCCGGCGTGGTGGCCGTGGCTGCCGGCGCCGTGGGCGCGGCACTGCGCACCCACTCGGGCGTCAGCAAGATCGTCGAAGGCATCCGTCGCGACGATTCACCGGCCGCCAATCGGCGCCATCTCATCGTGGACGGGGCCATCGACACGGCTATCGGCGTGGGCACCGCCCTCACCTGCGGTGCGCTGCTCACGGGTACGATGAACCCGGCCCTTCAGGTCGTTTCGCAGGGCGTGCTGGCCCTGGCGCTGGGACGCATGGCCGTGAATACCGGAAAAGCCATTGTCAACAATCATCAGAACCGGAGTCGTACGGTGGATGAGAAGCTGGCTGCGGCGGCCACTTACAAGCCGGCATTGCCGCCGCCCCAGGCGGCGCCTCCGGCCCCCCCGGCCCCCCCGGCCGCACCGCCGACCGCCCAGCCTCAGCCTCAGCCCCAACAGGCTATCGCGGCCTGAGTCGGGTCCCTGCAAGGAAGTGCCCCCCAGCCCAGGTTGGGGGGCACTTTGTTATTGTTGCGCGGGATTGCATCGTATTGCACAGCCGGTAGCCGGCCCCCCCATGAAGCTGCGCGACGACCAACGCCGCAAGAGAGTCTTTCCCCGGAATGATCGCGCCGCGCCGACGTTCCTGGTCCTCAGGCGAGAAGAGCCGCGTCTTGCGCGGTCGCAGGTTCACCCCGGGCCCCTGACGAACGCCCCGCAATGTTCAAGCCCAGTGCGATCAGCGGATTTCCCGAATGGCTACCAGCCCAGCGCCTGAAGGAGCTGGAGGTGCTGGATACCATCCGCCGCGTCTACGAGCTGTATGGCTACGCCTCGCTGGAGACAGCGGCGGTGGAACGGGTCGAGGTGCTCCAGGCCAAAGGGGTGGAGGGCAAGGAGATCTATGCTCTCGAGCGCCTGGCTGCCGAGTCCGGGGCGGACAAGCGCGAGCTGGCGCTGCACTTTGACCTCACCGTGCCCCTGGCCCGCTATGTGGCCCAGAACTACCCTCAGCTGAGCTTTCCATACAAGCGCTATCAAATTCAGAAGGTCTGGCGAGGCGAGCGGCCCGCCCAGGGCCGCTTTCGAGAATTTTATCAGGCTGACATCGACGTCATCTCCGAGGACACTCTGGCGCTACACTTTGATGCCGAGATGGCGGCGATCATCGCTGAGATCTTCCAGCGGCTGGGTATTCGGGTTCGCATCCGGATCAACAACCGCAAGGTCTTGCTCGGATTCTACCGGGCCCTGGGTCTGGAGGGCGAGCAGGTGGCCTCCGCCCTGCGCGAAGTGGACAAGCTGGAGAAGGTGGGCCCCGAGGTGGTGGCCCGCATTCTGGGTGAGCAGGGCTTGAGCTCCAAGCAGGTGGAGCGCTGTCTGGCCCTGGCCCAGGTTCGCGGGATAGCCGGCTGTCGGGACGTCACCTCCGGACTTAGCGAGGCCCAGTTGGAAGAGGGTCTGGCCGAGCTCGAGTTCGTGGCCGTTCAGCTGGCCCACCTGGGCCAGGCCCTGGAGGTCGATCTTGGCATCGTGCGCGGCCTCGATTACTACACCGGCACCATTTACGAGGCCGTATTGCCTGACTATCCCGCCCTGGGCAGCGTCTGCTCGGGCGGGCGCTATGAGAACCTGGCCAGCGAGTTCATCAAGCGCAAACTTCCCGGAGTGGGCATTTCCATCGGAGTCTCGCGCTTGCTCTCCTATCTGTTCAGCAAGGGGGGCTGGAACCCCACCCGCTCGAGCCCCACCGAGGTTCTGGTGGTGCTCCCAGGCGAAGAGCATCGCAGCGCGGCCAACGACATCGCTCGCCAGTTGCGAGCCGCCAATGTCCCGGCCGAGGTGTTCCACGAGCCCGCCAAGCTGGACAAACAGATTCGCTATGCCGACCGCAAGGAGATCCCGCACGTGATGTTCCCCTATCTGTGGCCCGCCCAGGTCGAGGTGAAGGCCCTGGCCACCGGCCAGCAGATCACGCTCGGTCTGCAAGACTGGCTGACCGGGCGTGAGAAGGTGCCAGCATGAGCCGCCCCCGCGACCAGCACTATCAATTTGCGCATCGGGTCCTGCCCCATCTGGCGCTCAGCTCCCCTGCCAAGTTTCTGTTGGCGGCTGAAGACCCCGGCTGGATCGGCCTGATCTGGGAACGGGTCGGGGATGACAACCCCCGCCCGATCTCTCCCAAGGGGTTGAGCACCGAGTTGCGCGAGCTGGGTCAGGACAAGGTGGTGCTGGTCACCATGCCCCCGGCTCGCTTCCCGCCCGAGGCCATCCTGGCCGCAGTCGTGGTGCGAGGGGACAAAGTGCGTTACTTCGTGCTGGAGTTGGGCGAGGACCTGGACGGAAATCCGAACATGATGCATTGCGAATGGTCCACCCATGGCGAGCACAGCAATTTTGGGGAATTCGGCTCGGGCCGAGAGCCCGACCCTGAGGCCTTCCTGAAGGCCTGCCTCGAGTTGCTCTAAAGCAGCTCCGTAGTTCCATCCCATCAACTCGGCCGGAGAATTCGGGCCACGGTTTACATCCGGTTTACATAGTTCAGGATTCCGAAACAATTACGACGCTTGCGCCAGGCGGCCGGATGCTATTCTGAGGCTGCGATGACGACCCGACTGCAGACGCTGGCCTCCGAGTCCCCGGCTCTGAAAGCCCTGCTGGGTTTGTTCTGCAATCGCACGGTGGGGCTCGGAGCACTGTTGGGATCGCTGTTGGGCTGGCTGGGATTCATCTTGACAGGTGAGAGCTTTGGTCCCCAGGCCCTCGTTCTGATGCTGGTGGGTCTCAGCTGGGGTGTCGTGGGAGCGGTCGTTTACGTCGGCTTTCTCCAGGACCTCGAGATCACGCTTCCTTCGCTGGCCTGGTTCGATCGCTACGAGCGGGTCGACCATGAGGGCCTGGGGATCGAGGTGGAGCTGGAGCCGATGGAGGAGGCGCCTCCGCCTCCGCCTCCGCCTCCGCCTCCACCCCGCCGCCGGGCTGCCACCACGGCCAGCCGCCCCGCGCCGGCCCAGCCGGCCGCCCCGGCCGAGGGGGCCGAGTCGGCCTTCGACGCCGAACTGGTGACGGGGTAGGGCGGTCCCAGGAAACAGAGCAGGCCCGCCGGAGCGGGCCTGCAGTGACTGAACGGACTCGATTCGAGCTTACCAGCTGGTGCTGGGATTCGAATTCCACTTGATGTCGCTGAACTTGCGCTCCTCGGTCACCTTGGCGCCCTCAATCTTCTGGGTCTGCACGATGTCGCCATCGTCGGTAGCCCAGATCTTGTACGTGCCACCCGCGCCCACATTGAACTCGAACAGCGTGGTGGCTTTGCCCTTCATGGTCTCGCCCGCGCTCACCTTGGGGGTGGCGCCCTTCACGTTGCTGAGCACCAGGGTGTAGACGCCCTGGTAAAAAGCGGTGCCGGTCACGTCTTTGTGGTCGAGGCTGCGCTTGAGCTGCGAAGAGCCCACTCGGTAGGCTACCGTGTTGGCGTCCTTGTCCTTGTCGTAAACCGTGACGGTTCCGACATTGCGGTCGCTGCCGCGGAGAATCTTGGTGCGGATCTTCATGGGAGAGGCGACAAAGACATACTCAAAATTGAACTTGCCCTTGGGGCCGTTGTAGGCATAGGTCAAGGAGTAGTCCTTGCAGCCTTCGATCTTCTTCTTTACCGCGTCCCAGGTGGTGGCGGCCTGACTCGAAGAGGCATTGAGCAAGACAGCGCTCAGGACCCCCAAGGCCACCGCTACGAACTTCGTGCGGAATTTCATTCTGGTTTCTCCTCCAAGTCACGTGCGCAATTTGCGCTGGCAAAATGCCGCTGCAGATTCTACGACCCGGCTGGAGTTCCTCCGCGAGGGTCAGACCCCCTTGAGGAGCTCTTCCCGATACCGCTCCACGCCCTCATGGACATCCATCAAGTGGCGCACCACCTCAGGGAAGGAGCGGGTGGCGAACCCGAACCGCGAGCCCTGTCTCTCCAGAATTCCGCAGAAGCAGAGATTCTCCAGGCTATCGAGCAGCTCTGGCATAGCCAGCTTGACCTTGAAGTCCGACTCCAGTCGACCGTGCAGTTCCTGGACAGTCAACTCCTCATCCGGCTCGATTGCCAGCGAGACGAGTCTTTCTTTCGTCCCGCTCGAGCCCCACAGGGTCGCGAGATACTCTTCCCCAAAACTCTTCTCCCCGAGAACCTCTTCCAGGAGGTCGCGATCGACCTGTCGAGTTTTGGACGGGCTCAGCCGGGACACGAGAGCGCTGCAGGCCCTCTGGATCAGGTTCGGGTGGCCGGCGGTCACATAAAGAAGCAGGTCGAGCGCCTCCTGGGAGTTTTCGAAGCGGACTTGCAGCTGCTCGAGCGGCTCTAAAATGAGTGCTGAGGCCTCGCTTGGCGGCAAGAAACCCAGTTTCACCGGATAGGCGAGGTTGCAGAAAGCCGATTCAGCCTGGTGCAAGCGCTGATGCAGGGAGCTGTCCCCGGCCAGGAGGAAACGGGCCTTTCCCTCGCTCGCTGCCTGGCGAAACGCCCGAGCGAGAAATTCGGAGTTGGCCTGGTCGTTGGTGAGGAGAGGGTCGATCTCGTCGAGGATCAAAAGGGCCTGGCGTCCATCGTGGCGATGCTGCAGCTCCATCAGGATGGCAGGGAAGCTCATCCGGGGCTCCCAGTCGCTCAGGTGCTCGGAGGCCAGATGGAGCAAAAAGTCCGAGCCTCGTGCCAGCGAGTGGCAGTCGAGATAGAAAACGGCAAGTTCGCTACGCCTCAGGGCTTCGAGCGATCGCTGCAAGAGGGAGGTCTTGCCGATGCGATGCGGTCCAACCAGCGCCAGATTGCTGTGCTCGAGTCGGTAGAGGACTTCTCTGAGCTCGCTCTCCCGGCCGAAGAACATCGAGGGCGGCACGGGACCTTCGGTGACGAAGGGCGAGATGGCCGCCAGGTCGACCTGCTCGAGCAGGCTGGCCAACGGATTCTCGCTGCCCATCATTCGCACGAGGTCGTCAGGAGTCAGCAGAATCAGGGTGGGGGGGAGGAGACCAGCAAGTCCCTCGGCCAGGATGGCGTGGTTGGACTCGCGCTCGCCCGTCACGATCAGGATTCCAAAGCGATTCACCTGGCCGAGTTGCTCGAGCAGCAAACG
Source organism: Candidatus Xenobia bacterium (assembly GCA_045863235.1). Lineage (GTDB taxonomy): Bacteria > Vulcanimicrobiota > Xenobia > Xenobiales > QWHO01 > QWHO01. The sequence goes on along the minus strand of BTUM01000059.1, from coordinate 20,873 downwards.
GAGGTTGGCCGCGTCCTGGTGGCTCAGAATTGCTCTCTGGCAGGCCAGGAACGGCAGGGGGGAGGGGATCTTGACTCGCAGACCGTGGGTTTTGACGAGTTTTCCCCAGACGGTGCCCAGTCCCAGGGCCCGGTCGGAATGCCAGCCGAGGGCCTGGCAGAAAGTGTCGGCCAGATCGCCGACCGCCCGGGCGAATCCTTCCTGATCGCCCGTCTGGCTCTCCACAAGCCGCCTGCAGGCGGCCTCGAGATGGGCACGATCGCCCGCTCGGCGAACCTCGAGGGTTCCCGTGGCGGCCTGGAAGGTCACCCTGTCGGCGGGGTGGACTTGTTGGAACTGGCTCATGGCCCAGGCTCGGAATCCTGCCGGGATCTCGACCAGGTCGATCTCGGTCAGAGTGGGAGAATGACTCAGGTAGCCGGCGATGACCGCTTCCCACTCCGCCCAGCTTCCTTCCATCTGTTGGCGCAGGCGAGCCGCAGCCCTTCGCAGCGGTTCGTGCAGTTCGCGGCCCAACAGAGTCTGGTCGTCTGGTTGGTCGAGCCGTCTGAGGAAGGCCTCCACGCCCTGTTCCTCGATCCACTCTTGCTGCCAGCGCTCCAATCCCTTCAGCAGATTGACCTCGGTCAGCAGTCCCTCCTCCACTTCGGCATAGAGGGCCTGACAGGCCAGAACCGAGGTTAGATCCGGGCAGCGGGGGCTGCTGAAGAAGTCTCCGGTCTCCAGGTGGCCCAGACGGACGGCCACGGCCAGGTTTTCCCAGAGTCGCTCGACCTCGGAATTCGAAGGGCGCGACAGAGCCCTCCAGCGCACGTCGGTACGGCAATGGGGGGCAATCCTGGAGCCCTGGAGCTCGCTGAGGTAGGCTTGATGCAAAGGAGCCAGCTCCAGGGCACGGAGCGGCACCCCCCCCGCCATGCGCAAAAAGACCAGTCGATCTCGGCTCAGGAAGGGGACGATGCTCAGGTTGAGCCCCTGCCCCAGCAGGAAAGCGGTCAGTTTCTGGTGGGCGGGGCTCTCCTCGCCCGTCCCAGAATGCAGGGCTACCAGGACCGCCTCTTGAGGCGTCCAGTCCTCGAGCTGCTGGCGCGGCTGCAAGGTTGGCCTGGCTCGAGCGAGCAACTGCTCGAGTTGGACTTCGGCGGCCGGTCCCTGGTAGCGCTGGAAGAATTTGTCCACCGCATCGATGCCCTCAAGACCCGCGAGTCGTTGTCCCACCGCCATGATCATCGCGTGAGCCGCTTCGCTGGGCTTGAAATGGTGGGGTAGCTCGGGCAATTCGAGCTGAAGGGCCTCTCGAACCCATCCGGCCGCGGTATCGACCTGGTCTCCCGCGGCTCGGTCGACGAGATATTCGTCCACCTCGGGACGACTGATCAATACCTCGCCCGGCATCGAGAAGATCTGGCCCAGGGCCTGGGTGTGACGGTCCTTGAGCAGAGTGGCCATCTGCTCGAGGTAGTCGTAGACGGTGCGCACCTCCGAGCGGAGCCGTTCCACCAGCAACAGCAGCTCCTGGAAGGCGTTCCAGGCCTCGCGATGGATGTGCAGGCCAAGTCGGCATTGGTAATATCGTTCGATCAGCTCGGCCAGGGGGGCAGCGGGTGAGCTCGTCCGTTTGCGGCGAAAGACGCGGTCGAGCACGCCCACATCCTCAGCCTCGGCCTGTCGCAGCCCCTGCTCCTTTTCTTGCGAAAGCCGAAGCTCGTCCAGTTCGAGCTGGCTCATTTCCTCATAGAGCGAGCGCAAGCGGTCGCCCAGGGCATCGGAGAGTTGCTCGAGATAGGTGGCATAGCCCAAGGGTCGATCACTGCGGAAAAAGCCATTCACCTCTTCGGAAAGAGCCTTCGTCCCGCGGGCTACTAGCTCGCTCCCTCGCTCGCTCACCCTGCCAAACAGGCCATCAGGTCGGCTTTCGCCCAGAGTGGCAAGGAACAGGCTCTCGAGGGTGCGCAGACGGGCCACCAGCGCCGGCCCCTGGGAGGGCTTTCGCTCCAATTCCTCCCGCAGGGCGGCTAGCTCGCGGTTCTGGCGGAAAGCACCCGGCCCGCCCGCTGCCCGGCCCAGCTCTTCCACGAAGACGTGGCGGGCCAGAGCTTCCCGGTGGAGGAAGTCTAGAGCGGCTCGGGGGGTCTCGGGACCTTCCGATTGGCGCGCGATCTGCTGCTGCCAACGCTCCACCAGTCGAGCCAGGATTCGGGATGCCAGGGCGGTGCGAATTTCATCGAAGGGCAAGGAGAGGGAGGAGCTCCCCAGGCTAAAGAATGCCACCGGGTTCCCGCGCTCGTCTGCCTGGCCCCAGAAAGCGGCCTGTCGGCGGCCGACCTCCTCGGCCAGGGCCGTGTAGGCCGGCCACAGGGGCAGGCCCAGATAGGCGCTCACCTGCAGGCTCAAAGCCTCGTGCTCGCGCGGATCCTCAAGGTCTCGACAGCTGAACAGCAAGATCTGCTCGAAGGGTGGTGTCGGCCACTCCCACTCGGTCTCGCCCGGCACTTGAAGTCGGTAAACTGTGTCCGAGGCCTGCCAGTGATTGAGCTCGATCAAGGTCGCATAGGGGTTGGAGGCTCCCCGCTCGTGGCGGGCCGGGCGAGCAGAGCCGAGAACCACCGCCTCAATGGTCAGCGGGATCGTCGCAGTGAGCTCCTGGCTCAGGTGGCGGAACAGGAAGGGAAGCTCACACAAGAGCACGCTGGCTGTGCCTCCGGCCAGCGAGCCGACCAGGGTCACCCGGATCGAGCCGGTTTGGCCGAGCTCGAGCAGCATGGGCCCCAGCCACTCGCGCAGCGACCGGTAGTGAGTCAGATAGGCCAGACGTCCCAGCATGCGAATCGCGCCGCAGCCGGCCCGTCTCAACTCCGGCTGGACGCCAGGGGGAACTAAACGCTCCCATTCGCCCGGGTTGAGCAGCAGCTTCTCGGCCGGCTGCGCTCCCAAGTGGTAGGACTGGCAAGCCTTTTCCGCCAGTGTATTGAGGGCCGCTTTGTCCGAATCGATCAAGGCCGTGATCAGCCGGCCGCTCCCTGACCGACCCGCAAGCAAGTCGCAGGATTGGCCGACCAGCCGTGAGCCCAGCCCTCCCAAACCGAGCAAGAAGTGGCCGCTCACTGGCGGGCGAACAGTCTGGTGGCTGAGGCACTCGTCGCCAGAGCCACTTGCTCAGGATCTATGGCGCGCAACTCGGCCACCTTCCTCGCGATCAGGGGGACGTAGCCGGGCTCGTTGCGTTTGCCCCGGAAGGGAATGGGGGCCAGGTAAGGTCCGTCGGTTTCCAGCAGGAGCCGGTCGAGCGGGATCCGGCGCGCAACCTCGTGCACTTCGGTCAGCTTGGGAAAGGTGACCATTCCTGTGATGCCCAGAAAGTAACCCAGCTCGAGGAACCGCTCGGCCCATTTCCATCCTCCTGTGAAGCAGTGGACCACGCCTCCAGCGGGCAGGCGGGCCCGGCTCAGCTCTTCGTAGAGAGTTTCTTCGGCTTCTCGGCAGTGCAAGATGACCGGCAGCGCGTGCTCCCGGGCTAGCTCGAGCTGAGCGCGCAAGCAGCCCAGCTGCTGCTCGGGGGGGGCAAAGTCGTAGTGAAAGTCAAGGCCGATCTCGCCCACGGCCACAGCCCGGTCCACCAATTCCGACAGTTCGCCGAGTTGCTCGTCACGCCAGGAGCTCGCCTCGTGAGGATGCACCCCTACGGCGGGCCGAACGCGGTCATCCTGGCTGGCCATCTCAAGCAGTCGGCGGGCGGATTCCAGGGTGGTGGCGGGGGCCACCACGTGGGCCACCCCGGCCAGCACGGCCCGGTCCAGCACCGCTGTCCAGTCGGAATGATAGGCCTTGGCATCGAGATGGATGTGGGTATCGATCAACACGCGTTCGCATGTTTCGGGTCGAAGGAAGCTTTGCCTCTTTGTACCGCCTCGACTCCAGCCGTTCCCTCCGCTCGAAGGATTTTCTTCAAGTCGAGAAGAAATTTCTTAGACACTTGACCCGAAAGGAGGAGGGATGTCGTCTCTGCCCCATCCGAGCCTGACCAGGTTGTCTGAACGGCACTTCCTATCGTATGGGTCGAGCGGTTCGTGAGCATAGCTCGGCTGAGCCGGTGCGCCGGATGCGACGCAGCGTCGAGGGTCTGGAAAAGAAGACCCGGGCTGCTTCCGCACCCCGGCCCCGCTCGAGTCGAGCCAAACGTTCTCAAGCCCGCCCGCTGCCCTGGGGCTGGTTGCTGCTCCTGGGGGGGGTCCTGATGCTGGGCTCATTTGTCTGGACCCTGGTCCACGAACGTCCGGCGGCCTCGCCGCCCACCCAACCGATCAAAAGCCAGCGCTGACGAGAAACCTGGCTCGACCTGACCTGTCTGATTCGCGGAAGGAGCGCACATGAGAAAACTGCGGCTGATGGCCTTGCTGGCCCTTTTCGCTCTCGGGTTGCCGCTGGTCGCCCTGGCTCAGGATGGCCCGGAGGCTCACGAAGTCACGATCAAGGCTGCTACGCAGCTCAAGGTCAAGTACCCGGGGGGGAGTGTAAGCCTGGGACTGATGGCCACCAGCCTGCCGGACGAATTCATGGTGCCAGCCAGCGCACCCGAACTGGCTGTTTTAGCGCGCTCGTTCGGAGTCTCGCTCAGCTGGGATGGCAAGGCTCTGGTTAGCCGCAAAGGCAACCAGACCCAGCGCCTCGAGCTCGGTCAGCAACGCTTCCCCGATGAGCCCACCGGTCGCCAGCTCGAGGTGGTGGCTCAGGAGGTCGAAGGGCAACCCCACGTGCCTCTCTCCATCCTGGAAGACCTGCTGGGCGCCCGGCTGACCGTGCAGGGCAAGAACGCCTGGCTCGAGCCCCTGATTCGCTCGGTCAAGATCGACGGGCAGCGTCTGGTTATCGATTCCACCTTGCCTGTGCGCTGCAAGACGTTCAGCTTGCGTGAGCCCGATCGCTACGTGATCGACATCCCCGGGGCCGTGCTCGACGCCGGCTCCAACAAGATCGAGCACCCCCAGCTGGGTACAGTCCGCCTGGGACAGTTCGAGCTCGGGCCTGCGGTCAGTCGGATCGTCGTGCCCACCGCCCCCGGGGTCAGTCTGAGGCCGGCCTCGGGCACTCCCGGGCAACTGGCCTTCCATCTGAGTCTGCCGGTCGAGCGTCCCACCGCCGCTCCGGCCCAGGCGTTTCCCGGAGAGAAGATCACCTCGGTGGTTTTCGAGCCCATGGTGGGGGGACACCGCCTGGTCTTGAGCGCCTCCGGGCCGATTCAGTATGAGTGGCGGCGCTACAAAGAGCCGGACAACCGCTTCGTGCTCGACATCCCCAAGGCGGCGCTGGTCGGCCCCAAGCAAGACTTTCCCGCTCAGGGGAGCTTCCTGCAGAACGTGCGCGTGTCTCAGTTCTCAGCCGAGCCTGCGGCGGTGGTGCGTGTCGTAATGGAGCTCTCCAAGCCGGCCCAGACGCGCCTGACGCCGGGCGATACCCCCAACAGCCTGGTCATCGAAGTGCTCGACCAGACTCCTGTCGAGTACACCTCCAACCAGGGCTACGGGGCCACAAGCTTCCCCAAGATCGGCGGGGTGATCTGCATCGACGCCGGCCACGGCGGCTCGGACCCCGGGGCCATCAATCGGGCCCTGGGCGTGTGCGAGGCCGACATCACTCTGGACATCTGCTTCCGTCTGGCCGAGATCCTCAAACGCGATGGCTGGAACGTCGTGATGACGAGAACCGAGGATGTGGATGTCTCCTGGGCAGGCTCCAGCGCCAGTCAGGAGCTGGGGGCACGGGTCAAAGTGGCTCAGGATTACGGCGCCGACCTCTTCGTCAGCGTCCACTGCAACAGCGCCGCAGGGGCCGGAGCCAACGGCACCTCGGTGCACTACTACAAGTCCAGCGACTACCTGCTGGCCCAGGAACTGCATGGCAATCTGCTTTCGGCAACCGGACGGGCCAACCGGGGCATTCAGAAGAACCGCTTCTACGTCCTCTCCCACAGTCGTATGCCTTCAGTCCTGATCGAAACCGCTTTCCTCTCCAACATGACCGAGGGCAAGTTGCTCAACACCCCTGAGTATCGACAGCGCATCGCCGAGGGGATCGCCCACGGTCTGCGCCAGTATGCCTCGCGCTACATGAACCGGACGACCGCCAACCGTTGACCCCTCTCCAGCAGGCTGCACTGCTGGGGCTGGTTCAGGGTCTGACCGAGTTTCTACCGGTCTCCTCCTCGGCCCACTTAAGGCTCATCCCCGAGCTGGCCGGCTGGCCCTACCTGGGGAAGAGTTTTGACGTGGCCCTGCACGGGGGCACGCTGGTCGCACTGGTGGCCTACTTTCGGGCCGACTTCAGCCGCTTGCTCTCCTGCCTGAGGCCAGGTCGCGAGCCTGACCCTGCTGCTCGACGCCTGCTGGGACGGTTGGCTCTGGCCAGCCTGCCGGTGGCCACTGTTGGCTTTCTGCTCGAGCATTTTCTGGAGTCGCACTTTCAGGGCGGGCTGTCGGTGGCGTTCTGGCTGGCTCTGGTGGGACTGGCCATGGCCCTGGCTGACCGTTCTCCGGGCCGGCTCGAGATGCGCGAGTTGAGCTGGCCTCAAGCACTGGTGGTGGGAGTGAGCCAGGTGTTGGCGCTGTTTCCCGGAGCCTCGCGCTCGGGCACGACCATGGCGGCCGGCCGGATGCTGGGGCTCACAAGGATCGAGGCTGCCCGTTTCAGCTTTCTGCTCGGCTTCCCTGTGATATTGGGAGCCACGCTCTACAAGCTGCTGCGCTGGGAGGGCGGCGAGCCGCTGCTCCTGCTGGTGGGCGTTCTGGCTGCGGCCAGCAGTGGATTTCTGGCCATCCGCCTGTGCCTGGCCGTGCTCCCACGCTGGGGACTGCTGCCCTTTGCACTCTACCGTCTGGCCCTGGCCCTCTGGCTCTGTCTCAGAGCTCCTGGCCCTTGAGTGTTTCCACGATTTTCCCCGCGAACTTGGGCGCGCTCTCATCGTAGGGAGTGCCGGTCAGCTTCTCCTTGCCTTTGCCCAGGGCCCGGTGCAGGTCTTCCGTCAGGCTGTTGATGGCCTCTCGAGGCCTGGTTCCGGTCTGTCGGTAAGCGTCTGTCTCGATCGGCGTTCCCACCAGAACCTTGGCCACGTAGCGGTTGCGCCAGGCGTCGTTCAAGCCCATGGTGCCGGCCGCCCCCAGGCCGCCCACGACCAGTGCCATCGTATCCGGTGCCAGAGCGCAGGCCAGGCCGCCCAGGATACTGCCCGTGAGCGCTCCCAGGGCGCCGCCTTTGAGCATGGCTCCGAAGCGGGGGGCCTGGTTGTAGGGCACCCGCACGGGAGTGCTGTGCTTCTTCAAGCCTCCCCAGACCTTGGCTCCGAAGAGGGCTCCACTGAGGGCCCCGGTGGCCACCCGGGCGGTCAGACCTCCGTTGGCGCCGGCGTAGACGGTGGCGGCGGTCAAGGCGGTGGCGGCCAGGATGCCCACGGCAAGTTCTCCGTAGCGGGGTTTCTCGTCGGGGGCATAGTGGAGAGCGATGGGGATGATCGATTTGGCTCCTCCCGAAAGGGCGGCCGCGGCCACCCCTTTCTTGATGGGAGCGACGGTGCCGTGATCCCATTCTTCCTGGGGGATCGTGCCCTCAGGGAAGATGACCAGGTCTTTGCCCGCTTCGATGATCTCCTTGGTGTGGCGCATGGTGGCGGGGGCTGCACCCTCGCGGTTGACCGGGAAGGCGCCGCCCCAGGTGAGAACCTTGCCGCCGATGCCCCGAAAGATCTGCTGGTTGGCCATGGAGCGCACGTCGCGGTCGAGCACGGAGTAGACCACCGCCGGGTCGAACACACTGGGATGGGTGGGAGCGAAGATGTGCCCGCCATCGCCCTTGGCGGGGAGATTCTCCTCCCCCTCGACCTCGACGCGATACTTGAGGGCTACGAGAGCTCTGGAGAGGGGGCGGAGGATGGCTCCGTACTTGGGAGCCGAGCGTCCGTCCTCGGGGCCTGTGTAGTCGATCACATCATGGCCGAACTTCTTCTTGGCCGGGGCCGACTCCGCCTCGGGCTCGGCCGCGGCCGGCTGGGCCTCGCCTTCGGCAGGCGGTGTGGGCTCCGAGCTGGCCCGCTGAGCTCGGTTATGATAGGCGATTGTGGCGGCCTGGAGCTGCATGACAGAAGATCCCCTCTGGGTAAATTCCCTACTACCATGCCGTTCTGGCCTCAAAGCAACCTGAAAACATTGTCGTGGCGCTTTTCAGGAGTCTTTCAGGCCCAGGGTGTTTACTCTGGACAATTCTCTAAGGCGAGGCACACAGCAATGCAGTTAGCACAGGCGACCCTCAATAACTGGACTTCGGTGAAGAGCGCCAACGGCGCGCCGGCCGGCAAAGCCGCGGAAACTCCCGGGGGGGGAGTGGACCACTCCAACCTGGAGATCTACACCCCGGCCCCTGAGGAGATCGTCCCCGAGGACGTGAAGTCGAAGACCACCCCGCTGCCCAACAAGCTGGCATGTGGCGCCGTCATCGGCTCGGGGCTCTGGTTGGCCGCCAACATCGGCATGCAAGCAGCCGCCACCGGCAGCATCCCGGGCGCGGCGGGTGTGGTGGTCGGCTCGCTGGTGGCAGCCGCCGCCGGGCACGTGGCCGCCGACCTTGGCAGCGGCATCTTCCATCACTACATCGACAATTATCCCACCTACAAGACCCCCATCATCGGCGACATGGCCTACGAGTTCCAGGTGCACCACCACAAGATTCACGACCTTGAGAACGAGACCATCTGGACCAACATGTCGGCGGCTGGCAAGTACATGTGGGTCCCGATGGCCGCCGTGGCCGCCACCAGTCCGCACTGGGCCGTGCAGGCCTTCACGCTGGGCATGACCGGCGGCAGCTTCATCGCTCAGGGCTCTCATCGCTGGACGCACGAGAAGAATCCTCCGACCATCGCCAAGATTCTCCAGAAGCTTCACATCACGCAGCCGCGTGAGAGCCACGCCATCCACCACAAGATGCCCTGGGCGGACAACTACTGCATCGTCAACGGGATGTGGAACCCGCTCTTGAGCAAGACCCACTTCTTCCGCAAGTGGGAGAACCTCATCTTCAATGTGACCGGCAAGGAGCCGCACTGCTGGCAGGATCCGGGCGTCAAAGCCTTCGCCAAGGGCGAGATCACGGAAGAGCAGTTCCTCAAGGACCAGGGCGTCAACCGCAAGATCTTCCGCGAGATCGTCAAGGGACAGTTCGATGCCGAGTATGAGCGCCGCATGGCACTGCGTGCCGAAAAACGGCGCCAGATCGAGGAGGCCATCGAGGCCCGCACCCACAAGCCGGAAGACCGGCACTGACAACCTTTCTTACTGGCCTGGAAAGTCGGCGGGCGCAAGCCCGGCGGCTTTTCTCTTAAGGCGCGCGTTGAGCACTTTAGGAATTGGCGCGGCGCCGTTCAACAGATTGTCTACACTCCCGCGCGTTCCAATTCTGAACAGGTCAACGCGCGGGAGTGTAGGTTGCTGGCCAGAAGGTCGCCAGCCTGGACGAGCGGACGCAACTTATCGCCGAGCAAGTCGTGGAGAGTGCCCGCCAGAGTCGGCTACACCCCTGATTTCCCGGCGTTGCCCACTCACTCGCTGGGAAGCTCGAGCACCTCGCGCAGGACCTTCATCCGGTCGATCAGGCTGGTGCGCTCGCGGAACTGCTCGGCCAGAGCGGTCAGGGCGCGCGGGTCACAGCTGCGGAGCTTTTCGCGCAGGTTGACCAGCCGGGCAAACACCACGTTGACCTCGGACTGCATGGCGTCGAGCGTTTCGCGAGCCTCGACCGAGCTGGCCAGGGCGTGCAGGCGCTCGCGAGTCATCTCCTCGACGTCCTCTTCGCGCTGACGCAGTTTGTCACGCAGGTTCTCGTTGCGCTCTTGCTGGGTCCGCAGCTGCTCGCGCAGGCTGCGCTCCGAATCCGAGGACTGCCACCCCTTCTGGATGGCTTCCTGCATCTCGGCCCGGGTAATGGCCAACTGGGTCTCGAGGTCGGCTCGCTGGGTGTCGAGTCGATCAAGCAGCTCTTGCATGCGCTTTTGTTGCTCCTCGCGTTCGGCCAGTTGCTGCTGTAACTCGGCAGTTTGCCTGATGGCCGCCAGTCGGGCTTGCTCCACTTCCTGGCTCTTGAGCAGGGACTCCCCCTTCTCTTGAGTGACCTTCCCTCGAAGATTGAGAACCTCGGCCTCGAGCCGCTCTCCCTGGGCATAGGCGTCCAACAACTTCAGCCGGATGCCTGAGAGCTCGCTCTCCAGGTGGGAGATCTTCTGGCGAGCCTTGAGCAGCTCGGCCGCGGGTTCGTCGGCCTCCAGCTTCTTCAGGTCTTCGTTGAGGGCTGACTCCAGCTCGTTGGCCAGAGATTCGGCCGCCTTGGCCCGTGAGCGCTCTTCGGCCAGATCGGCCTCTAACTGGCGGACCCGCTTGATCAGCGCCTCGGGGTCTTGCACCGAGTCGACCAGCTTCTGCAGGCCGTCCACCAGCTTGCGGGTCTTCTCCAGCTCCTCCCGGGCCTTGCGCAGTTGTTTCTCTTGCTCGGGGTCGAACTTGGGGCGCTTTTCGATCTCGGCGAGCTGATCGGTGAGCTCGGCCACGAGTTTCTTCTGGGTGGCTGCCTCTGCCCCCTGAGTCCGGCTCTCCTGCTCGAGGTCGTTGTAGGCTGCCTCCAGCGCCGCCCGATCCTGCTCGAGCTCGCCGTACATGGCTTCCTTCTCGTCCAACTCGATCCGGAGGGTTTCCAGCGCCGCTTTCAAGCCCGCGACCTCTTCTTCCAGGCTGGCGCGGGCCGCTTTCTCTTGCTCGGCCTGGGAGCTCAGCTTCTCACGCTCCGCCTTGACCTCGTCGAGCTGGGCTTGCAGCCTTTCCTTCTCGGCGTTGATCTCGTCTTGCCGGGCTTGCAGCTTCAGTTGCTCGGCTGCGGCCTCGTTGAGGCTGGACTGGAGCTTGTCGCGCTCGGTCTGGACCAGGTCGAGCTTGCTCTGCAGCTCCTGGCGCATCTGCTGCTGCTCGGCCTGGCTCTGGTCGAGCTTCTTCTGCATCTCCTGACGCAGCTGCTCCAACTCGCTGACGGCCGTGCTGGTCTGCTCCAGGCGGGCCAGATCCTCGTTGCGCACCAGGGCAATCTCGCGATGAGCCTGACGCTCCGCTTCGAGTGCTGCCTCCAGGTCGACGGAGCGCTGCTCGAGCTGCGCCAGCCGCTCATTGGCAAAAGCCAGCCGGGCCTCGCGCTCCTTGAGGTCGGCTTGACGCTGGGCCAACTCGTGCTGCAGGTGGCGCAGCTGGGATTCCCCGCGGGTGATCACCCCCTCGAGCTCACTGGTGCGCTGGCGGGTCTCGGCCAGTGCGCTGGAGGCCGAGCTGGACGATTTCTCCAGCGTCACCGAGAGCTGGCGCATCTCGCCCAGCTCGCGGTCGGCATCAGCCAGCAGGTTGCCCAGCTCGCGGGCCCGCTCGGACTGTGAGAAGGCGGCCTGCTGCAGCTTCTCGCTCTGAGCCAGCCGGCGCTCGAGCTCGCTGACACTCGTCTTGGAGCGGGCCAGCTCGGCTTCCAGGGCGGCCAGGCGGCGCTGCATCTCCTCGCGCTCGTTGCGCAGCTTGAAGGCTTCGCTCTTGAGGCCTTCCAGCTCGCCCTTGAGACGGGTGGGCTCTTCCAGGGCGGTGGCCAGCTCAGCCTCCAGCCGTCCGGTGCGGGCCACCGCCGCCTCCAGCTTGACGCTCAGCTTGCCTTCCTGGGCTCGGGCCTCGGAGAGGCGGGCGGCCAACCGGGTGACCTCCTCGCGCGCCTCTTGACCCATCGCCTCCAGGGCCGTGGGAGGCAGGGCCTCATCTTGCAGGCGGCGCTCTTCCTCCAGCTCCTCGATGCGCCGTTGGCGGGCCTCGAGCTCGCCGCTCAGCACCTGCTCGGCCTGTCTGGCGTGCTCGAGGTCCTTTTCCAGCCGGGTAAGCTGGGCCAGTCGGGCTCGAGCCTGCTCGAGCTCGCCCTGGCCTTGCAGCTTCTCGAGCTGAGCCTTGAGGCTCTTGCTCTCTTTGTCACGCCGGACCAGTCGCTCTTTCAGCTCGGCCAGCTCCTTGCGGCTGGCCTCCAGCTCCTGCTGGCGCTGCTCGAGCTCAGCCTTCAGCTCCTCCGAGCCTCCGCCCCCGGCCTCGAGCTTGGCCTGAAGGGCTTTGAGTTTCTTGCCCCGGGCCTTGAGCTGTTCGTTCAGCTCTTTGTTCTGCTGCTCGAGCTTGAGGTTTTGCTCGTCGAGCTCGTCGAGTTGATCCTCGAGATCGTCGATCTTGTCCTGACTGGCCTCGAGCTTGTCCTCCAGCTCCTCCACGCGCTCATTGGCGCTGGCCAGGGCCTTCTTGAGGCGAGCTTCGAGGTCTCCCGTCTTGACGACAGGCGCGGTCGTGCCCTTCTTAACGGCCACCAACCCCCCAAATCCCCGTTGTGGGTCGCGCAAGCATGGAGTTGAGAATCACACAATCCCAGCGTAAATTTATTCAAGAGATTCGACCCTGGACTCCCTGGTCCTTTTCTGTCCTTCGAGGATTCCCAAGCACCGCGCGAGAAGGCCGGCCTGCATGTCGTTGACGCAATCTTGGAGCCTGTCCAATGGGCAAACGGTCGCCATGCGACCGGCCGATGTGGCCGATCAGGAGGCCGTGCGCGGACTCTATTTCGCTACCTATGGCGACCGCTACGGGCTGCCCGAGGTGGCCGATCCCGAGGAGACGCGGCGAGCCCTGACCAGCGATCAGGTGATCTGGCTGCTGGCCGAGCACGAGCAAACCGTCGTGGCCTCGCTGATCATCGCCATCGTGCCCGAGCACCGGCTGGCCAAGAGCTTTGGCGGCATCGTGCACCCCGACTACCGGGGCCAGAAAATCATGGAGCACATGCTGCGCCAGGCGCTCGAGCACCTGATGGTGGAGGGCGGCCCCTTCGAGATGATCTACGCCGTGGTGCGCACCTTCATCTCACTCGAGTTCCACAACGACCTCAAGAAGCTCGGCTTCGTGGACGTGGGCATCTTCCCCAACGTGCGCAAGGTGCAGCGCTACGAGACTCACGGCCTGAAAGTTTGCCTGGGCAAGGAGGCCCTGCGGACCAGGAGGCGCACCCCCCGGCTCATCCCCCAGGCCCATACCCTGTATGAGATCGTGCGCAGCCGGCTGGACATCGAGCCCGCGCGAGTCGTTCCGGTGCGCCTTCCCACCGCCCCTCCCGGGCGCATCGAGCTGTCGGTTCGAAACGACGCCAGCGACCTGGAGAAGATCCGGTTCTTGCTCAAGACCACCCGCAACATGGTCTACGACTTCTTCCCCCTGCACCAGCCCAATTTGATTCTGGCCGACAGCACCAGCAAGCTGCGCGCCTTCCTCAACTTCCAGCCCAAAGACGGGCACGCCACCCTGGTGGGCCTGACCACGGGCGAGGCCAACCGGGTGCAGGTGCTCAACGCGGTGGGTGACCAGTGCGAGGCCATGGGCGTGGTCTACCTCGAGCTGCTGGTCAGCGCCTACGAGCCCGAACTGCAGGCGCAGGCCTATCAGGCCGGCTTTCTGCCCTGTGCCTACTTTCCCGCCGCCCTGCTCAACCGGCAGGGCGAGCGGGAAGATTTCCTGGTGACTTCCAAGACCTTCGTGCCCCTGCACTTTCGGGGCCTGCGCCTGACCGAGGACTCCAAGCCCTTCCTGCTGGAGTTCTTCAAGCTGTATACCTCGAGCCTGTGGGAGGAGCTGATGGATGCCTGAGCGCGACCTCGAGCGCGCCGAGGCCATCCGAAGGCGCCTCAAGGGGTCCACCGCCACCCTGATCGGCGGCCGGGCCGCCTTCACGCTGCACCCGGGCGCCTCGCGCATGTTCCTGCGGGCCATGCGAGAGGCCTTCGCCCACCATTTCCTGCACTGCCCCCTCTATCGCGAGCACTGCCGGCGTCAGGGCTTCGTTCCCTCGCAGCTGCGCCACCAGGAGGATCTGCCTCGCATCCCTCATCTTTTCGTCAGCGTGCTCAAGGAGTATCCCCTGCTCACCGGCCCGCAGGAGGCCATCAAGCTGACCCTCACCTCGAGCGGCACCGGTGGGCGCCCGAGCTCGATCCCGCTCGACGGCGTCTCGCTGCGGCGCATCCGCAAGATCGTGGCCCACGTCTACGGGGCCCTGGGCATGCGCAATCATCGCCGCACCAACTATCTCTGCTTCACGTACGACCCTGCCGTGGCAAGCGATCTGGGCACCGCCTTCTCCGACCAGCTGCTGACCTCGCTGACCAGGGTGCAGCAGGTGCACTACGCCATCCGGCCCGTCGACGGGGGCTGGCAGCTCGACCGGGACAGCTGCCTGGAGGCCCTGGAGCGCTTTCAGCGCACCCGCTATCCTCTGCGTATCCTGGGTTTCCCGGCTCACACCTGGGAGGTTCTCCAAGAGTGCGTCTGGCGCCGCGGCGCCAATTTCAACTTCGGGCCCTTGAGCTACGTGCTCACCGGCGGGGGCTGGAAGACGCTGCAAGATCGCGAGATCCCTCGCGACGAGTTCCGCACCCGGGTCTCCGAGTGGCTGGGCATCCCCCGCCAGAACGTACGCGACCTTTACGGCATGGTCGAGCACGGCGTGCCCTACACCGAGTGCGAGGAGGGCGAGAAGCACATCCCGCGTTACTCGCGCGTCTATGTGCGCCATCCGCGCACCCTCGAGCTGCTCGAGCCCGGCCAGGAAGGCCTGCTGCACTTCCTGACCCCATACCTGCACTCGTTTCCCGCCATCTCGCTGTTGACCACCGACCTGGGCCGGGTCGAGCCCGAGTGCGCCTGCGGGCGCCGCTCGCCCATCCTGCGCCTCTCGGGGCGCGGAGGAGTCAACAAGCACAAAGGCTGCGCCATCACGGCCCTGGAAGTGCTGGTGTGAGCCACTACCTGTTCGGTGAGACCCTGCGTCAACCCGATCGACTCGAGGCCGAGACCCTGTCCGAGGTGATCGATCGGGCCCGCACCGCCCAGGAGCGACTGGCCGAGGTTCCCATGCTGGAGATCGTCGAGCTGCTCGATCGGCTCAGCCGTCTCTGGGCCCGGCCCCGCTTCGAGGGCCGCCGGCTGGCCCTGGAGCATCTGCCCGGCCTGGTGGGCTTTTCGCCCGAGATGGTGGAGCAGGGCCTGGAGACCCTGGTGCAGCTTCTGGCTCGGCCCAACTTGCTGGCCAAGCTGCGTTACGAGCTGGGCCAGCCCGAAGCGTTGGACCGCTGGATCTGGCGCCCGGGCTACCAGGGCTATGTGCGCGCCGCCCCCCTGGGCGTGGTGGTGCACATCTCCCCAGGCAACGTCTTTCTGGGCGCGGTCGATTCCCTGGTACACGGCCTTCTGACCAAGAACGCCAACATCCTGAAGGCGGCCTCGGTGGATCCGTTCTTTCCGCTGCTCTTCGCCCGCAGCCTGAAGCAACTCGACGCATCGGGCCAGGTGGCCGGGTCGTTCGCGGTGGTCTCCTTCGACGGTCACGATCCGGCGCTCCAGAAGGTCGTCAAGGAGAAGGCCGACGGATTGCTGGTGTGGGGCGGGGCCAGGGCCCTGGAGTCCTGGAGCGGCGGCCTCGCGCCTGGCCTTCGCCTGGTGGGCTACGGGCCGCGACTGTCGCTGGCGCTGGTCACCTTCGCCTATCTCGAGAGGGTAGGGGTGGAGGAGGCCGCCAAACGCCTGGCCCGCGACGTGGTGATGTGGGAGCAGCGTGCCTGCGGCTCGCCCCAATCGCTCTTCCTGCAGCTGCCCGACCCTGGCCCTCAGGAGGATCTGGTGCAGAGTTTCCTGGCGGCGCTGGGCCGCCACCTGGATGCCCTGGCGCAGGAGTTCCCCCAGCCCGAGCTGAGCCGCGACGAGGAGATCGAGCTGCTCAAAGAGCGCGAGATCGCCTCCTTCGGGCAACTGGTGGGGGATTCGTTCGAGCGCCACGGGGCCACCTGGAGCCTGCTCTGGCGCAACAGCCTGGACCGGTTGGGCTCGCCCCTCAACCGCTGCCTGAGCATCCATCCCTTCACCCGCCTGGCCGAGGTCGCCGAAGCCCTGCGTCCTTACAAGGCGGTGCTGCAGAGCCTGGGCGTGGGCGCCCTGAGCGTGGAGCTGCGCGAGGTAGCCAACCGCCTCGCTCCGCTGGGGGTGACCCGCTTCACCGAGCTGGGCCGAATGCACACCGGCAAGATGGGATCGCCCCACGACGGCACCTTCCAATTGGCCCAGCTGCTGCGCTGGTGCAGCATCGAGTCGGCACCCGAGCGCTTCGACGTGGGCCGCCGCCTGGACCCCACCCCGGCCCGGTCCGAAAAGAGCGAGCGCCTGCTGAACCTGCTCGAGTATGCCCGCGACCGCTCGCCCTTTTACCACGAGCGTCTCAAGGAGATCGAGCTGGATCAGCCCGGGGCGCTGCTCGAGATCCCGCTCCTGACCGGGGCCGAGATTCGCGCCAACACGCCCCCGGTGGGCCAGGGATTGCTGACCGGGCCCTTCGAGGGGGCCTACGTCTTCGCCAGCGGTGGCTCCACAGGGGCCCCCAAGTTCTCGCTTTACACCTACGAGGAATGGAACGAGGTGACCGACATCCTGGCCTCGGTCTACGAGGTGGCCGGCCTGTCGAGCTCAGACGTGGTGGCCAATTTGTTCATGGCCGGCAACCTGTGGACCTCGTTTCTGGCAGCCAGCGAAGCGCTGGGCAAGATCGGCGGGGTGACCCTGCCCATCGCGGGCAACGCCGAGCTGCCGCTGGTGATGCGCTATCTGGAGATGTTCCGCCCCACCGCCATGGTGGGCCTGCCTTCGGTGCTGATTCAGATCGCCGAGACGGCCGAGCGCCAGGGGCTGCAGCTCAAGATTCCCCGCATTCTCTATGGCGGAGAGCATCTCTACCGCGAGGCGCGCGAATACCTGGGCAGGGTGCTCGGGGCCGAGACGGTGCTCTCGGCCGGCTACGCCTCGGTGGACGGCGGCCCTATCGGGTACCAGTGCCCCCACCTCACCGGCGGAGTGCACCACCTGCTCTACCACTACCAGTATCTCGAGCTGCTCGACCCGGCCTCGGGCCGTCCGGTCGAGCCGGGGGAGGTCGGCGAGGTGGTGATCACCTGCCTCAATCGCCGGCTGCTCCCCTTGATTCGCTATCGCACCGGCGACATGGCCCGCCAGGTCGAGCACGAATGCGCCTGCGGCCGGCGCACCCCGCTCTTCGAGCTGAAGGGCCGGGCCGACGACGTGGTGCGGGTGGGCACCGTGAGCGTCTATCCCGAAGACGTGGCCGCCGCGTTGGACGCGGTCAGCGGGCTGAGCCACCTGTTTCAGCTGGTGGCCACCCGCGAGGGCGCGGCTGACAGCCTGACGGTGAAGGTGGAGAGCGCTGCCGGCAGCTCCGAGCTGGCCTCCAGGGCGCGCGAGAGCTTGCTCTCTCGCTCAGGAGAGCTGGAGGAGGCCCTGCGCGAGGGCTGGCTTCGCCGCCTGGAGGTGGAGCTGGTGCCCCCCGGCGAGCTGCCCCGCATTCCACGCACCGGAAAGATCCGGCGGGTGGTGGACCAGCGGACGTGAGCGGCTTCAGGTTGCCGCTGGGGGACGAGGAATTCGGCCACGCAGCCAGAGCGGGGCTGGGTCGAGCAGCGATGCATCTCTTCAGGTACGGCCCGCAGGGCGTGCTGGAGCAGCTGCTCGATGTCTGCCGGTGCCATCCGGCCTATGACCCGCAGTGCGAGTGGGACCGCACCGACTGGGTGCTGGGGCTGGTGCGTCTGGCACGGGTCGAGCCTCAAGCTCGAGAGGCGGTCGGTGAGACGCTGCGCGCCGGCACCCACCACTGGGATATTCGCCACGCTGCCGAGCTGGCCGCCGCCCTGGGGGAACGGGAGGCGCTCTATGCGGCCCTGGAGCGTCAGGCGGTGGAGGACTGGGTCGTGGGGGAGCTGATCGTGCGGTTGGACGGGTTGGAGGGAGCGCGCCGCGTGCTGGCGATAGCCCGCGAGCCCCTCGACCCGACCCTGGCCGAGGCCCTCGAGGAAGTGGGAGCTCTGGTCGACCGGCCCGTCGCCGACTCGAGCATCAATGCGCTCGGGATGGTTCCTATCTTGAACCGGCTTACCAGAGGTCCGAACGCTTACGCCGCTCTCACCTTCGAGCAGGCGCGGGCCGGTCGCTGCCTCATCCCCTGGGGCGCCGGGGCCCCCAGGGAGGCGCTGATGCTTTGTCTGGAAGCGTTGGTGCGCACCTCCGACCCCGAATTGGCGACCGAGCTCCTCTCGGCCTTTGCCCGGCGGGCACTGCCCGAGTTCGACCGGCGGTTGCTGGTCTTCCTGGATAGCTCGGAGCTGCTCTTGCGCCGCAGGACCGCCATGGCCTTGGGCAATACTCCTCATCCCATGATCCGGGAGGCGGTGCTGGAGCGACTTGCCCGGGACGGGCTCTCCTCGCATCTTCTGCTGGCCCTTGGCGCCAATGTCGAGGCTGGCGACGCCGCGCTCTTCAGTTCGCAGTTACCGCGCCAGGGGGAACCCGAGCACGACCTGGTCACCGGCGTGGTCGACATGTATGCCAGGAGCCCCCCGCCGGATGCGGTCGAGCCGCTTCTCTGGGCTTACGAGCGCTCGCCCTGCTCGAACTGCCGAGGTGAGGCGGTGAAGATTCTGGCCCGGTTGGAGGCTCTGCCCGGTTGGCTGGTCGAGGAGGCCGAATTCGACTGTAATGAGGTGGTTCGCGAGGCGGTCCGGAGCTGAGCTTCGTTAAGGCTCATGGCGCGACCGCGAGCCGGCGCCCTGCATGATGGGGCAGCACTGGGATACCCCCCTTCCCCGAGATGAGGCTGGCTCCGGCTTCACGGCTGAACGATCTGGGCCGCCACTGGGCTGATGCACCCCGCGAATGGCAGCGGTCGCCGGGCTCAGACGTGCTCGACGAACTGAGTGGCCGATTCGCTCCTGCTGGCCTGCCGCGATCTGGCTACTTCTTCTTGTCAGCCTTGGCTTTCTTTTGGGCTTCTTTCTGCTTCTGGCTCTTCTCTTTGTCCTTTTTGCCGCCTTTGTCTCCCATGTGAGCTACCTCCCTGGAGTATCTACCTGAAGGATAGCCAACCTTTTCCCGGCTGCCAACCTCGGCCGGGATCTTTCTGGAGGGCCCGGCTGCAGGCGAGCCCGGGCCTGATCGGTCGCTCAGGCTCTGGCGTCCAGTCCCTCCCCTTCGGCCGCTCTGCGCAGGTTCTCATCGAAGGTCAGCAGGACCAAGTCGGCGCGCTCTTCGCGTAAAGTGGCGGCAAGACCCAGGTGCCACAGGTCCGCTCCTCGCAACGGCCACCGCTGGGAGAGCTCGAGGAGCAGTGCCGGGTCCGGACTCACGGACGTGTAGATCCAGCCATTTCGAAAGCTTTCAGTAGCACGAGCCAGGTCACGAGCTTCGAGACCCTCGCGTCCCAGGCGGGAGAATCCGGCGAAGAGTTCTGCGGCGCCGAGCGATGAGGCCAGATGGACCCCTTCGGTGCCATACCAGGCCTGAGCCTCCGCGGTGTGCCCGTCTTCCAGAAGGGCCGAAAGAAGAGCCGAAGTGTCCCAATAGACTGGAATGGTCACCTCGATCAAGTTGAGTCTCTGTCTTCTCGCAGGATCGCCTGGGCCCGTCCAGGCGCCACAGCCCTTATCGGCTCGGGGATGGGTCGGGTTCGCGCCTTCTCGCTTGCACCGGGCTCGATCCAGCCCCTTCGCTCGAGGTCGGCCACCCACTCTTCGAGGCTGAGCTCATCGGCCTCGACAGGCACAAGCTTGGCCACCGGACGGCCGCGGTCAGTGATTACGATCTCTCTCCCGGTGCGCAGCTCTTTCAACAGCGTGCTGAGGTTTGTCTTTGCCTCGCGAATTCCGCACCGTCGCGTCTTTCCCGACGTTTTTGTGGTTCTCATGGTCACATCATGATAGCGTCAGCGATCTCGTCGGTCAATGCCCGGAAACGGCTGCTCGAAGCGCACCTTGCGCGAGCGCCACACGCCCAGAGGCAGGGTCAGAACGGCTCGGTCGAAGCGGAAGGAGCCACCGGGGGTGACCAACTCCACGTCGGCGCCCCAGTGCACCAACTCGACCGGCTCTTCCAGGCCCAGGCGACAGCCATCGGTCGAGAACAGTGTGTCGTAGCCCGCTCTGGATTGGGCGGAGGCCTCGGCGGCTCCCGGGCCCCAGCGCCCATTGATGTAACTCAGGTGGCCGGTTGGATTCAACAACGACGCGAGACCCGAATCCAGGGCTCCATGAAACTTTTTCACGAATCCTTATCGTGCTCCTCTCTCGCAAACAGAGTTTGAAGGAGTTCATGAGACGCCGCTTCGAGTTCTTGCGGATCTGATGTTTCCTTGTGGGCTTCAAACAGAATCTCCTCGGACTGATACGTTTCACTGTTTACCCCATGCTCGACTTCGACTCTCCAAGTTTCCCTAGCACTGACATGTTTTAGAAGAAATGACCAGCGGCTCAGTTTGCCCTTCTGGTCGACGGCATAGAGACAACACAGAAAGCCATGTTCTCCATCGCGCGAAAAGACGTGTAGTTCCTTAGTCGTTCCGGGCCTCGAGGGACGGCCACCTTTGACCGATTTTTCCTGCAAAAACTTGCCGTCAATGAAAGCGACTGAGTTAAGAGTCTGAAACCATCTAATAGAGAATTATTCATAATGTGCTCCTCTCTATTGGAAATATTTCCTTCTATTCCCTTCATTTTCCGCCTGGACCGTGGGACCATAATCGGAAGTGGCACCTCGTCGACCACCCTCGG
The DNA here is from genome assembly GCA_045863235.1 of Candidatus Xenobia bacterium. Classification (GTDB taxonomy): domain Bacteria; phylum Vulcanimicrobiota; class Xenobia; order Xenobiales; family QWHO01; genus QWHO01. The sequence continues at coordinate 139 of BTUM01000059.1, read as the reverse complement.
TTTGCCGGTGGAGGAGACCGGCCAGAATCAGGCTACTCGAGCCCCAGGCGCGGCTCGTCCTGGCGCACCTTCAGTCTCATTACCTTCGTGAGCTTTCGGCAAGCCAACCTTGAAAAAAATTCTGAGTTCGGCAAGGTAC
>BTUM01000058.1:0-49703 GCA_045863235.1 Candidatus Xenobia bacterium | reverse complement strand
TGGCCCAGGTGAAGCGAACAAGTGCTCGTCCCCGGCGGGGACAAACTGGCGTTCGGGCGGCCCGGGTGAAGCGAACAAGTGCACATCCCCGGCGGGGACAAACTGGCGTTCGAGCGGCCCGGGGATCTGCATCGCTCTCTCAGGCGTGCTGGTGGGCCGGAGGTCACACGCAGGAGGCTGGCCTTCAACGCCAGAAAATTCCAGAGCATGCGCGAGCGTGACTTCCGCCGGCTGGGTCTGATTGAGCCCGAGTCCCGTGAGCTCCTCGTCAAAGCCTGGCAACAAGCGGGTCTGAATCGATCCCAATGGGAGACCATGCTGCGGGCCCTGAGTCGGTCGCCCCGAGATTTCCTGACTGATCTCGCCCTGGGGCCCGTGGCCCGCCATCTGTCCGCAAGAATGGGCTTCGTCCCAATGGAAGAGAGGCCGGAGCTTGCAGTCTGGCCGAACCTATCCGACTGCTCCGAGGCCGGAATCGGGATGAAGGAAGCCAGGAAACTTCCTTTCGTGGTTCACGGAGCCATTCTGCCCGGTTTTCAAACCGGCGAAGGCTTGCCTGTTGGCGCAGTGCTGGCCACGCGCGGAGTGGTCGTTCCGCGGGCCATCGGGCGCGACATCGGATGCCGCATGCGGCTCACCGTGCTCGATCTGCCCGACGCTCGAGCCAGAAGAAAGGACTTCGCCCCCATTCTGCGCGATCACACCCGTTTCGGGCTGGATGGGGTCTTCTCCAGGCCTGCGCAACACCCCGTGCTTGAGCTGCCCGATTGGGGCCTCAGTCACACCACGGCGCGCCTGAAGGATGTCGCCGCAGCTCAGCTTGGCAGCAGTGGCAACGGCAACCACTTCGTGGACCTGGGTCGATTCGAGGCTCTGGAGCCCGGCCTGCCCACCAACCGCCTGGCCATCCTGAGCCACAGCGGCGGAAGGCGCCCGGGTGGCGAGGTCGCCTACGAATACTTGAGGTTGGCCCGCCAGCGCTCCAAGGACCTCTCGCGTGCCTACCGACCCTGGGCCTGGCTTGAGTTCGACTCGGATCTCGGCGAGCAGTTCTGGCGTGCCATGAATCTGGTCGAACGGTACGCCAGCGCCTGTCACGACGTTATCCATGCCTCTCTTAGCTCCGCCCTGGGCGGCTCGACTTTGTTGACTGTGGATTGCTGCCATAACCTGGCCACCCTCGAGGACGGCCTGGTGATCCATCGCAAAGGGACTCATCGCCTGGCCGAAGGCGAGTTGGCCGTCCTGGCTGGCACGATGTGCTCTCCCACCTATCTCTTGCGCTCTGGGAAGCGTTGATACTCTGAGCAGCGCGGCCCACGGGGTGGGCCGGGTGTTGAGTCGCTCCAGCGCCAGGAAGGTCTACTCCAAAACACAGACCGAGCAACTTCTCCTCCAGGCCGGGGTGCGACTGCTGGGGGGCTCACGGGACGAGCACCCCCGCGCTTACCGCTGCGTGGAGAGCGTTCTCAAGGCCCACGGCTCCATCGCTCGAGCCGTGGGGGCCTTTCATCCCTTGCTGGTGCGCATGGCCGGGGACGGGGAGGTGGCAGAAGATAGCTGGACGCCCTACGGCCCGCAGGGCCCGCGCCGTCGATAACGAAATGCCCCGGCATGTTTGTTCACGTAGTGCGCGATGCTCATACCCACTTTCTGTCCTACAGTTTCTTCCAGAAGCTGGCCCTGGAGGCTGGCCTGATCGAGCCCGACGGCACCGGCTCGGTGGCGCAGGCCGGTGAGCGGCTTGGTTGGGAGATGCCCGATCCCGATCCGGCCTGGCTGGCCGGGCGCTGGGTCTCGGAGATGGACAAGAACCGTGTCTCCCAGTCCATCATCTTCGGTAGCTTGCCGGACGAGGAATACCCCGTGGGGGCTGCCTGCCGGGCCTACCGCGACCGGCTGATCGGCTTTGCCATGGTCAACCCGGTTGGCAGCGACAAGGTCGAGGCCGTCCAGCGGGTGGTCGACCAGGGACTGAAGGGCATCCTGCTCTTCCCTGCCATGCACGGATACCGGGCCAGCGACCGGGCGCTCTATCCTCTCTACGAGGCGGCCGATGAGCATCGACTCTGCATTTTCGTGCACTGCGGGGCTCTCAAGGTCGCCTTTCGCACTCGCATGGGCCTGAGCTCTGCCTTTTCTGGCGAGATGGCCAACCCGATCGAACTGCAGAAACCGGCCGCCAGCTTTCCCAACATCCGCTTCATCGTGCCCCACCTGGGCTCGGGAATGCTGCGCGAGCTGTTGATGCTGGCTGACATGTGCGACAACGTTTACACCGACACCTCGGGCATCGGCGGCTGGGCCCGCTACCTGCCCGAGCTGACCGCGGTGACGGCGCTCAAGAAGGTCGTCGAGGTGATGGGCGTGGAGCGCATTCTGTTTGGTTCCGACTCCAGCTTTTTCCCTCGGGGCTTCCGCACCGACGTGGTGCAGCAGCAGTTGGAGGTTTTTGCCCAGGCGGGCTTCGGCCACGGCGAGCTGGAGAAAGTGCTGGGAGGCAATCTCCAACGCGTGCTGGGCCAGATGGTTCCAGCTTAGCACACCGGCCGCCTCCACCATGGGCTGCTAGGAGCGCAAGCCGGACCCCCCTGACACGGTTTTCCGGCTGCGCGACGCCCAACTAGCCCGAAACCGCGAGGGCCTCACTGGTGTCGCCTGAGCGACCAGAACGGCTAATGTGCTAGACCACTAGTGCCGATCCAGCCAGTTCAGCATCGGTTGGGCCACGAACTGGTTCGCCTTCGTGCCTGACAGCGCGTCCAGGTGGCCGAAGTGCTCCAGGATGTGCTGCTCGGCGTCGGCCCGAGGAGTGGCGCTGAGGGCGATCCCCTGGAACTTCCAGGCCATCCGGTTGCCCAGGTAGTTGGTCAGGCCGCTGGTGCCCACCACGAACTGGGGGATGTTGATCCGGGCCAGGTTGTCGAGGTAGGGCAGTCCCGAACCGAGCGGCACGCGATAGGGGCCGTCGGGCGGGCCGGAGTAGTTGGTCACCACCGCATCCTCGATGTCTTGCATGATCGGCCAGTAGGTATCTGCCGCCAGCACGGACCAGGCCATGAGCGTGGGCAGCGAGTTGTAGCCCCGGGCGATGTTGCTGAACTGCCCGTCGCCTTCGTCATTGAGGCCCCAGTTGGTCTGAAAGCGGTCGATCAAGAAGTCGGCCGCCGACTGCTCGGGGTTGAGCGGATTGGGAGCGTTCTCGTCCACCAGGTAGGCCAGCGCGTTGTCCAGGAACCCTTCGCTCAGGAAGTCGCCGAAGTTCTCGGTGTAAAATCCCGGTCCGGGGTCGGAGCCGTACTTCTGGCACACCGCCCGGTTGGCGGGGGTATCCCCTCCCAGCACGGCCGCCCGGCCCTCGGCGATTTCCAGGCTGGCGGGGGGTTGGTTGGTGCCCTGCTGCCAGGGACCGCCGTCCATCGCGATCAGGCCGAGCAGGTCCTCCTGGCCGAGCCGGCCGTTCACTTCCCGGCAGGCATAAAAATAGGCGAACTGGCCGCCGCTCGAGAAGCCAGCCAGGAAGAGCTTGTCCACCTGCGAGGTCGACTTGATCCAGCCGATGGCCGTGCCCACGTCGTCCACGAACCGGGCCGAGTTCCAGGCGGCCATAAAGGTGAGGTCGGGGGTCACCAGTCCCGGCAGGCTCACGCCCGCGATGTTGAAGGGCGGCGCAAAGTGGGTGCGGTAGTCGAGGCTGTAGACGTCGTAGCCCCGGTTGGCCAGGTAGAGTCGGAAATCACGCGTCTCGTCCTGCGTGTAGAGGCCGCCGTTGCACTGGGCGCCGGGCAGAAAGAGCAGCACCCGGCCAGGTCGGGGAGTGTCGCTGACCACGCGGTGCAGCCCGATCACGTCGTAGGAGCTGCGCACGAACGGCGGGGGGACGTCCACGGCGCAGTTCCAGTAAGTCTCGGTCAGGTCGGGTTGGCCGAAAACCGGCAGGGAGTACTGCTCCACCCAGGCGCCGGTGTCGCCCAACCGGCGGACGGGGCCCTGGGTGAAGCGATCGGCGTGCACGATGACCTCGCCGGGAGGAATCAGCTCGGCCAGATAGTGGCTCACCACCTGGCCGTTGCCGTCCAGCGCCAGCACCGTCAGAGCCTGTTTGCCATCGCCCACGTTGGTCAGGCTCAGGGTGTGGGTGGGCTGGTCGGGGTTGCGCTCGAGCTTGACCGGGGGGGCGCCGGCAACCCCGGCGCTGTAACTGACGACCCCGTTCTGGGAGCGGGCCTGAAAGCCGGTATCCGTCCCTACGATCTGGACGGTGATGTCGGGCGGCTGCAGCACTCCGGCGGCGGGTGGGTTGTCGCCGCTGCCGGTGCTGCAGCAGATGGCCCCGAGCAGAGCCAGCAGGATCAGCCCGATTCGTTTCATCGTTCCCCCCAGTCGTTTCGATCTTGAACGGGTTCGGTCCGTCAGGTGGGGTCCCTGCCCGGGAAATGGCAGGCCACCCGCTCGCCCAGGGCCGGCGCCTCTTCCTCGCACCGCTTCTGCCAGCGCGGGCAACGGGGATGGAAAGCGCAGCCGCCTGGAGGCCGGCGCGGGTCGGGCAAGTCCAGGCTGCGCAGCGGCAGGGGGCGCCTCTCGCGGGCCGGCAGGGCGGCCAGCAGGGCCTGCAGGTAGGGGTGGTGGGGATCGTCCAGTACCGCCTCCACTGGTCCCTGCTCCACCACCCGGCCCAGGTACATTACCAGCATGCGCCCGCCCCGGGCAAGGTAGCGAGCGGTGGCCAGGTCGTGGGTGATGTACAGGAAGGCGATCCCGCGCTCGTCGGCCAGTCGGCGCATCAGGTCCAGGATGGCCAGGCGCAGCGAGGCGTCCACCCCGCTCACCGGCTCGTCGGCCACGATCAAGCGCGGCGAGGCAATGGTGGCCCGCGCCAGCGAGACGCGCTGGCGCTGGCCTCCCGAGAGCTGGAAGGGATACTTGCTGGCGAAATATTCGGGTGGATCCAGCCCGACCGAGGCCAGCAGCTCCTCCACGGTGGTCTTGACCCTGTGCTGGCGCAGCGGATCGCCCAGAATGGAGCGAATGCGGCGCACCGGGTTGAGGCTGGCATAACTGTCCTGGTGTACCACCTGAACCGTGCGGCGTAGCTCGGGTGTCCAGCCGAACCCGGGACCCCACAGCTCCTGGCCCTGGTAGAGAACGCTCCCGGACGTGGGCCGCTCCACCCCCAGCACCAGTTTGCCCAGGCTGGACTTCCCGCAACCGCTCTCGCCCACGACCGTGACCACCTGGCCAGGCGGAACGCTCAGGCTGACTTCCTGGACGGCTGTCAGGTCGCCGTAGCGCAGGCTCACCTGCCGCAGCTCGATGACGCTATCTGGCATTAGCGCAGGTGACACGCGACCCGCCTTCCCGCAGCCTGGCGCAGGAGCGGCACCTCCGACCGGCAACGCTCCTGCGCTTCGGGGCAGCGCGGGTGCAGCACGCAGCCCGCGGGCTTGTGCAGCAACCCCGGAGCCTGACCCGCCAGCCGGGCGCCATCCGGCGCCCTCCCGTCCACCCGCGGCAACGAGCCCAGCAGCGCGCGGGTGTAGGGGTGCTGGGGAGTGTCGAAGACCTGTTCCAGGGGCCCAGCCTCCACCAATCGTCCGGAGTAGAGCACGCCCACATGCCGGGCCAGCCGCTCCACCACCGGCAGGTCGTGGGTGATCAGCAGCATCGTAAGAGCGCGCTCGCGCTGCACCTCCTCGAAGATGTCGAAGATGTAGGCCTGGGTGATCAGGTCCAGAGCGGTGGTGGGCTCGTCCAGGATGATCAGCTCGGGCTCGAGCATCAGGGCCATGGCCAGCAGGGCGCGCTGGCGCATGCCCCCGGAAAGCTGGTGGGGGAAGGCGCCCAGCACCCGGTCGGGGTCCAGGCGCACCTGGCGCAGCAGCTGCTCCACCCGCTCGCGGGGCACGCTTACCCCGTGGTCGGGGCCGCTGTCCACCAGTTGCTCGCCCAGCGTGAGGGTGGGGTTGAAGGCGTTTTGAGCCGCCTGGAAGACCATCGAGGCTCGTCGCCAGCGAAACTGGCGAAGCTCCTCGGCGGGCAGCTTGAGCAGGTCCTGTCCCTCGAACAGGATGCGGCTCTCAGGGTGGATGCGCGCATTGGGGGCCAGCAGGCCCAGGACGGCGCCGGTCAGGGTGCTCTTGCCGCTGCCCGACTCGCCGATGAGGGCGGTCACCTGGCCCCGAGGAAGGGCGAAGCTGACAGCCTCCACGCTGCGCGCCCGTCCCTCGCTGACCAGATAGTCCACGCTCAGGTTCTCGAACTCAAGCATGGAGCCTCGGATCGAAGCGCTCTTCCAGGCCGCGGGCCAGCTGGATGAGGGCCCACTGGAACAAGACGATGGCCAGCAGGGGCGAGAGCAGGTACGACCAGGCGTGGGGCAGGAAGATGGCCCCCGACTGGAAGGCGGCCAGGTTGAGCATCATGCCCCAGTTGTCCACCCGCAGGGGCACCAGCCCCAGCAGCATGATGCCCACGCTGGCGGTGATGGCGCCCCGGGTCAGGTTGATGAAGCTGAGGGTCACGCTGGGAAGGATGTTGGGCAGGATCTCCCGGGTCAGGATGTGCCAACGGCTCATGCACAGCACGTAGGCCGCCTCCAGGAACTCGCGCCGCTTGAGAGAGAGCACCTGGGCCCGCAGCGAGCGGGCCAGGGCCGGCCAGGACCAGAGCGAGAGCACCAGTGCGAAACTGAAGGCATCCTCCACCCGCAGCAGGGCAGCCAGGATGGCCATGACGGGGAAGGTGGGCACGGTCAGCAGCACGTCCACCACGGTGCTCAGCACAGCATCGCGCCAGCCGCCCGCCAGGGCCGCACCCACCCCCACCACCAGGGCCATGGCCGTGGCCAGGGCGCCGGAGAGGAAGGCGATCACCATGATGTCGCGCGAGCCGTGCACCAGCTGAGCCAGGATGTCGCGGCCGGCGTAGTCGGTGCCCAGCAGGTGCGGCCAGCCCGGGGGCTGGAAGCGCAACGCATAGTCGGGGGTGAGATCGAGGGGAACGAGCACGGGCCCGAGCAGGGCCGTCAGGCCGAACAGAACCAGCAGGAAGGCTCCTATCCTCATCGCAAGCGCGGGTCCAGGCGGCGCGAGACGGCCTCGGCGATCAAATTGCCGCACACCGTGGCGGCCGTGAAGACCAGGAAGAGCCCCTGCATCAGGGTGTAGTCGCGGGTGGCGATGGCCTGGGAGAGGAAATAGCCCACGCCCGGATAGCCGAAGATCGACTCCACAAGCATGGTGCCCCCCAGCATCGATCCCAGCGCGGGGGGCAGGGCGGCCACCAGCGGCAGGAGGGCGTTGCGGCCCAGATAGCGGCTCAGGATCCGACCGGGCTTGAGTCCCTTGGCCCGGGCCACGGCCAGGTAGTCTTCGCCCAGCACAGAGAGGGCCGAGGCCCGCATGGCCAGGGCCCAGCCGCCCAGTCCCGGCAGGGCGAAAGCCAGGGCCGGCAGCATGGCGTGGTGGATCACGTCAGCGGCGAAGGCCAGATTCCAGCCAGGCTCCACTCCCAGCCCGTAGGCTCCCCGCAGGGGGAACCAGCGCAGAACCACCCCGAATCCGACCAGCAGCAGCACGCCGATCAAGAAGTCGGGTACGGCCTGGGTGACGGTGGCATAGAGGCTGAGGATCGGATCGAGCCAGCCGCGCCGTTTCCAGGCCGCCATCAGGCCCAGCAGCGAGCCCAGCGCGAAACTCAAGGCCAGGCTGACCAGGGTGAGAAACAGCGTCCAGGGCAGGGCGGCGGCCAGGATCTCGACCACCGGGATGCGGTAGGTCAGCGAGCGCCCCAGGTCACCCCGGGCCAGCTCGCTCAGGTAACGCCCGTACTGGCGCAGAACCGGCTCGTCGGGGTCGTAGTTGACCAGCGTGACGGCCACCCGGCGCGCCTCCTCATAGGGGATGCTCTGCTGGGCCTGGATCTGCATCGCCCAGTTGTGCAGAATGTCCCCCGGCATCTGGCGCAGCAGCACGAAGGTAAAGGTGGTGGCCAGCCACAGGGTGAGGGCGGCGATGGCCAGGCGGCGGGTCAACGCACCGTCCCCTGGCTCAGAAGCTGGCAATAGAGCGCCTCCACGCCCAGCGGGGCGGCCGACCAGAGGGGGTCCTCCGGCCCTGGCCAGCCGCTCACGCGCCGGCCGTCCTGCACGAAGATCATCAGGCGCTTCTCAAAGCACGGGATGAAGGGCAGGTCGCGGCTGTTGGCCAGCAGCAGGGTTTGGAGAAGCTGGCGCGAGCGCTCGGGGTCGGTCTCCAGGCCCAGCTGCTCGACGGTGGAGTGGGTGTCCACGCCCTCGCGTACCAGGGGCAGTCCGGCTCCAGCCTGGAGGGGGGCCTGCCGGTAAAAAAAGCGCGAGAGGGCCACCGATGGGTGCACCCAGCGTCCGAGCTGGGCTCCGAAACTGGCCGCCAGGTCGAAGTTACCGTCCAGCATCCAGGCCGAGAAGAGCTCGCCTGGCACCAGCCTCACCCGGGCTGGCAGCCCGGCGCGGCTCAGCTGGGAGGCGGCCACCTCGGCCAGCAGGGCCAGGTCGGTGAAGCCCGAGGGAGCCATGATCTCGACCGGTGGGCCTTCCAGCCGGACCGCCCGATGGGGCGTGGTGGGCAGGCTCTGGAGAAACTTGCGATCCAGCCAGCGCTCGGGCTGCACCAGGCCCATGTTGGTCTGGTCGATGGTCAGGCTGACGGTGGAGGAGATGGTGCGGATCTGATCGCGGTCGAGCAACCCGGCCAGTGCCCGTCGATTCTCGATCCGGTCGAAAGGCGGCCGCCGGGTGTTGATCAGGATCCCCATCTCGGAGAAATCGGACGGGGTCACCAGCCGCATCCCCGGATTGCGCCGCAGGATCTCCTCGGCCAGGTCGTAGGGGCAGGCCGGGCTGAGGGCGTCCACCTCGCCCGCGAACAGGTAGGACCAGACCACTTCGTTGCGCCCCCAGCGCACCAGCCGCACGCCCTTGACCGCCACTCGCTCGGCCTGGTGGTAGCCTTCGAAGCGCTCCAGCTCCATGTCCGAGGGGGTCACCCGGGTCAGCCGGAAGGGCCCGGTGCCCACCGGACGGGGCGGGTGCTCGCGAAAGAGCACCTCGCGCGCGCCCTGCAGGTCGGCCTGGCGGGGAATGAACTGGCCGAAGAGGTGGTGGGCCGAGGTGATGGGCTCGGTCAGGGCTCGCAGGCGATTCACCGGAGAGGCCTTCTTCCAATGAAAGACCACGGTGTGCTCGTCGGGGCACTCGATGCGCTCGAGGTAGGCCCAGATCTCCAGGTTCTTGAGCCGGCCCACCTCGAAGGTGCAGGCCACGTCGCGGCTGGTGAAGGGATGTCCGTCGTGCCAGCGGGCCGCCGGCTCGAGGCGCACGGTCAGCCGGCCGGTCGACTCCTCGAAGCCGGTGCCAAGGCGGGGCAAGAGGCGCCCGTCCGCGGGCACGTAGAAGAAGAGCGGCTCGTAGACGTAGCTGGCGGCCACGCCCACCCCGCCGGGGGCCCAGGGGTTGCCGTGGTAGGCGGGCGGGACGGCCCAGTCGCCGGCGCTGTAGAACCAGCCCCGGTCCTCACCCGGCCGGGCGCAGGCCAGCAACAGCAGCAGCGCCAGCCACAACCGCTTCACGACATGGCTTCCAGCAACGCTTTCAGTTGGATGCGGGCAAAGCGGCAGGCCGAGTCGGAGACGGCGTATGGCAGCATCAGCCAGCCCGCGTGCAGAAGCCCCCCGCAGCTGTAGACCACGTTGGGCACATAGCCTTCCCGTTCGCTCTCCAGGGGAGCGAGCAAAGGCTGGCTCAGCCGGCCCACCACCCGGTCGGGCTGGTCGCGGTCGAGCAGGAGCGCGCCGATACAATACTTGCGCAGCGGTCCCACGCCGTGGGTCAGCACCAGCCAGCCGGCCTCGGTTTCCAGGGGAGAGCCGCAATTGCCGATCTGCACCAGCTCCCAGGGGAAGCGGGGCTGCACGATGACGCAGGACTCGGGCCAGTGGCGCAGGTTGTCGGAGAGCATGAGCGTGAGGTTCTCTCCGTCCTGGCGCCCGAGCATGGCGTACTTGCCGCTCAGCATCCGGGGAAACAGGGCGAACCCCTTGTTGCGCACCGCTTCGCCCGTCGGCGTGATGAAGAGGAAACGCTGGAAGTCTTGCGTCTTTATCAGCTGGGGCAGGATCTGACGCCCGTCATAAGCGGTGTAGGTGCCATAGTAGCTCTCGCCCAGGCGCACGAAGCGGGCGTCCTCGATGCCGTTGCGCTGGGCTTCGGTGACCGGAAAGAGCACCCGCTCGGCCAGCTCGCTCTCAGGCTCGAAGCAGGCCTCGTACTCCTGGCCCTCCAGAGGGACCACGCTCGGCTCGGTGGCCAGGGTGGAGCCCGGCTCGAGCTGCACACGGCCGTCGCAATCCACCAGACCGGCCCGGAAAGTGATACAGGAGATGTGCCCTTCGCCGGTGGAGCGCAGGCTCAGCACGAAACGCAGAGCGCCTGAGGGGACGCCGGTCTGGTCCGGGTGGGGGACGATGGAGGGGTTGAACAGGGCGGCCGCTTCCAGGGCGTATTCGGCGCTGAAGCAGGCGCCGAGCAGCAGGCGACGCTCCTGGGTCAGGCTCTGGCCCGCGGGCAATCGCTCGCTCATGGCCTCGAAATGACGCAGCAGCCGAGGGCGAAGGTTGCGGTGGCGTTGCTCGAACTCGGCCAGTACCGAGGCGAGCAGGCCGGGCACCTCCTCTTCGGGCAGGGCCAGCACCCGGCCGATGACGTGCTCGGCCTGGACCGGGCTCGAGGTGGCGTAGGGCCTCAGCAGCACGCGCCGGGGCTCGGGCTCGAGCGAGACATCGAGACGTTGGACCAGAAGAGACACGGCAGCTCCTTGCAGCGAGAGTCAGCCGTGGCTTCTTCGGTCAGGTCGGCGGTCCTTCGTTCCGTTCTGGGCCTCGCTGCCCGAGAACTTGTCAACGCTGGCCGCGTGGCGATAGGAAAACCCGGCGCTCTTCAGGGCCTGAGTTGCCTGTGCCAGGTCCTTTCGGTCGAGTAACTAATCCACGTCCTACCCCCGGCATCCACTTTCGCCACCCAGGCGGCGACGGCATTTCCGCCGACCACCGCGTATCCAATCCCGGCTGCGGCGAGGGCCTGGCTGGCTCTCAAGAGTCGATCACGAACCTTTTCCACGGCCAGGACCATTCTGTCCAGAATCGTCATACCCTATGTTACCACGCAGGCGAGGTTCCCGGAATCAGTGCTCTACAGCTGATGGCATGGGTCGATGTGTCGCTCGCCTCGAGGACGAGCCCACGAGCCCGAGGGAGAGCGGCTCGCCAGGTCGAATTCCGACCGGGTGCATCTGAATGATCCACGCGAGCTGCCAGAAAGTGGGCTGGACGAGCGCGCCAGGTTTTACTTCGAAATGCTCAATCTGGGTTTCGAGGGAGCCATCGCCGGCCTGATGCAAGAGCATCGCTGTGATCGCCCAACGGCCATCCAGAAGCTGGCCGAGAGCTACGAGCGGCTCGACCGCGAGAAGCTCGAAGCCCTCAAACGCCAGGCCACCATTCTCTCCCGTGCTGGGTGACGCGCTCCTCAGTGCCCTTCGCCTGGCAACCGAAGCTCTCGAGGAGTGCCGCATCCCCTACGCCCTCATCGGGGGTCTCGGAGCAATGTTGCGCGGACGAATTCGCAATACCCGCGACTGCGACATCCTTGCTATCTTGGAGGATGTCGAGCCCATCCGCGAAGCTCTGCGGCGACGCGGGTTTTCGCACCTGGATCGGGCCGACCGTCATTCGTTGGATGACGTCGTCCTCTTCCGTTTCTGGTATCCGGTGGTCCAGTCCGGGTTCTCCTTGAGCGTGGATCTCCAGTCGGGGGGCACCGACCTCCATCGCAGCGTCTTGGAGCGGGCTTGCCCGGTTTCGTTTTTGGGACTGGGGGTGCGGGTAGCGACCCGGGAGGATCTCATTCTGCTCAAGCTGTCCGCCTGGCGTCCGATCGACCGGGCGGACGCAATCGACCTTCTCCAGGCCAACGGCTCGTTGGATCAGACCTATCTGGAGCGTTGGGCCTCCCGGCTCTCGCTCGTCGAGCGGCTCGAGGAAATCCGGTCCCACCCTTAGCCCTGCGTGCTGGGCCCGCGGGCATCATCGACCTTTCAGGCAGTTTGCCCGCAGAACCCAGAACCGCACTTTCGATGCGATTCTCAGTCTCGCTGGAGCAGCTCCAGCTCTTCGGCCCGCAGCCAGCCGCGCACGCGACCCATGGCGGCCACCTCGCGCCAGTCGCCGCGCTCGCTCAGCACGTAGACCAGGCTGCCGGCATTCAGCTTGAGCCCGGCCTCGAAGTCTCGCCCTGGTCCGTCGTACAGGTTCACCTGGGCGGGCAGCACCACGGCCGGCGCGCCGGGCTCGGAGCGTTCGCGCACGGCCCACAGCCCTCCGAAGAAGAGCAGTCCTAGCGCGCAGACGGCCAGGAGAGCCGAGCGCAAAAGGCTGCGCCGGCGCAACTGGACCAGCAGGAGACCGGCTCCCAGCCAGTAGAACAGGCTGGCCAGCACGGTCAGCTCGGTGCGGCTGAAGAAGCTCGCCAGCCATTCCAGGTGCGAGGGAGGAGCGCTCTTGTCAGGCAGGCTCCTGGCCAGCTCGCCCAGGTTCTGGCGCAGGCTGGCGTCGCGGGGCATGCGAGCCAGGGCGTTCTCGTAAGCAGCTCGGGCCCGGCCGGGGTCGGCCAGCTTCTGGTAGGCGTTGCCCAGGTTGTAGTAGACCGGCCCGGTGGTGTAGCCCAGCTCGAGCAGCTCACGATAGCCCTCGGCGGCGGCCGCGTAGCGGCCCTGGGCGTAGTCCTGGTTGGCGCGGTCGAAGAGCTTGGAGGGCTCCTGGCTCCGGGCGGGAGCCAGCAGAGCCAGCAACAGGCAAACGGACAGGATGGTTCTCATCGCAGGGCCTCCTCGATCTCGAACAGCACGCGGCAGAGGGGTTTCTCGTGCTCGCCCAGGCTCTGGCGGGTGGGCGCGTAGCGCGCTTCCTCGGCAGCCTGCAGCTCACCGCGCAGCCGCTGGCGAAGCTCCGGGCTCAGGCCCCGCTCGCAGAGCAGGCGGTCGAGCTCGTCCAGGCTGAGCCCGGCGGTGATCGTCCCCAGCCGGTCGGAGAAGAACTGGTGGACGGCGCTCAGCACCACCTTGCCTCCTTCCTCGGGGCTCAGCGAGCGCAGACGGCGTAGTTGCCGGTTGGCCCGACGCAGAGCCTGCGATTGACGCCGGGCGCCCGAAGAGGCTTCTTGCCAGCGCCGGAAGGCGCGCCAGGCGAAGGCGGCTCCCAGGGCCAGCAGGGGCAGAGCCTGCAGCCAGCCCAGCCAGGCCGGGGCCTGGAGCTTGAGCGGCTTGCTCCCCAGAGAAGTCTTCTGGCCGGCAAGCTTGTCCTCGACAGGGGCCGGCAGGTCGCGACGGCTTACTTTGCCGGGGGTCACGTCCAGGGTGAGAGGGGGGGCTTCGATGGTCTCGTAGCGCTCGGTCTCGGGGTTGAAGAACGAGAAGCGCAGCCCGGTCAGGGTCTGGCGACCCTCCTCCAGGGGCACCAGCACGGTCTTGAAGACGCGGGTGCCGGTGACCTCGTAGTCTTTCTTTTCCACCTGGGAGGTGGCCTGGGTGTCGTAGACGCGGAACTTCTTCAGCTCGGGCAGGGCGGGGGTCCCGATCAGATTGACGTTGCCCTGGCCGCTGACGGTCATCTCCAGGTGCACTGGCTGTCCGGCCGCCACGCTGCTCTTGTCCAGCGTGGCCGTCAGGGAGTACTGTCCCACGGCGCCGCTGAAGTTGGCCGGGCGGCCTTCCTCGGGGAGAGGGCGGACGTCCACTGCCACCGGCTCGGTCTCCAGGGACATGTCCCTGGGCGGGGCCAGATAGGCGAAGGGATCGTTGCGGAACACGGAAGCCAGGCTGTCTTGCAGGGTGACCTGCACCCGGGCCGGGTTGAGCTCGTGCTTGCCGGGGCTGGTGGCGAACAGGGCGGTTCGGGCCTCGACCACGTAGTAGCGGCGTCCGTCCACCTCGGTGGCATAGGTGCGCGAGCGGGGTAGCAGCTCCTCGACCAGGAAGCCGGTGGTCTCGGGGGGCTCGTAGCCCACCGGCCCGATGGGAGCGGCCGACAGGTAGAGCTTGAGAATGTAAGTGATCTGCTGGTTCAGGTAGGGCCTGCTGCGGTCCACTTCGGCGGTGATGAAGGCCGGGCGCGTGTCGTCGAGCGCGTCCGGGGCCGGCTCGAGCAGGGTCGGGTGGGCTGGAGCGGGCGTGGGCGTGGCGGTGGGCATGCCCGCCGAGCCGGGGGATGCGTGACGAGCGGGAAGGATCTCCACGTCGATGGGATCGGCCTCATAGAGCTGGCCCGCGATCTCCACCGAGATGGGGCCGATCTTGTAGCGGCCGGCCTTCTTCGCCACCAGGGTGTAGTTCTGGGCCACGCCCACCGAGACCAGGCCGTTCACGATCGAGGTGCTCGAGAAGCTGCCGGTCTGGTAGACCTCGAACTCGGGCATGTCAGGCAGTTCGGTCTCCACCTCGCCACTGGCTCCGGAAACCTCGACCTTCAGGTTGATGGATTCCCCTTCGTGCACCGAGTAGCTGTCCACGCTGGCCTGGACGGTGGGAGGCTGGGCCACGGCCACCAGGCCGAGCAAAGCCAGCAGCACGAGCGTCTGCATCGTCTTTCTCACCATGTCTGACCTCCGGTCTGGGGGATGGTGCGCATCACTCGGCCGCGCGCCCGCTGGCCCGTTTCCTGCTTCTCCTTCTCCTCGAAGAAGTGCAGCAGCTGCTCGGCCTCCTGCTTGCGGGCTCGGGCGGCCGCCTCGGGGGATCCGGCTTGGTCCTGGGGGCCCTTCTGGTCCTTCTTGTCCCCCTGCGAGGCCTGACCGTCCTTCTTCTCCTGGTCGCCCTGGCCGGACTTGTCGTTCTTCTTGTCCTGGTCGCCCTGCCCGGATTTGTCGTCCTTCTTGTCCTTGCCGGACTGATCGTTCTTCTTGTCCTGGTCGCCCTGGCCGGATTTGTCGTCCTTTTTGTCCTTGCCGGACTGATCGTTCTTCTTGTCCTGGTCACCCTGGCCGGATTTGTCGTCCTTTTTGTCCTGGCCCGACTTGTCGTTCTTCTTGTCCTGGCCCGACTTGTCGTTCTTCTTGTCCTGACCGGACTGATCGTTCTTCTTGTCCTGGTCGGACTTTTCGTCTTTCTGATCCTGGTCCTTTTCAGACTTGTCGTCCTGTTTTTGCTTCTGTTGCTGCTTTTGCTTGAGCTTCTGCAGCACCACCCAGGCGTTGTGGCGGGCGTCCTCGTCTGTTTCGTCGTAGCGCAGGGCCTTCTTGTAGAAGTCCAGCGCCTCTTCGAGCTTCTCTTCCTTGTAGGCCATGTTGCCCAGGTTGTAGGCCGCCTTGCCTCGCAGGGCCAGGTCGTCGCCCTCGAGCACCTCGGTAAAGCCGGTGCGGGCGTTCTTCAGGTCGCCCGCTTTGACCTGAGCCAGAGCCAGGTTGTAGCGAAGGCGCGGGCTATCCGTCTGTTTCAGGGCCCGCTGGTAGCCGGTGATGGCTTCCTTGTAGCGTCCCTGGCGGAAAGCCTGGTCAGCCTTCCACTGCTCCCACATCGGGTTGGCCGAGGCCGCCTGCGAGAGCATCAAGAGCATCAAGAGAAGTCGTTTCATGCCATCCTCCGGCGGCGTCCGCGCAGCATCTGCTCGCCCAGCAAGAGGGCCAGCCCCATTCCCAGGAAGATCTGGAAGCGCTCGGTGTAGCGGCGCGACATCTGGCTGTCGATCCGCTTCTTCTCCACCTGGCTCAGGGCGGCCAGGAGCTCCTGGGTTCCGTTGCCACCCTCGTCCAGCCGGAAGTACTTGCCCCCGGTGGCCTCGGCCATCCCCTGCAGGGTCTTCTCGTCCAGCTTGCTGACCACGGGAGCTCCCGATTCGCTGGCCACGCCGGTCAGCACCGCGCCCTCGGGGTTGCCCAGGCCCAGCGCGTAGATCTCCACGCCTTCTTTGGCTGCCTCGCGGGCGGCGCCCAGGGGGTCGCTGCCCTGATCCTCTCCGTCCGTGAGCAAGATGATCACGCGGGCTCCCTGGTGCTCACGCGAGAAGAGCTTGAGCGATTCGCGCACCGCGTCGCCCACGGCCGTGCCGGGCACCGGCATCATGTTCTCGCTCATCTGCTCCAGGAACAGTCCCGTGGCGCCCTCGTCCATGGTCAGCGGGCAGAAGGTCAGGGCCGAGCCCGCGAAGCCCACCAATCCCAGCTTGTTGCCGGCCAGCTCCTTCATCAGCACGCTCAGCTCGCGCTTGGCCACGGCCAGGCGGTCGGGCTGATAGTCGGTGGCGTTCATGCTGCGCGAGAGGTCCATGGCGATGACCACCTCCAGGCCGTGCCGCTCCACCTTCTCCAGCTTCAGGCCCCACTGGGGGCGGGCCAGGGCCACGATCAAGAGGGCTCCGGCCAGGGTCAGCAGGACGAGCCGGGTATAGGCCCGGACAGGGGAGTAGTCGGAGGCCAGTCGGGCCAGCATCGGGTGGGAGGCGAATCGGCGTAGCAGGCCTCGCTTGCGACCCTCGCGCCAGACAAACAGCCCCACCAGCAAAGCCCACAGGACCAGCCAGGCCAGTTGTTGCGGATCGGCAAAGCGCATCAGGGAAGCTCCTCCAGGATGGTGCGTTCCAGCAGGCTGCCCAGGCCCACGAAGCAAAGGCCCAGAGCCAGCGGGTAGAAGTACAGCTCGCTGTAGTCGGTGACGGTGGTGGAGGTCTGCTCCACCTTCTCCAGCCGGTTGATCTCGTCGTAGACGTCGGCCAGGGCCCGGTTGTCGGCGGCGTGGTAGAAGCGGCCCCCGGTGGCCTGAGCGATGCGGGTGAGGCTCTCCACGTCCAGGTCGCTCCCCACCGAGCGCAGGCCCATCGAGGGGTCCAGCGCCAGCATGCTGTTTCCGGTGGCTCCCACCCCGATGGTGTAGATCTTGATTCCGAACTGCTGGGCCAGCTTGGCGCCGGTCAAAGGATCGATCTCGCCGGCGTTGGAGCGTCCGTCCGTCAGGAGCACGATGACCTTGCTCTTACCGGGCAGGTTCTTGAGCCGGTTGACGCTGGTGGCCAGGGCCGTGCCGATGGCCGTTCCGTCGGTTCCGGTCACCCCGAAGTTGGCGCTCGAGAGGAGCTGGCTCAGGGCCTGGTGGTCCAGGGTCAGGGGGCATTGGGTGAAGGCGGTGCCGGCGAAGAGCACCACGCCGATCCGATCGCCGGGTCGCTCCTGGACGAACTTCTCGCTCAGGTCCTTGGCAGCTTCCAGGCGATTGGGCATCAGGTCCATCGCTTTCATGCTGGTGGATGTGTCCAGGCACAGCATGATGTTGACGCCCGAGCTCTTGACCACCTCGCGCGACTTGCCCGCCTGGGGACGGGCCAGGGCCAGGCAGAGGCTCAGCATGCCCAGAGCCACCAGGCCCCAGGGGAGCCAGCTCTCCCAGGTGGGGCGCACGGCCTTCGACCAGCGCACCAGGCCAAGGTCGGAGTAAGCAAGCGCCGCCTGTCGCTGGGTCTTGCTCTTTATGCTCGTCCACCACAGGGCAAGCAGCAGGGGGATGAGGGCCAGGGCCCAGGGAAAGGCCAGTCTAAGCATCGGGCTGCTCCTCCTTGCCGGCCTGTACCATCTGGCGCACCGACTCGAGCCGCAGGGCGGCGTCTCGAGGCACCTGGCGGGCAAATTTGACCAGATCCCCCTCCTCCAGCACCTCGCGGACCACCTGGATCAGCTCGGGCGGGAAGGAGCGAGCGCGCAGGTCGGTGAGAATCTCGCCGGTGGTGCGCTCGAGCACCGGCAGCTGGTGGCGGCGCGCCAGCCAGATGCGCAGCACCTGGGTGAAGCGCTCATACTGCTCGATCTGGCGCAGATCGCTCAGCAGACCGAGCTCGCGCAGGGTCCAATCGGTGGGGCCCAGCTCGGGGACCGGCTTCTTGGCCGTCAGCGCGCGGCGCAGGGCCCGGACGCCCAGCCAGAAGAGGGCCAGGGTCACCAGACCGGAGAGAGCCACCAGCAGGTAGACCCAGAGGGGCACCGGCAGGGGATCAAGGCCGGCAAAGTCGCGAATGTCGCCTTTGGGCTCCGGCTCGGGCTCGGCCACGGCGATCTCGACCGGGCGCGTGCTGGCCTCGCGAGTCTGGCCCGCGAACTGATAGCTGAGCTTGAGCGGAGGAACGGTCTGCTGGCCGATCTCCCAGGGGGCCAGCCGGAAGGTGTACTTCCAGCGTTTCTGGCCACCCAGAGGGGGTTCGTCGGTCAGCACCGCGTCGCGCACTTCCCAGGGCTCGAAGCTGAAGCTGTCGGCGGCGGGCAGCTTGAGGGCCACACCGGGGTCGGCCGTGACCTGCACGGTCAGGCGCAGGCTCTCACCCAGCTTCAGTTTGCTGGCCGAAGCCTCTTCTTTCAGCACCACCGGGCCCTGTTGGGCCAGGACGGGTCCCAGCAAAGCCAGGGCCAGGAGCAAAGTGAGCAAGCGTTTCATCCGGTGAATGTACCTCAGAAAGTGAATTCATCGCAATAGACGAGCGAACCCGGAGGGAAGTTCCCGCTCCAGGGGGTTGCCCGGATTGGTATACTGAACCCTCGATGACTGGACTCTTCTCTCTCTCTGGTCGCATTCTGGTGGCCGTGGCGCTGCTGTGCTGGCTCGTGGCCGGGGCCACGGCCCAGGAGCCGACTCCGACGCCCATCAGCCAGGATGCTCCGCTGGCCTCGCCCACCCCCTCCTCCCCGCTGGGGCCTTTCGGCCCCAGGCGGGTTCAGTGGTTGCGCTTGAACACCGTGGCGCTTTTCTCCGTGGCGGGCACCGAGCGTATGACCGCTCGCGAGCGGGTGCGCCAGGTTCAGGAGCGGCTGCGCGAGGCGCTGCGTCGCAACAACAACGAGGTCCCGCCGGTTCGGGTGGACGAGATCATGGGGTCAACGGTGGTGGTGGCCGGGGACCAGGTCCTGATCACAGTGCTCAAGGAAGATCTGCAGGACTTCGATGTGGCCAGACTCGAGCCAGTCGAGCGCCACCGGCTCGAGAGAGAGCTCGCTGAGCGCTGGCGCGAGGCGCTTCAGCACGAGCTGGAGCGCTCGGCGGTCATGCAAACACCTGCTTATCGCTGGTTTGCGCTTTCGGTTGTTGGGATCGTCCTGGTGCTGACCCTGGTGGTCCATCGGCTCATTCGGCATTTCACGCCGCGACCGCTCTGGTCGGTCAAGTTCCTGCTCTGGACGGTCAGCCTGCTGATCTGTCTGCGATTGTTCCCGCAAACGCAGGTGCTGGCTGAAAAGCTCTATGAAGGGGTACTGTGGCCCTTCATTCTGCTGTTGCTGGTGGTGATCATCACAGGGGCGGCGGTCAACCTGACCGGAATGATGTTGCGCCGCTACTTCCTGGCTTTGCAGCAGGCCCAACAGCCCCTGCACCTCAGCCGTCTCGGCCAGCGCATGAGCACCCTCGATCAGGCCTGCCAATTCACGACCAGGGTCCTCTTGTTTCTGGCCGGGGGGCTCACTTATCTCACCTTGCTTCAGATCGACCTGCGCCCCATCCTGGCCGGGGCGGGACTGGTGGGGGTGGCTCTCGGCTTTGCCACCCAGGATCTGCTCAAGGACGTGGTGGCCGGGGTCAACATCCTGCTCGAGGACAGTTTCGGGGTCGGGGACGTCATCGAATGGGGAACGTTGACCGGAACGGTGGAGGCCTTCAGTATGCGCAGCACCCGGGTGCGCACCGTGGACGGCCGACTGGTGACCATTCCGAACAGCGAGTTGCGTGTCGTGCAAAACCATTCCAATCGCTGGTCACGGGTGGACTTCCAGGTCGAGGTGGCCTATCGCACCAACCTGGACCGGGCCCTGGGGATCTTGTGCGAGGAGGCGACGAAGCTCTCGGAGGAATGGCCGGAGCGCATCCTGGAGCCCCCGGTGGTGCTCGGAGTCGACCGACTGGGGACCTCGGGGGTGGTCCTGCGCATGCTTGTGCAGACTCGTCCTCTGTCTCAGTGGGAGGTTCGTCGAGAGCTCAATCGGCGAGTCAAGAATCGCTTCGATCTCGAGGAGATCGAGATTCCCTTCCCGCAGCAGAAGGTGTGGTTGGAGTCGCAGGCTGCCCCGAAGGGACTGGCGAACTAGGTGGCCATGAGTGAGTCTGCTCTGCCCTCCGGCTTGGAGCTTCAGCAGCTGATCCGCCGTGTACCGCAGTTCGCCAGCGGCTCATTCGAGGCACGCGACGCCATTGTGTGTTGTGCCCACCAGCGCCGGACAACCCCTGGAGAATCTGTCATCAAGCGCGGCTCGGCGGGTGACGCGCTCTTTTTCATCGTCGAGGGAACGTTCGAGGCCCAGCTCAAGGACCTGAAGGTGGAGATGCGACCCGGTGAGTTTTTCGGGGAGATTGGCCTTCTGTTCGGAGAGCGGACGGCCACGGTCGTCTCCAAGACCGATGGGCTCTTGCTGGTGGTTCCGGGCGAGTTTCTGCCCCGAGTCTACGATGCTTTTCCTCAGATCCAGCCGATCCTTGACCGGGCGGCTCGCGAGCGACTCAAGCGCAGCTGAAATTGCGGCTCAAGAAACCCCTCAGCCCCTCGCGCACCCTGACTTTGAGTTTCTTGCTCTTGATCGTGATCGGTGCGGCACTGTTGCTGTTGCCCGTCAGCCTTGCCCCCGGCAAAGACCTCACGGTCACCGAGGCTGTCTTCACCGCCACCTCTGCCGTTTGCGTCACGGGTCTGACGGTGGTGGACACCGGCTCTCACTTCTCGCCGTTCGGGCAACTGGTGTTGCTGTTTCTTTTCCAGGCCGGCGGGTTGGGAGTCATGGTCTGGTCCACCGGGGCCCTCTACCTGATGGGAACTCGCTTGGGGCTGCGCGGTCGAGTGAGCCTGGCGGCCCAGGTGCCGGGCCTGACCATGTCGGACGTGGGCAGTCTGGCCGGCAGGATCGCCGTTTTCGTGCTGGCCTGTGAGGCAGTTGGGGCCCTTTTCCTCTGGTGCTGGTCTCTCCGGGCCCCGGGGAGATGGTCAAGTCGGGCGACGTCCTGATCGTAGTTGGAGATCGGGCCGGGGCCGAGAAGGCCATGGAGTCTCAGTCGTGATTCACAGGGCGGTCATCAACTGGTAGGTCGGCAGGAAACAGGCGAGCACAACAATTCCCACCCCGCCCCCCAGGAACATCAGCATGAGCGGCTCGAGGATGGCCACCAGCCCGTCCACGGTTTCTTGCAGCTCTTCTTCGATCAGCCGGGAATAGCGGGCGAACCAGGGGTGGAGGGTGCCCACCGACTCGCCCGCGGCCACCAGGTTGATGAGCAGGGTGGGAAAGGCCCGCGTCGAGTGCATGGCCTCGCTCAGCTCCTCCCCCTCGAAGACGCGCTCCTGCAGTTCGCACACGGCCCGGTCCAGGGGGATCCAGCCACTGGGGCTCTGGCGCAGGCAATCCAGCGAGCGCATCAGGTCGACGCCGTTTTCGAGCAGCAGCGCCAGGCTTTCGGTCATCTGGGCCAGAGCCATCAGATACAGAAAGCGGCCCAGCACGGGAATGCGATAGAGCCACTGCTGCAGACGCTCCCGGCGCTCGCTGCGCCGGGCGTAGAGCCAGAGGCCAGCGGCCAGCGCCGCGAGAACGGCCGGAACGATCACGATCAGGGCTCGATTTCCAGCCACGGTCACCAGGGCCTGAGTCAGCCAGGGCAGCTTGGCGCCCGATTCGGCAAAGGTCTTCAAGAACATTGGCAACAGAAAGTAGAGCAGAAAGAAGGTCATCCCCAGCGTGGTGATCAGCACAAAGCAGGGGTAGACCAGAGCGCTGGTCAGTCGCTGGCGCAGGTTGCTCTGGCGCTCGAGGTTCTGGGCCAGCCGGTCGAAGGCCCGCGTGATCCCGCCGGTCAGCTCGGCCACCCGCACCAGGCTGACGTACATCGGCGCAAAGACTTGAGGGTGGGCGGCCATGGCCGAGCTCAACGTGTGGCCGCTGTCCACCCGCCGGTTGACGGAGGCGATGACCTCGGCCATCTTCTTGTCGGGATCCTCACGCAGCACCTGGAGAGAGCGAGCGATCCCCAGTCCGGCACCGAGCAGCACCGAAAAGTGCATGGTAAAGAGGCGCACGGACGAGCGACTGACGCGCAATGACTTTGGGTATCTCCTGTGCTATCTTTTGAGTATGTGGAATCGACGCGGCGTGGCTATCCTGACGGCTATGTTCCTGGTGGTGCTCCTGTTCTCCTTGATCATCGCCCTGGCCCATCAGACCACGACCGATACCCTGTTCTTGCGCCAGGGCTATCTTCGCAATCAAGCGATTTTCGCCGCCCGGGCTGGAGTCAATCTCGGACTGAAGCACATGGTCGAAACGGCCGGCTGGGAGACGACCCACGCCAGCGAGGCCGAGGCCGAGGAGACCACGGTCGAGGGAGCCGAGCTCAAGATCTGGGCCAGCGCCTCGCCCCAGCCCAACGTGATGTTCCTGCACTGCGTGGCCACCTTCAACGGGATCACCGAGAGGGTCACCGCCACCGTGGCCAGGGGCTCGGACATCCAGGGCACCGTCTTCGCCGAGGTCAGTCGCGATGGGATCGACTCCCTCTTCTTCACCACGCCCGGTGCCCCCTGGACCATCGTGCCCCCGGCACCCTACAAGTATTACGTGCACGACAACGTCACCGACACGATCAACCTGGTATCGACCGGCAGCTTTGCCAGCAACCTGGGTTTCGTGTGCCCGGATGACAACAACAACCTCTATGCCGTGATGCGGCGCGACGGGTCGGACGCGGTCTATCGCTACGCGCCCGACGGCACCTGGACGGTGTTGCCCGCGGTGATTTCGGCCTACTATGACGGCTCCGGCAACCTGATCACCCGACCCGACAAGGTGGCTGGAGACCTGCGCGACCTGACCAGCGACGGCCAGAAGCGTCTGGTGGTGCGGCTGAACCGGGACAACATCGATACCATTTACACTCTGGACGTGGCCGCCTGGGAAGCCGACCCGACCGTAACCTGGTCGACCATCAAACCCGCTCCCAAGCGCTACTACAACGATGCCGGGGTGCTCATCGACGGCAGCGGATTCTCCCACAACCTTCGCAACCTGAGCTTGGATCCGAACGGCACCCTCTACGCGGTGCAGGGTATTGACGGACGGCCCGACACGATGTTCTCCTACGACTTTGCCAGCGCTCAGTGGAGCCTGCTGCCTCCTCCCCCTCGCGTTCGCTACCGGACGGACGGCACCGTCCAGGTCGAGACAGGCTCCTACCCGGGTAACTTCGCTGGCGGCATGGCCGCGGGGCCCGAGGGAGAGGTTTTCGTCTGCTACGATCCCGACGACCGCGCCAGCACGATCTACAAGTTCTCTCCCTCGGGGCCGGCTGACGCCAGCGGGGTCGTCCCTGGCCAGTGGACCTGGCTCTCGCCCCCTCCTCGCAGGTACAACACCAGCGCAGGGGTGGTTGAGCAGGGTGGCTTCTGCGGCAATCTGCGCTACCTGAACGTGGACCGGGATGGTAACGTCTACGTGCGCTGGGCCCGCAGCGGGCGCGACGAGGTGATGGCGATGAGCGCGCGTTCCGGCTACTGGGAGTTGCTCGGCTCGCTGCCGCTCCAATACTATGGTCAGGATGGCGTGTTGCGAGCCGCAGACCAGAACTGGAACGTCAACATCAACAGCATGGGGGTGGGCAGCCCCGACAATCCCTCCTCCGGGGGCGCGGTCCGCTGGCTTTCCACCTACTGAGACGGGGCTTCAACCTGGCCGAGGTGATGGTGAGCTTATTGCTCATCACCATCGCCGTGCTGGGTCTTGTGAGCGTCCACCTCTACTCGGCCCGGGCTGCCCAGGGTAACCGCTCGCGCCACACCGCCTCGGTGCTGGCCGCCTCGACCATGCACCAGACCGAGGAGCGAGTGCGCCAGGACTTCTCGGTCTCGGTGGCATCGCCCCGGCAGGCCCACCCCGAAGCGGCCGGTTACGAGTACGAAATACTCGAGACTTTGCCGGAGCCCACTTTGAAGCGGGTCGAGGTGCGGGTCTACTGGCAGACCAGGGAGGGTGCACAGCAGTACGCCATCTGGACCATGTTCTACGATGTCCCGTAGAGGGGTGACGCTGCTCGAGACCCTGGTGGCCTGCGCTCTCTTCGCCTTTCTAACCGGGTTGATCGTGACCATCCAGATCGCCTCCAAGAACGCCGCCCGGCGCAGCGATCTGGGCAACGAGGTCTACAGGGCCGCGATGCTGGCGGCCGAGCGCCTGCGCCAGGAGTTTCGTGGCGCCCGGGTGGAGTCGGTGGCAGCAGGGGGGGCGAGCATCACCTACTGGCTGCCCCGTGTCCAGAATGGCGTGCTGCAGGTCTTGCCCACGGGCGAGCCGGACTGGGAGCCGGGCGATCCGGCCCCGCCCGACCGGGCGGTGCTTTCGATGGCCGCCAGCGGCTGGCTGCAGCGTGACTTTCAGGGGGACGTGCGGCGCATGGCCTTTCTGGGGCCGACCGGCAGCATCGGGTTCGACCTGCCCACCGGTTCGCGGGTGCTGACGATCCGGGTCAACGCCCGTCACCAGCACCCCAACGACCCGAGTGTGGTCAGCACCTACGGCGTTACGTTGCGCTTTTTTCTGAGCAACCAGCCTTAATGTGCTGCCTGGTGATTTGCGATCAACACTCTGAGCACAGCCACCTCCAGTTCGGGAGTAAGTCCTTCGCCGCGGAGCTGCTGCTGGAGAACCTCTCGCGTTCGGACCCGGTCGGCATCAGAGTAGTCCAGGAGGCGGAGATATTCATCCCACAGCTGATTCTCTGGCAGGTGGCTTTTCAAAGATGCTATCTTTGCTTCAAGTTCGGCGACTTGGACTGCCAGTTTCTCTGCTTGCATCTGCTTCGTGTCCTCCGTTTCCTGGAGCAGGCTTTGCGCGGGAATCCCGAGTTGTTTATGCAGTGCTCTCATCATTCGAACCGTCAGGGGGCGCTTACCACTCAAGATTTCGGACACTCGCGAGCGCGATCCCAGGATTGTCTCAAGATGCTTACGGGTAAGTCCCAACTGCTCGAGGCGAAACTTGATGGCCTCGATAGGATTGGGAGGAGGCACCGGATGATGGGTCCTCTCATAGTCGGATACCAGTAGTGTTAGAAGCTCCAGGCGGTCATACTCCTTGGTTCCGGGAGGGGCCTCAAACAACCGCTCGATTTCATGCAACGCCGCTGTCAGGTCCTCCTCGCTGCGCAGCGGCCCGCTGATTTGCCTGGCCGGTTTCGATCTCGTTCTCGTTCTCATACAGTTGCCGCATCCACTTTGTCATACTCCGCGTGGGTCCCGACAAACCGGACGTACACGACCTTGGCTTCATACCGGATTGCGACGATGAGGCGATACTTATTGCCCCCGATGTTAAATACGACCCGGTTGTCCCCAAGAAAGCTTGCGCTCGCGTATCTGGCTTTGATATCGGCGGGTCCGGCCCAGTCACTGGCTGAAGCCTCCGAGTACCAGGCCCGAAGTGGTTGCTCCGCATCGCCATGTTCGGTCCAGAATTCTCGAAGAGTCCTCAGAGCAATGACCCTCACTGCCCCCAGGATACCATGTTCCCGGAATGGGAGCAATGTTTGGCAACCTGCGGGACTACGTTAGCCGGCTCGCCTTCGGCGCTCCTTCTTGGTGGCAAAAAAGCGCACCAGGGTGGGCACCACCGAGTCGGCGGTGGAGAACTCGGCATAGTCAACCCCGCTGCCCTCGAAGAGGCGCTTGAAGCCCGCCCGCCTATCCGCAGCGGCCTGCTTGTAGCCCTTGCGGAACTCGGTCGAGGAGCTGTTGAGCACCACCAGCTCGCCCGTTTCCAGGTCGCGCAGCCGTAAGCGGCCCAGGGCCGGCATCTCCTGCTCGCGCGGGTCGTAGAGCCGGAAGGCGTTGAGGTCGTGGCGCTGCTCGGTGAGCCGCAGGGCCTTCTCGAAGCCCGGTCCGAGAAAGTCCGAGATCAAGAAGACCAGGGCTCGCCGCTTGTGAATGCGGTTGAGGTGGTTGAGGGCCTCGGTCAGGTCGGTGCGGTGCCCGGTGGGGGCCGGCTCGAGGATCTCGCGGATCAGCCGCAGGGCGTGCCGCTTGCCCTTGCGGGGTGGGATGTAGCGTTCCACCCGATCGGTGAAGAGCAACAGGCCCACCTTGTCGTTGGAGCGCAGGGCTGACAGGGCCAGCAGCGCACCCAGCTCCGAGGCTTTCTCCCGCTTGGTCTCCTGGTCAGAGCCGAAGTCCAGCGAGCGGCTCGCGTCCACCATCAGCATCACCGTCAGCTCGCGCTCCTCCTCGAAGCGCTTGACGAACGGGCGCCCGCTGCGGGCAGTAACGTTCCAGTCGATACTGCGCACATCGTCGCCGGGCTGGTACTCGCGCACCTCGGAGAACTCCATCCCCTGGCCCTTGAACAGGCTCTCGTACTTGCCCGCGAAGACCTCTTCCACCAGCTTGGAGGTGGTGATCTCGATGCGGCGGATCTTCTTGTGGAGATCCTCCTTCACGGCACGGGAACCCCGTCGAACAGCATGCGCAGCAGTGCTTCCGAGCTCAAGTCCTCGGCTTCGGCTTCATAGCTGGGAGCCACCCGGTGGCGCAGCACGTCGTAGCCGATGGTCTTGACGTCGTCCGGGGTGACGTAGGAGCGTCCGCGCAAGAAGGCATAGGCACGCGAGGCCTGGGCCAGGCAGAGGCTGGCCCGGGGAGAGGCCCCATAGGCGATCAAGGGCTTGAGCTTGGCCAGTTTCGCCTTCTCGGGGTCGCGGGTGGCAAAGACCAGGTCGAGGATGTAGCCTTTGACCTTCTCGTCGAGGTAGATCTGGGGCACCAGGCTGCGCAGGCGCATCAGATCCTGAGTTTGCACCACCGGCGAGGCCGATGGAGTCTCGCCTCGGGTCATGCGGTCGATGATCAGGCCTTCTTCCTCGCGGGTAGGGTAGTCCACTCGGACTTTGAGCATGAAGCGGTCCACCTGAGCCTCGGGCAGGTTGTAGGTGCCTTCCTGCTCGATCGGGTTCTGGGTGGCCATCACCAGGAAGGGCTCGGGCAGCGCAAAGGTCTGATCGCCTACGGTGACCTGCCGCTCCTGCATGGCTTCCAGCAGAGCGCTCTGCACTTTGGCCGGGGCGCGGTTGATCTCGTCGGCCAACAGCAGGTTCGCGAAGACCGGACCCTGCTTGACCGTGAACTGGCCGCTTTGAGGGTTGAAGATCGTCGTGCCCACCACATCGGCCGGCAAGAGGTCGGGGGTGAACTGGATGCGCGAGAAACGAGCCGAGAGGGTCTGGGCCAGGGTGCGGAAGGTCAGCGTCTTGGCCAGGCCGGGCACGCCTTCGAGCAGAATGTGGCCGTCGGCGAGCAAGCCCACCAGGACTCGCTCGATGACGGCAGACTGGCCCACGATCACCTTTCCGATTTCGTTCTGGAGTGCTTTGAAGTGGTGGCTCTCGCGCTCGATCTGGTCTTTCAATGCGCTCAAATCGGTAGTCAACAAGCTGTGGCCTCCTGTTTCTCGCTCGCAGCCCATGGGCTGCGCGCTGGGCGGGTTCGCCCGGATCGGACCGGTGGCCTTCCCCGGGTTGGTTCAAGAGCGAGCTCGTTCTTCGTGGGGAGGTGGAAGAATCAAGCTCGAGTTTGAGGACGCGCTCGGCCGGGCCAAAGTTCCCGGGGTGGTTGAATTGGCTCCGACCCGGTGCTAACATGACGGGAACTCTATGGCACGTCTCCCATACCTGCTGGCCATCCCGAGCGGCGGCACCACCATCCCCCGCGAACTGGCACCACGTTTTGCGCTGACATCCGAACAGCTGTTCTTTGAGATCGAAGCGGGCGCGCGGGAGATTTTCTCTCTTGGAGAAGGGGTGCAGGGTCGAGTTGAAGCCGAGGTGGCCCGGGCGGTGATCGATCTGGATCGTGACCCTCGACAGCGCCCTCCCGAGTTCCCGGATGGAGTGATCAAGAGCAAGTCCAGCCTCGGACATGATGTCTGGACCGAGAGCGGATTTCCTACTCCCGAGGAGATGGAGCGACTCGTCGACCGGCATCACCGTCCCTTTCACGAAGTGGTCGAGCGCTCGGCCAGCCGTGGCGGGGTGCGGCTCGGGCTCGACTGCCGGGTGCTCGTCCCCATGACGGCGCGCGATCAAGATCAGGCGATATTTACCCTCAGCAACCAGGGGGACGCGGCCGGTAAGGGCGAAGAGGCCACCTGTCCGGCCGAAACCTTGAAGTTCTTGGAAGGCTGCTTGCTGGAGGAGTTTTCCGAGGTCGAGCGCTCGCCGTTGACGCCACTGGTGCGCCTCAATGGCGCGGTGGGGGGCGGGTATCTGCTCCGCCGTCACGGACGCGGTCGCACTCCGTGGCTCCAGTTGGCGCTCAACCCGAGGCTCTTTTTGACCACGGAGGTGACCCCCGAGGTGGTGCCCGAGGTCGACCGGGAGGTGATCGCGAGCCTGCGTGCCCGCCTGGTGCGGGTGTTGACTCGCTTCGCCGAGCTTCTTCCCTGAAGGAGGCCGGGTTTAGATGGCATCGCTCAGGCAGACGGTCGGTCGCCAGATTCGCCGCGTCCGGATGGACAACGCCATGACCCAGCAGGCTTTCGCTCGCCGCATCGGGGTCAATGCCTCCTACATCGGGCCCCTCGAAAAGGGCCAGAAGGCCCCCAGCATCGCCACCCTGGAGAAGATCTCGCAGGAGTTCTCGGTGCCTTTGTTCTCCTTCTTCGTGGACGAGCACATCGAGAATCAGGCGTTCAGCGACCGAATTCGGGCCCTGGTGGGGTCACGACCGGCCGACGAGCAGGATTTCTTGCTCAAGACTCTGGAGGAAATGGTCAAGCTGTTGCGCAAGAGGCCTCGCAAGTCACAGCCGCGCGCGGGGGCGGCTCAGGAGGCGGTGCGACGTTGACAGTCGACCAGTTTGAAACGGTCATCGGGCTCGAGGTGCATGTGGAGCTGGCCACCGAGAGCAAGCTGTTTTGTGCCTGCCCCAACCAGTTTGGAGCCCCTCCCAACACTCAGGTCTGTCCGGTCTGTCTCGGCCTGCCGGGCACGCTCCCGGTGGTCAATCGGCGCGCGGTGGAGATGCTGGTCCTGGCCGGGCGGGCCACCGGTTGCACCATCGCCGAGTTCAGCAAGTTCGACCGCAAGAATTACTTTTATCCCGACATGCCCAAGAACTACCAGATCTCGCAGTATGACCTGCCTCTGGCGGCGGGTGGACACATCGACCTGGAAGGCAAGCGCGTCGGCATCACCCGCATCCACCTCGAGGAGGATACCGGCAAGTCCACTCACATGGGCGCTTCCGGCCGCCTGGGCGGATCCGACTTCACCCTGGTCGACTACAACCGTGCCGGAGTGCCCCTGCTCGAGATTGTGAGCGAGCCCGACATGCGCTCGCCCGACGAGGCCCACGACTACATGGTGGCCTTGCGCGACATCCTGCGCTGGATCGGGGTGAGCGACTGCAAGATGGAGCAGGGCTCGCTGCGTTGCGATGCCAACGTCTCCATCCGGCCGGTGGGCAGCGAGAAGCTCGAGACCCGCACGGAAATCAAGAATATGAACTCTTTCAAGTCGGTGCGAGCCGCCATCGCCTCCGAGGTCGAGCGCCAGACGGCCATCCGGCGTGAAGGGGGACGGATCGTTCAGGAAACGCGGGGTTGGGACGAGGCCCGCGGGGTCACCATCTCCATGCGGAGCAAGGAGGAGGCCCAGGACTACCGATACTTCCCCGATCCCGATCTCCTGCCGCTGACCCTTACCAGAGAGCGCATCGCCGAGGTGGATCGGTCCCTCCCCGAGTTGCCGGCGGCTCGCGCCCGGCGCTACCAACAGAGCTTCGGCCTGTCGGGGGAGGATGCCGGTCTGCTGGTGCAGAGCCGAGCCCTGTCGGAGTTTTTCGAGGAGACGGTAGCCCGGGGCGCGGACGGTAAGTCGGCCTGCAACTGGCTCAACAACGAGGTGGCTCGCCTGGCAGGCGAGGCCGGGCACGGGGTGGAGGAGAGCTCGCTCACTCCGGCGACTCTGGCTGAGGTCATCGCCCTGGTCAGCGGTGGCACCGTGTCCAACCGGGGCGGTCGCACCCTGGTCGAGCACCTGTTCAAGCATGGCGGCGCCCCGTCCGCTCTGGTCCAGGAGCTGGGCCTGGCTCAGGTCTCCGATCGGGAGGGGCTGATGGTGGAGGTTCGGGCCGTGATCGACGAGCAGGCCACGGCCGTGAGCGAGTACCGCTCTGGCAAGGAGAAGGCTCTCAACAGTCTGGTCGGCCAGGTGATGAAGCGCACTAAAGGCAAGGCCAATCCCGAGCTGGTGAAGCAGCTCTTGCTCGAGGCCCTGGGTTAAATGGAGCGCCAACTCCACGAGATCCCCCTGGAGGAAGCGCTCGATCGCTGGTTCTCCGAGCTCGAGTTCGCGGGCGCGCTCGAGCGCATGGAGGTGGAGGAGATCCCCACCGTGCAGGCGGTGGGACGGGTGACGGCGGCCCCGGTCGTGGCCCAGATCTCCTCGCCCCACTTCTACCAGGCTGCCACCGATGGCCTGGCGGTTCGCTCCACGGCCACGTTCGCCGCCACCCGCGAATCGCCGGTCAAGCTGAAACTCGGCCCCGAGGGCGTGTTCGTGGACAATGGCTCGGCGCTGCCTGATGGCTTCGATGCCGTGGTACCGATGCACGAGATCCGCCTCGTTTCCACCGAGGTGGTGCAGGTCGACCGCCCATCGGCCCCCTGGCGCAACGTGCGCCCCACCGGAGAAGACCTGGCTGCCCGCGAGGTCATCTTGCCGCGCGACCACCGCGTCGGGCCCCTGGAGCTGGGGGCCATGCTCGCGGGCGGAGTAAGCCTGGTCAAGGTCTATCGCCAGCCCCGGGTGGCCATTTTGCCGCTTGGCTCGCACCTGGTGGCGGCCGGCGCCACTCCCGGGGTGGGCCAGATGATCGACTCCAACAGCCCCATTCTGGCCGCCCTGGTGGCCGAGCTCGGGGCTCTGCCCCGCTGCCTGCCGGTGGTGGCGGAGCGGGCCGAGGAGGTGCGCGAGGCGCTCTTGATGGCCCTGGTCGACCACGACCTGGTGATCGTGGTGGCCGGTCCCTCCTATGGCACCGCTCTGGTGGCCCACCTGCTGGGCGAGGTGGGCGAGGTCATACTGAACGGGGTCGCCCTCAAGCCAGGCCATTCACTGGCCACCGGCCAGGTGCAGGGAAAACCCGTGCTGGGCCTGCCCTTCTATCCGGTGAGCACTTTCCTGACCTACAAGCTCTTCGCTCGCCCCGTGTTGGAGCGCAAGATGGCCATTCCGGTCAGCTCTCCTGTCAGCGAGGCGGCCGAGCTGGCGGTCTCGATCAGCTCCCCGGCCGGGGTGGAGGAGCTCTTGCGGGTCAAGCTGGGCATCGTGGGAGGGCGCACCGTGGCGGTTCCCATCTCGCGCGGCGCGGCGCTCTTGATGTCGCTGGTGCGCGCCGACGGGCTGGTGCAGGTGAGCGCCCACACCGAGGAGCTGGCGGCCGGGATGCCGGTGCAGGTGCAGCGGCTGACGCCGGTGCGCCCGATCGAGGGGAACATCATCCTGCTGGGCACCCACGACATCACCTACGAGGTGATCAACGGCCAGCTGATGCGCAACCATCCCGAGTTGACGCTGTTCACCGCCGCGACCGGTGGAAAGCGAGGACTGGAGGCGCTCAAGAGGGGCTTGTGCCACCTCGCGGCCATGCATATGTTCGACGAGGATGAGGGAGAATACAACATTCCCCACGTTCGTCGGGCCGATTTCCCGGTGGTGCTGGTCAATCTTTTCTCGCGGGAAATGGGCCTGGTGGTGGCCGGCGGCAACCCCAAGGGCATCCAGGGACTGGCCGACCTCACCCGGCCAGAGGTCCAATTCATCAACCGCCAGCTCGGCTCGGGCACCCGCATGCTGATGGAATACCATCTACGCCAGCTCAAGCTTGACACCGGCAAGATCCGCGGCTTTGCTCAGGAGGCCTACACCCACATGTCGGCTGCCGCCGCCGTCTCGAGCGGGGCGGCCGACGCCGGCCTGGGCATCCCGGCCACGGCCAAGGCGTCCCGACTCGATTTCGTGCCCTGCTTCACCGAGCGCCTCGACCTGGCCATCCCGAAGAAGTTCTTCAACCTGTTCGCCATTCAGGGGCTCTTGCAGGTGATCCGCTCGAGCAATTTCAAGCGCGAGGCAACCGCTCACCTGGCCGGCTACGACTTCCGCCAGGCCGGCACGGTGCTCTGGGAGAGCCCGTGAGCGAGCTCTCCCACCTCGACGAGCGGGGTCGGGCCCGCATGGTGGAGGTGGGACAAAAGACCGAGACCGCTCGCCAGGCCCGGGCCGAGGCCACCGTGCGCCTGGCCGAGGAGACCTTTGCCATGCTGGGCCACGCTCCCAAGGGGGACGTGCTGGCTACCGCGCGCCTGGCTGGCATCATGGCCGCCAAGAAGACCAGCGAGCTGATCCCGCTCTGCCACCCGCTGGCCCTTACCGGTGTGGAGCTGGAGCTCGAGCCGATCGCTCCCGACCGCATCCTGATCACCGCCACGGTGCGTTGCACGGGACGCACGGGGGTGGAGATGGAGGCTCTGACGGCGGTCTCGGTGGCGGCCCTGACGGTCTACGACATGCTCAAAGCGGCTCAGAAGGACATCGAGATCGGCCCCGTCCGACTGCTGGAGAAGAGCGGCGGCAAGAGCGGCCCGTGGAAGCGCTGAGCGGCTGCCTGCGCGAGCTGGAGAGCCTGCAGCGGCGAACCGAGGCCCAGCTGGCGGTCTTCACCGAGCACTGTGAGCCGGGTGTGGAAACTGCCTCCGAACTGGGCCAGCTCTCGTCTCGCCTGGGCGCTCTGGCCGCCGACCTGGGTCGTTTGGCCGCCGAGGCTGGCCTGGCCGCGGCCCGGCTGGGTCAGATCGAGTCCTGAGAAGGAACAGGGCCATCGGCGCGGAACTGTCGGGCTTCTTGCTGCGCAACTTGTCCGTTGCGCACTTTGGTAAAGGAGTTGGCTGATGTCCGAGCGTGATTACTTCGTCCACGAAAGCGCCTACGTCGATGAACCCTGCCAGATCGGTGCGGGGACGAAGATCTGGCACTTCTGTCATATCTTGAAAGGCGCCACCCTGGGCAAGAGCTGCATTCTGGGCCAGAACGTCATGGTGGCCACCGACGTGGTGGTGGGGGACAACGTCAAGATACAGAACAACGTCTCACTCTACACCGGGGTCATCCTGGAGGACGACGTCTTCTGCGGCCCCTCGATGGTCTTCACCAACGTGATCAATCCGCGCTCGCAGATCGTGCGCCGCAGCGAGTACATGACCACGCGGGTGCGCCGGGGAGCCACCCTGGGTGCCAACTCCACCATCGTGTGCGGCGCCACCATCGGTCGCTACGCTTTCGTGGGGGCCGGTGCCGTGGTGCGGGGCGACGTGCCTGACTACGCCCTGATGCTGGGCGTTCCCGCCCGTCGCAAGGGCTGGATGAGTCGCCACGGCCACCGGCTGAGCAAGCGTGACGACCAGGGCCACCTGATCTGTCCCGAGAGCGGCTGGCGCTACCTCGAGCAGGGCGAGACCCTGCGTTGCCTGGACCACTCCGAGGACGAAGCGCTGCCGGCGCCGGCCAGGGTTGGCTGACTCCAGAAAAAGCTCCTCAGAATAGAACGTCGCACTGGGCCCAGCATTCATGGGCCAGCTCGCGGTGGCGACGAGAGCGTTCGGGCTGGTCGCTCTCGTACAGTCGGCTCAGGCTGAGGTGCGTGTTCCCCTGCTCGTAAGTATGGCCCAGGCCAACCAGCAGGTCCAGGGCCTCGAGGTAGTCGCGCCGGGCCTTCTCGCGGGCTCCGGCCTGCCAGAGCAGGTCTGCGTGAGTTCGCAGCAGGACCGCCTCCAGGCTGGGAACGAGGCCGGCCAGCTCCCAGCGGACCCGGGCCAGCAGGCGATGCGTCTTCTTGCGCAGAGTCGGGTCGCAGGCACTCAGCTCCACCAGGGCGCGAACCTCCAGGACACGCGCCTCGCGCTTCCAGACCGGAATCTGGTGCCGGTTGCAGTCCTGGTAGCAGTCTCGAGCCAGCTCAAGCGTCAGCTCCGGCTTGCCCTGGAAGAGGGCCTGCAGGGCCCGGGTGAACAGCGTCGAGGCCTCGGCGAAGGGAAATCCCCTGGTCCGTTCCGCGTTCTCGGCCAGGAGCTCGTCGAGCTCGGCGAATCGGCGCTGGAGAGCCAGGATGGTGCCCAGGTTGATGGTGCTGAGGGCCAGGTCGATCGGGTTGCCGGTCTGACGCGCGGCCGCCTGGGCCCGCAGCGAATGCTCGCGCGCTTTGCGCAGGTCACCAAAGAAGCGATAGTGCATGTAGACGATCGAGTTGACGGTGGCCAGCCCGTGCACGTCCCCGAGGCGGGTGCTCAGCTCCAATCCCTCCAGGGCCAGTCGCAGCCCATCCCGGGCGTCCCCGAAGTTGAACAGAAGAAAGGCCACTTCTCGGAAGTAAGCGGCTTTCTGCAAACTGTCCGGTTCTTCTCGGTAGAGGGAGGCGCTTCGCAGCAACAACCGACGCGAGTGCGGGAGAGTGGCGCGGGGCAGAGTCAGGTTCAGGATGTAGGCGGCGGTAAGGCTGGCCTGATGGGAGTCTGCCCGCGAGCCAAGCCTGTGCAGGAGCTTTCGCTGGAGGACCCCGATGGCCAGGGTGTCCTTTCTCCAACCCGGGGAGCGCAAGTAAAAGAGGACTCGCGTGAGTTGCTCCAGGATGCGGGCAACATCGTCCGGGCCCAGGGGAACCCGGGCCAGCCCCAGCAGAAAGCCTGTCCAGCTCCGCGAGGGGAGGGGCCAGCCGGCCACGGCCAGGGCCTGGCTCAGGACCTCGGCCGCCAGGGTCAGCTCACCCATGCGCTGACAGCACGTCCCCAGCTTGCGCATCAGTCTCAGCCGGGTTTTGCGGTCGGGGGCGCTCTCTACCAGCCGTTCAAAGCTCTTGCGGGCCTGAGCTGGTCGGCCCGAGCCCTCCAGCGCTTCGGCGCGCCGTTCCTCCAACTCGGCAGGGCTGAGCACCTGGTCCGACTCGGGCATCTCCGAGCAAAGCTGCAAGAGCTCCAGGGCATCGCGATAGGCGAACACCGCGATGGCAGCTTCGGCGGCCCGCACCAGCTGCTCGGCGGCCAGACGGCCCTGGCCGGCCATGCGGTGGTGGTAGGCCAGACGGGCGGGCTCGGCTCGACCGCGCAGCGCCAGTGCCGCCCGCCGGTGAAGCTCGGCGGGGGCTTTCTCGTTGAGCAGCTCCCACAGGGGGCGATTGCAGAATCGATACTCCAGGTTCTCAGCCAGGATGCGACCGCGGGTCAACCGCTCGAGGCACTCGAGCAGATGCTCGGGAGGGAGCTGCACGGCTTGCTGCAGGGAATCGAACTCAAAGCTCATTCCCAGCACGGCCGCCTGGCGGGCGACCTCAAGATCCTGAGGCTCGAGCCCCTCCAGTCGGCGTTGCAGGGCCTGACGCACCGTTACCGACAGGCTGCCCGGCTGGAGGCTGCCGCTTGCCAGGTTCCAGCCTGTCGGGGTCAGCCGCAGGCGTCCCTCGCTCACGAACGTGCGCAAAAGCTCCACCAGGAACAGCGGGTTGCCCTCGGTTTCCTGGTGCAGCGCCTGGACGGTGTCATCGGCCAGACCCGCATAGCCCAGCATCGATCGGGCCAGGACCGCTGTTTGCTCAGGGTTGAGAGGCTCGAGAACGATTCTCTTGGCGCTCGTCAGCCCGGCAGGGGGTTCCCCCTGCAGGCTGGCCACCAGCAGGAGCCCGCCCATCGCGGCACCGGTCAGGTAACCCAGAAATTCCAGGCTGGCCGGGTCGGCCCGGTGCAGGTCCTCGAGCACCAGCACCAGTCCCTTGGTTCCTCCCTGGGTCAAGAGCAGCTGGCGCATGCCTTCGAACAGGCGAAATCGCAGCACGGGGTCGTCAGCACTCTGGTTGGTGGAGCCGAGTTCGGGCAGCACCGCCGCCAGCATCGGTCGAAACGGCTCCAGGCGCGATGGGAGCGCGGTCCGGCGCAGGAAGGGAAGCCAGAGAGAGTAGGGTGTCTCCCCGGCCTGCGAGGCCAGAACCGGCCGGGTTGGCTGACGAAGACAGGCCGCTGCTTCCTCGAGGAAGCGCGACTTACCCACGCCGCTGGCCCCTTCCACCAGCACCAGTCCTGATTCGACTTCCGTCAGCACAGCCAGTTCCGATTCCCGACCCACGAATCTTGGAGTGAGCAAGTTGAGTCCGGGACTTTCCGGTTGAGGGTCGGGGGAGGCCCCGCCGGCCGCCGCCCAGTCGTGCAACAGCTCACCGGCGCTCTGGTAGCGGTCGGCCGGCTCCTTGGCCAGCAGTTTCAAGACCAGACGATCCAGGGCTTCGCCAGCACCCGGCGGGGGCGGCTTCTCGTGCAGGATGGCGCACACCACCGCCATCATGTCGGGGTGGTCGAAAGGCAGGCGTCCGGTCAGGGTCTCGTAGAGAAGGACTCCCAGCGCATAAAGGTCGGCCCGAAAGTCGAGCTCGCCCCCGCGAATCTGCTCGGGAGCCATATAGTGCACCGTGCCCACCAGCGTGCCCGGCTCGGTGACCGCCCCGCTCTTCAGATCGCGCGGCCGGGCCAGCCCGAAGTCGAGCAGCCGGGGCTGGCCCGAGTCCTCGACCAGGATGTTCTCCGGCTTGAGGTCTCGGTGCAGCACTCCGTGGCGGTGGATGTACTGGATGGCCTCCAGCAAGCGGTTGAAGACGGCCTGCACGGTGGCCGTCCAGTCGCTCTGGCCTCGCCGGGCGTTGAAATACTCGCGCAGAGTCAGGCCATCGACCAGCTCCATCGTAAAATAGGGCTGGCCCTGAAAGTCGCCCTGCTCGAAAACCTTGACCAGACCAGGATGATTCAGACGACTGGCCAGGGCAAACTCGCGCTGAAAGCGCAGTCGGTCGTGCAAGGTCGCGCCCAGGGCCGGGCGCAGCACCTTGAGGGCAACCTGCGGCACCTGCTCGCCCGGGCGGCGGGCTCGGTAGACCCAACCCATGCCACCCTGGCCGAGCGCCTCGAGGATTTCGTAGCCGTCGATGACGGCCGGGTGGTCGGCGACTACCAACCCTGGAACAGGGGCGCTACCGCCGTCTCAAGCACGATACTCTGCTGGCCGTTGCGGTCGGTCCAGGTTTCTTCCACCCGGATCATGGCGGCCGCTTCCGGGCCCGAGCCGATGGGAGTCACGTTGGCCGAGGCCTGACCGAGCACCTGGGGCTGGCCACTGGTCCCCCCGCTCAGCACGATGGGGTTGTAGTAGGCCGCAAACGGGATGTAGCCCGAGTTGTAGTAAGGCATGAAAGGCTTGTAGGTCGAGTCATAGTAAGGAGTCAGGCCGTTCTCTGGCTTGACCAGCTTGAAACCACCATCGGAGGGGTCTGGCAGGATCAAAGACATCTTTCCGTCCTTGGGATCCAGGCTCATCAGAGTGCTGGTGTTCTGGGCCTCGGCCGCCAGCCCGCCCCCGGCCGCCGCCTGCTTCTGGCGCTCGCTGGCGATCTGCTCGGCCATCTTGGTTCGGGCGGCCTCCTGATGCAACATGCGGGTTTCGAGCTTGTAGCCGCTGTGGATCAGACGGGTGTGCAGGCTGACATATGCGAACAGGGCAATGCTGATGAAGAGCAGCGCAATCATGCACTCGGCCAGAGTAAAGCCGCGCCTGGAAGTCCGGCCGCAACCCCCGGCTGCGCTCTCAGGATGCCGCCTCATCCAGAAAGAGTTCGCCGGCTCGGCTCCGAAAGCCCTCTCATGGAGAAAACCGTCCTGGTCGTGGAAGACGAAGAGGGCATTCGAGAGATTCTGGAGATGAATCTCATCCGTGAAGGCTACCGCGTGGTCACCTCCGAGACCGGGGGGAAGGCCGTCGATGAGGTCAAGAAGCGCGAGCCCGATCTGATCCTGCTTGACCTGGGGCTCCCCGATATCGACGGGTTCGAGGTGTGCCGGCGTATCCGGGCCTTCTCGGAGGTGCCCGTGGTCATGGTGACGGCTCGAGAGGATGACGTGGACAAGATCGTCGGCCTCGAGACGGGGGCTGACGACTACGTGGTGAAGCCCTTCAACCCCAAGGAGCTGATGGCCCGGGTCAAGGCCATCTTGCGCCGAGTCAAGGCTCCCACCCGCACCGAGCGCACCCAGTTCAGCTATCGCGAGCTGACGGTGGACGTGCTGCGCCGCAAAGTATTCTTGCACCAGACGCCGGTCGAGCTGACCCCTCGAGAATATGATCTGCTGACCTTCTTCATCTCCCACCCGGGCGAGATCTTCAGTCGCCAGGACATTCTGCGCGAGGTATGGGGGTCGGATCACCTCGATGCCCGCTCGGTGGACGTGCATGTGCGCTACCTGCGCGAGAAGCTCGGGCCAGTCGCCTCCGTGTATGTGCGCACCGTGTGGGGCAAGGGCTACCGGTTCGGAGACGAGTGAAGCTGCTCAACACCATCCGCTCGCGGCTGGTTTTGACCTATCTGCTCCTGGTCTCGCTCTCGCTCGGCATCAGCGCGGGGTTCATGCTGCGGTGGATGCAGTCGTCCCTCGAGCGTCGCGCCGAGAACCAGCTCACCTCGCAGAGCCGCGTGCTGGCGCACTTCATGAACATGTACACCCAGCATCCCGACGACCTGTCCGAATCGGCCCGCTGGGTGATGCACCGTTTTCCCCGCCTGACCCGGGCCCGTATTCGCATCGCCGACCAGCAGGGGAAGATACTGGGCGACTCGCTGGAGCGGCTCTCCGAGCCGATGTCGCCGGAGGCACTGAAGGCGCTCGAGGGTCAGCCCATCACCTGGTTCTCTACCGAGGACGGGGTGCGCGTGGCGCACGCCAGCACTCCCATCGAGCTGCAGTATCCCACCGTGCAGCGGGTGGGGGTGGTGGACGTGGCCTCCAATCTGAGCGAGTTGGATGACACCTATCGAGAGTTGAAGGACCAGCTGCTGACGGCTCTGGGGCTCGCCCTGCTGGGATCGGTGCTGGCCGCCATGCTGTTGGCGGCTACGCTGACCCGTCCTCTGGAGCGCATTCGCCAGACCGCCGCCCGGATTGCCGAGGGGCATCTCCAAGAGCGGGTCGAGCCCTCGGGAACGCTCGAGCTGAGCCAGCTGGGCACCACCATCAACCATATGGCGGGCCAGCTCTCCCGGCAACTGGGCGAGCTGCTGGCCGAGCGCAACAAGATCGGCACCTTGCTGGCCTCGATTCCCGACGGCGTGGTGGCGGTGGATGCGGCCGGCAACATGACCTATCTCAACGCGGCCGCTGAGGCCGCCCTGCGGCTCGACCGCTGGGAGGGCCAACCGCTGCCCGACGCGCTGGCTTTCCCGCCCGAGCCCCAGGCTCAAGAGGTGCATCTACAAGAGCGCATCTACCGGGCGCTGGTGGTTCCCTTTCGAGATGAAGGCGGGCAGATCGGCCGGCTGCTGCTGCTGCGCGACATCACCGACGTGCGGCGCCTGGAGGAGATGCGCAACCTCTTTCTCAGCTCGGTCAGCCATGAGCTGCGCACTCCGCTGACCATCATCAAAGGGTTCGCGGCCACTTTGCTCGAGAGCTGCGAGGACGAGTCGCTGAAGAAGCCCCTCACCCGTATCGATACCGAGGCCGATCGGCTCACCCGCCTGGTGCAGGACCTGCTCGAGCTGACCCGGTTGCGCAGTCTCAGCCTGTCGATGGACCTGGCACCCATATTACCGGAGGAAGTGGTGGAGGACGTGGTCGACTTGCTGCGCCCACAGGCCGAGCGGAACGAGGTGAAGCTGAGCTTTCAGCCCCACTCCGAGGCGCGCCCCATGAGCCTGGATCGAGACCGACTCAAGCAAGTGGTGATCAATCTGGTGGACAACGCCTTGAAGTTCACCCCCGGCGGAGGCACCGTGACGGTTCGCACTTCGCTCGAGTCCGGCCGATGGCGCCTGGAGGTGGAGGATACCGGGCCTGGCATTCCCAAGGAAGACTTGCCCCTGCTCTTCGACCACTTCTTCCGCAGCAAGGACACCACGCTGCGCAGCGTCAAAGGCACCGGCCTTGGTCTGGCTATCGTCAAGGAGATCGTTGAGCGGCACGGTGGGGAGGTGGAGGCCAGCAGCGTGGTCGGCCAGGGCACCTGCCTGTGCGTTGTCCTTCCTGTCGGACCTTGAGCCCTGGCTCTACCAGTAGGGGCAGTTCAGGTCGTAGGTGGGATTGTTCATGCTCGAGTAGATGGCCTTCCACTCCGAGGCTCGCTCCTTGATGAACCAGGTGGTGCGGCTGACCTCGTCGTTGAGGCGATACTGCTCGGTCCGAAGGCTATCGATCTCGCGGGTGCGGTCGGCCATCTTGTACTCCAGGTCGCGCACCGCGTAGTCGATGGTCCGGATACGCTCGAGCACGGGGTAGAGCTTGTCATTGATCCCGTTGATCACCTCGCCCCAACCGTAGGCTCCGGGAGGAGGCGGGTAGCCGTAGCGGTCGTTCTCCTTGGCCACGTTGCGATCGCCTTCCATGCGATTCTTCTCGTTGACCAGACCCGAGCGCTCACTCTGCAGCCGGCTCTTTTCGTACTCGAGTTGAGAGCGCTCGTTCTCCTTGCGCCAGATCTCGTTGGGGATCTGCTGCAGACGATTGTTGCCTTCGCGCTGCTTCCACTCGACGTTGGCGATCTCGTTGCGGATGTCGTTGATGCGGCGACGGCGGGCCTCGTCGTCAGCCGGGTTGGCGTCAGGGCGCCAGTTGTAGTCCCAGCTGCCGGTGGCCGCGGTGGGCTTGCCCGCCAGATTGGTGGTGCGGCCTCCGATGGTCACCCGGTCTTGCATGAACGCGGCATTGTTGGAGCTGAGCTGCTCAGCCCTGGGGGCTGGATGGTCGCCCGAGAAGTTATATCCGGAAGGGTTGATCAACATGTCTGGTGTTCCTTGTGTCTGTATTGTCTCGCAATTTTTCGATCCAGACTAGCCATGATTTGGACCCTTTTCGTTGCCAACATGTGAACGTTTGGACGGAGGGAACCGCCGGTCCGGACAAGAACCCATCGAGCTTATGGCCAGAACCACGCCCGCCCCCGCATCGGGCCCGTTTCAGAGCTATCACCTGAGCAGTGCCTTCGATGAGATGTTCACCGCGCCGGGAAAGCCGCGCCCGCAGTATCGTGCCCTCTATAAGCGCATCCTCGAGCTCGGTCCGGATGAGATGCGTCGTCGCCAGCAGGCGGCCGATCTGTCCTTTTTGCACCAGGGCATCACCTTCACCGTCTACGGTCGCGAAGAGGGCACCGAAAAGATTTTTCCTTACGATCTTTTGCCCCGCATCATCACCGCCGCTGAGTGGGAGCACCTCGATCGCGGGTTGACTCAGCGGCTGGTAGCGCTCAACCTGTTTCTGGACGACATCTACCACAAAGGGGTGATCCTGAAGGACAAGGTGATTCCCCGCGATCTGGTCTACAGCTGCAAGCACTACCGCAAGGAAATGCGGGGAGTGGACGTCCCCCGTCAGGTCTATGTCTCGGTGGCCGGCACCGATCTGGTGCGCCTGGCGGACGGAACCTTTGCGGTGCTGGAGGACAACCTTCGCGTGCCCAGCGGGGTCAGCTACATGCTGGCCAACCGCCAGGTCATGAAGTGGGCCTTCCCGGTTCTGTTTCGCAACTTCGGGGTGCGTTCCACCGACCACTACGGCCATGTCCTGCTCAGCACCTTGCGGGCCCTGGCGCCCCAGAAAGACCGTGAGCCCACCATCGTGCTGCTCACCCCCGGGGTGTACAACTCGGCCTACTTCGAGCACACGTTCCTGGCCCGTCAGATGGGCATCCAACTCGTCGAGGGTCGCGATCTGCTGGTGCACGACGGCGTGGTCTATATGCGCACGGTGGGCGGGCTGCGGCGGGTGGACGTGATCTACCGCCGGGTGGACGACGACTTCCTCGACCCGCTGGCCTTCCGCCCCGACTCGGCTCTGGGCGTGCCGGGCCTGTTCAACGCCTACCGGGCCGGCAACGTAAACCTTTCCAACGCTATCGGTACCGGCGTCGCCGACGACAAGGCCGTCTACGCTTACGTGCCAGCCATCATTCGCTACTACCTCAAGGAAGAGCCCATCCTGCCCAACGTTGAAACCTACCTTTTGACCGACGACGCCCAGCGTCAGCATGTGCTCGATCGGCTCGACCAGCTGGTCGTCAAGGCGGTGGGCGAGTCGGGCGGCTACGACATGCTGATCGGACCCCACTCCTCCGAGCGCGAGCGAGAGGAGTTCCGTCGCCGCATCGAGGCCAAGCCGCGCAATTATATCGCCCAGCCCACCCTGGACCTGTCGCGCGCCCCCTGTTTCATCGACGGGGTGGTGGAGCCACGCCACGTGGATCTGCGGCCTTACATCCTGTATGGTGAACAGGTCAACATCGTGCCTGGCGGGCTGACCCGCGTGGCGCTTCGCCGGGGCTCGCTGGTGGTCAATTCTTCTCAGGGTGGTGGCAGTAAGGACACCTGGGTGCTCTGCGAATGACCATGTTGAGCCGGGTGGCTGACCACCTTTACTGGATGAGTCGGTATCTCGAGCGGTCCGAGCACACCGCCCGCATGATCGACGTGTTCTACAACCTGGTGCTCGAGCAGGCCCCCGAGTCGGCCGCTCGCCACTGGGACAAGCTGCTGGCCTCGCTCGAGTTCGGCTCTACCTTCGCCGAGCTGGAGAAGAGCGGTCTGGATTCCCACCAGCTGACCCAGACTCTAACCTTCGACGCCGACAACCCCAGCTCGATCTACTCCTGCATTCGGGGCGCTCGTGACAACGCCCGCAACGTGCGCGAGTTGATCAGCTCGGAGATGTGGAGCGAGCTCAACCGCCTCTACCTGGGTGTAACCGAGGCCAGGCGCGACGAAGAGATCGGCGCTCATCCGCACGACTTCTACCAGGCCGTCAAGGAAGGGGCCCAGCTTTTCCAGGGCATCACCGACTCCACCACCTACCGGGGGCCGGGCTGGAACTTCATCCAGCTCGGCCGGTTCGTCGAGCGAGCTCGTTCGCTGGCAGTCCTGCTGGAAGCCCAGTTCAAGCATGCCAAGAACGAGGAATACCTCGACCTGGTGGCTTTGCTCAAGTGCTGCACCGCTTTCGAGGCCTTCTGCAAGGTCTACA
Source organism: Candidatus Xenobia bacterium (assembly GCA_045863235.1). Taxonomy (GTDB): domain Bacteria; phylum Vulcanimicrobiota; class Xenobia; order Xenobiales; family QWHO01; genus QWHO01. Next base: position 6,544 of record BTUM01000058.1, on the reverse strand, counting down.
GCCCCGAGCTGCAACGCGCCCGCATCGTGCAGTTCCTGCTGCTCAACTCCGAGTTTCCCCACTCGGTGCGTTTTGCGGTGGACCGCATCGACCGATCGCTCAGGCGCATCAGCGACAACGCCCCTCAGGCCAACAGCACCCGGCTCTTGCGCCTGACCGGGCGGCTGGTTGCCTCGCTTCGCTACGGCACCCTGGAGGAGATCCTGGCCCAGGGCCTGCCCGGCTTCCTGGAGGAGATCCGCCGTCAGCTCGCCGACATCCACGACGCCATGTACGCAACCTACATCGCCTACCCGATCGAGCACGCCCTCGAGCCGGTCAGCGCGGGAGAGTTCTGGTGAGCCTGCGCTACGTGGTGCGCCACGTCACCCGCTTCACCTATTCGGCGCCGGTGCGCGAGACGCTGATGGAGCTTCGCATGCAACCGCGCTCGGAAGACCGTCAGATCTGTCTGAGCTTCGAGCTGACCGTGGAGCCGGCCGCCCAGGTACAGTCGTTTCGAGACTACCAGGGAAACATCGTGCACCATTTCGACATTCCCCGCCCCATCCAGGAGTTGACCATCATCGCTCTCTCCCGCCTGCAGGTGCAAGAGCCCGAGCCGCCACCCAGCGCCCTCTCGCCCACTGTCTGGGAAGAGATCGACCGAGCCCAGGAGGAAGGCGAGCACTTCGACTTTCTCAGTCCGACCGCCCGCACGCGAGCGAGCGAGGAGGCGCTGGAGGCGTTGCGGGGCGAGCTGGCCGCCTTCCGCCGCGACGACCCTCTGACGGTGTTGCGCGAGCTGAACCAGGGCCTGCACGAGCGCTTTCGCTACGCCCCCGAGTCCACCGGGGTGGAGACTCCGCTGGAGGACGTGCTGGCCTCCCGGGCCGGAGTGTGCCAGGACTTCTCCCATCTGTTCCTGGCACTGGCCCGCCAGCTGGGCATTCCGGCGCGCTACGTCTCGGGCTACCTCTACCATCGCGACGACACAAGCGTTCCCGACGCCTCCCACGCCTGGGTGGAGGCCTACCTGCCCACGCTTGGCTGGCTGGGGTTCGATCCCACCAACAACTTGCTGGCCGGCGAGCGCCACATTCGCACGGCCGTGGGACGCGACTACAGCGACGTCCCCCCCAACCGCGGCACCCACAAGGGCGAGGCCACCAGCGAGCTGTCGGTGGCGGTGCAGGTCCGCTTGCTGGGCCAGCCGATGGGGAAGGACAGGTTCACCTCGCTGGGCGAGCCCATCGAACTGCCCAACCTGCCGGCCTGGTACGCGGCTCAGCAGAAGCAGCAGCAGCAGTAACGAGCCCAGGTCGGGAGAGAAACCACTTGAACGTTACGTGCCCAGTTCCTGATCGGAACTGTGCGCTGGTCAACTCGACGAGGTTGAATCCAGGTGGCGCTGGTCGGATATCACGTAGGGCGGGCGGCGCTTGAGCTCGTCGTAGATGCGGGCCAGGTAGCCGCCGATGATGCCCAGCGAGATCATGGTGATGCTGCCCACGAACAGCACCACCAGGATGACGGTGGCAAAGCCTTCCACCGCGCGTCCCGAGAACTTCACCCAGAGCACGTAGAGGCTCAGCAAGAAGCTGCCCACGAAGGTCAGAAACCCGGCCAGCGTGATCATCTGAAGGGGCACGTAAGAGAAGGACGACAGAGCTGAGAGGCTGAGGCTGACCAGCTGCGAGAAGCTCCAGCGGGTGCGCCGGTTGGAGGGGGGCACCTCGAAGGGGATCTCGGCCCGACGCGGTCCGAGCCAGGTAATCAGCCCGCGGAAGAAGCGGTTGGCCTCGGGCAGGTCGAGGTAGGCCTCCACCATCTCGCGGGTCAGCAGCTTGAAGTCGCTCTGACCTGCCAGATCGACTCCGGCCAGGGTGCGCATGCTGCGGTTGAAGATGCGGGCCCCCAGGCGGCGGTACCAGGGCTCGCGGGCTCTGCGGGCCTTGACCGCCTCCACGACCTGGTAGCTGCCCTGGCGCCACAGCTCCACCATCCTGGGGATCAAAGCTGGAGGATGCTCGAGATCGCTGTCCATCACGATGGTCAGGTCTTCTCGGGTGGCCCGCAGCCCGGCCAGGATAGCCGCCTCCTTGCCGAAGTTGCGGCTGAAGCGGATGGCTTCCACGTTGGGCAGACGCCGGCATACCTGCCAGGTATTGTCGCTGGAGCCGTCGTCCACCAGGATGATGCGGCAGGGCAGGCCGGTCTGCTGGGCGTGGAAGCGGATCTCGGCCAGGTGAGCCTCCAGCGCCTCGCCTTCGTTGAATACGGGGATGACCAGCGAGAGGGTGATCATCGTGGCTCCCGGCAGGAATAAAATTGATACAGCGACAGGGCGGGGGAGAGGCCCAGGCAGCTGCAGCGCACTGTGCGAAAGCGGGCTTCGAGCAGGGTGCGCACCTCGACCCAGGTGTTGCAGTGGAGATAGCGCATCAAAGTCTCATAGCTCAGGCCGTGGCGCAGGCGAAACTCCAGGCCGGTGCTGAGCGTGTAGGCCAGTTTCCAGACCCAGCTCCCCTCCGAGGGGATGGCGACCCGCAGGTCACCATCCGGGGTGAGCAACTCGGCGCAGCGGGCGATCATGGTGGGCAGATCCTCCAGGTGCTCGAAGGTGGCCACCGAGATGATGCGCTCATAAGGCCCGGGGACCTCGGAGATGTCGGCGTAGAAGCGACCGATCTGGTCGCGGTAGGGTGAATCCAGGTAGAGGCCCTCGAACGGTTCTACCACGTCGTAGGGGCGGCTGGTGGGCTCGAAGGGGAGGTGGTTGAGGGTGCCCGCTCCCACCTCCAGGGTGCGGAAGGGCGCGGTGCGCGTCCTGGTGTCGCGGGCCACCTGGCGGTGCATCCAGCTTTCTACGAAGAGCGAGAGGCGGCTGGCCGCGGTGCGCCCCTGGCGATTGCTGTAGTAGTTGGCCTCGTAGACCTCGCGGTAGGACTCGGGCAGTTCGGCTCGGGTCTTGGGATAGCGGGCCAGGACCTCTTGCACCGTGGGAGTTTGGGCCACCAACCGGCTTTCGCAGCCCGGTCGGCGGCTCCCTCCCTTAAGGCGCCACGCGTTGACATCTTCAGGATTTCTCGCTTCCGGCGCGTTCGTCAGGCCGAGCCCGAGAGCGCGGTGCCGTTCAACAGATTGTCTCCCGCGCCTTCAACAGGTTGAAACAGGCTATCACTGCGCACGCTGGTCACTGGAGCGCCGCTCGTAGAGGCGCCAGGGCCCCGAGCGCCCCACCAGGCGCGCGGCAAAGGCCAGGTAGCGGTCCACCTGCTCGTCCCCTCCCCGCACCAGGTAGTACCGATAGTGGGCGTGGCGCCGCCAGTCGAACTGGTTGGGAAAGTAGGGCTCGGGCGCGGCCGGGCGCTGTCCGGGCTTGAAGTCGACCGGCAGCGTGCCGGCCGACCAGAGCGAGCCGGCCACGCCCCCTTTGGCGATGTGGTAGTAGAAGACATCGTGCAGGTGGGGCTGGTAGAAATAGTAGTCGGATTCGTCCGAGTATCCCTGGTCGAACATCAGCGGTAGGACCGCCTGGCCGGGCTCCATCTGAGCGATGAGAGGGCTGATGGTGGCGATTTCGCGGCTGATGCGATATTGCTTGGAATCGGACAAGAGCACCAGCGAGATGGCCACGGCCACCAGCGCGAAGGCCCACAGGCCGCGCACGATGACGCGCGAGGCCAGTACGGGCAGGAAGAGGAAGGCCACGATGCTGAGCCTCTGGCCCAGCGCGAAGTTCATTCCCCCCAGTCCCCAGGGACCCACCAGGCCCATCAGCAGGCCCCCCGCTATGGCCGCGGCAGCCATCCTCACTCCGGGTTGGGTGCCCTCCTTGAAGGCGCACCGGGCCAGGATGGCCAGAGCCACCACCCACAGCATCAGGGTGGACCAGTCGGTGCTGGCTTCCCAGCCGGTGTTGGTGAAGAAAGTAGCCAGGAATCGCAGATTGTAGCCCAGGCCCAGGAAGTGCACCCCGCTTCGCCCGTAGGGCGTGGTCTCTTGGGAGAGATACCACAGCCCGAAGACCAGCGAGCCGGCGGCCAGGGCGATGAGGTACTTTCGCTCGCGGGTCAGCAGGGCCCACAGGATCACTACCCCCAGGTAGACCAGCAATCCGAAGGGGTGGGCGAAGAGCAGGGCCAGCAACCAGAGGGGCAGCCGCCAGTTGACTCTGGAGGCCTCCAGGTCGAGCAGGGCCAGAAGCAGGATAGGGAAGGCGTAGATGTAGTTCAGGAGACCCAGGAAGTAGAACTGGTTGTAACACACCGGAAAGAGCAGCAGAGCGCCCCAGTTCCAGGGCCGCGCCAGCCTCCAGGCGGCCAGCGCCATCAGCAGGAGATAGAGCGAGACCGCCGCCCTTCCGGCCACATCCAGGGGCAAGTAGCGGGCCAGGCTCGAGGTAACCAGGTAGAAGACCGAGTAGGTGGGAGCCAGATGGACCTGGTACTCGGGGTGGGCGGCCGGGTCGGCCACCACCCGCGCCTGGAACAGGTGTTGGGGATAATCCTGCAGGGCCGGGTAAGGAAAGGCCCAGATTGGGACCAGCGAGAGCAAGGTGAGAACGACCAGCAGCCGCTTCACGCTCGTGCGACGCAGGCCACCGAGGTGGTGGGCACCCACAGGATCTGGCGAGCCAGCCAGCCGGGCAGGCGCAGCTTGAATTTCTCGGCCAACAAGCCGAGGGGAAAGAACTCGGGATAGAAGACACCCTGCACGTTGCTGAAACCGGCTTGTTGAAGGGCTCTCTTGAGCGTGGTCTGGTCATAGTAGGCCACGTGCTCGGGGACCTTATAGGAGGGCCAGCGCCGGCCCAGCAAGAGTCGGAGCGGGCTGGCCAGGTTGGGCACGGCCACCGCCAGGCAGCCCCCCGGCCTCAGTCTGGAGCGAAGCCTGGTGAGGAAGTCGAGCGGGTCGTAGAGGTGCTCGAGCACCTGCAGCATGACGGCGGTGTCATAGGTGGCCTCGGACGGCACCGACTCCAGCCCGCCCAGGTAGACGGTGGCACCCGTCTTGCGGGCCTGCTCGACGGCTCCGGGGCTGTAGTCGGTGGCAGTCAGGCTGGAGAAGAGGCCCCGAGCTTCAGTCAGAAAAAAACCGTAGCCGCAGCCGATCTCCAGCAATCGACCACCGGTATGGCCCTTGCGAGCCAGCTTGCCCAGGAGCAGGCGGAAAGTGAGCCGCAGCGAGCGCTCCTGAGCCAGATACGAGCTGTAGCCGGAGCCCTCGCTGCTCTCGTAGTAGTCGCCGGTGCGGTAGTGCTCGAGCATCTCCTCGGCCGACAGGCGCGGGCTGAGATAGCCGAGACGACAATCGCGGCAGCGCAGCACCCGACGTGGTGGAAACTCGGCCAGCACCTCGGCCCGGGTGGAGTGACAGAGCGGGCAGTCTTCGAGCGACACGAGAGGCTCGTTCTGTCGCCGGACGGGGAGTCCTTCGCGTCAGGGCTTCCGCAGGCGCTCCTCCAGGTAGCTGATCACGTTGGGAAAGCGGGCCTGGAAGTCCTGATAATACTGGCTGTTCGGGTCACCGTGAAGGATGGCTCCGATCCCCTGGGCCACCGCCTCCTGCTGGCCGCTGCTGGAGCCGTGAGCGCCGTAATCCTGCAGGTAGTAGTCCACCGGGCGCTGGATTCCGATGAAGGTGTCCACCTCGCCGGCGTCAAGCCGATAGACCTGCTCGAACTCGGGGCTTCCCGAAATGCCCAGGGAGGCGTCCAGGGCGTGGCCGATTTCGTGGTTGATGTCTCCGGCCACCCGTCCATCCCGCCTGGACCGGTCCGAGATGTAGATCTCCTGTTTGGACGGGTCGGCCATCGCGGGCACGTCGTCATAGGTCGATCCGGGCTGGTATCCGCGCGGAGTCTGGTTGGCCAGCCTCGGGTCGACGATGTCGGCCATGCTGCGGACTCCGTAGACCTTCCAACCCTCGTCCGCCAGTCGCTGTTGCAGGTGGGGAGGCACGGCGCGCATCGCTTCCCGGACCTGCTCGGTCGTGGCCGGCGCGGGCGATTGGGGGTGGCTGATGGGTTCCAGCGGCAGGCTGGGCGGCTTCTGGGGCTGCAGGTCGTGCAGGCTCACGGGCGAGCGACCGAGCTCGAGCGACTGACGCTCGCCCAGGACGTAAGACTCGTGGGGGGTCAGCTGCCAGCGCTGGTCTCCCTCTACGATGGTGGTCCCGTTCCTGGAGCCGAGGTCGACCACCCGGATCCGCCCATCCTCGCCTCGCTGGATGTGGGCGTGCTGGCGGCTGACGGTGGGGTCGTCGAGGGGCAGGTCGGGAGAGGACTCGCCCGGCACCTGGCGCCCCAGCGTGATGCCCCGCTGGAGGTCGGCCTCGGGGATGGAAACGTGCCCGGGCTTGCCGTCGGGTCCGGGCAGCCCGATGCGGGCTCCAATCTGCAGGTCAGGGATGGTGGGTTGGTCATCCTGACTCGAGCTGGAGGTCACGATGGAGTGGCCGGGGAGAGTGGGCTGGTCGCCCGGGTCCGAGCTGCTGGTAAAGGGCCCGGTGCGTCCGGCTCCGGTCTGCTCGGGACCGGGATACCCGTTGGGACCGGTGC
>BTUM01000057.1:0-51254 GCA_045863235.1 Candidatus Xenobia bacterium | reverse complement strand
GCATGCCCGTCCCGGCCGGGATGAGCTTGCCGATGATCACGTTCTCCTTGAGGCCGCGCAGGAAGTCTACCTTGCCGTTGATGGCGGCCTCGGTGAGCACCCGCGTGGTCTCCTGGAAGGAAGCGGCCGACAAGAACGAGTCGGTGGCCAGCGACGCCTTGGTCACGCCCAGCAGGGTGCGGCTGGCGTCTGCCTCGGCCCCATTCTGCTCGCGCACGCGGCGGTTCTCGTTCTGGAAGGCCAGGATGTCCTGCAGGCTGCCGGGCAACATGTCCGTGTCACCCGGCTTGTTGACCTTCACCTTGCGCAGCATCTGGCGCACGATCACCTCGACGTGCTTGTCATTGATGTCCACGCCCTGGTCGCGGTAGACGGTCTGCACCTCGTCCACGATGTAGCGCTGGGTCTCCTCGGTGCCGCGGGTGCGCAGGATGTCGTGCGGGTTCAAGAACCCGCCGACGATCTGCTCGCCCAGCTCCACCGAGTCACCCTGGCGCACCAGCAACCGGGCCGAGAAGGGCACGAGCACGTCCTTCACCTCGCCGTTCGGGTTGGTGATGGTGATCTTGCGCAGACCCTTCTCCTGGCCCAGCGTGATGATGCCGTCGGTCTCGGCCATGCAGGCGTAGCCCTTCGGCTTGCGAGCCTCGAACAGCTCTTCCACGCGGGGCAGACCCTGGATGATGTCCTCCTGGGCCACGCCGCCCGTGTGGAAGGTTCGCAGCGTGAGCTGCGTGCCCGGCTCACCGATCGACTGGGCGGCAATGATGCCGACCGTCTCACCGATATCCACGATCTGGCCGGTGGCCAGGTTCTTTCCGTAGCACATCGCGCACACGCCGTGGGGCGAAACGCAGGTCATGATCGAGCGAATCTTGACCTTGGGCCACTTGATCTTGCGCTGACCGCGGCTCAGATCGACGTTCTTCATGAGGAACTTCTCGATGGCCTGGGCCTCGTCGTCCTCGATCATCTCTCCGGTCTTCTTGATCTGCGTCTGGCCCTCGGCATCGACGTACTCGAGATCCTCGGCGGCCACCCGGCCCGAGATGCGCTCCCACAGAGGGACCTTGACCTCGGTGCCATCGGCGCAGGCCCAGACTTCGATGTAGTCGGTGGACTCGCAGTCGACCATGCGCACGATGATGTCCTGGGAGACATCGATCAGACGCCGGGTCAGGTAGCCCGAGTCGGCGGTTCGAAGTGCCGTGTCGGCCAGACCCTTTCGGGCGCCGTGGGTGCTGATGAAGTATTCCAGCACCGTCAGGCCCTCGCGCAGGTTGGCGCGAATCGGCACCGGGATGATTCGGCCGGTGGGGTCGGCCATCAGGCCGCGCATTCCCGCCAGCTGCTTCACCTGGGCCGGGTTACCACGAGCGCCCGAGGTCGCCATCATGAAGACCGGGTTGAGGCGGTCGAGATGCCGCATCATCGCCTGCTCCACCTCGTTGGTGGCGGCCGACCAGATGTTCTTGAGCTGGATATAGTGCTCGTTCTCGGTCAAGAAGCCGCGCAGGAAGAACTCGTCAGCCTGCTTCACCTTGTCGTCCGAGCGCTGCAGAATGGCCGGTTTCTCGGGCGGAATCTTGATGTCTTCAACGCCCACCGTGGTGCCCGAGCTGGTAGCATAGCGGAAACCCAGGTCCTTCAAGCTGTCCAGCAGACGCGCCGTGCGGCTATTGCCGTGGCGGTCGTGCACCCGCTTGATGAGGCGCACCAGATCTTTCTTGCCGAACGTCTTGTTGATGTCCTTGCTGAAGCGCAGGAGCTGTCCGCGCACGCGGCTGTCAGCCGTGACCAGCTGCTCCTCCGTGAGCTGCGTGTCGTATGTCTCGTGCTTGAAGGGATTTTCGTCGTCCTTGACCTCGTCGGGGATGGCCCGCCAGAGGAGCAGTCGGCCCACCGTGGTGGCCACCATACCCTCCTCGCGGGGCATCTTGACGCGAATGGGAGCCTGCAGCTCGATCACGCCGGCGTTGATGGCCATCACCGCTTCCTCGATGGAGCTGAAGTAGCGGCCCTCGCCCTTGGAGTCGTGCTTCTCGATGGTCAGGTAGTACATCCCCAGCACCACGTCCTGGTTAGGGGTGGTAGCTGGCGTACCGTAAGCCGGCAGCAGGATGTTGTTGGCCGACAGCATCAGGATGCGCGCCTCGGCCTGGGCGCCCGCCGACAGCGGCAGGTGAACGGCCATCTGGTCGCCGTCGAAGTCGGCATTGTAAGGGGTGCAGACCAGCGGGTGGAGCTGGATGGCCTTGCCGTCCACCAGCACCGGCTCGAAGGCCTGGATGCCCAGACGGTGCAGCGTGGGGGCGCGGTTGAGCAGCACCGGGTGATCCTCGATCACCTCTTCCAGCACGTCCCAAACCTCGGGCAGCACGCGCTCCACCATGCGCTTGGCGCTCTTGATATTGTGCACCAGGCCGCGGTCGACCAGCTTCTTCATCACGAAGGGCTTGAAGAGCTCCAGGGCCATCTCCTTGGGCAAACCGCACTGGTGCAGCTTCAGGTGAGGCCCCACCACGATCACGGAACGGCCCGAGTAGTCCACGCGCTTACCGAGAAGGTTCTGACGGAAGCGACCCTGCTTGCCCTTGAGCATGTCGCTGAGGGACTTAAGGGGGCGATTGTTGGGGCCGGTCACCGGGCGGCCGCGGCGGCCGTTGTCGATGAGGGCGTCCACCGCCTCTTGCAGCATGCGCTTCTCATTCTTGACGATGATCTCGGGCGCGCCCAGGTCGAGCAACCGCTTGAGGCGGTTGTTGCGGTTGATGACGCGGCGATAGAGGTCATTGAGGTCGGAGGTGGCAAAGCGCCCGCCGTCGAGCTGCACCATCGGGCGCAACTCGGGGGGAATGACCGGGATGACCTCCAGGATCATCCACTCGGGCTTGTTGGAAGATTTGCGGAACGCCTCCACCACTTCCAGGCGCTTGATGGCCTTGGCGCGCTTCTGGCCCGACAGGGTGCGGATGTCCTCGCGCAGTTGATCGTGCAGAGGCCCGACCTGGATCTCCTCGAGCATCTCCTTGACCGCTTCGGCGCCCATGCCGGCGCGGAAACCGGGGCCGTATTTCTCTTTGGCCTCGCGGTACTCCATCTCCGAGAGCAGCGAGTGCTTCTGCAGAGGAGTGTCGCCGGGATCGATCACCACGTAGCTGGCGAAGTAGATCACCTTCTCCAGCGTGCGCGGGGACATGTCGAGCAGCAGGCCGATGCGACTGGGCACGCCCTTGAAATACCAGATATGGGTGACCGGCGAGGCCAGCTCGATGTGGCCCATGCGCTCGCGCCGCACTTTGGAGCGGGTGACCTCGACGCCGCACTTGTCGCAAATGACGCCCTTGAATCGAATGCGCTTGTACTTGCCGCAGTGGCACTCCCAGTCCTTGATGGGACCGAAGATGCGCTCGCAGAACAGGCCGTCGCGCTCGGGCTTGAGGGTGCGGTAGTTGATGGTCTCGGGCTTCTTGACCTCTCCGTAGCTCCACTCGCGGATCTGCCGCGGTGAGGCCAGCCGGATCTCCAGGGCATCGAAGTTATTGACATCCATGTTCCGATGGGCTCCTTCTAAATCATCTAGCAGCTATGGCCTGAGCGAGCAGCGCGCCGGGCGGCGCGCTGCCAGGGGCTACAGGCTGGAGAGGGCTTCCTGCCCCAGGTCGAGACCGAGCTCACGAGCGGTGGTCTTGATCTCCTGATCCTCCACCGACTTGATCTCCACGTCGCGCAGCGTTCCGCCCGCATCCATCGACTTGATGGTGACGTCCAGGCAGAGCGACTGCAGCTCCTTGATCAAAACCTTGAACGACTCGGGCACGCCGGGCTCGAGCACATTCTCGCCCTTGACGATGGCTTCGTAGGTCTTGACCCGGCCGATCACGTCGTCCGACTTCACGGTCAGCAGCTCTTGCAGCGTGTAGGCGGCGCCGTAAGCTTCCAGGGCCCAGACCTCCATCTCGCCGAAACGCTGGCCTCCGAACTGAGCCTTACCGCCCAGCGGCTGCTGGGTGATGAGGGAGTAGGGGCCGGTCGACCGGGCGTGAATCTTGTCGTCCACCAGGTGGGCCAGCTTCAGCATGTAGATCTGACCCACCGTGACCGGTCGGTCGTACGGGTCGCCACTGCGTCCGTCGAAGAGCACGGTCTTGCCATCCTCGGGGATGGTCAGGTATGCCTTGATGAACCGGGCCAGTTGCTCGATTTCCTCTTCGGTGCGCTGCACGCGGCGCAGCTTGAGAATCTCGCGCAGGCGGTCGGCCATGGTGGTGTCCTTGAGCACCTTCTCCAGCTCGGCAGCATCCAGCTTGGCGCTGGGCACCGCGCCGGCGGCGAAGGTCTTGACCCGTTTGGCCAGACTGTCGCGCGAACCGTCGTCGATCAGCGCCTGGGTCTCCCCGGTGGTGATCACCACGTAGTCGCTGGCCAGGCCATTGAGGAAGTTGCGCAGGCGGTCAACCAGCGGCGTCTCGCTCAGGATGTGATCGAGCTGAGCCGTGGTGAGTCGGTAGCCCTTGAGCGCCAGGATGGTGCGCAGGCGCGCCATCGACATCAGCTCGCGGATCTCGGTCTCGTGCGCCGAGTCGAACACCGGGCACTCCACCCGCATGTGGGGCTCGCCCGGCTCACTGAGGAAGTGGCACACGAGTCCCATGTGGGTCTCCAGGATCTGGCCGATGTTCATCCGCGAGGGCACGCCCAGCGGGTTGAGCACGATCTGGATGGGGGTTCCATCGGGCAGGAAAGGCATGTCCTCCACGGGCAGCACCTTGGCGATCACGCCTTTGTTGCCGTGGCGGCCGGCCATCTTGTCGCCTTGCAGAATCTTACGCTTCTGGGCGACATAGACGCGCACCAGCTGGTTGACTCCGGGAGCCAGCTCGTCAGTGTTCTCGCGCGAGAACACCTTCACGTCGATGACCTTGCCCTTCTCACCGTGCGGCACCTTGAGCGAGGTATCGCGAACATCGCGCGCCTTCTCGCCGAAGATGGCCCGCAGCAGGCGCTCTTCCGCGGTCAGCTCGGTCTCGCCCTTGGGGGTGACCTTGCCCACCAGAATATCCTCGGTGCGCACCTCGGCGCCGATGCGGATGATGCCGCGCTCGTCCAGGTCCTTGAGAGCCTCCTCGCTGACATTGGGAATGTCGCGGGTGATCTCCTCGGCGCCCAGCTTGGTATCGCGCGCTTCGCACTCATACTCCTCGATGTGGATCGAGGTGAACACGTCTTCCTTGACCAGCTCTTCGCTGAGCAGGATGGCGTCCTCGTAGTTGTAGCCCTCCCAGGGCATGAAGGCCACCAGCACGTTTCGGCCCAGGGCCAGCTCGCCGTTGACCGAGGACGCGCCATCGGCGATCACATCGCCAACTCTGACCCTCTGGCCCAGACGCACGGCCGGACGCTGGTTGATGCAAGTGCCCGCGTTGGAGCGCTTGAACTTCTGCAGCTTGTAGCTGACCAGCTTGCCGTTGTTGTCCTTGATCTTGACCTCATTGGCATTGCAGGTCACCACCTCGCCCTCGGTGGCCGAGACGAGCAGGGCCCCCGAGTCCTTGGCTGCGCGCAGCTCCATCCCGGTTCCCACCATGGGAGCCACCGGCTCCACCAGCGGCACTGCCTGACGCTGCATGTTTGCGCCCATCAGGGCGCGGTTGGCGTCGTCGTGCTCGAGGAAGGGAATGAGCGCGGTGGCCACCGACACGATCTGCTTGGGCGAGACGTCCATGTAGTCCACGTCCTCGCGAGGCACGATCTGGGTCTCGTGCTTGGCGCGCACCACGACGCGGGGCTCGATCATCCGGTTCTTCTCATCGAGCAGGGTGTTGGCCTGAGCGATGACGTGATCGTCCTCTTCGTCGGCTCCAAGGTAGTCGGTGATGTCGGTGACCACCACTTCGACCGGAGCCTCCACGCCCTCGGCCAGCAGCTTGACGCGAATCCGACGCGGGATGATGTCGCCCGGGCCGTACTTGACCTTGACCTTCTTGCCCGTTTCGTCGTCGGTAATCTTGCCCTCGACCTCGGCCAGGGCCTTGCACACCACCCGGCGGTAAGGCGTCTCGATGAAGCCGAAGTTGTTACAGCGGCCGTAGGTGGCCAGCGAGCCGATCAGGCCGATGTTGGGACCTTCCGGAGTCTCGATGGGGCAGATGCGGCCGTAGTGAGAGTAGTGGACGTCCCGAACCTCGAAGCCGGCCCGCTCGCGTGACAGACCGCCGGGTCCGAGGGCCGAGAGGCGTCGCTTGTGGGTCAGCTCGGCCAGAGAGTTGGTCTGGTCCATGAACTGCGACAGCTGCGAGGAGCCAAAGAACTCCTTGATAGCCGCCACCACCGGGCGAATGTTGATCAGTGCCTGAGGCGTCACCGTCTCGAGGTCCTGCACGGTCATGCGCTCGCGCACCACGCGCTCGAGGCGCAGCAGGCCCACCCGGAACTGGTTCTGGAGCAATTCGCCCACAGCCCGCACGCGACGGTTGCCGAGGTGGTCGATGTCGTCCACGCGCACGATCACGTCGAAACGATCGTCGCTCTTGGCCTTGAGCCACCACAGGCCGCGATAGGACTCAATCTGCAGGCCGCCCTCCTCGACCCCCTCGGGAGGTGGGTTCTCGAGCACCTCGCGCTTCATGAGCGCGAGCATGTAGCGCACTGCCGAGATGACATCTTCCTTGGTCAGGGTCTGGGGATACTCGAGCGTCTTGCCGGTATCCGGATCGTCGATCACCCCGGGCTTGTGGAAGGCACCCGTCTCGGGGCTCTGGATCTTCAGGCCCAGCTTACGAGACAGCTTGTAGCGTCCGACCTTGGCCAGGTTGTAGCGCTTGGAGGTAAAAAACAGGTTCTGCAACAGAGCCTGGGCGCTCTCCACCGTGGGTGGGTCGCCCGGGCGCTGCTTGCGGTAAATCTCAACGAGGGCTTCCTCGGTGGTCGAGAACTGGTCTTTGGTCAGGGTCGGCTCGAGCAGAGGCTCGTAGTCGAACAACTGACGGATCTCGTCATCGGTGGAATAGCCCAACGCGCGAATGAGCACCGTGGCCGGAACCTTGCGGGCCTTGTCGATGCTGACGAAGATGATATTGTTGGCGTCCGTCTGGAACTCGAGCCAGGCGCCGCGGTTCGGGATCACGGTGGCCCCGAAGGTGCGCTTGTCGGTGACATCCAGCGAGTCGGTGTAGTAGATGCCCGGCGAGCGTACCAGCTGGCTGACGATCACGCGCTCGGCGCCGTTGATCACGAAGGTACCCTTCTCGGTCATGGCCGGGAAGTCACCCATGAAGATCTCTTGCTCCTTGACCTCCTTGATCTCGCCGCCCTCCTTGGTGATCAGCCGAACTCGTACTTTGAGCGGGCGCGCATAAGTGGCATCGCGGTCGCGGCACTCATCGGTGGAGTACGTCGGGGCGTCCAGCGAGTTGTCCAGGAACTCCAAGATGAGGTTCCCGGTGAAGTCTTCGATAGGCGAGATGTCCTCGAACGTTTCTTTGATCCCCTCTTTGAGGAACAGCTCGTACGAGGTCCGCTGCAGCTCGATCAGATTAGGGAGATCCAGCACGTTCTGGATACTCTGGAACGACACCCGGCCGTTCTCCGGATTTTGCAGGCGGAGAGTGGACATGGAGTGGGCTTCCTCCGTTTTATTCTGGCAAAAATGACAAAAAGCCAGGCGTCAGCCTTGCGGGCCCGCCTCGCTTCTCAAACCAACCTAGTGACTGTCGCGACGATTCCTGGTCAAAACTTTCAGGGTCCACCTTACGCCTGCTTTCGCTCCCAAACTGCCGGGCAAATCCTCACTTTGGAGAGGATCCGCCAACCCTGAGACCCCTTCGCGTCAATTCGGGTGCGCTTTTCCAGGCGTAAGAGGCATTCTACCAAATGCCCCCAGAACACGTCAATACCCTAGCCCATGGTTTCTGTCAACCTGAGCCAGGGTACCTTGTGTCGGTTTCAGTTGTGATAAGATACTAACAAATACCGGGCCCGGAGTCAAGGAGCCGCTCGGCACCGACCCGATCTGAGCAGGGATTTTGGCGCCGAATCGAGCTTCGAGCCGCCGAGACTTCCAGCTCCACGGGTGGACCCGGGCGATGAATTCTCAACCCGGGCGCCCCCGACAAGATGGGCAAAACCCTCAGCAGGAAATGTTCAACTGAAGGAAGGGAAGTTGGCTCGAACGGCCAGCTCGCGAGGGTCGAGGATGGAGATCTTGTGACGCGCGATGGAGATCAAAGCGTGCTCTTTCATCTCGTTGAGAATCTTCGTGGCCGTCTCGCGCGTGGTTCCGACCAGATTGGCGAACTCCTGATGAGTGAGCGGCTGCTCGATGACCAGGTGGCCTTCGGTGGTCTTCTGGCCCATGTCCTCGGCCAGAGAAAGCAGCTTGCGGGCTACCCGCGTGTAGGCATCCATGAAGGCCAGGCTGGCGATGTCGTCGGTCAGGATGCGCAAACGTCGGGTCAAGTGCTTCAAGATCGGCACGCTGATGCCAGGATAGGTTTCCAACATGCGATAGAAGTCCACCTTGCTGATCACCAGGAAGGTGGTGTTCTCGAGAGCCACCACGGTGGCCGAGCGGGGCACGTCGTCGAGCAAGGCCAGCTCGCCCAGGAACTGGAAGGGCTGCAGGATGGTCAGGGTGAGCTCCTTGCCTTCCGAGTTCATCAGCTCGACCTTGACGCTGCCCTCGATCAAAATCAGGAACTCGTCGCCCGGATCGCCCTGCTGAAAGATCACCGTGCCGCGGGGATGACGTTTCCGGTGGCAGATTCGCACCAGATGCCGCAGGTCGTCCTCTTCCAGACCGGCAAACAGCGGGACCTTTCGCAGCAGCGCTAAGACGATGTCGCCGGAGGTATTGAAGCCCATCGGGGGACTCCTTTGGCCAAGGGTTTGCAGGAACCCTTCCGCGCCCAAGGAATCACAATAGTGGGAGATAAAGGCCAAGGATCTCCTCCCGGTTCACCACTCCGGGACACATTTGTCTTATTGCTCGTCGTGCGGGGGGCGTGCTAGACTGAGTGCGGATCATGGCGGTTGTGTCGATCCGCGCCCGGAAGGGACGGACGAATGACAGTGGGCGCTGAGGCGACCCAGGGGATTGAAAGCTTGGATCTGAACCTCAACTTAAAACCCCTGGAAAAGTTTCAACAGACGCTCAGCCTGGCCACCGGGCTGTCGCTAACCGTCTGTTCCCCGACAGCGGCGCTGGTCGCCCACTACAGCCATCCCGGCGATCTCATCCACCCCCGGCTGCTGGAAGCGCGGCACATCTTCAAGCAGATGATCGTTAGCAGCAACGGAGTGTTTCGGGTCGCCGAAGGCCCCGGAAGGCTGCAGTTCCTGATCCAGCCGGTGGTCTTCGAGGGGCGCGTTCTGGCTTACGTGATGGGCGGGCCGGTCTGGGAAGTGCCCCCCTCGGCCAGCCAGCGCGAGGAACTGTGCAACCTTCTCCAAATGAGCGAGCCCGAATTCAAAGAGGCGCTGCTCAAGCACCCTGCGCCGGTGCCCCTGGACGTGGCCCGCGGGCGAGACATGATCATCTCGCTGGCCGAGCTGACGGCTCAGATTTTCCAGGACCAACAGCGGCAGAGCCGCAGTCTCTCCACTCTGGCGGCTCTCTACGAGGTGGGCACCGCCATCAGCTCCACCCTCCAGCTCGAGGAGGTGCTGCGCAAGGTGCTCGACCACGCGATCTCCTTGCTCGAAGCCGAGAACGGCAGCCTGATGCTGCTCGATGAGGTACGCTCCGAGCTGAAGATGCTGGTGGCTCAGGGTCTCGACGAGCAGATCGTGACCACCACCCGGGTGAACCTGGGTGAGGGTATCAGCGGTTGGGTGGCCCAGGAAGGTCGCCCCCGCCTGCTCAAAAAGGGCATCCGCGACGATGACACCCGCTTCGAGCGACCCTCCAACGAGATCGAATCGGCCATGTGCGTGCCTTTGATCGTCAAGGATCGCTGCATCGGGGTTCTCAACTTGAGCGGCCGCCGCGGCGGCGGAGACTTCTCCGAGCAGGACCTGAAGGTACTCACGATCCTGGCCAGCCACGCCGCCTCGGCCATCGACAATGCCCAGCTTTATGAGCAGGTCAAACGGCAGGTGAACGAGCTCAAAGCCCTCCACGAGGTCGGCAACGCCCTGAACTCCAGCCTCGAGCTCGAAAAAATCCTGCCCCAGGTGCTCTTCCACGCCACCGAGCTTCTCGAGGCCAAGGCCGCCTCGGTCATGTTGCTCGACGATCAGACCCAGGAGCTCTCCATCCGCATCGCTCACGGGTTGCCCGACGACGTGATCAAGCGCACCCGCGTCAAGCTGGGCGAGCGCATTGCCGGCCGGGTAGCCCTCGAGCGAAAACCCGCCCTCCTCCCCCACGGTCGCCACGACCACGACGACCTCACCGCCTCGGCCGATCTGGCCTCGGCCCTGTGCGTGCCCCTGATCACCCAGGACAAGGTGGTGGGCGTGCTCAACGTGCGCGGCAAGAAGGACGGTAGCGACTTCAACACGGAAGACCTGGCTCTGGCCAGCCGCCTGGCGGCGGTCGCGGCCGTCTCGATCTCGAACGCCGAATTGCACGATGAGTTGCAGAATCTCTTCGTCAACTCCATCAAAGCCCTGGCCAACTCCATCGACGCCCGCGACCCCTACACGCGTGGCCACTCCGAGCGGGTCACCGAGTACTCGGTGCTGATCGCCGAGGGCATGGGCCT
Organism: Candidatus Xenobia bacterium; assembly: GCA_045863235.1. Taxonomy (GTDB): domain Bacteria; phylum Vulcanimicrobiota; class Xenobia; order Xenobiales; family QWHO01; genus QWHO01. The sequence continues at coordinate 40,548 of BTUM01000057.1, read as the reverse complement.
GTCTCCCGACGACGTCGAGAACATCCGTTACGCGGGGCTGCTGCACGACATCGGCAAGATCCGCATCCGCGACCACATTCTGAATAAGCCCGGTCGGCTGACCGATGAGGAGTTTGCCGAGATGAAGCGCCATCCCGAGTATGGGGTGGAAATCATGCAGCCGGTCAAGGCCTTCCACAAGGTATTCCCTGGCATCTTGCACCACCACGAGCAATGGACCGGCGGCGGCTATCCGCATCGCCTGAAGGGTGAGCAGATCCCGCTGCAGGGCCGTATTCTCTGCGTGGCCGACTCGTTCGACGCCATGACCAGCGACCGTCCCTACCGCAAAGGCATGCCGATCGAGCAAGCGATCGAGGAGCTGCGCAAGAATGCAGGAGTTCAGTTCGATCCCGACGCGGTGAGAATCTTCCTGCAACTCATCGACAGCGGCAAGGTCAACGAGATCTTCGAGCGTAAGGCTCAGAGCGCCAACATCCTTTCAGCCCGTCCCCGCAAGACCAGGCTGCATGCCGACGCTAGTGATGCAGCTCCGCCCGTGATGGGCATTCCCGGCCGCGGCTTCTGACTTCGGAATTTCCTGGGCGACCGCAGGGCGCGGGCCGGGACAGGTGGAACTGACTTCAAGCCATGGCCACACCCAAGCGACGCTCGCTCATCACCCTGTCCACCGAGCATCTGCCTGAGGGCTGGCTCGCGTCAACCTCCGCGCTGGCCGGGGTCCCCGAGAAGCTCGACGAGATCCTCAAGTCGAGCCGTCCCCTGGCCCTGCGCCTCAATGCCCCCTTCTCGCTTCGCGACGCAGAAATCGAGCAGATCAAGAGCGTTTCCAGCGAGCTGAGAGCCAACAGCGACGTTCTCATCTTCGTGGCCACCGGGGGAACCTCGCTGGCCGCCCGCGGACTGCTGGAAACCCTGCGCTCGCCCCTGGACGACGGATTCGAGGTGCTCTTCGCGGGAGACAATCTCGACCCCAACGCGCTGGGCGAGCTGAGCCAGTTGACCGATCGTCGCCTCAGCCTGGTCGTGGCCGGGCAGGGCCCGCTCTCGGCCGAGACGGCCGCCGCCACCGCCCTGGTACGCCAGCTGGTGCGCCAGCGGCACGGCCCGGCCGAAGCCCAGCGCCGTATCGTCGTGGCCGCCGACGGCGACTGCGGCGAGCTGATCCAACTGGCCGGGCACGAGGGGTATCGTCTCTTGCCGGTATCACCCGGGCTGAGCGGACGCTCGGCAATGTACACAGCCGCCGGCCTGATGCCCCTGGCGGCCTGCGGCTTCGACGTGCTGCAGGTGGCGGAGGGGGCTCGCTCTCAAATTCGTGGAATGGAATCCAAATCGCTCGAGGAGAACCCCGCCATGGCCTACGCGACGACTCGCCTGGCAGCCATCGAGGCCGGGCGCACGGTGGAGCTGCTGTGGACCGAGGGCCCGCGCTGGGAGGGGCTGGCCAATCTGTGGCGTTACCTGCTGGCCGGCGGCTCCCTGTTGCCCACCCGGGCCGGGCTCAACTCCGACCGCTGGATGATCGAGCCCTGGCAACGCCACAATCGGGAGAAGACCCTGAACACCGTGCTCACCCTCGAGGTTGTAAAGAATGAGAGCACCGTGCCCGAGGTTCCTGGCTGGCCCGCTGCCGCTGCCCTGGCGGGCCAGAAACTGGCCGAGCTCTTCCCCCGGTTGCGCGCTCAGGCGATCGCAAGCCAGGCCAGTGACGGATACTTAACCATCGGCCTGCCCCGTTTGGACGCCTTCCACCTGGGAGCGCTGTGCGCGTTCTTCCAGCGCAGCAACGCTCTGGCCGAGTTGGCTCGAGAAGCCAGCGCCTTTGACGAGCACCCCCTGCACCTGGGAGCAGCCCGGTGAAGGCCATGGTCGTGTCCATCAGCGACTCGAACAACCAGGAGGTGGCTCGGGTGCTGGTCGAGGGCGGCCAGGTCCGACTGGAAGGCGAGTTTCCCGGGGGCCTCACCGAAGCCGACTTACGCTCGCTGGGCTTCGTCCACTACGAGACCGATGGGCGGGGCGAGCTCTTGACCCGGGTGAAGGAGGTGGCCCCGGCCGAGTCGCTGGAGTACGTGCGGGCTCTCTTCGACGCCCTCCCCCCTGGCTTTCACATCAGCCACGTGGAGTCTGAGCATGTGCAGGCCGAGCGACTTGCCAAACGCGAGCGCTTCGAGGCCGAGCTTACCATCATGGACCAGGAAGACGGGAGTTAGTTTAACGCCGGCCCCCTCGGAAGCCCCCGAAGCCTCCAAATCCACCGGCTCGACCCGAGAAGCCCGAACGCTGCCCGAAGCCCGAGCGGTCGCCGTAGCCACCGAAGTCTCCAAACGAGCTGGAACGCTGCTCTCCCCAACTGCGAGCCTGGGCCTGGGCGTTCAGGTCGGGGCGATTGACGTCGTTCCAACTGCCGTTGTTGTAGTGCTCCCACCCGCTGTCGGTGTTCCGATAGACGTTGCCGTTGTGGTCGGCGTAGACGTTGTTGTTCACGTCCACCACTCCGGTGCCCGTACCGGTGCGCGGATTGTAGGTCGTGCCGCCGGCAATGGTGTTACCCTGTGAGCCGGTGGCCGCGCCGGCGGTCGTGACCCGACCGGTGGTCGGATTGTAGGTGCCTCCCCGGGCGCCGCTGGCCCAGTTGCCGCTGTAGACGTTCTGCACCGTGCCGCTCTGCCCGGCCGAAATCCGTCCGGTGGTCGAGTTGTAAGAGGCTCCCACGTGGGTATTCCACTGGTTGCCGGTCCAGGCGTTGAAGCCTGCCGAGTCGCGGGTCACCACGCCGGTGTTGCCCCAGCGTGAATAGACGTTGCCGGTGGTGGAGGCCCAGCCACCCGGGCCCCAGTAAGCCGCTCCCCGTGCCCCGACATAGGCGCCGCGGTCCCAGTAGTGATAGCCCCAGGGGCCCCAGTAGGGCATGGTGCCCCAGCCCCAGTCGTACCAGTTGGAAGCGGCGATCCCCCAGCCCATGCCCATGGCGAAGGCCCAGCCGGTGCCTGGAGTCCAGGCCATGTTGGCGGCGTAGCCGTAGGTGGTCGGAACAGGATACCAGACATCGTCGGTCACGTAGGGATCATAGTCGTAGCCGGTGCCGTAAACCACCACGCCGTCGCTGTCCACGGCCGACCCCATGTAGCCGGGAGTATATCCCACCACGACCTGGCCAGAATCGGCGTTGTAGACTTTTACGTAGGTCACATAGTGCAACGGAGAGCTGGTAGGAATGGAGTAGATCACGGCTGGCACCGAGCGAGCCACGGTATACGGGCCCTTCACCTGGGCGGCCTGGAACCACACTCCGTTGGAGCAGGCATAGACCTGGCCTGACTGGAGGACCAGAATGGGAGTCGGGCTGTTGGCCACGTAGCTTAACGAGGTGCCCCGAATGGGAACTACGGTCGGCGTTCCGTCGAACTGGGGAATGAAGGTCGTCTGACCTGCAGTCACCGTGGCGGTATGGGGGATCTGGTTGGCGATCAACGCCTCCTGGGCTTGCACCGTGCCAGGAATGCAGGCTTTGACGTTCTCCTTGGGACTGTCGTCGGGGATGGTCTCGAAGTCTGCTGGCAACAGGGTCGCATCCACGTACTGCCAGGGCCCGGCCAGCCCGGGGCCCCGGAACCAGCGTCCCGTGACCAGCACATAGGTCTGCTGGTCGGTGAGACTCTTGAAAACGTTGCCGCTGGTATTGGAGATGTAGAGCAGGTTGGTGCCATCCAGGGGCTGCCACTGAACCTGACCCTGAGTCACAATCAATTCGGTAGGACTGGTGGCCACAAGAACCTGAGGGGGATGGCTGGCCAGAGTCGGGGGGTCGGTCGTGTCGGGGGGCGCCTGCAACAAGTCGACCACGCCTGCAGTCGCCAGCTTTTGCGCAGTCGTCGCGGCGTCGGCGGGAGGTTGGTCGCAGACCATCCAGGGACCGGACAACCCGGGGGCCTGCAAAAAGCCATCCAGCACGTGCACGTAGACGGCTCCGGAGGCATCCTTGAGCACCAGGGCCCGGGTATTGATGAGGCGCTGTAGAGTGGTGCCGGTCACCAGGCCCCAACTGGGCTGGCCCTGCACAGTCACCAGCACGGTGGGTTGAGTGGCAAACACAATGCTGGGAACCGGGTTCAGCACCGGTACCGCCCGAGCCTGGTTTTGAGCGTCCTGGATGGCCAGCTCGGACTCCAGGCGATCCAGGGGCATTACGGACTCTTTGCCCTGGAGCAACCCCTGAAGAGCCTGCTGATAGGTGGCTGCCTGATCCGGGGCAGACGGGAAGTTGACCCGAGTAACGGCCACGTTGTCGAAGTGCACCGTGCGGGTAACGCGATTCACCTGGGTGCTGGCGCTGAGGTTGATGGCACCGTAGGTGGGCTGCTCAGACCCCGAAGGCTGCACGGCCACCGCCGCGTGACCCACGAAGGTGACCCCATCCCACTTTTCAAGCTGGGGCTGATACATGGTGAAGGTAGCCCCGGCCGCCTGGGCCGTCTTGGGCCAGGGGTCGGGCGAATCCTGGGCCACAAGGGGGCTGGCCAGGCAGAGCAGGAGGGCGAGCAGCAGCTTCTTCATGAGGCGCCGGGTTCTCGATCCGGTCGGAAAATCATCCCAAGATTTTCAGCAGAAGATCGGTGGGCGTAGAAGAGTTGGTGCGGGAGGCGGGACTCGAACCCGCACGCCTTGCGGCCCGGGATTTTAAGTCCCGTGCGTCTGCCATTTCGCCACTCCCGCGTTTGTTAGCGGCTGCGGCCTCGGCCGCGTTTCCCTTCGTTGTGACGCTTGACGTCTAACTGCCGCTCATCGGAGTCTTTCTTCCAGCGTTGCAGCATCTCCTCAAAGTGGGGATTCCCCGAATGGTCCCCCTGGCGGGGCCGTTTCCCACGAGGCGCACGAAAGGCTGGAGGAGTGGCCGGCTCGGGATGCGCGACCTGCTTGATGGAGAGGTCGTACTTGCCCTTGTCGTTGAGCTTCAACACCTTCACGCGAATGACAGAGCGCTCCTGTACATACTGACGGATGTCGGTGACAAAGGTATCGGCCACCTCAGAGATGTGCACCAGTCCCGTGTGCCCTTCCGGCAACTCGACGAAGGCCCCAAAGTTGGTGATGCCGGTCACCGTACCCTCGACGATGGAACCGACCTCAAGGGCCATCGAAAAAAACGTCCTCTGAACGAAGATGTCTCAGGCCTTCAGTATAGCGCCCGATCAAGCCCACCGTCAACCGCCGAGAACGGCGCTACTGTCGAGGAAATCCGGGTTCGAAGATGGCGTGCAGGGCCCGCTGCATCAAGGTCGGTTTGCGGGCCGGAGGGCGGGGGACGTAGACCGGTGCGTCGGGTGATTCGGAGCTGAGTGCCGGCACCACCACGAAAGCCACCTCGTCCTTGCGCACCAGGCCAAGCTTCTCGCGGGCGACCTCCTCCACCCCGGCGTCGGTGCGCAGATAAGCCACCCGCTCGGTCAGAATCTTGTTTTGCTGCTCGAGCACAGCCAGCTCGGACTCCAGTCGGTCGATCTCGGTGAGTTTCGCCTCGTGGGCCGCCTGCTTGCGGGCACACAGAAAGTAGAAATTGTAGCCCACCGCGGCCAGCGCCACCAGGAGCAGCAAGCTGATGAGGGAACGGCCGTGCCGGAAGGCGGGGGACTCGATGGATTCTTCGCTGGAACGCGTCTCAACGGAAACGTGACGGGTCATTTGAAGAATATTCCTCAAAGACCAGCCCGGTTCCTGTCATGTCCCGAGCTGAGCGACCTGCACCAGGTTGGTCGGGCTGCCGGGAGGGAAGCCGGCCGCCAACACCACCGTGTCCCCCGAATGAACCAGCTCGGCCGCCCGAGCGGCCTGAACGGATGCGTGCATCAGCTCTTCGGTGGTGGCGTACTGGGCGATGACCAGGGGACGTACGCCAAAGACAAGGTTCAACTGGCGGGCAATCTCCGGCTCGGCGGTGATGCCCACCACCAGGCAGCCCGGTCGGTGGCGCGCGATGGCCTGCACGGTGCGTCCCGAGGTTGTGCAGGCCAGGATGGCGCTGGCCTTGAGCTGTTGAGCCAGGCGGCAGGTGCCCAGGGCGACCGAGTTGACGAGGTGGTCGCTGTCGGACTCCACCACCGGGTCGATGTCAGGCACGAACTCCACCAGCTGCTCGGCCTCCCGCGCGATGCGGTCCATGACCTGGACTGACTGCAGCGGATACTGGCCGCTGGCCGTTTCACCGCTCAGCATGACCGCATCGGTGCCATCCAGGATGGCATTGGCCACATCGGTGGCCTCGGCCCGGGTGGGCCGGGGATTTCTGATCATGGAGTCCAGCATCTGGGTGGCTGTGATGACGGGTCGTTCGTAGCGCCGACAGAGTCGGATGGTGCGCTTCTGGATGATGGGCACTTCCTCGATGGGCACCTCGATGCCCAGGTCACCCCGGGCGACCATGATGGCGTCGGCCGCCGCCACGATGCTCTCGAGGTTGTCGACCGCCTCGCGCTTCTCGATCTTGACCACCACCGGGCGATAGATGCCCAGCTCGCTCATGATGGCCCGCACAGGCACCAGATCGCTTGCCTGGCGCACGAACGAGAGCGCCACATAGTCCACGCCGTGCTCGAGCCCGAAGCGCAAGTCCACGGCGTCCTTTTCGGTCATGGCGGGGACCGACAGACGGGTGTTGGGAAGATTGACCCCTTTGCGAGAAGAAAGTGGCCCTCCCTCCACCACCCGCGTTCGCACCTCGGTGGCGGTGTTCTCTGTCACCACCAGCTCGAGCAGACCGTCGTCGAGCAAAATCGGGTCTCCGGGCCGCGCTTCGGCCGGCAGCGATGGGTAGGTGATGGTGGCCCGCCGCGCGTCGCCTTCACACTCCTCGGTGGTCAGCGCGAAGGGCGCTCCGGCAGTCAGCACGGTGCCCTCGGCAACCTTGCCCAGGCGGATTTTGGGGCCGCACAGATCCTGCAAAATGGCCACCGGCTCCCCCAACTCCTGAGCGACCCGGCGGATCAGCTCGATACGCTCGGCATGCCATTCGTGGGTGCCGTGGGAGAAGTTGAGCCGGGCCACGTCCATGCCGGCTCCGATCAGGCTGCGCAGCATCTCCTCGGTGCACGAAACAGGGCCGATCGTGCAAACGATACGGGTCCGGGTCGGCCTCATGGGGTCAGAGCTTGCTCGAGCACGACGCCCATCCTGCGATATTTGGCGTAACGGGAGGTGACCCGCTCGGCCGGAGTCCAGAGCAACAGCTCACCCAGGTGCCGTCTCAGCGCGCCGCGCACCGTCTCATAAACATTCTCAATCTCGCGATGAGCCCCACCGAGAGGCTCGCTCAGCACCTCGTCCACGAGCCCCAGCTTGAGCAGCTTGTCCGAGGTCAGACCCAACCAGGAGGCGGCTTTCTCGGCCTTGCTCGCATCCCGCCACAGGATGGTAGCGCAGCCTTCCGGGGAGATGACCGAGTAGACCGAGTTTTCCAGGATCAGGACCCGGTCGCCCACCGCGATTCCCAGCGCTCCACCGCTGCCGCCCTCGCCGATGACCACAGTCACGATGGGCGAGCCCAACTCGGTCATCAGGGCGATGTTGCTGGCGATGGCCTCGTACTGGCCGCGCTCCTCGGCCTCGATGCCGGGGTAGGCGCCAGGCGTGTCGATGAAGGTGAAGATGGGCAACTTGAAGCGATGGGCCAGGCTCATCAGACGGCCCGCCTTGCGGAAGCCCTCGGGGTTGGGCATGCCAAAATTGCGGGCAAGATTGTCCTTGGTCCCTTTCCCCTTCTGGTGGCCGACCACCACGCAGCTGCGCCCCTCGAAGCGAGCCAGGCCGCCCACGATGGCCGGGTCATCGGCATACAGCCGGTCACCGTGCAGCTCCATAAAGTCGGTGAACAGCGCCTGAATGTAATCGAGCGTCCCCGGACGGGCCGAATGGCGGGCGATCTGGACCCGGTCCCAGGCCGACAAATTCTCGTAGATGCTCTTCTTGAGCTGCTCGGCCTTGCGCTCGAGCAACCGGATCTCCGAGGAGAGATCCACCCGGCCGGTCAGGTTGACCTCCTTGAGCTCCTTGATCTTGTTCTCTAATTCCAGCAAGGGCTTCTCGACTTCCAAGATCATACTCATGCGGGCGACTCCAGCGCGGGTTGGGCGAACATTCCGATCAGGCGCGCCATGGTGGCTCGGAGCTCCGGGCGCGGCACGACCATGTCGATAAAACCGTGCTTTTGATAGAACTCGGAGGTCTGAAATCCGGGCGGCAGCTTCTGACGGATGGTCTGCTCGATCACCCGTGCCCCCGAGAATCCAATGATGGCGCGGGGCTCGGCCACGATTACGTCGCCCAGAGCGGCGAACGAGGCGGCCACGCCCGCGGTGGTCGGATCGGTCAGCAGGCAAAAGTAGGGCACGGCCAGGTCGTTCAGGCGCCGAACCGCCGCCGAGGTGCGCACCATCTGCATCAGGCTCAGCATTCCCTCTTGCATGCGAGCTCCGCCCGAAGAGGTGACCACCAGGGCGGGGACACGCAGCTCTCCACTGCGCTCGAGCATGCGGGTGATCTTCTCCCCCACCACCGAGCCCATCGAGCCGCCTCGGAAATGAAAGTCCATGATGGCGATACCCACAGGAATGCCGGTCAACTCGATCTTGCCCGAAAGCACGGCATCTTCCAGTCCGGTCTTCTTGCGATCGCTGACCAGTTTCTCGAGGTACTCCCCCTCGATGCCCAGCGGGTTGCCGGAGAAAAGGCCCTTGTCCCACTCTTCAAAGCTGCCCGGGTCGGCCAGCAGCTCGAGCCGCTCGTGGGCGGTGAGCTTGTGGTGGAAGCCACACTTGTCGCAGACCTTCAGGTTATCCAGGAAGACCTTGCGATACATCGCGTTGCCGCAGTCAGAGCACTTGATCCAGAGATCGGAGGGAAGCTCCGCCCGCTGCGTCTCATCACTGCGACTTTGATCCACCTTGGGTCGGTTGACCCGAAACTTATCAAATAGACCGGCCATTGAGGGCCGGCAATTCAAGAGCCCGGCAGGAACTCCTTTCGAACAAGCGCAGCCTGCACGGCCATCCCGCTCACGCGCCCCAGTCGCGCCCGCAGAAGGTGGCCTCTGAGCGCAGGTCCACCGCGCAACAAGACAGGGACATAATTCTCGGTCAAGCCCTCCATCGTGCCGTCGCGCGGGCCGGGAGCCTCCACCAGAACATCCCTCTCGCAGCCCCGCTGGGCCCGGAGATAGGCCAATCGCTTGCGCTCCCCCAGGGCCAGGAGCTCGTCGCGCCGGCGATTGCGCACCTCCACCGGAACCTGATCGGGAAAACGGGCAGCGGCCGTCCCCGGCCGGGGGCTGTAGGGGAAAACATGCAGCCGAAAGAAGGGCCGGTCGCGCAGATAGCGCTTGAGGATGGCAAAGTCCTCCTCGCTCTCGCCCGGAAAGCCCACCATGACATCGCTGGTGAGGCAGGCCCCGGGAATGGCGAAGAATGCCTCCACCAGCCGGCTGAAGTGGGCCTGGTCATAGTCGCGGTGCATGCGCTCGAGCACACGGTCGCTGGCGTGCTGCAGGGCCAGGTGCAGGTGCGGGCAGACCCGCTCGGGGTGTCGCCGCATCAGCTCGAAGAGAGCTACCGGGAAGCAATCGGGCTCGATCGAGCTGAGCCGGAAGCGAACCCGGCTGGTGGCCGAAAGGAGTGCCTCGAGCAGGTGAGACAGATCAAGGCCAAGCTCGCGGCCCCAGACGGCCAGGTGAATGCCGGTCAGCACCACCTCGCGATAGCCGGCCCGCTCGAGCCGGCGGGCCTCCTCCACCAGCTGCTCGACGGGAAAGCTGCGACTTCGCCCCCGTACGTAAGGCACGATGCAGAAAGTGCAGAACTGGTCACAGCCATCTTGCACCCGCAGCAGAGCCCGGGTGCGCACCTTGACCGTGTCCTGGTCGACCAGCTGCGTACTGGGACAATTGTCGGCCCCGATCAGACTGAGCAGCCGCTCGCTCTGAGCCGGAGGAAGGCGCAACACCGAGCCGGGCAACCGGCCTCCAGCCAGGCCTCCCCGGGCGGCCACGGCGCAGCCGGTGGCCACCACCTGCCCCCCCAGCCGCAGCCCGCGCCGCACAACCTGGGCCGATTTTCGATCGGCCTCGGAGGTTACCGTGCAGGTGTTGACCACGCGCACATCGGCAGGCTGGGAAAACTCCACCTCCTGGAAGCCCGCCCCCAAAAGGATCTCGCGCAGCCGCTCGGAGTCGGACTGGTTGGCGCGGCAACCCAGGGTATGCACCGCGAAGGTAGGCAGGGGTCAGCCTCGCTTGAGAGCGGAAACTGCCGGGGAGCTGGGCAAGGTGTCGCGGTCCTGGAGGATGGACTGGCTCAAAGACTCACTCATGGCTTTGACCACCTTGCCGCTGACTTGACCCAGGGCCCCTTCCACCACGCAGCCGGCGGCCTTTGCGTGGCCTCCCCCTCCGAAGCTGGCCGCGACCTGGTTGACCGGATAGTGGCGCGAGCGAATGCTGACCTTGACCCGACCGTCCTCGAGCTCGCGGAAGAGCATGACCACTTCGGCTCCCTTCACGGTATCGAGCTGGTCGACGAAGTAGAGCGTGTCCTCGGGCTGAACCTGGTAACGCTGCATCTCGGCCCAGGGGATCTCGGCCCAGATCAACCGTCCGTCCTCGGACCGGGTTGTGTTCTGCAGCACGATTCCGAGCAGCTTCATGGCTTCAAAGCGAAGCTGCCGGTACAGGGACCGACCCACCAGATCGGTGTTGACGTCGAACTCGAGCAAGCGCGCGATACGCTGATGGGTGCGGGGAGTCACCCGCGAGTACTGGAACGAGCCAGTGTCACTGAAGATGGCCGTGTAGAGAGCGACCGCGATGGTGTCATCGAAGGGGACCTCCATGACCTCCAGCAGGTCGAACACCATCTCACCCAACGAGCCCATCTGCGGCTCCACCCAGACCACATCGCCGTACATCTGGTTGTCGGGATGATGATCGATGTTGAGCACCCGCTCGGCCGAGCTCTTGTAGTCGAAACCCTTGGGGAAGCGGTGCATCTCGGGGCACTCGAGGGCGATGAGCAGGTCGAAGCGCTCCATCGGCAAGGTGGGCGAAAGGCGCTCCATGCCTTTCATGAACTGGAAGTTGTCAGGCACCGACTCGGGCAGGTAGGCAACCACCTGTTTGCCCATCTTCTCCAGAGCCGAGTGCAGGGCGATCATGCAGCCCAGGTGGTCACCGTCCAGTCCGATGTGAGAAACCAGCAAAACCCGGTTCGCTCGGGCGATCTCCTCCGCAACTTCGGGGGGGACGTGCTTGCGCTGGCTCACGAATGACTCCTCACTGGCTCGATGGATTCCCGAGCCGCGCGCAGGAACTCTGCGCGAACGGCGCTGTTAACGTTCTCCATGCGACGCCAGGCGTCCTCGTTCGAGCCACTCAAACCCAACCATCGCGCAGAAACATCAAGACTCCATCAATGCGAACGAGCAACAGCGTGCTGTGACAGTTTGGGCACCTTGTCAGCTCATTGGGGGCAAGGTTCTCCACCGCCACACCTTCGTCGCAGCCCGGGCAATCGGGCAGAATGAGGCGTGCAAGCGCTTTGGAGGTCGGTTCCATCAGCCCGCCGGCGGCGTGTCGCGAGCGATCAGGCAGAGCGGATCGGGCTCGGTGAGGGCCGCGATGGTTGCGTAGGTGCGCGTGCGGCATCCTCCTCGGCACGAGCGGTAGTAGTTGCAGCGCTTGCAGACATTGTTGCCCGGGTTGCCACGCAGGAGCTTGAACCCCTGACCGTTCTCCCACAGCTCCGCCAGGGATTTCTCGCGAATCGAGCCGCCGGGCAGGAGATGGCTGACAAAGCCCCCGGCCGAGACGACGCCCTCCGAGCTGATATGACAGTGAACGTGGCCACATTCGCAACCGAAGCCTTCGAAGACGCGCTTCTTCTGGTAGGGAGGAGGCACCCGGGCGGCCACCTCGACCTCCACTCGACTGGTCTCACCGATACGCCGGGCCAGGTCGAGCGCCGAGCTCGCCTCATCGGGAGTGAGGAGGATGCGGGGGTTCTCCTTGGCTCGGCCGACGGGAACCACCACGTCGAAGACGATGCGCGAGACTCCGTGCTTCTCGGCGGTCTTGACCAGGGAAGGGATCTCGGTGAGATTGTCCTTCTGCAAGACGACGTGGAAGTACACCGGCGCCTTGCTCAGCTCGATCAGGTTCTTGATTCCCCGAATCGCCTTGCGATAGGCCCGATCGCCCCGGATGTAGTCATAGCTCTTCTCGCTACCCGCCTCGAGGCTGACTTTGATCGACTCGATGTCGAGCTCAGCCAGCCTCTCGGCCACGGCCTTGGTGGCCATGGTGGCGTTGGTGGAGAGACTGACCCGGATACCCCTCGAGTTGGCGTGAGCCACGATGTCGGCCCAGTCCCCGCGGCCCAGTGGCTCACCCCCGCCCAGGCGCAGCTTGAAGGTGCCCATGGCGGCCATCTGATCGATCAGGTCGCGCACCTCGAGAATGGTCAGCTCTCGGGGCCGGGCCACGCCCGCCTCGGCCCAGCAATGCTTGCAGGCGAGGTTGCAGTAGCGGGTCAGCTGCAAGTAGATCATGGTGGGAGCCGAAAGATGCTTGAGCCGCTCGTGGGAGGTGGATTCGATGAAGGTGCCCTGGAAGGTGCCGTTCTTCATCAGTTCGATGCTGCTGCAAAGCTGGATGAACTGGTCGAACGATTGGCGGGTCACCTTGTCGGACAGGTCGCGGTAGATCTCATCCAGGGTCTGGGTCTGGCTGCGCAGGAAGATCTCGGTAGCATCCTGATCAAACGGGATGTAGTCGCTGTGCGCCCGATCATAGATCAAGCAGCCGAAATACTCGCGGCGCGCAACGAAGGGAGCCAGGGCCACTTCAGCGCCGACCATGAGGTGCGTCCTCGCGGGGAAGGATGAAGAGTATTCGAGTTCGAGACTGCTGAAGAAGTCGCATGTTTGCAGGCAAGTCCGAATTCCATTCTCTCCCGGACAGGGGGCCACCTGCTTGAAAAAGCAAAGAGCCCGGATGCTTCCGGGCCCTGGTTATCCGAGGGATTCGCCCTCTTTGTCGTGGTAGTCGCACTCTTCGATGCAGTCTCGAAAGCTCTTCAAGGGACGGCTCTGGTAGGGATGAGTGCAGTTGATGAAGATGCGGGGGGTCTCCCCTTCGAGACTGAACCCGAAGTCCACGTAACCGCAAAAACGGTCGGGGACGTTCTCGAGGCAGAACTCATAAAGCTCATTGTAGATTTCCGGGTAACTGTGCTGAAACATGTGCTTTTCGCACTGGAAAACACCCAGCACCGAACTTCGGAATCTACAGGGCCTGTAAGCCATATTCGGTCACCATCTCGCTTTCGTCAGCCAACGTGCCAACAGGGTCGGGGGCCCCATTCTGAACTGGGCCAGAGATCCCCTGCCCTGGAAACGGCATCAATGGCCCCGGCCAAAAAAAGTTTTGTCGGGGCCTGCTCATCCCGGCCACCCGGGTGGAACAGCTAAAGCTATTCTTTCAGGGTCGAACAGTTCCTCCAGGTAGAGGAAGTTTCTTCACGTTTTCACCCCGGCATACTTAAAGGGGCCTGCCTCGCGGCAGGCCCCTCTGGGTCCTGTGCCTTATGGTGGAGCTGGACGGACTTGAACCGACGGCCTCTTGCATGCCATGCAAGCGCTCTCCCAGCTGAGCTACAGCCCCACGAACGGCTCGTCGCCCTCGAGCGACGAGCATTATAATAGCTCAGGCACCTTTGCTTGTCAATTCCAGCGACAGTTTACTGTTTGGCCGCAACGGCAACGGCTGCGCGGGCTGGATCGATGCGCACCGCCGGGCCCATGGTGGGGGTCACATAGACCGAGCGGATGTAGGTGCCCTTGGCGGTGGCCGGCTTGGCACGCACCAATGCATCCATCAGTGTGCGCAGGTTCTGAGTGAGCTGCTCTGCCTCGAAGCTGACCTTGCCGATGGGCGAGTGCACGATGCCCAGCTTGTCGGTTCGGTACTGGACCTTGCCCGACTTGAGCTCGGCCACGGCCTTGGCCACGTCCGGGTTGACCGTGCCGGCCTTGGGGTTGGGCATGCGCGGGCCGAGCACGCGGCCCAGCTCCTTGCCCAGAAGGCCCATCATGTCGGGCGAGGCCACGGCGATATCGAACTCGCTCCAGCCACCCTTCACCTTGGCGACCAGTTCCTCGGCCCCGGCCTCGTCGGCGCCGGCCGCCTCAGCCTGCTGGATCTTGTCGCCCTTGGTGAAGACGATCACGCGCGGGGTCTTGCCGGTGCCATGAGGCAATACCGTGGTGCCTCGCACGGTCTGATCGGATTTGCGCGGATCGATGCCGAGCTTGATGTGGGCCTCGACCGTCTCGTTGAACTTGGCGAACGCGATCTTCTTGACGATCTCGAGCGCCTCCTCGGGGCTGTAGAGGGTATTGGCGTCGAACTGCTTGCAGGCGTCGACGTATTTCTTGGTCTTGGTAGGCATCCGGATTGTTCCTCCTTGTGGTCAGACGGCTCGGTGAGCCTTCCACGTCTGTTGAAGGGAGTTACCCTTCGACTTCGATTCCCATGCTGCGGGCAGTGCCTTCGATGATCTTCATCGCGCCGGCCATGTCGAGAGCGTTGATATCGGGCATCTTGATCTCCGCGATCTTCTTGACCTGAGCCCGCGTCACCTTGCCGACCTTCTTCTTGTTGGGCTCGCCCGAGCCTTTGTCCAACCCCGCTTCCTTCAAGAGCAAAGTCTTGGCCGGAGGGGTCTTGGTCACGAACGTGAACGAGCGGTCCTCGAAGATACTGATCTCGACGGGGATGATCATGCCCACCTGGGAGGCCGTCCGCTCATTGTACTGCTTGACGAACTCCATGATGTTGACGCCGTGCTGGCCCAGGGCGGGGCCGACCGGAGGAGCCGGGTTGGCTTTGCCAGCGGGCACCTGCAGTTTGACGATCGCTTTCAGCTTCTTAGCCATTTCTCGCTAACACCTCGTACGTATTTAGAGCTTCTCGACCTGGCTGAAATCCAGCTCGACGGGGGTCTCGCGGCCGAAGATGGAGATCAGCACGCGCACTTTTTCTTTTTCGGGGTTGACCTCTTCCACCAGACCGTGGAAGTCCTGGAAGGGGCCGTGGATGACCCGCACGCCCTGGCCCACGGCCAGGTCGATCTTGACGCGAGTGGGCGCTTCCATACCCATCAACTGGCGCACCCGCCGAACCTCTTCCTCGGGCAAAGGAACCGGCTTGGCACCGGGATTGCCCGAGCCCACGAAGCCGGTCACGTTGGCCGTGTGACGCACCACCGCCCAGGAGCGGTCGGTGAGGATCATCTCCACGAACACATAGCCCGGATAAATCTTGCGCTGGACGGTCTTCTTCTTGCCATCCTTGAACTCGAGCTCCTCCTCGGTAGGCACGAGAACCTGAAAGATGAAGTCTTTCATGTTCATCGACTCGATGCGACGCAGCAGGTCTTCGCGGACCTTGTTCTCGTAGCCCGAATAGGTGTGCACGACATACCACTGCACCCGCGGGTCGCGGGGGGCTTCTTCGCTCACTTCCGGCTCGGAACTGGTGGGCGTGTTCTCGACGATCTCAGACATTCCCAGGACTCCTCTTAAACTGTTGAGCGTTCGTTGATGAAAGTCTTGCTTACCTTGCTGGTTTCGGCAAAACTCTCATCGGTTCACCTTACATTCCAACTCCGGTCGGGTTTTGCTGAAAAATTAGATTCAGCAACATATTCACGATGGCGATATAGCCCGTGACCACGACCAGAGTAATCAGAACCACCACGGTGGCCAGGCGAACTTCCTTGCCGCTGGGCCAGGTCACACGCTTCATCTCGGCTCGCACGGAGCGGAGGTACTTGACGAACTCCTCCAACATCATGCGAATCCAGGCAGGGCTGGGCGGGCGAGGAAGAGGCGGCGCAGCCGCCTTCTTCACCTTACCAGCTCGCTCACCGGTCGTCGCAGGAACGCCAGCCGCAACCGGGGCCCCGGCTGCCGCAGCGGCCGCCTTCTTGGCTCCCGAACCCTTCTTCTTGCGCTTGGGGCCCTTTTCGCCCCCCTCGCCCGAACGCTCCAGGCCCCGACGCTTCTTGCGAGGCTCGGGGCTGGAGGCCGGTTCCTGGGCCGCCATGGTTAGCGCGTCTCCTTGTGGGGAGTGTGCTTGCGGCAAGTCGAACAGTACTTGTTCAGTTCCATTCGATCCGGATTATGCTGCCGGTTCTTCTTGCTAGCATAGTTCCGGTTCTTGCAAGTCTGGCAGGCGAGAGTGATGATGGTTCGCACCTCTTTTTTCGCCATGACTTATCCTCCATCTCTCTCTCCGGGGCAAAAAAAAAGCTCCCGAGATTGGCCGACGACCCCTCCAGAGACTGGCAAGCCAGCCGCCGAAAAGGCGCCGATTTGACAAATTGGAGCTGGGGAGCGGGCTCGAACCGCCGACCTCGTCCTTACCAAGGACGTGCTCTGCCTGCTGAGCTACCCCAGCGTCATCCTATGTACTCTGGAGCGGGAGACGAGACTCGAACTCGCGACAACCAGCTTGGAAGGCTGGAGCTCTACCAACTGAGCTACTCCCGCAAGATCCGCTTCAGCATTTGGCTTGCTAAAACGAGGATGCACTGGACTCGCCAGTGCATCGCAACTATAACGTAACCCTTACGGGTTTGTCAACACAGAATCTGACGCCTCAGTCAGCCACCATCGGGGCCACCCACTGCTCTCCCGACTCGAAGAGCCCCTTCAAAAAGGACTCATCCTTCTCGGTGGGCAGGTGGGATTTGACGTAGTCCTTGTATTCCTCGGGCTTGACTTCCTTGCCATCCACCCCGAAGCACTTGCCGGCATACTTGCCGACCTTGCGATTGAAGCGGAAGTCGGGCAGGGTCAGCTCGGGCTCGCCTTTCTTGCGGAATCGGTTCAACTGGCGCATCAGTCCCTGAACCTCGCGGTAGTAGGCCAGGCGCGAGAAGTCGTTGAGCTCTTCGCGCTCGCCCTCGTCGAGGGGCGGGCACCGATGCTCGTTGAAACGGCTCTTCAAGCCCCACTCATAGGCCCAGGTAGCTGTTGAGGACGCGTCCTTGCCGAACAGGTCCAGGGCCGAAGAGACCCACTTGTTGAGGTATCTCTGCATGATCGCCATGGGCACGTGGCCGACTTGAATGATACGTTTGAGTCCGAGGTGGCCGAAGCGCAGGTGGTAGGACTCCTCCCCCAGCATGTAAACCGTGGAGCGGGCCAGCGGAGCGAATCCACAGCGGCTCAGCATGTCGAGCTGGAACTTGCCGTCCCGGTCCACGAGCTCGGCGTAATAGTAGAGGTCGATCCAGTCGCGGATGGGCTCGTTGAATGTGTGCAGCAGACGGCGGTTGGCCCGGCTGCCACTGAGAGCGGTCGAGCGGCGCTCGAGCAGCTTTTCCGCCTCGCGGGCCCCTTCACGACCATAATGGTCGATCAGCAGGTAGGCCATCTGCCAGCCGTGACGGCCCTCCTCACGGATCACCCGGATCAGCGAGGTGAGGTCTGCCTGAGAGGGCGCAACGGTCAAAAGGTGGCGCTGCTGCTCGGAGGAGGCGAACTCGGTATCGCCCTGGTAGCGAATCAGCTCATACAGGGTGTCGCGGGCCCGCTGATCGGGCACTTCCACGAGCTTTTCCCACTTGCGATTGCCGCGATGGGCGCCAAACTCGACCTCATCGCTCTTGAGATCCCCCCAGCCGATGTGAAACTCGTAGGGCGGAAGGCCTCCAATCGATTCGGCAACCTCCTCCAGACCGAGGTCCTTCTGCCATTCCCGAAAGTACTCTTTCCAATCATCAAAGCTCTTGACTCGTCGCGTGTTTGCCATAGTGGAGTGGGCTTCGCCATCAGCGAGGGCTCCCCTACCGATTCGGCGAACGCGTTGGAATGCGCTCGATGCTTCTCCTTTTCTGCCTGCTGACGGGCCTGGTCCGGGCCCAGCCCCCTATCCCCGAGGAGGCTCCCAGCCGCTTCCAGAGCACTCGAGCCCACCACGCGATGGTGGCCTCGGCCGAGGCCCATGCGACCCGGGCCGGCCTGGAGGTCATGCGGCAGGGCGGCAACGCCGTGGACGCGGCTGTGACCACCGCGTTCGTCCTGGCTGTCACCCTGCCCAGCGCGGGCAACCTGGGCGGAGGCGGCTTCTTGCTGGTGCGAACCCGAGACGGCCAGATCGAGGCCCTGGACTTTCGGGAGACGGCCCCCGCCGCCACCCATCGCGACTTCTACCTCGACGCCCAGGGCCAGGTCGACCGCCAGCGCATCACGCTCGGCTACCAGTCCTGCGGCGTTCCTGGCACGGTGGCCGGCATGGAGGCCGTCTTGAAACGCTACGGGACAATCAGCCTGCGAAAGGCCGTCGAGCCGGCCCGCAGGCTGGCCGCCGAGGGCATGCTGGTGACCCGAGACCTGGCAGACGACCTCGCCAGGGTCCAGGACGACCTGCGCAAATTCCCCGCCACGGCCGCCATCTTTTTGCCGGGGAACAAGGTGCCCGAGGTGGGAGACCGCCTGTTTCAAAAAGACCTGGCCTGGAGCCTGGAGCAGATCGGCGAGATGGGCTCGGCCGCCTTCTACCGCGGCCAGGTAGGCCAGCGAATGATCGCGTCCATCCAGAAGAATGGCGGCGTGATGACCATGGCCGACCTGGCCGCCTACCGAGCCCTCTGGCGCAAGCCCGTGGAGGGCACCTACCGGGGCTTTGCGGTCTACGCAATGCCGCCGCCATCTTCGGGCGGCGTGCACCTGGTGCAGATGCTGAACATCCTGGAGGGCTACGACCTGGCCGCTCTGGGCCACAACTCGGCCGCCACGCTGCACCTCCTGGCCGAGGCCATGCGCAGTGCCTACGCCGACCGGGCGACCTGGCTTGGCGATCCCGACTTCTTCAAGGTGCCGGTGGACTGGCTGACCTCCAAAGGCTACGCCACCGAGCTGCGTGGACAGATCAAGGCCGGGGTAGCCCGCAAGTCGAGCCAGGTTCAGGCCGGCAAGCCACCCGACGAGCCTCCCCAGACCACCCACTTTTCGGTGGTGGATGGCCACGGAATGGCGGTCTCCCTCACCTATACGCTGAACTTCTCCTATGGCTCCAAAGCAGTGGCCGAGGGCACCGGAATCTTGCTCAACGACGAGATGGATGACTTCTCCGCCGCTCCCGGGTCGCCAAACGGCTTCGGCCTCGTAGGCGGCGAAGCCAACTCCGTGCAGCCGGGCAAGCGCCCCCTCTCCTCGATGACCCCTACCATCCTGGAGAAGGACGACCAGCTGGTGGCCGTAGTCGGCTCGCCGGGCGGCTCGCGTATCATCACGGCCGTGTTGCAGGCTATTTTGAACGTGATCGACTTCCATCTCAACGCCCAATCGGCGGTTGCTGCCGCCCGGGTTCACCACCAGTGGCTGCCCGACGAGCTCTACTTCGAAGAAGGGATCAGCCCTGATACCCTTGGGCTGTTGCGCTCCTACGGCCATACTCTTAGCCCCCGCAACACTTTCGGCCACGTGCAGATGATCTGGCGGCGTCCCGATGGTTGGTGGGAGGGAGGCACGGACCCGCGCAGACCCGGCCTGGTGGAGGGTTTCTAAGAGTGCCCAGCGTCGGGTTGGTGATCATCGGCAACGAGATTCTGACGGGCAAGGTGCACGATCAGAACACCCCCTTTCTGGCCCGAAGGCTCTACGAGTTGGGCGCCGAGCTGCGCCGGGTGGAGGTGGTGAGCGACGAGGTGGAGGAGGTCGGCCGGGCGGTGGCATCGGCCAGCCGCGCCTTCGACCTGGTCGTGACCAGTGGAGGGGTAGGTCCGACCCACGACGACGTGACTCTGGCCGGGGTCGCGCACGGTCTGGGCACGGAGCTCGAGGCCCTGCCCGAGCTGGAAGCCCTGGTCAGGGCCTACTACAAGGTCGAGCGCTTGACCGAGGTCCAGGCCCGCATGACGCGCGTGCCGGCCGGCTCGAAGCTGATCTATCCCAGGGGCCGGCGCTTTCCCCAGCTGGTTGTAGGCAACGTGTACATCTTTCCGGGCGTGCCCGAGCTGCTGCGGGAGAAATTCGAGGCGGTGGCCGATCACTTCGCCGGCATCCCCTACCATCTGGAGAAGCTCAAGCTGGTGGCCCAGGAGGCCGACATCGCCCTGATCCTGGAGCAGGCCGTGGAGCGCTTTCCCGATCTCCGGTTGGGCTCGTATCCCTACGCCGAAGAAGAGGTCTGGAAGGTGGAGCTGACGCTGGAGAGCCGCTCGCGCGAGGAAGTGCTCGAGGCGCTCGACTTTCTCACTCGCGCATTGCAGGGTTGACCGGCCGGAGCCAGAATCTGCGAGCGGGTTGAGAACCGTCTGCGCAACTTCTGCGGTTTCCTACGGTTCAACGGACAGAGTTAAAGTGAACAAGGTTTCGCGGTAATTTTGCGCCGATAGGCCTGGTTGGAGGCGCACCCGAAGGATGGCAAAAACCTTCAGCACGTAACGCTCAACACATGAGCCACCGCTTTCAGGAGGATGGTCAATGAATCGAAACAGTTTGCTGGCGCTCTCATGCGCCTTTCTGGTCGCTCTGGTGGCCCTGGCCGCCCGGGCCGATGACGACGATAAGAAGCTCAAGGGCAAGCACCCTCTGGCAGTGCTCAAAGGCGTCATCAACTCCGACAATGGAACCACGCTCGGCGCCATGCGAGGCGACGCCACCATCTGGCTCAAGAACGTGAGCGACGTCGCCGTGGACGGCGTGAAGGTCGAGATGGTGATCTACAACGGCAACAACGGCCGCAAACTGGAGACTCTCACCAAGGACATCGGCGAGCTCAACGCCGGCGACAAAAAGTACCTCAACTTCAAGTGGGAAATCTACGGCGCCACCACTATCAAGCCCAAGGTCTGGGTCTACTACAACGGTGGCGGCGAGGAGCCGGTCAAGTTCGACGGCGAGCCGCCGGTTTGGAACGGACAGTAGGGACTACTTTCCGTCCACGAACATCCCGAACTTCCCTTTCTGACGCCAGTTGCCAAACGAGACGGTGAGATAGTAGCCCACCGCCCCACCGACCACCCCGACGGCCGCCGCCGCCAGGGGTGACAGGCCCAGCAAGGACGTAGCCAGGGCATCGGTGACCAGCCCGGTACCCAGGCCCACAGCTCCAACCGGCCAGCTGTGCTGCAGGTCCTGGTAGTAGTCTGCCTCATCATCGTACTTGACCACCGCCCCCGGGATCTCTTTGAAGGCCGCCGGACTGACCGCCTCATGCCCGGTCAGCACCACGGCGCGAGGCACCCGGATCGGGTTGGGCAGATTCTCCAGGCAGTAAGTGACCGCTTCGGTGCAGCCAAAAGCCTGGGGATGGGCCGACTCGAGGAAGTTCGGGGTGCGATTGTACGGCTTGCCCCGAATGGAGCGGAAGTTGTTCAGAGCCGCCTGGCGGTCGGCCTCGGTGGCGTACGGCATCTTGATAATGGCTATCTTGACCGTGTCGTTGAAGTACTTCTCCAGGTCGGAGCGCTGCACGCCACCGTGCGGGGTTGCCTCCAGAAACTTGCCGTCCCCCTCGTAGATGGCCGCGTGGGTGTAGTTGGAGCCGAGCCCGTGGTGCAGCATCTGCTTCCAGCCCGGGTAAGCCAGATTGGTCTCCAAAATCACGTCACCCGGCTCCAGGGCAGCTAGAATCTTGTCGCGCCGCTCCTGGCTTGGGATCTCGAAGTTGGTGGGGATGCGTCGCTCGAGCAGGCCCACGAAGCGTCTGGACACGGCCGCCAGCGGGTCGCTTTTGAGCTGCTGCACGGCCTTGTGCTTGACCGGCTTGCGCAGTTTTCCCACCTGGGGGGTCTCGATCTTGCCCGTGCGAGGCTTGCCATCGTGAAAGGTCAGGACGGCGTGGTCGGCCCACAGGTCGAGCTCCCAGTTCTTCCGTTCCGGGTAGGCTTCCTGAAAGGAGACAACCTCCGTTCCGGAGATCCTGCCATCAGCCGGCAAGATGGCCGCTCCGTCCTTCCAGAAGCCGAGCTGAGAATTGTTGTGGGTCAGGGTCAGACCGTCGCGTGGCTCGATCGGCCTCCACTCGCCACTCTGGGTGCGGCGCACCAGTACCGAGCCGTGTCGTTCCTGAGATTCGAGCATCCCGCGGCGAGTCTCGAGGTAATGACGAACCTCTCCCGAGGCCGGATCATAGCGACCCGGCGGGATCACCCCGGTGAAGCGCAACCAGGAGGTTTTGAAGCTCATCTGGCCTCAGGGTAGAACGCCAGCCTGAAAAGGGCCCGAAACAGGCGCCCGGCAGGTCAACCTCGAGGGGGTTTGTTGCCGGACTTAGAGAATACTTCCTCCGAGTGAGGTCAGTCGAATCAATCATCACCGGGGCTCACGTTCTCCCTGCCCGAGCCTTCACGCCAGGAACTGAGCTCGAGCCGGTCCGCGATCAATACGTGTCCGGCCCCGTAAGTGAGGCTCCCACCCGGCAAGAGTCGGTTGCCGCGACGCAACAACCTTCCGCCGCCTCGTCCGAGTCCGCCACGGCGCCTCCCGGCGCCGTCCCGGTGACCCTGACCGAGCTCAGTCTTCCCGGTCTGCTGGTGCCCGAGCCCGGGCGCGAGTACCAGGTCGAGACGCGGGACTGGCACGGCGCTCCGTGCTCGTTTGCCATCCGGTTCAGTCCCGAGGCCGTGGCCAAACTCCAGAGCCTGGGCGCCGGAGTCGACCTGGCCACTGCCGAGGTCCGCCCGGCCGCCTCCGAGCCGATCGATCTCGTTCACCCGCAGATTCGAGACCGGGCCCGGCGTGACGAGGAGAAACCTCCCCCTCTCTGGATTGCGCGCGGACCCCACGGCTACGGCGTGCCGGCCGAACTGGCCGAGGTGAAACTGGACGCTACCGGCCAGTTCACCCTCCAGTGCAAGCACTTGCGCTACGCGGAGACTCCCCGCGAGGGAGAAGTGTTTCAGGGCCCCGCTCTGAACGACCGCGGGTCGACCGATCAGGTCCTGGCCCGCTTTACCCCTGAGCTCACCCGTTGGGCCGTGCAGCAGGATGCCATCGTGTATGAGCCCCGCGGCGAAGTCATCTTCCCTCACCGGGACACCGGGCCGGGTCTGGCTTCCACATCCTTTGCCCAGCGCTACCAGAAGGATACCGGCCACGCGCCGCCGGTGTGGGTCCATCGCACCGTGTACGAAACCGAGTGGGGCCCGCTGAGTCGACCCGTCCACGTGTTGCGTGATCGCCTCGAGATCTTGAGCCCTTCCCCGGCCACAGCCGAAGAGCTGGAGCCCATGGAGAAGCAGGCCTGGACCCAGAAAGGGGTGGAGATCGCTCCCAAGGTCTTTCTCTATGCTCCCGATGAGGAATCGGCCGAGCGATTCAAGCAGATGTTCCAGGAGATCTGCGGCCCCTCCGAGGCCAAACGGCAGCCCGATGAGCTCCAGTCCAGGCTGGAGCGGGTCAACGGGCTGCTCGCCCGCTTCGAAGAAGGCCCCCCCTCCCCGGACCTGCTCGAGCTCTGTCGCCAGGAGTGTGGGGCGAGCGCCGAGGGGTGGGGCGAGGAGGAGGCCAGGGGCCGTCTCAAGCTTCTCGCCAGCCGTCTTTCGAGCATGGCCTTGCCGGTCCATCTCTTCGTGGTCCCGGAAGGCAAGCATTTCACCAGTCTTCCCATCTTCTCCGACTCGATCAGAGCTCTGCTTGTGTCCGAATTGGGCTACAGCTCCGGATGCCACCTCCGGTCCGACGTCGGCCACGTGGTGATGACCAACAAGTCCAACCTGACCGACAAGCCAGGCCTGGCGCGCCACGAGCTGGTCCATCTGCTCGAGGATCGGTATCTCGAGCCAGAAGTGCTGGACCGACTGGATCGGATCCACAGCGACATCCTCAGCCAGGGAGGGCTCCTCGCCTCCTCCTACGGGGTCCGCCGCAAGGAATTCCTGACCACGATGGCGGAAGAGCACCAGGGGGACTTCGGACCGGATGGGCCGGCCTGGGTCGAGACCGCTCACGGCGAGGTCCACGGGATCTTGCTCGACGCTTTCCAGCATCAGGGACCCTGGCCCTCCGACCAGGTCCGTTAACCGGTGCGCATCAAAACGGCCGGATAGACTGTGCTCCAGAGCTGGGCGGCGTTGGACTCATCTCCTCCGGCCGCCGCCTGACCTCCCCACGGAGCCGCCTTCCACTCGCCGTCCACCACCTCGTGGGTCCACAGCTCCGAGGTGGCCAGCGGTCCGGCCTGGTGTTCGGCCTGCTGCAGGCGCCGAATGGCTGCATCCAGGCGGGGAGCCAGCTCCGGATGGCGCTCTTTCTGGCGTACCAGCCCGGCCTGCAGCATGGCCGATTGCCACGACCAGACCACCGCTCCGTGGTAGCCCTGGCGGTCGAGCTCTCGGTGGTGGACAGGATCCTTACTGTAGGCGGCATTGGCCACCACCGGACCGACGGCCGTCATCAAGCCCACGGGATACTCCAACTCGAGCAGCTTGAGGATCTCCTCCACGTCCTCTCGGGGCGGATCCCCCAGGAACAGGCGAAACGAGCCATCGGTATTGGGAATCTCCACCGGCTTGCCATGCTCGTCGAGCGAGAGAGCCATGAAGGAGAGGCCGTCCTGCAGAGCGGGCGGTACCACCCCCTGGTGCAGGAACTCTCCCAGAGTGGGACCCCCCTCCCCCACCGGGCGGCTCAGGTAGAAGGCCGTCTCGGCCGGGCTCAGGGGAGCGCTCTCCATGAAGTCCTGCAGGCGCGAGCGCACCTGGTCGGGGGTGAGCTTGACGCGGAAATCCTCGCGGGAGCGGTCCCAGCGCTGGGCGATCTGCTCGCTCTTGTCCACTTTGGCCCGCAGCTCGGGGGAAAGCTCCAGCCCTTCGGCCATGCGCGCGATGCTGCGCACGCTGGCGGCCACCAGGTCGACGTTCACGCTGCCGGGGTATTTGCCCCAGCCCAGCCCCTCCTCCGAGTCGCGCCAATCGCCCACGTTCAGGCCGTCCAGGATGCGGATACGCTCCTGGCTCTCGGCCCTGGTCAGGACGTGATCCCAGTTGGCAGCCAGCTTGTCGAGGTTGCGCTCGACGAAGCTTTTGTCCATTCGCTCGGTGGCCAGGGGCAAGAGGAAGTCGTCGTCGACCATTTTGTAGTCGTAGATGGGCTCCTGACGGGCGCCGGCGGCCAGCGCCGCCAGGCCTCCCCCGGCAGCCAGGGCCGGGGTGGCCAGCTCTTGATGGATGCGGTGCTGCTCAGCCCACGGCCCCAGGTCTTCCTCGTGGGCCACCACCCCCTGGGGGCTCAGCCGGTCGACCACGCTCTGCAGGCCGTCGGCGTAGGCCTGCGGGGTGATGGCCGGCTGCAACAGCATCAGGCTGAGCATCGTGTCGCGGCCAAAGTAGGTCATGAAGCGCCAGGAACCGGCCATGAACTTATCCTGACGGGCCAGGAACATCAGGCTCTGCATGGACGACAGGCAGCGTTCGGCGCGGGGATCGCTCTGCTTGTCGAGCTTTTCGGCCAGGTCCAGGGCCCGGGGCGAGAAGAGCTCCTCGGGAGCATAGCCCCCCAGCGGATTGCGCGGCAGCGCAACCTTGAGGCGGAAATCGAACGGTGCCGGAGCTTGCAGCTGAAAGCCCTGGGGGCCGCGGGTCACGCTCACCTCGGGGGGCAGGCTGAGGGTGGCCTCGTAGGGACGGCCGTCGAGCTCGGTGCGCAGGAAACGCAGCTGGCCGGGGCTGACGCGGGCCTCTTCGGTGACCCAGCTCTGGGGCGCCCCGGTGGCCTCGGCGAAGGCGGCCGACTCGCGGCGCACACGCTCGACCTCGCCGGTATCCTGGAGCTTCTCGCGGATGGTGCGGATGCTGCCCAGGATGGCCTCGGAGATGCCCAGGGTGGAGTTGTGAGAGCGCAGCTCCACCTCGAGCTCCTGACGGCCGTCCCCGGAATGCGAGCTGGGGGGAGCTTTGGCGGTGACGTTGGCACCCGGCTCGAACCAGAGGGACACCCCCGTGTTGTCAGCCGGGAAGGCGGCGATGATGCGCGAGTCGGGCCGCACCACCAGCTGCGACTCAGCTTCTCCCGGCTCCAGGCTGAAGAAGTGCTGTTGCCCGCCTTCTTGCAGCGAGAAGTTGCGAGAAAGCCGCTCGCGGACGTTTGCTCCAATCTGCATCGAGCCCCTCCTCTCTCAGCGTGCAGCCTAACTCAAGGGTCTGAAAAACCTCTCAAAGGGTCCTGTCGTCGCTGATGCCTGCCGAACAGCGGCCAGAACTGCAGCCGAACAATGGCCTTCCTCGCAACGGTCTCGCGGTCCAGTGTTCGGCATGTTTTCGTCCCCCCGGGGGACAAACGTTTGTTCGGATTGCAGACGGCTCTCCGCCTGATGCCCTCCCTGTGAGGGCTTTTTCAGCCCGCCCCACTAAGGTCAGACCATGATCCAGATCGGAGCCCCCACTCCTCGCTCGAATGACTTGCGCGACCGCATCCAGGCCCACGAGTTACACATCGCAGCCTGGCAGCCAATGCTCGACATGTACACCAGCGAGGTCAACAGCTGCGAGGCGGCCGTCAAGACGGCCAAAAAGAGCCTGACGAAGTCCTGCCTCTGGGTAGCCGGCGGGCTGACGGGCATCGCGGTGGGCCTCAGCGTGCCCGGAGCCAATCTGGCCGCGCTGGTTGGCTTCGGCTGCTTCTTCAAAGGCTGGCGCGACTCGTATCAGCACCTGATGGAGGTGCGGGTCTACAAGAGCGAGCGGGCCTTCTACCAGAAGAGGCTCGACCACTCGCTCAAGGCCGTGGGCGAGGTGAAGAGCCTGCTCAACCAGGCCCGCGAAGCGCTCGTCGCGGGTGAGGCCGAAGACGAGGTCCGGCGGCTCGGGGAGGGGATCAAGCGCGCCAGCGCCATCTTCGAGTCGGATAAAGAGGTCCACTTGCCGGGCGTTCGCCTGAAGAAGCGAGGGGCTCAGGGCCTTGGGGCGGCCTCGGCTTAAAGCCCGACGCCAGGACGAGGAATGCCTACGGGCAGCATGCCCGCAAAGCCTTCGTTTGCGCCGGGAACGGGTGCAGCAAGAGCTTCGCCCAACATTGACGAAAGAGCCGCCCCGTGCGGCTCGACATCCCTCCACTATTTGATCACCTGTCTTCATGTCAACGGATTCTCCTGGCCGGGGCAGGCGGTGGCTATGATATCCTGGCTGGTCTCCCGCTCTACGAGTGCCTCAGAGGGCTGGGGAAGGAAGTCTTCCTGGCCAACCTTTCGTTCTCCAGTTTGCGCCGAGCCCGGGGTCGCTGGATCGAGATTGAGCAGATTCCGCTCGTGCTGGAAGTGCTGGGAGACTGTGGAGGTGTCGAGGAGTATTTCCCCGAGCGCTACCTTGCAGAATGGCTGGCGTCCCGGGGCCAGCCTGCTCCGGTGTACGCCTACAAAGCCGCCGGCGTTCGGGTGCTGGAGTCAATCTTTCGGCACCTTGCAAAGCTGCTCGAGCTGGATGCTCTGGTGTTGGTGGACGGAGGCAGCGACATCCTCATGCGGGGAGATGAGCCTGGCCTGGGCACTCCGCATGAGGACATTGCCAGCCTGGCTGCCGCCCACTGTCTCGACCTTCCCGTGCGACTGCTGGTGTGCCTCGGATTCGGGGTCGACCGATACCACGGGGTCTGCCACGCCTACGTGCTCGAGTCCATGGCTGAGCTGACCGCGCAGGGTGCCTTCCTGGGAGGCCTCTCCCTGCTTCCGAGCATGCCCGAGTTCCGAGCCTACCTGCAGGCTCTCCAGTACATCTTCCAGCGTATGCCCGACAATGAGAGCATCGTTAACACCTCCATCGCGGCTGCCGGGCTGGGGCGTTTTGGCGACGACCACGTGCTCGACCGCACCCGGGGCCAGACCCTGTTCATCAATCCCCTGATGTCCACTTACTTTGCCTTCGAGGTCGATGGAGTGGCCCGGCGCTGCCTGTACCTGGACGCTTTGCGTGAAACCTCTACGCGCCGCGACGTGGACCTCGTCATCGACGAGTTCCGCCGCACCGTCCCGAGGCGGCCGTGGCTGCCCATCCCCCTCTGAGCTATTCCACGATCACCCGGTCGCTGGCCGAGCGCCCGAACGTCTCGGGGGCGTACATCTCCTCGGCCCGGGCCGGCGGAACCACGAAGTTGCCAGGCGTCGTGGCGCGAGCCACGTAGCTGTACTCGTAGACCCCGGCCCAGAGCAGCGAGGCGAAGGCCTCCACCCGCTCGTCTCGCATGTTCTGGTGCTCGTACCAGGTGCTCATCCACCACCAGTAGGCGCCTCGGGCCTTGGGGTCGGCCGGCACGCTGCCGGTCACCGCCAGGGCCGGGTTGAGGGCCTCCAGCCCGGCCGGCATCGGATCCACCAGAGCCACGTGGTAGCGCCGCGAGGGGGCGGCCATGGTCAGGCGCACCCTCACCCGCGAGCCCGCCTTCACGTGCCACACTCCCTCGGCGTCGCGAGAGACGTCCTTCTCCGAATCCACGCCCTCGTAGATCCGCTCCACTGCAAAGCCGTGATCGGCCGGATCGAGCTTGAGGTTGCGCGGGGCATACTCCATCCCCAGTCGGTAGTACAGCCGTCCCGCCCCGGTCTTGCTCAGGATCAGGTTCTGGGTGCCCTTACCCTCGAGGTAGCTCATGGGCACGCGGATGTTCTGGCGCTCGATCTGCCGCCCGGCGAACTTGGCCTCGCCGGCGAACTTGTCGCCGAGCCAGACGCGGGCCACGAAGTCGGGCGTGATCTTCTCGTAGGTGTTGAAGTAGCGGTCCAGGGCCAGCAGCACGAAGCAGTTCTCCTGGGTATTGAGCCAGTGACCCGCCTTGCGGTGGCTCAAGAGCCCCCGCACCAGCTTGGGAATGATGTCGTTCTTGGGCTGATCCTCGATCAACGCTTCCAGCATGATGCCGTCCACGCGACGGTCGGAGGCCAGCACCAGCCAGCCGCTGTCCTCGTTGTAGGAGGTCACGAAGTGAGCCGTGCTGGCGGTCTCGGTCACGCGGTTGTTGAGGAAGGCCCGGATGGCCTGCACCTGCTGGGCCGAGCCAGGGTCTTTGCTCATCACGTAGAGGATCCAGCCCACCGCCTCCATGGGCAGCTTGTCCACCCCGCCCGCGTCGGCGATCAACCAGCGCGCCTTGGCGTAGTCGGAGTCCTTCATGCGATGGCGCACGTAGAGAGCATAGGCGATGATGGCCCGACGCGCGTCGGGGCCGTACCAGCCGGGGATGTGGCTCTCGATCTGCTTGAGGTAGCTCGAGCTGCGGTTGAGCATGTCGTCGGGCACTTTGAAGCCCTTCTCGCGGGCGCGCACCAGCGAGTGAGCCACGTGCACGCTTAGGTAGGGCCAGGTCTCCGCGGAGGTGTTCCAGAACCCGAAGCCGCCGTTATAGGCCTGCAAGAGGCGCAGGCGCTCGATGTCCTGGTCCACCCCCGCCTTCAAGGCTGCGGGATCGGGCATCTGGGCCGTCTTGAAGGCCGTGAGCACGTCCTTGAGGGCGGCGATGGCCAGCAAGCGCGACGACACCTGCTCGGAGCAGTCGAAGGGATAGCGCACCAGGTAGAGCACGGCGTCGGTCAGCTCCTGGACGGCGGTGGAGGTGGTGGTCACGTCCAGTCCGCCGAACTGGGGGAAAACCGCGCCGGGCGTCTTGACCGGCTGGGCGATGGAGCCCTCGTCGATGACGCCGTAGGTGGCGAAGGCCTCGCTGGTGGCGGGGGTCCACACGGGCAGGTTGAACTCGGCCGCATCGGCGTAGATGCCCGATACCGCGCCCACCTGGAAGGCGGCCCGTCCGGCCTGCTCGGTGGCCGTGGGGAAGCGCACCTCGAGGCGGTTGTTGGCCGGCACCTTGAGGGCGTAGCCTGTGGCCGCCGTGAGGCTGGCGTTACTCGAGCGAGCCGCCACCTGCACCTCGAGGGGACGGTCGGTCTGGTTCTGCAGCACCACCGGCAGCTCGAAGCGGTCGCCGAAGTTGGCAAAGCGCGGCGGCGAGGGGCGCACCATCAGGGGCAGGCGCGCCACCAGGCCCGCCTCGCCCTTTCCGAAATCGCGCCCGCGCGCGGCCAGGGCCACGATGCGGTAACGGGTCAGGTTGTCGGGCAACTTGAAGGGCACGCTGGCCTTGCCCGAGGCGTCGGTGCGCACCACCGGCGCGAACAGGGCCAGAGGGTTGAAATCGGTGCGCACGGCGATGGGGCTGCTGGCATCCTTGTCCTTGCCGGCTCGACCTTCGTCATCGGCCATCTCGGCCGACGTGAGCGCCTCCGACTTGGCCCGCCGGGCTGCAGGAGCAGCGGCGGGCATGGGCACCACTCCGCCGTTCATTCTGCCGTCCCGCTGCTTCTCCTCGACCGCCTGCTGCAGTTGATCGAGCTCGGCCAGCAGCACATACTGGCGCAGATGGAAGTCGCTCACCCCGGCGCCCCGCTGGCCGTAGAACACGTTCAGCGGGTCGGGGAACTGGTAGCCGGTCAGAGACAGCACCGCCTCGTCCACCACGAACAGGGCCACTTCAGCCCCGGCCACGCCCTGGCCGGCCGGATCGGTGATCCTGACCTCGAGCGAGGTCTGGGCCCCCGGCTCGGTGGCCGGGTGGGCGGGCTGCACGGCCACCTTCAAGGTGCGCGCGTAAGGCGGCACCGGCAGGTTGAGCGAGCCCACCGCGTAGGCCGGGCGCTTGGAGGGAGGCCGCTCGGCTGCCCCCACCAGGTCCACCTGCACGTACAGGTTGGGCACGTAGCCCTCCTCGATGGGCACCTTCAGAATCGTCGATGGTCCTTCCATCCGGAAGGTCTTCGTGGAGAGCAGCCCAGAGCGGCGCAGGGTCATCACGCCCTCGGCCGGGTAGAAGGGAGCCTGGACCAGGATCTCGGCCACATCGCCGGCCCGGAACTCTTTCTGGTTGGGGATCAGGGTGACTTGCTCTTGCTCCACCTTGCGCTCGGGGGGACGCTTGCCGCCGGCCACCCAGACCGTCAGCTCGCTCAGGTTGGCGCGGCCCTGCTCGTCGGTGCCACGCACCTCGAGCTTGTAAGTGCCTCCAGCCGGCGTCTGAAAGCTCAGTTTGCTGGGGGCGCCAGATGAGGAGACGACCGACTGCTTCTGCACATCGGTACGGGTGGGGCGGTACTCCCCCTCCACCACCTCGTAGTCCTGGCGGTAGGCCAGCACCTCGATGGGGCGCCCGGCCACAGCCTTGCCCTCACGGTCGCAGGCCAGCACCTCCAGCTCGATGGGCTGGCCCTTCTCCACGAAGGAGCGGGGCGTCTTGAGCCCCAGGTACAGGTCGGACGGGTGCACCAGCACCGAGGTGGAGGCGTTCCAGGCCTGCCGGTTGACGTCCGTCACCGAGGCTTCGGCCCGCACCACCGTAGGCGCGGGCGGCTCCATGGCCTGAAAGTCCATCTTCAGATGGTGCACCCCGGCCGAATCGGTCACCGCCTGGAAGCTCTTGTAGGTGGAGTGGCCCGGGCGCGAATAATAGCGCCCTTCCCAGCCCCAGCCCCACCAGGGGGTCCAGGTGCCGAAGCTGTACTCGCTGCGTCCGGGCGGTGTGTAGGAGCCGGGCGAGCTGCTCACCGACCAGCTCACCGGCGCCCCGGCCAGGCCTCCGCCGGCGTAGTACCTGGCAGCCACGGTGGCCACCGCCGAGCTGCCCACGATCGAGCTCGAGGGGTCGGCGCTGGCGCTCACCTCGAACTCGGGCCGTCGAAACTCCTGGATCTGGAAACCGTGGCTGTAGGTCGAGCCGCTCAAGCCGGAAGCAGGCGAGGCCGATAGCTCCACCCGGGCGTGCCCCAGGTTCGGGGTTTTGGGCAGATCCAGCTTGAGGTCGAAGCCTCCGTCGGTTGTGACCGGCGTCTCGCCCTTGAGGATCTCGTTGCCCCGCGAGTCGTCCACGGTGTAGCTGAGCTTGGTGACCTCGCCCTTGAGGGGGCTCACGTCGCCGGTAGGACCGGCCCCGTAGCGGCGCAGCCAGCCCTTGAGGTGCACGGTCTCGGCGGGACGGTACATCTTGCGGTCGTCCACCACGAACCAGCTGATCGAGTCCGACTGCGGCGAGGCGCGCCAGCCGTTGGCGTAGCCCCAGTAGTTGGCCTGCTGGGGCAGCATGACCGTGTCGGCGCCCTTACGGGCCACCAGCAGCGGAGCGTTGGCGCCCAGTTGCAGCCTGGCCAGGCCATCGGCACCGGTCTCCCCTTTGGCGACGGGCTTTCCGTCCACGTCCAGCAGGGTCAGGCTGGCTCCGCTTACGGGCTGGCCGTCCTTGAGCGAATTGACCCACCCCTGCAGGATAGTGGCGTCGTTGGCAGCGTCCAGGCCCAGCTCGGTGACCTGAACCCAGGTCACGATGCGCTGGCGGCGGTAGTCCTCCTTGGGCTGCACGGCCGGCTCGACCACCACCACGGCCATGCCGCGGCCTTCCTTGAGGGCGCTCTTGAGGTCGATGCGCACCTCGGTCAGCTCGTCGGGCCTGGCCCCGGTGGGCACGTTGCCGTCGAAGACGCGCTGGCCGGGCGATACGAACGGGGTCTTATGGGTCTCGCTGGCCAGCCGCTTGGAAAACTCGCTCCAATCCTCGGGCGTAACGGCGTGAATCTTGACTTTGAGGCTCTGGTGGTTGATGCAGTACACCGAGTAGCTGGGCGGACCATAGGGGTCGAGCACGGCGAGTTGCCCGCCGATGTTGATCAGGGTGGGGTTGGCCGAGCCCACCTTGAAGGTGAGCAGCTCTTCCTTTTCCAGCCGCTGGCCGAAGCTGTCCGGAAGCTCGCTGGAGAGGCGCACGCTGTAAGTGGTGCGGCCCTTGGACTCGCCCCGGATGACCAGGGTGCCGCCCGAGGCGTCGATCTTCATGCGCGGCAGCTCGGGGCTGACACTGACCATCGAGGGCTTGAACTTCTTGACGTCGATCGGGTTATTGAACTCGATCACGAAGGGGGTCAGGGGCGGGCAGTTGTCATTCCAGCCGCAGCGCGCCTCCACCACTTTGAACATGTCGTAGGTGCGAAAGCCGAAGGTCTGAGCGGAGGTGGTCTTGAGCGGGCCCTCCAAGGAAGGGGTGCCAGGCCCCATCGTGACGGCATAATTGGTGGCCGGCACCAGGGGACTGACCGCCTTGAAGATCACCCGGCGGTTGGCGGGCAGGTCCTTCAGCCCGGCCTTCTCGATCTCGGCCGTGGTGGCCGCCCGCAGCGGCAAGCTTGGCTGGCCATCGGCGGAAAGCTTGATGGAGGCCAGCACGGCGGCCGGGTCGATGTCCTGGTTGAGGGTCACGTGCATCAGCGGGTCCAGGGGCTGCGGATGGCCGCTGCTCGGGGAGCTGGACTCGATCTGGACGGTGGGAGTCTGAAACGACCAGCTCACAGCCGAGCTGAGAGCCTGTCCTGAAGCCGACTTCGTGCCCGCCGGCACCTCGATGCGGTAGTCGGTGGACATGGGGAAGCGCGCCTTGACGCTGCTGCCGCCGCGGGGGTCGAACAGGATGGTCTGGGTGCCCACCCAGCGCCAGTTGCCCGGAGGCTGCGGGGTCAGCTTGACGGGGGTCTGGGAGGCCAACTCGGCATGCGAGGTCACCGCCACCATGGGCTGGTTGAAGGTCACCGAGAGCTGGGGAGCGAGCGGCACCGCGCCTTCGGGGATCTTGCGCAGCACCTCCAGCGTCTTGGGGGCCACCGCCGGCCGATCCGGAGCCTGTGGGGGCGGGAAGGGCATCTCCACGGTCTTGCCGGTGCGAGGAGCCGGCTGGGACTTTTCGCGCAGGGCGAACTCGGTGGTCTGGCCAGCCACTTTGAAAGGCGGCATGCGCTTGAGCACGGCTTCGGCTTCCGAGGTCGAGAGGGGTCGCGCCTGGGCCGGGGGCACGCGGTCGGCGCCGCCGTCGGCGGGCGCGCCTTCGCTCAGTTGAAAGCGAAGGCCCTGAGGGGCAGCGGGGGTGGACACGGCCTCATCCTCCTCTTCCGAGAAGGCCTGCATGGCCCCCCACAGGATCAGCATGAGTAACAACAAGGCGCGAAGCCGCATCGGTTGGAAGCCCTCTCAAAGGTTCTGGTCTGGCTCTGGTCGGAAAGTCGGCCGGACTTCTTCCTGAAGGAGGGGGGAACCCTGCCGGCTCAGTCGACCGGTTCCCAGTCAGGGAACTTCTTGAGCGCCAGGAAGTCTTCGAAGGAATAGCTGACGAAGCACTTGGGCTCTTTGCCCGGCCTGGCGAACCCCACGGTCGCGCTGTCGGTATCGATCACCAGAATGGGATACTCGTTGTCGGTCAGATAGGTGGTGATGCCCACACCGGTGGTGCCCATGGCATCTCCGCGGGTCATCTGGCTCAAGAGGATGCGGGCCAGGTAGCACTCGTCGTCCCAGCGGTCGCGGCCCCGCTTCAAAGCGGCCTGAACGACCCTGGGAAGGTCTTCGCCGCCCCAGTGGGTGTAGAGGTAGACTCCGCCCTTGGGCGGGCCGACCGGGTGCTGGACGACGTAGATGTTGGCTCGATCCCCCACGAGAGGCGCTTCGCGACCGACCCGGGCCGGCTCCTACCGGACTGTGCCCGGCGCTGTCAATCCCCTTCGAGCACGTCCTTCATCTCGCCCACCATCTCCTGGTAGGACTCATCGTCGATGAAGTCCTGGCCCTGAGAGCGCGCGCGCTCGACCGTGCGGCTGTACACCTGCCAGATGGCCAGCGCCTCGTCGGACAGGCGGTCGCGGTTGGCGTCCACGAAGCGCTTCAAATCCTCGTACTCGGCTCCGGCAGCCTGACCGTCCTTGTCCTTGGTGGCGTCAAGCACGAGCCGGCGCATCTGAACGCCCGAGATCTGTCCCTCCGGGTTGCGCCGCTGCAGGCTCTCGATGGCGTCACCGGCCCCGGGGTCCTCGTAGTTCTCGCTGGCCTCCTCGTTCGATTCCTGAATTTCCTCCATCTCCTCGAACATCTGCTCATAGCGGTCGGAGGGAATGCCGGTCTGACCCTGGCCGCGCAGCTCCTCCACGGTGCGAGCGTAGATGTCCCACATCTCCTTGGCCTCGGCCGAGAGCCGTCCGTAGTTCTTCTTGACGAACTTGGAGAGGTCGTCGAATTCCTTACCGGCGGCCTGGCTGTCGGCGTCGCTGGTGGCATCGTAGATCAAACGCCGCATCTGATCGCCCGAGATCACGCCCTCGGGGTTCTCCTGCTCGAGGGCCTTGATGGCCTCGCCGGCGCTGGCGTCCTTGAACTGCTTGTCGTCCTGGCAGCCAGCGATCTCCTTCATGTCCTTCAGCATCTCTTCATACTGCTGATTGTCGATGCCGCTCTTGCCCTGGGAGCGAGACTCCATGACCTTCTCGTAGTAAACCTGCCAGACTTGCTTGGCCTTGTCGTCCATCCGGTTCCAGTTGCTCTGGACGAACTTCTGCAGATCGTTGAACTCGGCGCCGGCCGCGCTGTTATCCAGGTCTTCGGTGGCGCTCTGAATCAGGCGCACGAGTTGCTCGGCGGTCAGTGGGCCCTGCGGGTTCTGGTGCTGGAGGTTCTCGATGGCCTGACCGGCGCCGGCATCCTCGAAGCGATAGCACTGCGAGCCAAGCCCCCGGATGCAATCACACGACCCGAGCACGTCGCCATAGTAGGCCTGAAGCTGCCTGATCTGCTCCGGCGAAGGCGCGGTTACCAGGCCCATCTCGTGCGCTTCCGAGAGCGGCACGAGCTCTGGCCGAGAGACCCGGGCGGGTCCTGAGATGTTGTTGAGAGCGGGGTTGAAGTCGATGGTCATGTGTTCGTCCCTCCGACTTAATTCTAACCAAGACATGTTTCCAAAAAATGTCCTTGCTATTAAATATTTGTGACATCACCCATTCCTCCTAAACACAATCAACAAATTATCGACACCGATTGGTGTCAACTTGTAATCCCTGCGGCCAGGCACCTGGCTCTTGGCCCTTCAGACTCTGGGTGACAGAAGCCCATATCAGGTTCTCTGGGCAAGAACGGAAAAACGTGCGATAGTGCGCGACCCGGGGACCAACGGACCCCTCCCCAGGAGGCTTGACTTGCGTCTTACGCCCCTGGCCCCTACCAACTCGGCTTGATCGCCAGGCTCAAGCTGGTTCTCCACAGGAGAGCGAAGTGCAGAGGAAGCAGCGCGCTTGCTCCGCACCTGGTGAAGGCGCCCTGACTCTACAAAGCGAACCTACTTGCGTGGAACCTTCGATTCGTGGGTCATGAGTCTCACGCCAGAAGAGCGTCTTCGGAAGCTCTCGATCTGGGATGGGCTCTAGTCTAGGAGCGCAGCCGGAAACCCCCTTGACACAGTTTTCCGGCTGCGCGACGCCCAACATATTGTGCTAGAAGTCCGGCCGCCTACAACATCTTGTGGTGGCGGAGGTTCCCTCCGACACCACATGGGGGTTTGCGGCCGGACTTCTAGTCTAGGAGTGGCTGGAGAAATGCAAGCCGGCGCCGCAACACGTGAACAAGCAGAGCGTCAGCTTGGGGCTCGCTGGCAGCGAGAAGACGCACTCCGGCTGACAGAGAAACTGCAGCGCTGGAAGACATTGGAACTTGCTCGCAGAAAAGACCCTTGACCTTCTGAGGTTGCTGGTCCGGGTGTTCGCTCAGGTTCAAACTACCTGGGCACTGATCGGGGGGGCCGCCCTTCCATTGCGGGGTCGTGTGCGCGGCACCAGGGACTTGGACCTCCTTGTGCTCAGTCAAGACCCAGACCGAATCGTTCGCTCCCTACGGGAGGCTGGATTTGCTCATGCCACGTCTGGCGAGCTAGGTCTGGCCGAGCGATGGACAGAAGTCTCTCAGGCCGCTGACGAACTGAGAAAGATGGTCTAGGCCGCGCAAAGACGCCTGGCGCGACGCCGCCGCGAAGATGAGAACCGCACACCACAAACTGAGTCAGGGCGCCATTCTAGAGCCCCCGAGCTCTGGCCACTCGAGGTTGGCCGACTTTGGTCCGGGCGAATCACGGGGGGGGCGGGTAGGAGTACGCTTGGCGTTGGCGGCTTGAGGCCAATCTCAGGCCCTTGCTCTGTTCCTCCTGTCCGGAGGCGAGTGTTAAGATGGGGGCATGGAATTCACCATCGAAATCGAGCAAGAGACTGACGGCCGCTGGATCGCCGAGGTCTTAGAGTTACCCGGCCTCATGGCTTAGGAACCCGCGTTTCCCCCAGCTTACCCTGACGGCCTGGTTCGACTACCGGGGCGTAACTCCGACCCTGACCAGCGAGCTGCCGTTGTGATACAGCTCGTAGCCCGAGACGCGCCATTGCTGATCGGTGTCCTCGCTCAGCCAGACGAACTCAGTGGCCTGGACACCATCCTCAAAGCGGCTCATCACCTCGATCAAGATGTGAGCCTCGGCGCGCTTGCACTCCACCACTTTGTGACTCTTGCACTCGCCCAGCCGTCCCCGGCCATCCTTGATGGTGTTGATCAACCTGGCCCGGCTGATCCCCTCGCGGGTGGCCGTGGTCAGGCCGGAATAGACCTGGCCGTTGTCGCCTGCATCCACCCGTGCCAGCCAGCGCAAGGCCGTGCTCCTGGCCACCTCGTCGGTTGGGGCGGCCGCCAGCAACAAGAGAGCGCACAGGGCCAGCAGCAGCCTCAAGCCAGCTCCAAGGTGCGGTCCAGAGGTTGGATGCGCTGCGCCTTGCCGGCCAGTACCTCGGCCAGGCTCTCGGCGATGGGCAGGATGCGCTGCAGCCAGAACCACTCTCCCCCGGCATTGATCTCCAGGAACACGTAGCGATCATCCGGGGTGACGATGAAGTCGGCCGCCGCGTAGTTCAGCCCGAAGTGCTCGGTGACGCGCAACAACCCCTCGCGCACCTGATCGGGCAGCTCATAGGGGTGCCAGGAATCGATCAGGCCGACCCCGTCGCGCCGCCAGTCCACCGAGCTGAGCTCGCTCTTTTGCGAGTCCACGTAAGCGGTGTGCACGCGCTTGCCGGTCACGGTGGAGCGCAGCTCCACCTTCTTGGGGATCAGGGCCTGAAACATCATAGGGGCATAGCGCAAACCGTCGAGTTGCTCCAGGCTCTCCTTGCGGACCGGAGTGGTGAAGACCACCTGCTCCTCGCCTCCGCGATAGATGGCAAAGCTCGACTGGGTCTTGGTCACGATGTTGCCGTCGTGAGCATGAAAGAAGGCCTTGACCTCCTCGGGATCGTTGGTGATCAAGGTGGGCGGGATCTCCAGGCCGAACTCGCGAGCCTTTTGCAGCTGCAGCTCCTTGTGGTCGGTCTTCCGCACGCAGATCAGGGGGTCGAGCTGAAAGCACCCCATGGAGGCGATGCAGCCGTACATGGTGCGCCGAGCCTCGCCCACGCAGGCCTCGCGGGTGTCGCCGAGCTCGAGCGGCAGGCGGCCGCCGGCGAAGTAGCGCCGATACCACAGGGCGCTCACCTGCGAAAGGTCGAAGCGCCCTGCCTTCGTCTCCAGCATCCGCCTCACCGGGCCGTCGAAGCTGGTGGTCAGACGCACCGAAATGGGATAAAGATCGGTGTCCAGGCGGATGGGCTCCAGACCCAGGTCCGTCAGCGCCCGGGCCACCATCTTGACGCTGTCGTTGTCGTCGCTGCGGGTGATGAGCAGGACGCTCACGAGCGTTCCACCAGCGCCCGGGCGATGGTCTCGGCGATGGGCATGCCCAGGTCGCGCTCCAGCCAGCCCCATTCTCCAGCAGGGTTGCACTCAAGGAACCAGGGCTCGCCCGAGCCGTCGTCGATGAAGTCCAGGGCGCCGAAGCGCAAACCAAGTCGTTGCAGGAGCATCAGGATCTTGCCGTGCAGGGCCCCATCGAACGTGGCCTTCTCCCAGGCCAGGCCCGAATCGACCGGGGCCTGGCGCCAGTCGATCAGGTCGCCCAGGCCGCGCAGACCTCCCACGAACAGCTTCCCGCCCACCGCCACGGCCCGGTACTCGACCTTCTTGGTCAGCTCGGGCTGAAAGATCTGGGGCATCAGGCGCAGTTGCTCGAGCTGATCCAGATGTTCGGGCTGGACCCTGGTCGTGTAGCCAAAGGCGGGATGAGCCTGCATGGATTGCACCTGCTGCACCAGGAGCTTGGTCACCAGGCGGGGGTGGTGCTGGGCAAAGTCGCGCACCTCCTGAGGCCGATTGGTGATCAGCGTGGGCGGCACGCGCAGGCCCACCTCGCGGGCCAGATCGAGCTGCAACAGCTTGGACTCGGCCGCATCCTGGGCTCGCAGAGGGTTGATCCAGTAGGCCTGATCCAGCCGGTCAAAGGCGTTGAGGAAGGCCGTGCGGCAGGTCTCGGCGCTGAAGCGGGCCTGTTCGAAGGGCAGCTCGGGCGGGACGTGCCCGGGGTACAGCCTCCGGTTCCAGACCGCGGTCGTCTGGCTCAGAGCCAGCGTCTGGCCAGCGGCCTCGAGAAAGCTGCCCTCGCCGGCTCGGGACGTGAGCGTATACTCCATCGGGAACCGATCGGTGTCCAGGCGGAAATATTGCGCTCCAAAACGCTGCAGGGCGGCTTCTACGCCATCGATGGTGTAGAAGTCGCCCGCGTGGGTCAACAACAGGATCACTAGGCGGTGCGGACTCCTCCGTCTTCAGCGTCGGACGGGAACTTCTTGGTGACAGCGATGGGGCCGCCACCTCCCCCGTCCTCCCCGTCGGATGGATACTTCAAGGTCTGCATGGGCGGACCGTTGTCGTCATCGGCCCGCACTTTGATGATCGGGCCGCCCCCTCCTCCGTCCTCGCCGTCCGAGGGATACTTCATGGTCTGCATGGGGGGACCGGTGTCATCATCCGCCCGCACCTTCACGATCGGGCCGCCTCCGCCGCCACCGTCCTCCCCATCGGAGGGATACTTCATGGTCTGCATGGGGGGACCGTTGTCGTCGTCAGCTCGCACTTTGACGATCGGGCCCCCTCCGCCCCCGTCCTCGCCATCGGAAGGGAACTTGAGCGTGGTGTTGATGGGCCCGGGGCCACCGCCGCCACCATCCTCGGCGTCGCTGGGGTATTTCATGGTCTGCATGGGGGGCCCGTTGTCGTCGTCCGCCCGGATCTTCACGATCGGGCCGCCTCCGCCGCCATCTTCCCCATCGGAGGGGAACTTCAAGGTGCTGATGGGGCCAGGTCCCCCACCGCCGTCCTCTCCGTCAGAAGGGAACTTGAGCGTGGTAATGGGGCCAGGGCCTCCTCCGCCGTCCTCGCCGTCGGAGGGATACTTGGCCGTGCCGATGGGGCCAGGTCCGCCTCCACCGTCCTCACCATCGGAAGGGAACTTGAGCGTGGTGATGGGGCCCGGGCCGCCACCGATCGGGCCTCCACCGCCGTCCTCGCCGTCAGAGGGGAACTTGAGCGTGCTGATGGGACCCGGTCCACCGCCCCCGTCCTCGCCATCGGAAGGATACTTCAGCGTGCTGATGGGGCCAGGCCCTCCTCCACCGTCCTCGCCGTCAGAGGGGTACTTTTGCGTGGTGCCGATCCCGCCGCCGCCACCGCCGTCCTCGCCATCGGAGGGGAACTTCAGCGTGGTGCCGATGCCGCCGCCGCCACCGCCGTCCTCGCCGTCGGAGGGATACTTCTGGGT
>BTUM01000056.1:0-52686 GCA_045863235.1 Candidatus Xenobia bacterium | reverse complement strand
GCGAGCAAGCGTTCGTCCCCGGCGGGGACAAACTGGCGTTCGGTCCCCGCGGTCGAGCGACGGTCCTGCCCGGGGTCGGGCGAGCAAGTGTTCGTTCCACCCTGCGGCAACAAGCTGTTCGGGCGACGGTCCTGCCCGGGGTGGGCGAGCAAGAGTTCGTCCCCGGCGGAGACAAACTGGTGTTCGATTGAGCGGGGCGGGGGGCACAGGCGTTCGTACCTGGCGTGTTCGGTTGAGCGACGGAGGGACGGGGGTCCCCGTCTGGCTTGCTTCGGGGTGGGCGAGCAGGCGTTCGTACCCGGCGGGGACAGACTGGTGGCGTTCGCTCCCTGCGGTCGAGCGGGGCGCGACAGGACCGGTTCCGGAGTGATTTCCGCCTGGCGACTAGACTCGGGCCATGCTGATTGGCCGAGCCGCCGCACTACCTGCCGTTTCTCCCGGACCTGTTCCGCCGGAGCCCGCCGCCGTCAATTCGACCGCGAAGACCTTGAATGCCTGACGCGCTGACTGCGGGGGCCGGCGACAGAGTTGCCACAGTGCCAGGTCAGGGGGCCCGAAGGGTGCCGGTCCGAAGGAGGAGACGATCGGCTCGAACCCCGGCGGCGTGTGAGACTTTTGCCTCCACGAGGGTCTGTCGTAAGTGAATCCCGGGTTGTAACTCCGGACTGGCGCGGGTTCTTGGGGTGGCTCCAGGATTGCCCACCACCCGAACGCAGTCGAGCAGAGCACCACGACCAGCAATACCAGCACGGAGTTGCGCACAGGTCAGAGTTCCTTACGCCCATTTGCCGTCCTGCCCGCGGCCGGAGATGGAAGGCAGGCTCCGCGCCACCTCCGGATGAAGCCGCGATACCTGGCGGCTCGGCCACGGCCGTGTGCCTCCGGCCGCCTTCCTCCCGCCCGCGCTACTGCACTCGCTTGCTCAGTCGCACCCTGGGCTCCGCAAGGGCCGTGGCGCTGGCCGCCTTCCTCCCGTCCGCGCTACTGCTCCCGCTTGACCAGCCGCACCCTGGGCTTGGGCG
Organism: Candidatus Xenobia bacterium; assembly: GCA_045863235.1. GTDB lineage: Bacteria > Vulcanimicrobiota > Xenobia > Xenobiales > QWHO01 > QWHO01. The sequence goes on along the minus strand of BTUM01000056.1, from coordinate 51,664 downwards.
ACTCGGCCACGGCCGTGGCGCCGGCCGCCTTCTTCCCGCCAGCCGCTTTCTTTGCGCCAGCGGACGCCTTCTTGGCGGCAGGGGCCTTCTTCTTGGCGGGCGCTTCCTCGGCGGCCGCCTTCTTGCGCGGGGCCGCCTTGGCCTTGGAGGGCGCCTTCCCCTTGCGAGCCTTGCGCTCGCCCCCTTCGCGGGGCGGGAACTCGAACTCGTGCCGCCCGTTCTCGTTGCGCTTCAGCCTGGCCGAGAAAGGCCGCCCGAAGCGCGACACAAAGTCGTCGAACTGCTCGGTCGAACCCTTCTGGAAAAAGTCCAGCGCCTCTTCGCGCGTGATCTCCCGCTTGCACACCTCGCGGGGCAGCGTGGCCCCCACCTTGCGACGGGGGTTGTCCTCAACGCAGTGCGCCTCGCAGCGATAGGCGAGCGGCAGCTCGAGCACCTTGCACCGCTCGGGAGCGAGCGGGCAGGGGCAGATCGGCTCTCCGGTGGCGGTGGCCCCGTCCTCGTCCGGCCCCTGGCCCTTCTCCGCCTGGCCCTCGGGGATCAGCTCCAGCTTGCCGTCCACCAGCTTCAGGCGACCCTTGTAGCCCTCGCCCCGACTGGACAAGAAGCCCTCCAGCACGGGCGTCTCGCCCTTCTCCAGCAGCTCGGCCACGGTGGCGCGGTCGATGTAACGCCCGCTCCGGTCCTTCCAGATGATGAAGTTGCAGACGCTATCCTTGCCGGTGTTGGTCTGGCAAGCGTAGAAACGAGCCTGTTCCACCACCTGGGCCGTGCGACAGCCCGGGCACTGGCCCAGCGGGGGATCGTTGCGATACAGCTCGTCGTACTGGAAGGTCTTGGCCTTCTCCACCACTTCCCGGGCGTAGGCCACGATCTCGTCCATGAAGGCGTTGCGGGTACGCTGGCCCAGCTCCACCTCGCTCAGGTGCTTCTCCAACTCGCCCGTGAGGGCGGGGGAGGCCAGCTGGCGGATCTGAATGCGGCGCAGCAGGTCGATCAGCAGGATGCCCTTGGCGCTGGCCCGCAGCGAACGCTCGGCGCGCACCGCGTACTGCTTGCCGATCAGGTTCTCGATGATCTCGGCCCGGGTGGCCGGAGTGCCCAGCCCTTTCCCCTTCAAGATCTGGGACAGGTCCTCATCGTCCACGTGCTGGCCCGCGTGCTCCATCAGGCTCAACAGGCGCGCTTCGGTGATGCGGGCCGGGGGACGCGTCTGGTCGTCCTTGGACTCGGCCTGCAGGGTGGTGACCGGCACTCTTTCGCCAACCGGCACCACCACGCGCCGAGACGTCTCGCCCTGCAACTCCTCGACCAGCTGCTCCTCCGTGCCCGGGGGTAGCGCCACCAGCGGGGGCAGGGCTTTGTCCTCCTCCACGTCGCGCCCGTAGACTTCGTAGAAGCCGGGCTCCTTCAAGAACCGAGCCCGGGTGCGGAAGTGGTGCTCGACCCCGGGCGAGGGGGCCAGCGTGAGCCGCTCCACCTGGGTCCACACCGCCGCCGGGTAGAAGGCGGCGAGGAAGCGGCGCACCACCAGGTCGTAGATCTTCTGGTCGTCGCCTTGCAGTCCGGCGGGGATCTGTGTGGTGGGGATGATGGCGAAGTGGTCGCTGACCTTGGCGTTGTCGAACACCTTCTTGTTGTTGGTGTTCTCCAGGCCTTTAGCGCGCAGGCGCGAGGCGGACTTCTGGTAGAGCGTGCCGCCGTGGGCCAACAGATCCACCACCTGGTCCACGTGAGCGCGATAGTCCTCGGGGAGGAACTTGGAGTCGGTGCGCGGGTAGGTAAGCGCTTTGTGGCGCTCGTACAGGCTCTGGGCCGCTCCCAGCGTGCGTCGGGCCGACATCCCGAAGCGCCGGTTGGCCTCGCGCTGCAGGGTCGTCAGGTCGAACAGGCCCGGAGGCGACTCACGCCGCGCCTTGCGGCTCTCGGAGGCCGCCCCGGGGACGCGGTTCTCGAGCGACTTGAGGATGGCTTCCAGCTTGGCCGCCTCGGTGATCCAGTCGTCCTTGCGCGGGCTGTCGGGGTTCTCGAGGAACTTGGGATCAAACCACGTCCCTTCATACTGGTGCCCATCGGGCGCCTGAAAGCGAGCCAGGATGCGCCAGAAGGGCTCGGGCCGGAACTTGAGGATCTCCAGCTCGCGGTCCACGAGCAGGGCCAGGGTGGGCGTCTGCACCCGCCCGGCCGACCAGGCGGTGGTCTCGGTGCGCGTCTTCATGCGGCGCGTCAGGGCGCGGGTGGCGTTGATGCCGATCAGCCAGTCGGCCTCCGAGCGGCAGAAGGCCGCATCTCCCAGCCCGTCATAGTCCCGACCCGGCTTGAGGTCCTGAAACCCCGTGCGAATCGCCTCCCGGGTCATCGACTGCAGCCAGAGCCGGCGGGCCGGCTTGCTGGACTTGAAGTGGGCCTGCAGCTCGCGGAAGATCAGCTCCCCCTCGCGCCCGGCATCGCAGGCGTTGATCAGCTCCTCGACGTCCCTGCGCTCGAACAGCTTCTTGAGCACCCGCAGCTGATCGCGGGCCCCCGACTTGGGCTTGTAGGTGAAAGGCTCGGGCAGGATGGGCAGATCCTCGAGCAGCCAGCGCTTGTAGCGGGGATCGATCTCTTCGGGCTCCACGAACTCGACCAGGTGCCCCACCGCCCAGGAGACCACGAACCGGTCGCTCTCCAGGAACCCCTCCGCTTCCTGAAAGCCACCCAGGGCCTGGGCGATGTCGCGGGCCACGCTGGGTTTCTCGGCCACTACCAGAGACTTGGACACGGAACGACCTCCTGCAGAGGGGGATGGGGCGGAGTCGGCTCGGACCTCCGGGGCAGCGCCCTTTCCAGCCATCGCATGGGAATTCCTTTGACTGGAACATTGTTTCGAGAGGACCTTGCGATTCGGCGGGGCAGAGACTATGATAGCCTCCCAGCACCCCGAGAGAAGCAGCCCGGCCGCGCCGCCCTGCATGACACCTGGGTTGCGGCCCGACTGCTAAAGTGAAAGCTGAAGGTTTTGCAGGAGCTTGCGCCGACTCCACTTGTGTGGAGGCGCCCCCGATTGGCAGAACCTTCAGCCTGAAACGCTCAACACATTGGAAAGGAATCTGGCCTTCATGACCGTTACCGTAGATCGCACCATCGACATCGAGAAGACTCTGGGAGAGGATGCCAAGTCTCTGCTCGAGCACGAGTGTAAGACCGTCCCCGCCGCCCAGCTCCACCTGCCCGGCCCCGACTTCATCGACCGAATCTGGACCATGTCCGACCGCAACCCTCAGGTGCTGCGCAGCCTGGGCCAGCTCTTCGGCTCGGGCCGCCTGGCCCATACGGGCTACGTGAGCATCCTGCCCGTGGACCAGGGTATCGAGCATACTGCCGGCGCCTCGTTCGCCGCCAACCCCCTCTATTTCGACCCCGAGAACATCATCAAGCTGGCCATCGAGGGCGGCTGCAACGCCGTGGCCACCACCTTCGGCGTGCTGGGAGCCGTCTCTCGCAAGTACGCCCACAAGATTCCCTTCCTGGTCAAGATCAACCACAACGAGCTGCTGACCTATCCCAACAGCTACGACCAGGTCATGTTCGGCACCGTGGAAGAGGCCTGGAACCTGGGCGCCGTGGCCGTGGGTGCCACCATCTACTTCGGTTCGGAGGAGTCGCGCCGCCAGATCGTCGAGATCGCCGAGGCCTTCCAGCACGCCCACGAGCTGGGCATGGCCACCGTGCTATGGTGCTACGCCCGCAACAACGCCTTCAAGCACGACGGCACCGACTACCATGTGGCCGCCGACATCACCGGCCAGGCCAACCACCTGGGCGTCACCATCCAGGCCGACATCATCAAGCAGAAGCAGCCCGAGAACAACGGCGGCTTCACTGCCATCAAGTTCGCCAAGTCCGACAAGCGGATGTACTCCGAGCTGTGCACCGACCACCCCATCGACCTCACCCGCTACCAGGTCATCAACTGCTACATGGGCCGGGCCGGCCTGATCAACTCCGGCGGCGAGTCCAAGGGCGCCGACGACCTGGCCCAGGCCGTGCGCACCGCCGTCATCAACAAGCGGGCCGGAGGCATGGGTCTCATCTCGGGCCGCAAAGCCTTCCAGCGCCCCATGAAGGACGGCGTGGCCCTGCTCAACGCCATTCAGGACGTCTACCTCAGCAAAGACGTCACCATCGCCTGATGACCTGGCGGGTCGGACGCAATCCCGCCGGTCAGGCGGGGCGTCCGACCCTCCTGGCCGGCCTGGTGCTGGCCCTGGCCGCTCCGGTCCTGGCGCTGGGGGGCGAAGGCCTGCAGCTTCACGACCACTGGGCAGGCTACGCTTGCCTGGCCATCTTTACCGTAGCCTATGGGGTGGTGATGGCCGAGGAAGCCCTCCATCTCAAGAAGAGCGTGCCGGTTCTGGTGGCCGCCGGCATCCTCTGGGGCCTGCTCGGGCTCGCGGCCGCCCGCTCGGGCCACTCCGAGCTGGCCGAGCAGGCCGTGCGCCACTACCTGCTCGAGTTCGTCGAGCTGTTCTTGTTCTTGCTCTCGGCCATGACCTTCATCAACACCATGGAGGAGCGGGGCGTCTTCGCTCGGGTGCGAGACTGGCTGATCTCCCGTCGGCTCTCCTTGCGAGCTCTCTTCTGGCTCACCGGGCTGCTGGCTTTCCTGCTCTCGCCGGTGGCCGACAACCTCACTACCGCGCTCTTGATGGGAGCCGTCTTGCTGGCCGTGGGCGGTCAGTACCCTCGCTTCAGCTCGGTCGGTTGCATCAACATCGTGGTGGCGGCCAATGCAGGCGGAGCCTTCAGCCCGTTCGGAGACATCACCACCCTGATGGTCTGGCAGAAGGGCCTGGTGACCTTCACCGAGTTCTTCGCCCTCTTCTTGCCCTCGCTTGTCAACTGGTTGGTGCCGGCTGCCTTGATGGTGCTTGCGGTCGAGTCGGCCGTGCCCGAGGCGGTCGAGGGCGAAGGTGCCATCCTGAAGCCTGGAGCCCTGGCCATCGTGGCGCTCTTCCTACTCACCATCGTTGCCGCAGTGACCTTTCATGCCAGCCTGGGCCTGCCTCCCGTGCTGGGCATGTTGCTCGGTCTGGGAATGCTCAAGCTCTACGGTTACTGGTTGACGCTGGATTGGAAGCGACCCGCCCTGGCCCACGATGCGGGTGTCAATGAGCCAGACGACCTGTTCGCCGAAGTCGAGTGCGAGCCCCATCCCAGGGGGGTCGACATCTTCAAGATCCTGGAACGGGCCGAGTGGGATACCCTGATGTTCTTCTGCGGGGTCATCCTGTGCGTGGGGGCCCTGGGCACGCTGGGCTACCTCGAGTTGGCCTCCCGGGCCACTTATGGTGCCCTGGGACCGACTCTGGCCAATGTCCTGGTCGGTCTGGCTTCAGCCCTGGTGGACAACATTCCGGTCATGGTGGCGGTGCTCTCCATGCAACCGGACATGAGCCATGGACAGTGGCTGCTGGTGACGCTGACGGCCGGGGTAGGGGGCTCCATTCTGTCCATCGGCAGCGCCGCCGGCGTGGCCCTCATGGGACAGGCTCGCGGCCTCTACACCTTTGGCTCGCATCTTCGCTGGAGCTGGGCCGTGGCGCTTGGATACGCAGCCTCCATCCTGGTCCACATGCTGGTGAATCGCAGTCACTTTTAGGTAACGGGGGGAAACGCCCCCGAGCGAGAAATCCTGGCTATGACCCGGCAGCCGTCCCTGATGCAGATCTTGAACCTCAGCTTCCCGCTGGGCCGGTTGTTCGGCTTTCCTCTGCGCATCCACTGGATCTTCCCCGTCTTCATCCTGATGGAGATCGCCCGCTTTGAAGACCGAGCCCTGGGCGCAGCCGTGATGGGGTTCTTGTTCCTGTCGGTGCTCATCCACGAGCTCGGCCACGCCTTCATGGGGCGCAAGGTGGGCTCCACCGTGCGCGAGATCCTGCTCTGGCCCCTGGGAGGCCTGGCCTATATCAGCCCCTGTCGCACCGCCTCGGACGACCTGAAGGTCACCCTGGCCGGACCCCTGACCCACCTGCCTCAGGCCGCAGTTTACGCCGCCCTGCTCTTTGCCCTGGGCCTGCAACCCAAGCCAGCCCTGCTCAACCCTTTCACCTTTGCTCCCGAGAGCGGGGGCTTCTGGCTGCTGGCCCTGCAGTATGCCCTGCACCTTCAGGCCATCTTGTTCTGTCTCAACCTGTTCGTGCCCGCCTACCCCATGGACGGCGGCCGCGTCCTGGTGGCCCTCCTCATCACCCGCTGGCCCCCCCGCCGCGTGGCCATCACCGTGGCCACCCTCTCGTTCTTGGCCGGGGCCGTGCTGATGGCCAGCGGCGTCTGGTTTGGCCTTTTCCCCATGTTCGAGGCCGTGCAGATCTACGTGCTCATGTCCCAGGGCATGCTCGAGCACCATCCCATGTTCCACCTCGCCCCCCGCGTCCGCTCCGCTCCAGCTCAGCGCCCCACCCCCGTCGCGATGCCCCTCGTCGGCCGCAAGTGCCCCCACTGCCAGCGCCCCGTCAACCCCGGCGCCCAGATGTGCGGCTTCTGCGAGCGAACGATCTGATTGCAGCGAGTCGATGGGACACGGGCAGTTGTCCCCCTGCCAAACGTTGAGCCCGAACGACAGTTCCCCGGGCTCTCCGAAGACAACCCGGTGCGACATCGGCTACGGAGCGCAGGAGTGCCTCCAGGATCCGAAGATAGCAAAAGGCCCCGCATCGCTGCGAGGCCTTTATCTGGCGTGCCCAGAGGGACTCGAACCCCCAACCTTTTGGTCCGTAGCCAAACGCTCTATCCATTGAGCTATGGGCACTTATGTCGTTTTCTCAGCGCTGGTTGCTACGCACCATTTCGAGCAAGACCACGGGCCACATCAGAACCATCAAGAGCATACAGACCGTGATGTAGGTCGTGCTCGATTCGGCCGTCTCGTCGCCCCTGGACGCCGCATCCAGCGCCAGATATGTTACCGTGTCTTCAATGCCGCAGTGTATCAGGACGCCTAGCCCCATGGTAAGCCAGAGCAGGACAAAATGCACTAGCCGGCCGCCTCCGTCATTCTGCTCGCTTTACCCCGAATGGGATAAGGCATCGCGCCCGCACGGCGCAGGAAAGCTTTCTAGTTATACCACATCGGCGCGAGGGGTGTCAACGAATCTCAGTCCTCGTCCGGCCGGTCGGGGACGAGGTCGGAGGCCCATACAGCCACAACTGCCGCTTCGGGGGAGCGCGACGGATCGATGGGCAGACCGAAGCCAATGACCTCCCAGCCTCCGTTCTCGATCTCGTGAGAGCGGGGCATCAGGGCGCCCGAGTCGCCCACCCGGAAAACCCCCATTTCGAGCGAAGTGGCCAGGGCGATGCTGGCGTGGGGGAACTGGTCGAAATACATCCCCTGATTCTGGAGCGCCTGACCGAGCTGCCCCAGCAGCATCCCGGCGTCCTCCTCGCTCAGCTCGGGAGGGACGGGCAGGCGCCGATCAGGCTGCAGGGCCAGAGGATTGAAGCTCACAGCTGCGGGGATTCGCCCCGGGCCGATCGGCTCCCTTTCGCCCGTCGAGCCCCGTCCGTACGAACAACCCCTGAAACCAGCGAGGCTTGGCCGGGCTCCGAAGCCCGGCCCTGTGGCAGGTGCACCAGCGTCAATATGCCGACAGGCCCGTGAAATCGGTCCGGGTGGCCCGGGAGCGCTCCCATTCCACCGTGCCCGAGCACAGAGACGTCGCCTTCAAGCAAGGCCAGAACCTTAACCGGCCAACCTGTCCAGCATCCGGTTGATGTCCGCCAGAATGCGGTTCAGCGGCTCATCCGTGACCCCCAGCGCGTCCCGGTAATGGATCTGCCCGGCGATCGACTTGTAGATGGCGTCCTCCTTCAGCGTCTCCATCCCCTCCTTGAGCGCCAGCATGCGGAACTCCTCATCGCTGAACCGGAAGCTCAGCACCTTGCGCAGCCGGTCCGTGGGCACGAGCACCTCTTGGACCCCCTGCTGCCCCACGTAGCCCGTGCCCATGCATCGGTCGCACCCGTTCGGCTCGTAGGTATTCACCCGCTCGAGCGGCGGGTGCACTCCCGGGATGGCGCAGTCGCACAGGCGTCCCATCAGTCGCTGCGCGACCACTCCGTTGATGGCGTGAGCCATGATCACCTGCGGCACCTGCAGGTCCACCAGCCGCATCAGCGCTCCCACGGTATCCTGGGCGTGCACGGTGGTCAGCACCAGGTGTCCGGTCAGGGCTGCGTGAAAGGCCATTTCCGCCGTCACCCGGTCGCGGATCTCGCCCACCATGATGATGTCCGGATCGTGCCGCAGCAGCGCGCGCATCGCCGTCTCAAAACTCACGCCCGTGGCCGAGACCTGGATCTGGTTCACGTTGGTCAGGTGGTGCTCCACCGGGTCCTCGATGGACACCAGGTTGCGGCTCTCCTTGTTGAGGTGGTTCAAAATCGCGTACAGGGTGGTCGTCTTCCCCGAGCCGGTCGGCCCGGCCACCAGCACGATGCCCGACTTCCTCCCGATGGCGTTCAGCACCCGGTCCAGCTGGTTCTCACGAAATCCCAGGCCTTCCATGGTCTGGATCTTGCTCACGTCGAACAGACGCAGCACGACCTTCTCGCCGAAAACCTGGGGCATGCTGGCCACGCGCAGCGAGAGCGGGTGGCCCTGCACGACCGCTTCCAGACGTCCGTCCTCGGGCACGCGCGACTGCAGCTGCATTCCCGAGGCCGCTTTGATCTGGACGATCAGCGGGTGAGCCTTCTTGGCTGCCGCCCCCACGTGCGGGATGCGCGCCAGCTCGTGCAACGCACCGTCCACCCGCAAGCGGACCCGCAACTCCCCTTCCAGCGGCTCGAAGTGGATGTCGCTCGATCCGAGTCGCACCGCCATATAGATGTAGCTCTCGTAGACTGTCGGATCCAGGTCCGACATCATCGAGCGGAAACGGTCCGCGATCATGACTTCTCGAGTGGCGCCATGAAGAGGATGTTTCTCTTGTTCAGGGTCAGGAATCCGAGCGCGACCACCCTTTGCCCGGCCAGCGTGAACACCGTTACGCGCGTCATGGGGATGAACTCGGTTTCGCGGTTCACCTCGTCCGTCAGACGCCCGCCTGGCGATACGTGAACCTCGCCCTCCAGCCGGTACCCGGCCACCACAACCATGACCGCCACCGTTTCTTTGACGGAACGAACCTGCACGGAAATCTCTCCTCTCGGATGAATCGCTGCCATGGTAGGGCATCGGGGCGAAAACGATCTGAAAGTCGAGTCTTGCAGGACTGAGCCTCTTCATCCACTGCCAGAAGAGCAGAATCCGCGACCGTTGCCAGGCGTGGCCACTTCGTCACCTGGCCGGGATTGGGTGCGCTCACGCCGGTGCAACGACTCTGTCGTGTCAGCTGGCTGGAGGCAGGAGGTTGTCCGGCGGGGGGTGCAGGACTGGATGACCGTGCGCGCGCCCCTCTCCAGATCCTTTCCTCCGAGGAGACCGCCGTGTTCGACCTTGCCCACGGTGCCGCGCCATACTTTCCTCAAGAGGTGGCCCGCCTGCTCTGTGCGTCGGCGCGTCGGGCGCTCTGAGTCTTGAGTCCGGCCCACCTGCTGGCGCTGAGCCTGGCTTTATTGCAGGTCGGAGTCCTGACCACCCTGGTGGCTGTTCCCCCCTTGCTCCTGGCCCTGTTCGCGATTGCCAGGGCGGGGTACCTGCACAAACTGCCGTTTGCCGCGCGGCGGGCCTTCCTGGTCTACGTGGGTGGAATCGCTTTCCTGCTGGTGGTGCATCCGGAGCGGAAGGTATGGTTGGCTCAGTTCTTCTTCTTCTTGATCTATGTGGCCGTCTTCGTGGTCGCCAGGAATCTTGGACCGGGTCCATTCTGCCGTCTGGTTCTGCGGTGGTGGTTGGCGCTCACCTCGCTTCTCCTGCTCGCGGGGCTGGCGGGCGTCCCGCTCTTTCAGTATGTGGCCGGCTACGAGGATGTCTCGGGCTGGCTCACGATCCGATTCTCCCTCTTCTCTGGCGGCGGGAACAAGCACGCTTCCTATCTGTTCTTCGTGAGTCTGGTTGCGGCCCTGGCTCTGGCCAGAGGGCCTTTGACTCGCCTGGAGCTTGTGGCTTTGACCGTGCTGGTCAGCCTGTCTATCCTCACCCGCGGAAGAGACTCGCTCTTGACCTTCTGCCTGCTCCTCTGGCTTGGCCGCCTGCGGGCCGGGGCCGGCCTCTGGAGTCGGATCTGGGGGCTGGCCGCGGGAGGGTTGCTCGCGGTCATCGTGTTGGGGTGCCTCACGCGCGAGCATATGGTCCTGCCGACCCGTATCGACTGGAGGACCCCAAGCCTCTACCGGGCAGTGGCTCACGAGCCGTACGTCCGAGCTTACTGGAACGCGACCTGGTGGGAGAAGCTGGTCGGGTTTGGCTGGCCATCGGCCGCTCTCAGAAGCCAGGAGTTCAAATCTCGCCAGTTGTTGGAGCGAGCCTACGCGCCTCTGAGCCCCTCGGAGGCCGAGTTTGAGTCAGCTCTCCAGACACCGCTTGGCCCTCACAGCGGATTTCTCTTCTTCCTCTGTTTGGGGGGACTGGTTTGGTCCAGCGCGACCCTCGTCCTGGCGGGAGGGCCGATTGCATGGACTCGCTCCGACTGGAGTCGGCCGGAAGTTCGCCTGGTGGCGCTCGCCGCGGTCCTCATGCTCGCTCACCTGGTCACCCGCGATGCGCCCCGGTTTGGCTGGTTCTGGGCCACGATCGCTCTGTGCCAGGTGGCCTGGCTTGCCTGCCCGGACCCGGGCCGAGAACCGACAGCCACAGGCTGAGTCAGACCTGGGCCAGGGGGAGGGTGGAGATCCTCAGTGGCCGGTACAGGCTCAGCTTCTTATACTGGTGAGCCTCCATGCTGTGCAAGATGGCGTCTAGAGTGCGGCAGGCCTCGGTCACGAAAGGCCCCTTGTTCAGCATCACGCACTCGGCCTGCACCGACATCGAGGCGTCCGTTACCTCGGCCCGCGAGGGGATACCGGTGCGGGCCAGCGTATCCAGCACCTGGGTGGCCCAGATCACGGGCAGGTGGGCGGCCTCTGCGAACCAGAGGATCTCCTGCTGGACCTCGGCCAACCGCTCGAAGCCGACCTCGGCGGCCAGGTCGCCCCGGGCGATCATGATACCCACCGGAAATTGAACCAGCGCTTCCAGCAAGACCTCGGGCAGGCTGCTCAGGGCCTGGGCCGTCTCGATCTTGACCACGATGCCCGGCATCGCTCGGCCCCCGGCGGCTCGCTCGATCTCCTCCCGGGCCTTGCGCACGTCGGCGGCCGTGCGAACGAACGACAGGCCCAGGACGTCGGCGAACTTGACCACCTCGGGCAGGATCTCCCGATCGCCGGACGACAGGGCAGGGCCGCTGACCACGGTGTCCGGGAAGTTGACCCCCTTCTCGGCTCTGATTTTTACGTTGGTCCGGGCCGCCTTGCTGACCCGCGCCCGCACCAGGTTCCCCTCCACCGAGTCCACCACCACCTCCACCTGACCGTCGTCAATCATGACCCGCTGTCGGGGGGCGAGCGTCAGGGAGCACTCCTCCAGCAGCAGCCCCAGACGCGGCACGACCGACCAGGAGCGAGCATCCAGCGGATTACGCATCCCCGGTTGACCCTGGCTGCCATCCAGCAGGAGGTGCACTTCGTCCCCGGCGCTCAGCGACAGGAAGCCCTCCAACGGCTCGATGCCGTGGGGCTGACAGCGGCCGAGCACCTGGCCATCCCGGCGCCAGACCAGCTGGCAGTCCGGAGTGAGGTAGCAGGTCCGCTCGAGCTCGCCGATCGCGCAGCGTGGGGCCACCTCGCTGAGACGAAAGACTCGGGGCCGGTCGCGACTGTCGCGGGTGACGATCTCATCGTCGCGACGCATGTTCCTCACCCACGAGTCGCTCACTCGCAGGGCCGGCTGGCCAAGCTCGAGCCCGCTCTCGGAGGCGCCCACGATGGGCACGCGCAGAGCGCAGGTGACCCGGCCGAGCTGATCCTTGGGCGGCCGAAAGCGGATCACGGATGGCCCCGGCTCGATGGCAGCAGTGCGAACTTTGGGGCCCTGCAGATCCACTTCCACCGAGACCGTGCGAGCCAGGCGGGCGGCCACCTTGCGGATCCGCTCAGCTGTTTCTTGCCACTCCCCCAGCGAGCCGTGAGCGGTGTTGATGCGCAGCACGTTCACCCCGGACTCAAGAAGCGCGGCGCATTCCTCCTCGGTGGGCGGCTCATCTGGAGCCGTCACCATGATGAGAACGTGGCGCTCCGGGGGAGGTTCGCCCAGCAGCGCCCGGGTGTGCTGCCGCAACAGCCGCCTGGCCTGAACGCGCGAAACGGCGCTCTGGTCGGAGAAGACCGGTGCCCTTGTCAGGTGCAGCGAATCCTCCACCCGAGCGTGCAACTCGCGCAGGCTCGAGCGCACGTGTCCCTCGCAGCGACCCAGCGAGGAAAGGCCCCACTCGCTCAGTCTCTGCTGCAGGTCCCTCAGGTCGAGTTGGCGCAGCCCCACATAGACCAGCAGGTTCTCAGCGCTGGCGCGATACTTCGGGTGCACACGAGAGAGCAGGCCGGCATGCTCGGAAACGAAGGTCGAAACCCGCGCTTCCACCTCCCGCAGCTCCTTGTAGATCGTTTCCAGGCTCACGCTTGAAGCCTACTCACCCTGGGGCTCGGGAGCGATGATTTGCGTCAGTCGAGGGGAGCAGGTGGACCCGGGCGAAGAGTGCCCTGTCATGGACCTGATCGAGAATCCCGTGTTGGGAATGAAGCTCTGTTTTCATCACGACCTGGAAGCCCCGCCCGGGACCCGGTTGCAGATCGAGTACTGGGTGCAGCCCGGTGGGGCGCGCGAGATGGTGGCCCACTTCCATCCTCGCTTGAGGGAGAGCTTCCAGGTTCTGTCCGGAGAGGGCAGCTACCGGCTTGGCCGCGAGATCCTGCCGGTGGCCGCCGGCCAGACCGTGGAGCTGCCGGCGGGAGTGCCCCACATCCATCCCTGGAATACCGGGAGCGAGGAGCTTCATTTCATCCAGACCATCCACTCCCCCGAGCCTGCCCTGGAGGCCATGGAGCGCGTGGAGACCATTTTTCGGAGCCTGGGGGCCATGGCTCGCGACCGCAAGGTCAACCGCCAGGGCCTGCCGCGCAACCCCCTGCACGCCGCCGTGATGATTCAGGGTCTTCATCCCGAGAGCTACCTGGAGGGTCTTCCTGTCGGACTGCAGACCATGCTGGTGGGCGGGCTGGCCTGGCTGGGCAAACTGCTCGGCTACCGCCTGAGCTACAGTCCCGAGCCTTGACACGGCGCCGCGCTCATTCCCGAAGTGTGCAGCGCGTGGCGCCTGATCCCGGGTTACGAGGCTGCTTCCAGGGCTTGCCCTCTCGAGAGCGAAGCGGTTGCCCATGTCATTGACTCGTCGCCAGCTCCTGCAGACGGCTCTGTGCGGAGCCCTGGGAGTGGCCGCCGGCTGTGGCACCTCCACCGTGAGCCCCGTGCAGCCCGTCCCCCCGCTTCCCGCGGTCAGCCCCTTTCCCCAGCCACCCGTTCTGAGCTCCCGTGACGGCGTGCTGGCCACCGAGCTGGTGGCGGCCAACACTCCCAGCACGATCGCCGGTCGGAGCCTTCTGACCAGCACCTACAATGGCATGATCCCTGGTCCCACCTTGAGAGTGCGCCAGGGGGAGCTGCTCAACGTGCGCTTCCAGAACCAGCTGCCCGTCTCCAACCAGCCGGCCCCCGCCAATCCCAACCTGCCGCCTCAGAATCCGAGCATCACCAATCTGCACACCCACGGATTCCACGTCACCCCGCAAGACCCGGGAGACAACGTCCTGTTGACCCTGGCTCCCGGGGCCGTGCACGATTACAGCTACCAGCTGCCCGGCAACCATCCCGCCGGCACCTACTGGTACCATCCCCACAACCACGGTTCGGTTTCGGTGCAGATGTTCGGGGGCATGGCCGGAGCCATCCTCATCGAGGGCGAGATCGACCAGGTCCCTGAGATCGCCGCCGCCCGCGACATCGTGATGATCCAGCAGGTGCTGCGGGTGGACAGCTCCGGACGGGTGCCACCCCTCGACTTCTCCACCTTCTTCAACGATACCGAGCAGATCGCGCTTCTCAACGGCCTGGTCAATCCCACCCTGGAGATGCTCCCCGGCGAGGTGGTTCGGGTCCGTTTCATCAACGCAGGGGTGGCCGCGTTCATCTTGCTCGCCCTCGAGCAGCACACCCTCTTCCAGATCGCGGCCGACGGGAACAACTTCCCCCAGCCCGTGGAGCTGAGCCAGATTCTGCTCGGCAATGCCAACCGGGCCGACTTTCTCATCCGGGCCGGTCAACCCGGAACCTACGCGCTTCAATCCCTGTCTCACGATCAGGGCTTCGGGCCCACCCAACCATTCACCATGGCCACGGTGAAGGTGCTCGACGCCCCCCCGATCGACATGGGCATTCCCACCAGCCTGCCGGTCTCTTCGCTGCTGCGCTTCATCGAGCCCGAGGAGGTAACCAATCGCCGCCAGTTGACCTTCGAGGTGATCCCGCCCCAGCCCGATTTCCCCATCGCGGGCTTTGAGATCGACGGCCAGAAGTTCGACCCCGACCGCATCGACCAGCTCGTCGAGCTCGGCGCCGTGGAGGAGTGGACCGTCTTCAACACCACTCCCTTCGAGCATCCTTTTCACATCCACGTCAACCCGTTTCTGGTCATCGAGCAGAACGGGGTTCCCCTGGCGACCCCGGTCTGGCGAGATACCATCATCCTGCCCGCCATGGCAGCCGGGACCCCAGGCAGCATCACCTTCCGAACGCGCTTCCTGGACTTTGAGGGAGTCTACGTCCTGCACTGCCACATTCTCACCCACGAGTGCGTGGGCATGATGCAGACCGTGAGCGTGGTTCCCCCCGGCCTGAGCCGCCAGGAGACCGAGCGGAAGCTGGCTCAGCATCGCCAGCAGATGGCCGGTCTGAAACCGGACGAGTTCTGTGGGCCCCTTCCGCGTCCCAACGCCTGGCTGCGGTGGGGCGGGCCCTCCTGAGCAACTCGGCCACCAACCGCAGCTCGGCCGGTTGGCTCGACAGAGTCTCTCCGCCGCTTTGCGGTTCAAAGACGAAGCAGCGTGCCCGAACGGCCTCTTTGCCTCGGGCTGACCGCTCCGGCGCGGGGCCGGCCACAGGCCTCGAGCCAGCACCGGACATGACGGCGCAAAGCTTTTCCAAAGCTCTCCTCTGTACGCTTGATCTATGAAGATCACCTCCACGGCCTCAGCTCCCGTTCCCGTGAAGAAGCCCGAATCCAAGCCACCCGCTGCCCACGGGGTGGTCGATCAGGTCCAGCTCGGCTGGGACGTCGGCCGCCAGTTGGCGGGCCGTCCCGCCTCCTGGTTGCTGGGCGCGGTCACCAGCGCGGCGGCTACGGCTCTGGCGGCCACCCTCACCCCGGCGGCAGCCATCGCCGGATTCCTGGGCGGAGCCGCGAGGGGAGCTGTGCGCCCGGGACCGGCCGCCCGCTGGGGAGCTACCGCAGGCAGCGCCGTCCTGGCCGCCGCGGGCGGGGCGTTGGGAGCGGTGGCCAGTGCGGTGACCCTGCTGATCCCGCCCCTGGGCTTGCGCCTGGTGCCCCTGGCTGCCCGGGCGGGCATGCGTGGGGGCGCGACCGTGGGGCGCTTCCTGGGCCTGGGGCTGGGCTGCCTGGCGGGCGGGTTACCCTCGGGTCTCAAGCTTGGATTTGAGTCAGCTCGAGCCGTGGCCACAGCCCTTCCCAGGGTAGCGCGTCCTGGCTGGAAGCTTGGTCACTTCCTGGGCGGTCTTGTCGGGGGAGCGGTAGGCGGCTCGGTGGGAGCCGTCACGGGACTTGCTCTGGCCGCGGCGAGACGGGCCTGAGCATGCGCGCTCCAACCCGGCCAGTCAGTCCGGCGCCAGGAGCTCCAGGATGGCGCAGTGGTGCCGGTAGACCTGGTCCCAGCCCTGGTGCAGAGTCTCCAGCATCCTGTGGTCGAACAAAGTCTCCATCCGCTCCAGTCCCTCCAGCATCGCCTCGGCGTGCTCGAGCAATTGAGCGCGCCGGGGCGAGTCCGGCATGGCCTGGACGCGTTGAGCCCCCATGGCGATCTCCTCGTGCAGGGCCGCCAGCGGTTCGCCCAGCGTCTCGGCCGAGGCGATCCCCGCCGAGACCGCCGTGGCGGCCTGGTAAAGGGCCAGCATGGCCGGTGTCATCGCCTCCGGATCGGCGCTCGGCCGGGCCTGGCTATCCGGGATCAGGCCCTCCAGCGAGCACTCCGGGCAGTATTCCCCGGGCGCGCCGCAGCGAGGGCAGCGCGCCACGGCGCGGGCCATCCACTCCGAGACCGCCTGGTAGTCCTGCCGCGACTGGTTCCGGCAACTCCCCAGTTCGGTCAGGGTCGGCGCTGAGAGCCGATTCTCCCAGAGCTCCTCGCGCAGAGCTTCCAGAGCCTCCACCCCCCGCCCGTAGCCGGCTATCAGCTGGTCGAGCAGGGCGCGATACTCCCCGCAGAACTGCGGGTTGGCGGTCACGAACTCCAGCGCCGAGGCCAGGCTCTGGCGCGCCTGGTCGAGCAGCCGGTCGGTCGCGTCCAGGGCCTGGGGGAAGGTCCAGCGTTCCTCCTGCAAAGCCTCCAGCGACTCGAGCAACTCCTGGACGCTGGTCGGCTCGTCCAGCACCGGCGGCTTCGAGCCGGTGAAGCTCTCGGCCAGTGCGCTCAGGATCGGGTTCACGGGGCCTTACAGGCCCAGGAGCGGGTTGGGCCCAAGACCCTGGAAGCCACCAATCCCTCCCATCGGCGGCGCGGTCAGGTTGGCTGCCAGGTTCAGCCCCATCTCACGCTGGGCATTCTGGCTCATGCGGCCGTAGAATGCGGCCCCGAGGGCGTCGCCCTGCAGCGCCGCCAGCTTGGCCCTCATCCCTGCCTTCCTGGCTCGAATCGTGTCCCGGGCCATCTCGCCCAGCGGGTCCATCCGCGCTTTGGCCATTTCGCCCTGAACGCTCTTGCCTTCCGTGTTCAGGCAGCGCTCGCAGCGGGCCGTAGCGCTCCCGAGTTGGGCCCCCGGGCCGAACGCCGCCGTGTTGGGCAGCCCTCCGATTCCGGCCGGCTGCAGGGGGTTATTGAGGGGATCGATCTGGTTGAGCATGGTGGTTGGCTCCCTTGCGCTAGTTGCTTCTTTTGTAGCCCAGGAAGGCGGGGGAGAACGCAATGCTCTTGTTGCTGGAATGTATCCAATGTGAACATGAGGTAAACGGAGGCTTCACAAGACCGGCTCAGAACTGTGAGCAACCAGTGAAGATCCTCTTTTGCAGCGACCCCCTCTCTCCCGGGGAGCCCGATTCTTGCTGGCTGGACGAAGTCCAGGCCGCTGAGCGCGCCGGCCTGGGCTGGGCTCTGCTTGACTTCGAAGAGCTGCGGGTCCGCCGCGCTCCTCGAGAAGAGCTTCTGATTTACCGCGGGTGGATGCTCCCGAGCGCGCGTTACGCCGAGCTCTGCGCTCAGGGTTGGCGACTCATCAATGATGCCCAGGCCTACCGCTGCTGTCACGAGTTTCCGGCCAGCTACCCGCTCATTGAGCCCTACACGCCGCGCTCGGTGTGGACCGAAGGCCCGGAAATCCCCGAGGGCCTGCTGGCCCCCTTCGGCTCGCGCTCCCTGGTCGTCAAAGACTACGTGAAGTCCCGCAAGCACGAATGGGACCAGGCCTGCTTCATTCCCACGCCGGCCGACGTGCCCCTCGTGGTCGCCAGGTTCCTCGAGCTGCAAGGGCCGGACTTCCAGGGAGGGCTCGTCTTCCGGGAGTACGTCGAGCTCGATCGCGCTCGGGAGACGCGCCTTTTCTTCCTGGACGGGGAGCTGATCTGGGGCGAGCCACGCGAGCCCTTCGTGACCCTGGCCCGCTCCGTCCCCAGTCGGTTCTTCTCGATGGACATCGCCCCCCTGGGCGAGAGATGGATCATCGTGGAACTGGGCGACGGCCAGGTGGCCGGACTGCCCGACGACGTTGACCGGGACGCCTTCTACCGAGCACTTCTCACAGCCAGCGACTGAGCCCTCAGCCCTGGCAACGCCCCGCTGTCCGCAGGCTCACGCCGGCCAGCACGACCGAGCGCGCAGACAGCCCTACGGTGTTTCCAGTCGGGGGGGCGAGCAGGCTCTTGGGCAGCCGGGACTCTTCCAGGGTTTGCTCGCGAGCCGTCTCGATGGCGGCCTTGAGGTCGGAGGAAAGCTCCGCCCGTCCCGCCTCCAGGGCAAAACTGACAGGCGTGTTGAACTGGGAGGCCGCGCAGCTGAAGAGACCCGAAACCAGCCCCTCCTCGCGCAGGCATTCAGCCAGCGAGCGAACGGGGAGGAAGTGGACCTGGCCGTCTTTTACGCTGGCTCCGTGACGCACCCGCTCGCCCTGGCGAGAGGTCGCCTCCACCCTGCCGTCCGGGGATTGCACGGCCTCGTGGAGATGGTTTCCAGCCAGGGCGCAAAAGTGCAGGCTGCCATCCGGCAGTCGGGTCTCCTGGCGCACCCAGCCAGCGTAGCCCGACTCGATTCCATACTCCTGCGTGTCGGGCCGAAACAGCAGGCGTTGCCAGCTGCCAGGGAAGGAGACCCGCACCAGGCCGTCGTCCCCTTCACGACACGAGAGCGTCACCCGGTCGACCGGCTCTTGAAGGTGAGCCGACAGGCCCAGCGGACCTTTCTCCACGACCAGATCCTCGGGCAGGTACGGCCCGGCCGGAAGGACAGCCTTCCAGCCCTGGTCCTTTGACTCGAATCGCACCCCGTTGGCGGCCTGCACGACCTGAAGGTAGCTCGAGGGCCTGAAAGGCCCTTGAACTTCACCCGGGCGATTACCAGATGACCGTCAATCCCTGGAAGGACCCGAAGGCGGGGTCAGAGGTGACCAGAGCCATTCCCTGGCCTTGCGACTGGGCAGCCAGGAGGCGGTCGAAAGGGTCTCGATGGGGAGCGGGGAGAGCTCCGGCCGAGGGGTGGCAAGTCAAGAGCGTGGCCGCAAGCGAAGCAAGGTCCCACCCACGCGCAAACTGTCTCCCACCATCCCGATGGTGGCTCCCTCCGAGCTGGGCAGAGAGCTTCCCAGCACGTAGAAGCGCAGGGTTTCCTGCAGCGCCTCATCCTGGCTCATTCCCTGGTCGATGCGCGCGCACAGGTCCCGGAAAGCCTGCTCGGGCTCCTCGATCTTCTCCGCCAGGCGCTGGTACAACGGCAGCGACTCCCAGGCCCGATCCCCCCGCACCTCGGCCAGCAGGGTGAAGGTCTTGTAAGGCACCTGCTCCACCGGATGCCCCCCGGCCCGAGCCCCCGCCTCCCAGGCCTCCAGCACCGTCTGGAGGGCTTTCTTGCCCTCTTCCTCCAGCTTGTCGGCCCGGAAGGCGACCAGCGACTCGATCAAAGACGGCTGCTCTGAAGGCGCAACCGTCCCGGTGCGCAGAGCCTCGAGCGCCAGGTAGTGCTCGCGATCGCGCAGCTCGAGCAATAGTTTGCCGGGCAAGCCTTTGGCATACCTTGCCGTGCTCAACTCTCCCAGGGCCGCACCCAGCCCGGCCCGGGCGCGCTCGGGGTCGACCAGCGCGGCCAGCATCACCCGACCCATCGACTCGGGCTCCAGGTCGTCGAGCGGCGCGGGCAAATTGCCCAGCTCGGCAAAGATGCTCTCGCGGGTGGGCTCGTCGAGCTGCTGCCAGATCTTGCCAGCCAGCTCGGCCGCCTGCTTGCGGGTGGCCTGGTCCTGACCTCGGTGGGCAGCCACCAGCAGCAGCCGCGCCCCTTCCGCCAGGTCGCCCAGCCGCTGCTCGGCCCCCTCCAGCTCGCGATCGCGAAAGCGGTTGAGCACGATCGGCACGGTGGCGAAGTTCCGGTCGCGCGGCCAGGCCTCCACCGCCAGCGTGGGGCGCACCAGGTCCTGCACCGCCTCTCGCTCCTCGGGGTGCAGGTCGCCCTGCTCGGCAGCCAGCGAGAGCAGGGTCAGGGCCATCTGGCCCTTGCCCCAGGCAAGGTCCTTCAACAGGCCTTTCTCGTCCAGGCTCTCCCTCAGGTCGGCCAGCATCCCCTGCGCTTCTTCGCGGTTGGGGCGGGCCAGCTCGAAGTAGCCCTTCATTTTGGGATTCTTGGCCGGATCGACCCGGGCGGCCGGCTGATCTTCCGAGTTGTGGCGCATGATGTCCACCATGGCCCCCCGCAGGTCCACCAGCTTGCCCGAGCAGTCCGGCAGCTGGCAGCCGTCAAAGAGGCCAGGATGGAGCTTCTCGGCCCGGGCGAGCAGCGTGGTCAGCTGGCTCACGTGGGCAAATCCGCTCGAGTCGCAGGTGATGGAGCGGCCGCGCAGATAGCGCGAGTCGAAGAGCTGGGCCACCATCCAACGAGCCTCGGTGGGGGACGGTTTCCAACCCGAATCCAGTGCCGTGCTCAGAAGCTCGAAATGGTGACTGCGGGCCCTCTCCGAGTCGACTCGTTCGATCATGCGCGAGGCAGCCTGAGCCTGCAGATCCGGGGGCGCCTGTTTGAGTGCGTCCACGGCCGCCTGCTCGGCCTGAAAATGGCGCAGGCCAAGCAACTGCAAAAGCTCCTGAGGATGATCGGGATGGCTCTTTTGGTAGAGGGTAACCAGCTTCTCCCGGTCCTCTCCGTAACTGTCGAAGACGCCGTGCTCGACGCAGGTGCTCAAGAAGTCTTCCGGCACCCGCCTGGCCGTCTCGAGGGCGTGGTCGAGCAGCCTGGGATGATCGAGCAAGAGCTCCAGCGGCTGCAGGTCAGCCGGCAACGTTTCGGGCAGGGCGTCCTTGCTGGCCAGCAGTCCCTGACTGAGTGGGGAGAGAGGTGGGCGGGCCGGCCGGGGCAGCAGGTGGTTGCCCTGCACCCGGGCGCTGCCGCGAGCGAGCTGCTCGGGTGAGCCCTCCAGCTGGATCTGCCCCCCGGCCTGCCAGCGCGTCAACAGGTCCAGGCACTCCTTCTGGGCATGCTTTTCTTGCAGGGCGGCCGTGGTCAGCCTGGCGACCTGGCGCAGGGTCTTCTCGCTCACCGGCCCCTGGCCCACTTCCTGGTCCAGAAGCTTCAGCAACCGGGCCACGGGCAGCTCTTTCCTGGGGTAGGTGCCGATCCAGCCCACGATGTCGGAGAGCCCGTCGGTCAGGCCCTCGACTCCCCGGGCCGCGCAGGTTTCCGGCCGAACGCGCAGGCGCTCTCGGGTCGCGGGCAGGTTATCGGCCAGCCGCTCGGAGCCGTCGTGGGCGATGCGGCGCAGCAACGGATCGGGGCTGTGGGCCAGGGGAGCAAACCGGACCAGGTCGGAAAGCCGGGGCGGGTCGTCTCCGCGGTGATCCTTGCAGAGCAGGGCCAGCACGTCCCGAGGCTCGGCCGGAGCGGCCTCCGGGCTCTTCTTGCGAGGGCGGCTGGCGGCCGCGTTGGACAGGTTGAGCTGCACCCGGTCGACAGGAATCACCGGTCATGGTTCGCCGCGATCCCCGGGAGGCCTCTCGTGCCTCGCGGGGAAGGAGCCGCCATGACGCCTGCAACCGAAACAAAACCAATCCTTTCCGCCCGCGAGCTGGACCGGATGAACGCTTACTGGCGCGCCGCAAACTATCTTTCGGTGGGTCAGATCTACCTCTATGCCAACCCGCTGCTCCAGGAGCCACTCACCAAAGACCACATCAAGCCCCGTCTGCTGGGCCACTGGGGCACCACGCCCGGGCTGAACTTCATCTACGTCCACCTCAACCGGGTCATCAAGCAGCGCGACCTCAGCGTGCTCTACGTGGCCGGACCGGGCCACGGAGGGCCGGGCCTGGTGGCCAACACCTACCTCGAGGGTACCTACTCCGAGGTCTACCCAAACATCTCCCAGGACTCCAACGGCATGCGCCGCCTGTTCAAGCAATTCAGCTTCCCGGGGGGCATCCCCAGCCACGTGGCCCCCGAAACCCCCGGCTCCATCCACGAGGGCGGCGAGCTTGGCTACGCGCTCTCGCACGCCTTCGGGGCCGTCTTCGATAATCCCGACCTGGTGGCCGCCTGTGTGGTGGGCGACGGCGAGGCCGAGTCCGGCCCCCTGGCCACCTCCTGGCACTCCAACAAGTTCCTCAACCCCATCACCGACGGCGCCGTGCTCCCCATCCTGCACCTCAACGGCTACAAGATCGCCAATCCCACCGTGCTGGCCCGCATCAGCGAAGAAGAGCTGATCAAGCTGTTCGAAGGCTACGGCTACCATCCGTACTTGCTCGAAGGCAGCGATCCCGCCGACATGCACCAGCGCATGGCCGCCACCCTGGATGTCATCTTCGACGAGATCGCCGCCCTGCAGCGTCACGCGCGCGAGAAGAACGACCCCGCCAGGCCTCGCTGGCCGATGCTGATCCTCAAGACGCCCAAAGGCTGGACCGGCCCGGCCGAGGTGGACGGCTCCAAGACCGAAGGCTCCTGGCGCTCGCACCAGGTGCCCTTCAGCGAGATGAGCCCGGGGCATATCGAGCTGCTCGAGAAGTGGCTGCGCAGCTACAAGCCCGAGGAGTTGTTCGACTCGAGCGGGCGGCTCTCGAGCGAGCTGGCCGAGCTGGCACCCACCGGCGAGCGTCGTATGGGCGCCAACCCCCACGCCAACGGGGGGATGCTGCTGCGGGATCTGCGCATGCCCGACTTTCGTGACTACGCCGTGCAGGTGCCCTCGCCGGGCACCACCACCTGTGAGGCAACCCGGGTGCTGGGCAAGTTCCTGCGCGACATCATGAAGCTCAACGGCCACAATTTCCGCGTGGTGGGCCCGGACGAGACGGCTAGCAACCGTCTGGGCTCGCTGTTCGAGTGCACCGCTCGCACCTGGGTGGCCGAGACGCTGCCCGAGGACCAGGACGGCGGGCACCTCGCCCCCGATGGGCGGGTGATGGAGATCCTGAGCGAGCACACCTGCCAGGGCTGGCTGGAGGGCTACCTGCTCACCGGCCGGCACGGCTTCTTCTCTTGCTACGAGGCCTTCATCCATATCGTGGACTCGATGTTCAACCAGCACGCCAAGTGGCTCAAGACCACCCGCCACATTCCCTGGCGCCGCGACATCGCGTCTTTGAACTACCTGTTGACCTCCCACGTCTGGCGTCAGGACCACAACGGCTTCAGCCACCAGGACCCGGGCTTCATCGACCACGTGGTCAACAAGAAGGCCGAGGTGATCCGGGTCTACCTGCCGCCGGACGCCAATACGCTGTTGTCGGTGGCCGACCACTGCCTGCGCAGCCGCCACTACGTCAACGTGATCGTGGCCGGCAAGCAGCCCGCGCTCCAGTTCCTCACCATGGACGAGGCGGTCAAGCATTGCGCCAACGGCATCGGAATCTGGGACTGGGCCAGCAACGACCAGGGAGTCGAGCCGGACGTGGTGATGGCCTGCGCCGGCGACGTTCCCACCCTGGAGACCCTGGCAGCCGTGCAGCTGTTGCGAGGGCACTTCCCGGACATCAAGATCCGGGTGGTCAACGTGGTCAACCTGATGACCCTGCAGTCGCCCTCCGAGCACCCGCACGGCCTGAGCGACCGCGATTTCGACTCGCTCTTCACGGTCGACAAGCCGATCGTGTTCGCCTACCACGGCTACCCCTGGCTGATCCACCGGCTGACCTACAAGCGCACCAACCACGCCAACCTTCATGTGCGGGGTTACAAGGAGGAGGGCACCACCACCACGCCTTTCGACATGGTGTTCCTCAACGAGCTGGATCGATTCAGCCTGGCCGACGACGTCATCGACCGCGTGCCGCGCCTGCAGCCCGTCGGAGCCCACGCCAAGCAGTGGCTGCACAACAAGATGGTGGAGCACAAGCAGTACATCCGCCAGCATGGCGACGACATGCCCGAGATTCGCGATTGGAAGTGGGAGGCCTGAGGGCTGGGCGGTGGGGCAAGGCGCGAGCGGATCCCACAACGGTGGGGACGTGCGCTCACGGCGGTGGGGGAGGACTCGGCTGCGGTGCAGTTTCTGCACGGGGCCCCGGCCGACCTGAGTTGAGGTAGACCTCGCGGTCTTCCAAACGCAGCAGGCGGGTGGAGGGGTCCCACTCGACCCGGGGGTCGTCGAGCCTGGCTTCGGGATCGAGCTGCAAGGCCAGGCTGGCCAGCAGAAGCTGCTGGGCATCGAGCAGGTGCCGGTACTGAAGTGTGCACTGTTCCAGGGTGGGTAAGTTGATGGGGGAGAGAAAGTCCAGCCAGCCTGCGCTCTTTCGTGCGCTGAGGCCTTTGGACGCAAAGGGCACCACCTCCAGAAAGCAGGGCCGAAACCTCAGGTAGGTGCGGTTGCTCTCGCGCAACTGGTGATCGAGCCAGGCCGCCTCCAGCATGGTGGGTGGGCCGGTCGCGGGCATCCCCGGGTATTGAAACTGGCCCTTCTTGAGCATGTCGGTCAGGACCGATTGCTCGTAGGCGTTGTAGTCAGTGGCGCGCACCAGTGCCTCACGCGGGACCTGATGAGCCAACAGGAAGGCTTGCAGCTCTCTTAGCCCTGGGCGGGTCAGTCGCCCACCGGCCACCTGCTCTTGCAGAGGCTCCAGGGCGATCATCAGCACTGACGTCGCCAGCGTCAACTCGTTCACGCTTTCGTTGGCCAGCATGCGATGGCCGAGCTGCCAGCAGCGCCGGTAGCTGCCCGGCTGGCCGTGGGCTCGGTAGGCCATTGCCAGGCTCCTCAGGGCGACCAGCTGGGTGAGCTGGGCGCTGTTTCCGGGGGACGAGCAGGGCCAGACCAGCGCCGGGCGATCGATGGCCTCATCCAGCTTCGGCTTGTGCCGCTCGAAAGCGGCCAGCTGGGCGGCGGTGGGCCGGTGCTGAGTGGCGAAAGTGTCGGCCAGCTCCCGCACGGCCAGGAGCTCGGGCGTGGACCCCTGCATGAGCAGCCTCTCCAGAAGGGGGTAGCCGTTCTCCTCGAGAGGGACGGCCTGGCGGGCCTGCAGCCGTTGCAGCACGCCGCGATGGATGGAGGCCATCTTGGGCGGCACTCCGGGTTGGGCCAGATAGATCCCCACCGCCAGAGCCACCGAAAGCACCAGCGCCAGGAGGATGATCTTCACGTGCTGGCCACCCGGAAAAAGAGCATCCACCCTCCTTGCTGGGAGCCCGGCCGAGGTCCAGGTTTGCGTCCAGGCGCGACCCGAGCTTCGCCCTCACCGCCGTCTCGTCCCGCCTGAAAGCCGACTTTCGCCGAGAGGCCGTGAGACCAGATCAGCGAGCCCACGCGGGGCTCGAGCTTGGCCTGATCGAGGACCTCCTCGTTGGGGATGCGCCCTGAGAAGGGTCGAGCAACGTCCCGAGATGGCTCGGCTCACTCTCCTGATGACGGCAGCGCCTGACGCAGCTCAAAGAACCCTACCCAGGGGTCGGCCCGCCCCGGCACCGTGGCCAGCGTCAATCCGTGCGGATCGAGCGCCGGGGTGACCTCGCTCCAAGCCACCGGGGTGGAGACCAGTCCTCCCGGGCGGGCCCGGGTCGAGTAGGCCGCCACCGAGGTGGCTCCCGGCTTGTTGCGCTGAAAGTCGAGGTAGATCTTTCCGCGCCGCTTCTTCCTGGTCATCACGTCCAGATAGCGGTCCGGCGAGTCAGCCACCATGACGCCCGCCAGCGAGCGGGCCAACGTGCCCAGCTGCTCCCAGCTCGGCCCCGGCTCGAAGGGCGCCAGCACGTGCATCCCCTTGCCCCCGGTGGTCTTGGCGAAGCTTTCCAGGCCTATCCCCAGCAGCCGCTCGCGCACTTCCAGGGTGGCCTCGATCACGGCCGCCCAGGGCAGCTCGGGATCGGGGTCCAGGTCCAGTACCAGCCGATCAGGCTCATCCAGCCGGTCGGCCCGACAGCCCCACGGGTGGATCTCCAGCCCTCCGAACTGCACCAGAGCCAGCAGCCCGTCCTGATCGTCGATCACCAGGTGCTCCTCGGGCCCGTCCAACTGCTGCACCATCACCCCCCGCACCGAGGCCGGAAAGCCCCGCGTGCGGTGGCGGTGGTAGAAGCAGGGCCGGATCAGCCCCTGCGGGCAGCGCACCAGCGAGAGTGGTCTCCCGGCCACGTGCGGCAGGATGCGCTCGGCCACCGCCCGGTAATACTCGGCCACCTGAAGCTTGGTGAATCCCGACTCGGGATAGACCACCCGCTCGGGGCTGGTGATCCGGACCTGGTCGCTCACCCCTCAGGCTGGCCCGGGCTCATCCTGCGGGCATCGCCGCGTCTCTTCAGGACCATCGGCCAGGTCGTTCCTCCAACGCATTCTCCCATCATTCTCAACTCAGAGCCTAAAACCCGACCGAGAAGGCCACCCCCGGATGGCGCATGCGGGCCACAAGCACTGACAGGCTGTAGGTATCCCAGCTGTAGCTGGCGACGGGCGTGAAATTGCGCCCATCGTAGAGCACCATCCCGCCCCAGTTTTCGTCGATCTGGAAGGTGGCTCCGGCCGGGTACAGGATCTTGTCCTCGAACTCGCTGTAAGAGGCTCCCACATAGAGGCTCAGCCCATCAGTCACCTCCTTGCTGACGGTCAGGTAGTAGGCCTGCCCGTAGGGCGTGCCGATGCGGTCCGAGCTGGTGCCCAGGATGATGGCAGGCTGGCTGTCCGACTCGCGCATCACGCGCCAGTTGACCAGCGGTCCCACCTGCCCCACCAGCGGGTTGTATTCCACTCCCAGTTGGAAATCTTCCCCCACTCGGTACATCAGGGTGTTGCGCCAGGCGGCGCGATCGATCTCGCCGGGAATCACACGCACCGAGTACGTCCAGCGCGCGGCTGCTATGTCTTCATCGCCCCGGACCGGGGCGCCCTCAGCGGGTCAGCCGGGTCAGGAGGGTACGCTGCTCTGGGCCCGGACGGGCAGGCTCAGCGCCAGCAAAAAGGCCAGCGCCAGGATCTTGAAGTCCATGACGATTCTCTCCCTTGCTTTGAATTCAGTTCAAGGCAAGGGATGCGGGAGGCCCCCGCAGCAAGAGTCTGGATGCAAGTCGGGCGCTCGGCACCGGGTCCCGGGCGAGGCTCCCGGCCGGCGTCGCTGCCGTCTCGACGGGGCCTTCCACTCGGACCTGGCTCTGAGGCAGAGCCGCAGGCTCCACCGAAGACAGCGTCAGGCTGTGCTCGCAGGGAGTCGACTCGCTGCAGCAGCAGCAGGGCTCGCTCAGGCAGCAAAGCTCGAAGGCCTGAGCCAGAAAAGCCGCCAGCAGAACGAGTAGAGCCAGTCGTCGCACGGCCGCATAATTAGGCTGGCGAAACGAGATTCCCTGCCCTGCGCATCCAGCAGCTCGGCAACAGAACACGTCCGAATGCTGCCGTGGTGATGGCGCTGGCCCGACGAGACAGACGGCGGGGTCTCCCGGAATGAGAACTCGCGTCCAAAGCGAAATACTCCTTTGTGGAGTGGTTCCGCCGGAAAGGTCTCAACTCGGAAGAGCTCCTGGGGCTGACGGTCCGCCTGGAGACTTTGCTCCGCTGCGGGATGACGCTGGGCTCGGCGGTGGATGCGCTGGGCCGGGGCGATGACAGCCTCGTGGGGGAGACCTGCCGAGCCCTCAGCTCGTCTCTTCAGGTCGGGCACTCCTTCTCCAAATCCCTGGCGCGCTTGCCGGAGAGCTTTCCGCCCGAATATTACCGGGTGGTGGAGATCGGCGAGGCCACCGGAACGATTGACACTTGCCTGCGCCGGCTGGCGGCCACCCTGGAGCGGCAGAACCGCACCTCGCGCGCGCTCAAGAGCGCCCTGGTCTATCCCACCTTCCTGCTCGTGTCGTGCGCGGCCATGGTGTTCGTGATCCTTTTCTTCGTGTTCCCCATGATCGTCAAGGTGACTGCCGACGCCGGTGTCGAGCCCCCGGCCCTCACCCGCGCCCTGATCTTCTTGACCAGCCCCAAAATGCTGATCCTCCTTTGCCTGTCGGCGATTCCGGTGGCGGCACTGTTCGTCGCCAGCCGTCATCCCGTCGTCGGCCCGCACATCCGGCGGTTGTATGAGGAATACACCCCCATGGGGGATTTCTATGCCCAGACCAGGGTCCTGATCAGCATCCGGCAGCTGGCCCTGATGATCGAGTGCGGGATCCCTCTGCTCAAAGCGCTCAACTATGCTTATCTAGTGGGCCAGGAGAGCATCCTGGTCAAGGAGGCTTACGATCAGATCTGCCGCGAGGTCCGAGTGGGCGGGCTCCTGGGTGAGAGCTTCTCGCGACAGGCGGTGTTTCCCACCTTCCTGTCCGGGATGCTGTCCGTTTCCGACGAGCTGGGCGACACCCATCGCAGTCTCTACCGGGTGGCCGACCTGATCGAGAGCAACCTCAACGACAAGGTCGGCATGGTCACCGCCGTCCTGGAGCCACTGCTCATGGGTTGCATGGGAGTGGTGATCGGGACCACTATGGTGGCGGCCTTTCTTCCGATCTACAACCTGATCCAGCCGTAGGGTGTTCATGTTTTGGAAACACATCTGTAACATTTTTTTTACAAAATCTTGAAAGTGGGCGCCAAAGATGGTAACATCAAGGATGGAAGGGCGGTGAGGTTTCTATGAGGCGTGTTTCTGTGGCGCTGTGGGCACTCGTGCTCTTCGCCCTGGGCTCCAACGGCTCGGGTGCCGCGCCGACTCTGAGCGGAAAGAGCCTGAGCATGAGCTCTATGAGCGGGGGAGCCAGCGCTCCGTCCAATGTTCAGTCGGTCCCGGCCAAGAGCATGCCTGTTCGTAGCTTGATGAAGACGGCCTCGCTCAGAACTACATCTGCAAAGGCGAGTCCTCTGGTTGTGAGTCCTTCGGTCGTCGCTCCCGTTCCGAATGTGACGGCTCCGGGCCCATTGACGGGCTATTCGGTCGTCGAGGACCGGCCCGATTTCAGCTACCGACAGGCGGCCCTGAAATTCATCGAGCAACCGACGTTCACTACCGGGCAGATCGGCATGGGGATAGGGCCCGGCCTTCCAGTAGGAACGGTGCGGTATGTGCCGGTCGGCGAGTTCTAAGGGCTCGACTGGTTTCACCCTGACCGAAACCATGGTCGCGATGGTGGTTCTCACCCTCGCGCTTTTTGCCATCATCAGCGTCAACGCTTACACTCTGACGGCCACGCAAGGAAATCAAAACCGTCAAATCGCTAATCAGCTGGCCTGCAGCCAGATGGCCCTGGCCGAGTCGCTGCTCAAGATCAACTTCCACGCTCCCCCGGTCGACATCAACACCCCGCGCATGACTTCCACCCAGTTTCCCACCTTTGACTATGTGGTGGAGGATCTGGGCTACGAGGATACGGGCCGAACTCTGCGGGCCATCCGAATCCGCGTGTTCTGGCAAGAGAAAGGTGTACCCCGGGACTATGCGCTCGCGAGCACGTTCTACAACTACTGAGGGTCTGACCCTGCTCGAGGTCATGGTGACCGTGGGGATTTTCATGGGCATGACCACGGTGGTGCTGGCCCTGATGCTGCAGAACCAGCGAGCTTCTGAGAAGATCTCCAGCCGCACCGACGCCACTTCGGAGGTCCTGCTGGTGTTCGAGAAGGTGCGTCAGGAGATGCGCTCGGGTCGGGTCGTCGGCGTGGATCCGAGCGGCCGATTGCAGTACTGGATCCTGCGCCGAACAAACGCCGGGCCTCAGCTCACCCCCAAGGGCCTCGCCGACTGGCTGCCCGGGTATCCGGCCGATCCGGACGTAGCAACGATGTATGTCAACACGGGAATGCTCTGGAAGAGCTTCCAGGGCACCACGTCCCGCCTGGCGCCGGTAGGCCCCGATGGCCGGATCGTCTTTAACTGGTCACCGGGCCTGCGGACCCTGACCCTGTCGGGGGAGCTGGGCCAGAGGGACCAGTTCAAGGTCACCCGAGATAGCATGCAAAAGTTTCACGTTGAGATCTACCTGACGAACAACGAGTAGGAGCAGACCATGGTCAGAAGACGACGAACCGGTATGATCCTGTTCATCGCGCTCGTGGTGGCGATGATCATGATGCTGTGGGCCATAGCCGCCACCGCTCGGGCCAACTTTCAGTCGGGGGCGGTGAAGTTCAGTTACCGAAAATCGGAGTGCTACTATCTGGCCAAGACCGCCATCAACCGCAGCCTGGCCCAGGTCAACACCAATCCGGCCTGGCTGACCGCCCACAACGGCCGGTCCAACGCCGACACCACCACCACCCCGGGCGCGGAGTGCTGGGCGGAAGTCACCAACAGTCAGATGATGCTGCGCAGCGAGGCCCGGATCGGCGCCCAATCGGCCCACCTGGACGTGCCTCTGCTCCGGCTCAACGAAAGTGACACCCAGGTTCTCTCGATCACTCCCGCGCTCTCCGGAGGCCCGGACTTGATCGCCTGGACCTCGAAGAGCACCAGCGGCTGGCATCCCCTGCCCCCGATTCCCGGGCAGAACAAGATTATCGCCACGGCCGGGGCACCCAACCTGGATGTCTTCGCCCTGACCCAGGGGCCCACCAACAACATCCTCTGGCGCTACCGCACGGGCCAGGGCTGGCGGCAGATGCCCGACACACCCGCCGGGGTCTCCCTGACTTCCCTCTCGGTCGGAGGGGACATCCGCCTGGTCGGCCGAGGGTCCGACAACACGCTGATGGTCCTGCCGCTGGGCACCAGCTTGAACTGGACTCAGGTGGCCGCTCCGGCGGGAACCAGCCTCACCAACGTGGCCGCTCATCCCACCGGGCAGAGTTTCGCCTACGCCACCGCCTCGGATGGGAGCCAGGAAGGTGTCCAGATCTGTGACCTCACGACGAAGCGCTGGTCGGCCCTGCCGGCTCCGGTGCCCGCCCACTACGACCCCCTTACCGGAGCCGCGCTCACGAGCGGGGGAGCCCCGCCCAACTTCACCGGTGGCTTGGCGGTCGACAGCTCGGGCGATGTGTTCGTGGCCTCCAACCAGCCGGGAGAAGCCTCGGTCATCTACAAGTTCGATACCGCCGCCCCGGGCTCGACCGCTGGCTCCTGGAGCGCCCTGCCGCCGGTCCCAGCCCTCTCCTACCAGAACCAGAACCCCACGACCTACGCCACCAATCTGAGCAACCTGAACGCCGATGACGATGGCTATCTATGGGTGCAACGCAACGACCCGAGTACGTCCACTTTCTCGATCATCGGCGTGCAGCCTTGAGGTGATAGAGAGGGCCTCACAGCAGCATTTCCACCTGCACCTGATTGATCACATACTCCAGGGCTGACTCTACCACTGCCGTTTCGGGGTGGCGCAGCACCACGTATCCCTGTCCCTCGTAAAGGTGGCTGGCCCAGTCGCCCGGTTGGGGGCGCTTGAGGTCGGTCACCATGGGCCCGAGCTCGGAGAGCACCCGGTCCAGTCCGTGCACACACTTGACCCGGTTGCCCCCCAGGCCACGAAGGAAGGCAACTCCGGCCGAGTACTTCCGCTCCTTGGGCACCTTGAATTCGTGGAAGATCATCAAGCGCGCCCACATCCGGTAAACGTCGATGTCGTGGGCCCGGTTCATCAAGGTCAAGAGCTGCGCCCCCGGCGGCCGGGCCGCCACCTCGCCCACGGCGATGGTCCCGTTCGGGCGGCGAAACCACTCCAGGTGGGTCAGGCAGGTGCGCGCTCCCAGCGCGTCCAGCGCTTTCTTGCCCACCTCGCGGATGTCGTCGTACTCGGGGCTGTCCACCTCCCGGGGCAACACGATGCGCCACTGGATCCAGGGGTTGCGCACCACGTCCAGCGGATTGGGCAGATAGCGCGTGAGCGAGTGCCACAGGTGCTTGCCCTTGAGGCTGAAGGTCTCAAACGAGTGCTCGGCCCCCACCACGAACTCCTCGATCTGCAGCGGCCGGTCGGGTCGGGGCGTGGAGGCGCGCAAGAGCTCGCGCAGAGCCTGGGACGACTCCACCCGGTAGGTGGCCTGGGTGGCCGCGCTGTCCACCGGCTTGATGCAGAGCGGAAAGCCCACCTCCTGGACGAAGGCCCAGGCGTCGTCCTCGCTGGTGGCCTTGCAGTGGCGGGCGCAGGGCACCCCGGCCTCGCGGAACCGCTCCTTCATCTGGGCTTTGTCGCGGAAGTTGCGGGTGACCTCCACCCCCATGCCCGCGATTCCCAGTCGCTCGCGGACGGTGGCCACGGGAATCTGGATCTGCTCGTTGGCCGACATCAAGACGTCCACCCGGCCCAGCTGTGACTGCAGCCCGGAGGCGGCCCGGGTCAGCTCGTCGCTGTCGAGGATGTCGGCCACCTGCCAGTGCCCCACCAGGTGCCGTTGCAGCTCGCGGGGCAGGTTGTCGAGCGCGTCCTGGCTCACCAGGGCGGTGCGCGCCCCCTCCATCGTGCTGACCGAGGCCAGCAGGTGGAGCGCGTTGTCGGTGAACAGGGGAGCGAAGAAGAGGACGAGTTTCGTCATGGCGCCGGGCCGATTCCGCGGGGAGCCCGCCAGGACCTGCGAGCGCAAGGTGGAAATCTTGAGGATGCAGCCGAAGAGCTTCGATTTCGCGCCCGGCACTCGCCTGCTCTATTTTCTGGCCGTGGTGGCCCTGGTGCTGGTGGGGGGATTTGTCGTGGTGGTCGGAGTGGCCACCATGATGGAGCCTCCGCAGAGCCGCGGCTACCGCTCTCGACAGCAGACCCAGGCGGGCGCGATCTGGGCGGTGATGGGGATCGTCATGATCGGGGGGGCCGCCGCCCCTTTCCGAGGGTGGCGCCGCAGTGGCCGCTCCCGGGTCGTCCTGACCGACGACGAGCTGGTCTTCGAGGAGGGCGGCAACGAACGCCGGGTGGCCTGGCGCGACATCGCCGAGCTGAGCGAGGTGGGCACCACCCTCGAACTGGTCCTGCGTGACCGCCAGGGGACCCTGCACATCCCTCGCTCCTATGAGAACTTCGATGAGCTGATCGAAGAGATCCGGACCCGAGCGCGCCTGCGGTCCAACTGGTGAGGCACGTCCAGCGCCCGAGCGGGTATCAGGCTCAGGCTGCAGGAAAGGCCCAGGGCCCCTCAGCAAGGACTTGTGGACCTTCAGGTCCCGAGGGGATTTGTGGCCGTTTTCCCAGGAGGCCCCCAGCTGTCTTTTGACCCTCGACCCGGTCAGGCTGCAGCCCTGCCCGCCACCCTGGTCCTCCTGGCCTTGCTCCTGGGCGGATCTCTGGCCCAGGGAGCCGTCCAGCTTCCCCCCGGCTTTCGCCTCGAGCTCTACGCCGAGGTCCCCGGAGCTCGCCACCTGACCGTGGACGAGCGCGGCACCGTCTGGGTGGGCACCATGGGTAAGGCCGTCTACGCGATCCCTGACGCCAACCGCGACTTCAAGGCCGACCGGGTGGTCAAAGTGCTCGACGGTCTCAACGGTCCCAATGGCGTGGCGGTTCAGGGCGACGACGTCTACGTGGCTGAGGTGGACCGCATCCGTCGCTACCCGGCCCTGGCCCGCACGCTCGGTGTCCCGCCCAACCCGGTGCTGGTACGCAATCTACCGCCCGAGCGCCACCATGGTTATCGCGTGCTACGCTTCGGCCCCGACGGCCTGCTCTACGTCTCGCTGGGCGCTCCCACCAACGCCGGCGAGGTGGAGGATCCCTACGGCACGCTGGCTCGCCTCAAGAGCGATGGCCAGGGCTTCGAGATTCTGGCCCGCGGCATTCGCAACAGCATGGGCTTCGACTGGCATCCGGTCAGCCGCGAGCTCTACTTCACCGACAACGGGCGCGACATGCTCGGCGACGACCTGCCTCCCGAGGAGCTCAACCGCCTTACCCGGGTGGGCCAGCATTTCGGCTTCCCCTACCGTTTTGGCAACAACCAGAAAGACCCCGAGTGGGGCAACCGGGCCCCCGCGGGGCTGACCTTCACCCCTGCGGCCGTGCTCATGGAGGCCCACGTGGCCCCGCTGGGAATGCGATTCTACCGAGGGTCGATGTTCCCGGCTGCCTACAAGAACCAGGCCTTCATCGCTCAACACGGCTCCTGGAACCGCTCCACGCCGCTGGGCTACCGGGTGGTCACCGTGCAGGGCTCGCGGGCCACCGTTTTCGCTCACGGCTGGCTGCAAGGTCGCAGGGTTTCCGGCCGGCCGGTCGATCTGCAAGAGCTGAGCGACGGCTCGGTGCTCGTTTCCGACGATTACGCCGGCAAGGTGTATCGCATCACCTATCGGCGCTAATGTGCTCGCAATTGACGAACGCGCCGGAACGGCGTTCGCGGCGCCTTAAAGTGCAATGGCCTTGCGCCTTAAAGGCCCAGAAAGAGCCGCAGGCCCAGGTCGATGGAGGCCAGCTCAGGCGCGGCAAGAACGCCAAATCGACCCAGGATCCGCTGTTTGTCCACTGCCCGCACGTGGTCGATCAGAGCCCAGGAGCGATGGCGCAGGCCCGACGGTCCGGGCTCGAGAGCGGGATAGAGCGCGCCTTCTCCGGGTGTGCTCGTCAGGGGCACCACCCCGACAAGGGGAAAGCGCTGCGTGTTCAGGACAAGCGGATCGCTGATCACGACGCAGGGGCGAGTGCCCTTTTGCTCGTGTCCCAGGGTCGGGTCAAGTCCGACCAGAACGACGGTTCCTCGCTCCACGGCGGCATTGCTCCTTCCAGCCGTCCTCGGAGGTCCAGCGAACGGGCTGGAACAGCTCCATGTCCACCAGGTTTGTGTCATCGGAGTCTGCGTTGGCAAGCCACTCCTCCAAACCCCGCTGCTCCATCTCGGTGGATTCTGGATGTGGATTCTCGAGAGATGCCAGCAAAAGCTCCTTCCTTCGCCGATCCAACTCTTGCACGACGGCTTCCTGGATGAACCGGCTTCGGTTGCGATCCTGACGGTCGATCTCTTGCAAGAGCTCGTCCGGCAACGTCACGGTAACTCGTGAGGATGGCATGGTATGATCATATTCTCTTACCCTGGAAGGAAATCCCCTGTTCCGCCGCCATTGGTGTCAGGCCGAGCTTCGTCGTTACACTCCCGCGCGTTCGTCAGATTGTGCTGATGTGCAAAACCAAAGTGCGAGCACATTAGCGCGGCTCATCCCACCCGGCACCCGGAGAGCTTGTCCTCTCTGAAGGTTATCTCCCGCCGGGAAATTTTTAGAACCGCATCAGGCTCATCACCTGCACGTGTTCAGGCGGGCGGCTCGGGGGCGGACAACCGCTGCAGAGAACACTCCCGACCAACAGGCTCAAGATTGTTCTCGTTGTGAGTATATGGTAGTGGGATCCGGTCTCTCGCTGCAAGGGAAAATCGCTCAGTTTTTCCCCTGGACCGGCCACGCGCACGTGGGTGCGCACCATTCCGGATCGGCCTGGGCTCGGAATGGGCCAGCGTGATTCATGGCCATCGGCGCGTCAACGGGTCCGATTCGAGAGGTGGCGGGCAATGGAAAACCAGGCGCCCGGTAGCCTGCTCAGTCAGTGGATCAGTGAAGTCGATCCCAGTAAAGCGGACTGAGCGGACTGGGTGGCAGGGTTTGGTGGACCCCCAACAGATAGGCGGGGTCATAGACGAAGTTGGCCCCGTGGGCCGTAACCCGGATGGCCCCTCCACCCCCGTCCCCCGGTTGCTGCGTGGCTGGATCTCCGCCGTAGGCGATGATGGCACCGTGGATGTTGAGATCGCCCCAGGCGCCGACATCGGGTCCCTGATAGCCAAGCTGGGCAACGAAGTTGCCCCAGGTGTAGACGACGCCCTTCAGGTTGAAGCTCTCGTATTGGAAGTTGCCGGGGCTGGCCGTGTCCGGCACCAGAGCGCTCAAGACGATGTCGCCTTTGGCATAGAGGTTGACGCCTTCGACCCCGTTCGGGTTGGCAGCCAGGTCCGTGCGCGCTCCCACGATGCGAATCTCGCCTTCGGACGTGATCGAGCCGCCCTCTCCGAAGACTCCGGCGCCGATCCGCACGTTGCCGGTGGCGGACAGGGTGGCCGACTGTCCGCTGGGGGGTTGGAAGTGGACCTCCAGGTCCTTTACCGTCAGGCTATCTGTGACCGCGCCCAGGTTGAGCTCGCCCTGCGGTTGCCCGCCCAACGGTGCACCGCTGACCCAGCTATTGAAGTTCGCGATGTTGAGCGTGAAGGGACTGTTGCTGCCGTTGACCAGGACCGGAGGCGGGGTCACGGTGTGGAAGTTGCCTCCCGAGAAGAAGTGCTGCATTGCGGCGAGCTTATCGTTGTTCATGTTCAGGTTGCTGCCGTCCCAGTTGATGGTGTTGCCGCTCCCATCGTCGATCGTCCCGGTCGGGCCGAGTGTCATCAACAACTGGTGAAAGGGGGAGCCCACGTTGAAATCGCCCATGGCATTGAAGTAGGCAGCCGCGCCGGCAGCGTCGGCCGGAGGAGCCGCCGGGAGCGCGGGAGCCGGGCCGCCCGCCGCCGCCGAGTCGGGCTCTTCCTGAGCTCCGCTGCGCGGGATCATCGCAAAATCCGTGCTTCCAGCTCCGGTGGGCGCGATGGACAGATCGCCCGTGATGGTGACCTTGCGGGCGGCAAGGTCGACGGACAACCCGGAAGGCAGCGAGCTCGGATCCACCAGAGTTCCGCCACTGGTCGGACTGCCTTCGATGAACGTAACGTAATCCGAATAGTTCATGTCGTAGTAATGCAGCGTGCCGTCATCCCACCAGACGTAGGTTCCGGCCGGCAAGGTGGGGTCACTGGCGTCGGCCTTCTTGACGTCGCTCCAGGTGAGGTTGTAAAAGCCCGAGCCTGCGGCTTCCGTATTGACCGTGACCTGCCCGGCGTCGTAGTTCGCATTCAGCGCTCCGGGGCCGCTCAGAACCTCTCCGCCATCGGACGCGTAGTTGGCCAGCGCGCTGCCGTCAGGGTTTGTGACGCTGACCGTGCCCTTGCTGCGAACCCGGGGAGTCTCCCCGCCGCTGGCCGAGGTCACGCTCATCACCCCGGCGACGTCCTGGAGCCGGGCCTCGATGTGGCTCCCCCCCTGGGCCACGGCGTTCGCTCCCGGCAAGTGCTCGACCCGGTAGGTCGCCTCGAGGACCCGCGTGTGCACACTGCCAGCAGGCGCGGCATTGGGAGCGGCCCCGGTGTGGTCGCGCAGGCCGGGGCCGGTGCGACCTTCCACCAGCAGGGCGACCGAGTGGCCGGGAATGTTGGCGGGGCGAGGGCTGGTCGGCAGAACGGAGTAGGCGGGTCCGTCCGCTCGGGGCAGCCCGGCCGAGCCGCCGCTGACGAGGTTGTTGACGGAGACGAAGGGATGCTGGATGGTCAGGGCCGGATCGGGAGTGCCGTCCGCATCTCCGTGCGCATCGTCTTGATAGTTGAAGCGCACTCGGAACTGGCTCACGCGTCCCTGGTCGAGGATGAGCCCGACAATGTTTCCATTGTCTTCTTCGACTACGAGTTCAGGCGTGTCTACGACGCGAGCGTTTCCATTGCCACGCCAGGCAGGATTCTCGACCAGCCGCGCCAGACAGTACTGCAGGCCCGACTGGGCGGCCAAATCGGCCGCTTCCAGGTCCGCCGCGTGCACCGCCGCGTGGGTGCCGCCGCGCCCGAGCATCAACCCCGCACTCACGAACATCACCACCATGAGCGCGAAGATGAGGCTGGTGACCAAGTAAATTCCGCGCCGTCTCAAATTCATAACAGCCACCTCATCCTCCGTTCTGGGGAAAGACCGACAGCAGTCTGCGTATCGTGAACGCGCTGTCCGCCAGGGACACCTGTCCGACCGCCAGCTCGCGGCGTGCAGCCGGAATGATCAGCGCGCGCAGGTCGAGCTCGACCTCACGGTCCGATACTGCAGGGTCTGGCGCCCGGCGAAAAGACAGCTGCAGCAGGCTGTTGCCCCGCAGCTCGACGGACCTCACTCCCGGCTCGGCACTCAGGTTCGAAAGGTCGTAACCCTGCGGCCGGGTCAGGTACGCGGCAACCGGGCCGGCTCCCAGGAGCGTCTCCTCGGTGGTCTCGTCCGCCGGTATCGTCGCGGGCCCCGAGTCGATCACCTTGCGCACCAGGACCTTGTGGGGGCAGCGATCATCCAGCCCGTTGGGTCCCGCCCCACCCGCGCAGCTCATGCCGAAGGTCTGGTCGTGCAGATCGGGGACGACCGCGTAATAAAGGATGTTGCACTGCCAGAAGGGGCTGCCGTCGGCCTTGCGCAGAGATTGCCCGGTGGCCGGGTCCACGGGGGACAAGAACCAGATCGCCGAGCCGTCGGGCGTGGCTGAAAGGCTGGCCGGGCCCGGGCCCGCGGCCAGCTCGTCCCAACTCGCCCGACGCAGGTCCAGGCTCAAGGCCTCGGAGGCTCGAGCCAGCTGATGCTGGGCCACCGCAAGGCCGGACGAGCGTCGCCAGATGGTGCTGGCCTGGGACAGGCAGACCAGCAGAACGATCATCATGGCGGAGAAGATCGCCATGCTGACCAGCACCTCCTGGATGGTGAACCCGCGCCACTTCACCATTCCTCTCCCTGCCGAACCAGGCGCGTCAAGCGGGCGCTCGTGCGCCCGTAGCCGGCCCGTTCCCCGCCATACCATTCGAGTTCGATGGAGACGCGCTTGAGGCGGTTGTCAGGAGCCAGCGAGCCGACCGGGTTGGCCCCCGACATCACCGTCATGGCCGTGATCTGGTAAGAGAAGTCGGTTGTTCCGACCCGGACCGTGCCGGTGGCCAGGGGCGAGCCGGTCGGGTAATCGTTTTGCCAGAAACTGGCCTGGGTCACCGGTACGTCGCTCGTGCGGATCTCGCGCAAAGTGCGCTCGAGCACTCGGGTTCCCAACGAAGTGGCCACCGACCGGTCGACCGTTTCGCGATTCATGCGAGTCAGCGAGATGGAAAGCGCCAGGACGATCAAAATGGCTGCAACGAACGCACCGATGGCGATCATGATCTCCGACAGGCTGAAGCCTTGCTGACGACTCACGTCGCAAAACATACCACTCAGATTGCCCCCAGAAAAGGGTGCACTCGCGGGAATCCTGCGTATTGGACGGGAATGGCCGTGTTTCTTGGCAGAATTCGAAACGCACTTTGTCGTCCATGCAATAGAGTCTGGAAGCGCAGCCGGACAAGGAAAAGGTTTCCGGCATGTCCGCGCGCACCCTCCCGGACAGCCCGGATGACCGCGGGCCGGGCCCACCCGAGATCAGAAATGTGCGGAGAGTTCCCCGCACATCCGGGCGCATTCCGGACTCCGACAAGCAAGCCGGGTCGTGCTCGCTCCGGGTCCCGAGTTCTCAGGGCAGCTCGACGAACTGCAGGAAGTCCCCGTTGTAGAAGGCCATGAAGCGTCCGTTGGGGGAAACCCGGATGGCCCCCATCTTGACCTTTTGCAGGCTGGGCACCGGCTTGAGCTTCCAGCTGTCGTTCTCCTTGGCGCACAGCACGTCCATCTTGGCCTGGGCCAGGTCGAGCTGGCACACCACTGCGGCGCGACCGTCGTCGGACAGGAATGGATAGGCGAAGTTGCCTCCTTTGCCCAACTCCACCTGTTGGCCGCGGGTAGCGTCATAGAACATCGCGTGGCTGCCCGTGGTGCGGTGGATCGTATAGCAGACGCGGTCCTGGGAGGCCCAGAACGAGCTGAGCTTGTCTCCCTCGTCCACGACGCGGGGGGTCTGTCCGTCCCACCAGTAGAGCTGCGACCGGGTGCCCTGGCGAGCGGCCAGGTAGCCGCTGCGCGGCCCGGTGTAGTTGGATGCGTAAAAGCCGGGGATGTCCTTCTCCAGCTTCTGGATGTCCCCGCCGGGCGTGAAGGCGTCCTGGCCGGTGGCGCCAGCGTTCAGGGTGGCCAGCAGGTTGTCGCCCGAAAAGTCGTCCTTGTCATAGAAGTAGCCCATCGTGAGGATGTCGCCGGTGATGGGTCGCAGGTAGCTCGGGTTGCCGCGAAAGCCTGGCTGGCCTCGCTTGTGCTCCATGATGGGGGTGATGGGGCCGCCGTCGAGCGGCACCCGCATGAAGGTGGCTCCCGTGAGGGTCGCGATCACCGCCGTCTTGTCGTCCGGGGTCAGGGCCAGGGCTTCGATGGAAGGCACGTTCACCTCGATGCTCTCCATCGCGCGCACCGCTCCCTCCACCCCGTAGGTCACCTTCCAGAGGCGGTTGAGCTTGCCCTTGATGCGCTCGGAGGGGGGAGTCTTCTCCTGAGCGATCAGGGTCAACCCGTCGGAGGTGAACGCGACGGGGCGAAAGGTGTGCGTGTTGATGCCTTTCTCGCGCAGTTGGGAGGCGGTTAGCCGCACGCCGATGGGTTGAGCCAGAACCGGGAGCATCAGGCTGGCGGCCAGCCCCAGCAAAAGGATCCGAAATCGGAGCAAGTTCGATCATCCTCCTGACGTTGAACGCCTCAGGAATGGGCGCGGCGCCGTTCAACAGACTGTCCCCGGTCCCGCCAGGGCGAAACTGCAGGGAGAAGCGACTTTGTCAGCGAGGGCCGGTTTCCTGGGAATCGACCGGCTGCCAGCCGAAGAACTTCTGCATTTCCTGGAAAACCTTGGGGTTGGAGTTGAGGTAGCCGTGGTGGGTCAGCCCGTCGACTACCACTGCCGTCTCCCCGGGAGGGGCCAGGTGTCCGACCGGCACCAGCCCGTCGCCAGCTCCCACGTTGATCAGCCCTGGTTTGGGGGTCACCACTCCGCCCCCGCCCACGGCCACGACTGCCTCCAGGTTGGCCTTCTGGCGCGACCAGTTGGCGTTCAGCTCGGTCAGGTGAGGATTGTTGATACCCTTTCCATCATCCACCGAGAGCCAGGTCAGGGCCGGCAGGTCGGCCACCTTGAGCCCGCCCATGTCGATAGCCCACTTGATGTCGCGCTCGAGAATCTGGCGTGACAGGTCGGCAAAGCGCGAGCCTTTGGCAGGGGAGCCCAGCAACATCAGGCGCCCCACCTTGTCGCCCCCCTCGTCGAGGTAGAGCCTCGTGCCCAGGCCTCCCATGCTGTAAGCGTCCACGTCCAGCTTGTTCTCGCCAGTGATGGCTGAGATGGCCGCAAAGTTCCGGGTCAGCTGGGCCTTCATCTCAGGCGGAGGATCGTGGGGATCGTTGAAGAGCACCTCGAAGACCCGGGCCTCTTTGCTGATGCTGGAGGCGTCGCGGGGCCGTGTGCAGTTGCGGTCGAAGTAGAACTGCCCATCCTTGATGAAGTGGATGGTGCCGCCGTTCAGGCCGCCTTTGGTGAGGTGGCGGCCCAGCGCCTCGAAGCGCTCCAGGTTCGTGGTCCAGCCGGGTACCATCACGAAGGAGCGCTGCAGCTTGACCCGGGGCATGTCCTTGAGGGGATTCTCTTTCGCCTCGGCGGCCTCGACCCGAGCTCCGATCATCTTGTAGGCGGTGCCAACGCCAGCATACTCGCCGATCAAAAGCACGTCGTCGATGACCGGCCCGAGCAATTCGCGGCGCTTGAAGGATAAGACCGGGGGCAGAGCGGCGGCGGAGATCTTCATGCCCGGGAGGATACCCTGGCAGCACGACGCGATGGTGACGAGCATGTTAACTTTGTGGTCCGCGGGAGTTCACCCCCGGTTGCCGAACGGCCGCCCGTGATCTCCTGGATGGACCAGGCCCGGCAACTGGCCGAGCAGGGCCGCGGCGGCACTCGCCCCAACCCTCTGGTGGGGGCGGTGCTGGTGCGCGGCCGCGAGGTGGTGGGCCGGGGCTGGCACGAGAGAGCCGGCGGTCCGCACGCCGAGGTGGTGGCCCTGCGCGAGGCCGGCGAGGCGGCCCGGGGAGCCACCCTCTACGTCACCCTGGAGCCCTGCAGCCACTATGGGCGCACTCCACCCTGCACCCGGGCCCTCATCGCCGCCGGAGTGAGCCGGGTCGTGGTGGGGGCGCGCGATCCCAACCCCCGGGTGGACGGGCTGACCGCCCTGCGCCAGGCGGGGATCGAGGTGGAGGTGCTCGATTGCCCCGACTGCGCCCGCCAGAACGAGGAGTTCTTCACCTGGGTGAAGACCGGCCGCCCGTTCGTGGTCATGAAGTATGCCATGTCGCTGGATGGCAAGATCGCCACCCGCACCGGTCACTCGCACTGGATCTCCAGCTCCCAGTCGCGTCACTGGGTGCACCGCCAGCGCAGCCAGCTGGCGGCCGTCCTGGTGGGGAGCGGCACCCTGCTGCGAGATGATCCGCGCCTCACCGCCCGGCTCGAGGGAGCCAGTCAGCCGGCCCGGGTGGTGGTCGACCGTCGGGGGCGCTCCCCGCTGACCAGCCGGCTGTTCGAGCCGGGCGCCCGGCGCATCCTGGCCACCTCCGAGCAGAGCCCGGCTGCCTGGCGCGCCGGGTTGAAGGAACGCGGGGTGGAGGTCTGGCTCAACCACGACCTGGCCCAACTCCTGCAACGTCTGGGCCAGGAGGGACTGACCGGCGTGCTGCTCGAAGGAGGCGGCACCCTGAATGCCTCGGCGGTTGCCGCCGGTTTGGTAGACAAAGTGGCCTGCTTCGTCGCTCCCCGCCTGCTGGGAGGCGAGCGCGCCCCCACCGGCCTGGAAGGCGAAGGAGTTGAGGAGGTCACCCGAGGTTGGGTGCTCGAGGACATGACCTGCCAGAGCCTGGGAACGGACCTGCTGGTGCAGGGATACCTTCAGCGCCACTGGATGGCGCCGTGACGCGGCCCGCGCCTGGGAGCCGGTCGGCTGGCGCGGGGCTCGTTTGCGCGCCGCTGGGCGGCCTGGCCCACCCATGAAGCGCGAGCAAGCCCTGGCCTGGCTCAAGAGGCCTCTGGACGAGTTGCTCGAGGCGGCCGCCGAGCTGCGGCCCGGCCGCCGGCTCACCTACTCGCGCAAAGTCTTCCTGCCGGTCACCAACCTGTGCCGCGATCGTTGCTCCTACTGCACCTTCCGCAAGAGCTCGCGCGACCCAAAGGCCCACACCATGGCGCCCGAAGAGATCCGCGCCCAGAGCCGACGGGCCCGCCAGGCCGGCTGCAAGGAAGCCCTGATGTGCCTGGGAGACCGCCCCGAGACGGCCTATCCCAGCTACGCCCGGCTGCTCGACAGCTACGGCGCTGCCTCCACCGCGGCTTACGTCGAGCAGGCCTGCCGCCTGGCCCTGGAGGAGGGTTTGCTCCCCCATACTAACGCCGGGGTGCTGACCAGGGAGGAGATGCAGCTCTTGCAGCCGGTCAACGTCAGCCTGGGGCTTATGCTCGAGAACGTCTCCGAGCGCCTCTGCCAGCCCGGTGGGCCTCACGCTTCGGCCCGCGACAAGCGTCCCGAGGTGCGCCTGCGGATGCTGCGCGAGGCGGGCGAGCTGGGCATCCCTTTCACTACCGGCCTTCTGATCGGCATCGGCGAGACTGTCGAGGAGCGGGTGGATACCTTGCTTGCCATCCGCGAGCTGAGCGAGCAATTTGGCCACATCCAGGAGACCATCGTGCAGCCTTTCCGGTCCAAGCCCGATACGCCCATGGCCGCCGCCGGCGAGCCCGACGACCAGGAGCTGGCCCGCACCGTGGCCCTGGCCCGACTCATCCTGGGCCCCCGGGCCAACCTGCAGGCCCCTCCCAATCTCAGCCCGTCCGGTCACCGCCTGCTGATTCGGGCGGGACTCAACGACTGGGGAGGCATCTCCCCGGTGACCCGCGACTTCATCAATCC
The DNA here is from genome assembly GCA_045863235.1 of Candidatus Xenobia bacterium. GTDB lineage: Bacteria > Vulcanimicrobiota > Xenobia > Xenobiales > QWHO01 > QWHO01. The sequence continues at coordinate 8,175 of BTUM01000056.1, read as the reverse complement.
CGAGGCTCCCTGGCCCCACCTGGCCGAGCTGGCTCGCACCTGCGAGCAGGAAGGCTTCACCCTGGCCGAGCGCCTGGCCGTCTATCCCGAGCACTTCGAGCAGGTGCACCCCGAGCTGCGCGAGCGCGTGCGGCGAGCCCAGGAGGGCCTGCCCGCCCGAGAGCCGGTGCTGGCGTGAACCTGACCCTCAAGAAAGCTCTCGACGGTCAGGAGCTCACCCCCGAGGAGGCCCTGCCCCTGGCCTCGGCTCGGGGCGCCGACCTGCACGACCTGGTGCGGGTGGCCGACGAGCTGCGCGAGCGCCACTGCGGCCCGGTGGTTACCTACGTCATCAACCGCAACATCAACTTTACCAACGTGTGCATCAAGAAGTGCGCCTTCTGCGCCTTCAGCCGGGACCATCGCACCGAGGAGGGCTACTTCCTGCCTCGCGAAGAGATCATGCGCCGGGTGGAGGAGGCCGTCTCGCTGGGGGCCACTGAGGTCTGCCTGCAGGCGGGCCTTTCTCCCAAGCTGGAGGGCGACTTCTATGTCGAACTCACCCGCAGCGTGAAAGAGCGCTTCCCGAGGCTCCACATCCACGCCTTCTCCCCCGAGGAGGTGCTCTATGGAGCAGTGCGATCGCGCTGCAGCCTGCGCGAGTACCTCTGCGAGCTCAAGGCCGCCGGGCTGGACACCCTGCCGGGCACCTCGGCCGAGATCCTCGATCAGCCGATGCGCGATACCATCGCTCCCGGCCGGATCACGGTCGAGCAGTGGGTGGAGGTGATCAAGACGGCTCACGAGCTGGGCCTGCGCACCACCTCCACCATGATGTACGGTCACCTGGAAGAGCCCCGTCACTGGGTGGCCCATCTCGAGCTGTTGCGCTCGATCCAGCGCGAAACAGGCGGTTTTACCGAGTTCGTGCCCCTCAGCTTCGTGCATCAGGAGGCCCCTATGTACCGCCTGCTCGAGGGCGTGCGAGCCGGGGCCACCGGGGCCGAGGTGCTGCGCCTGCACGCCCTGGCCCGCCTCTATCTCGGCCCCACCTTTCGCAATATCCAGGCCTCCTGGGTCAAAGAAGGCCCACGCCTGGCCCAGGTCCTGCTGCAGGCCGGCTGCAACGATCTGGGCGGCACCCTCATCAACGAGAGCATCTCCACCTCGGCCGGAGCCTCCTTCGGCCAGCTCGTGCCCCCCCGCGAGCTGCGCCGGCTGATCGAGGACCTGGGCCGCATCCCGGCCCAGCGCACCACAACCTACTCGCTGCTGGAGGGGGGCGAGACCCCGCTCGACCAGGTGGGCGACCCCGAGCAGCGCTTCGGGAGCTACCGGCAGCTGGTCTCCTCCGGTCAGCATCGCTTCGTGCATCCCTCTCGCCGAGCCTGACATGTGAGCCGGCATACAGCCAGCTTTCCCTGGCCGGGATAGAATGGCGACGGGGACAACCCAGACTCAAAGGAGATACCACCGATGCCGACGATGACGATGCCGCAGTCGCACACGTGGCGACACTCCATCCAAACGGCCGAGCGTCTGCTCCGGGATTCGAATAAGCAGCTCAGCTTTCTGATGCGTACCCGCAAGCCCCTGGAGCTGGCCATCAAGCCGAACGGCAAGTTGGCCAGGTTCCAACGCGAAGCCATGGATCTCTTCCTACTCCTCTACTGGTACCAGCGCGGCGAGTGCCGTGGGCCCAGCTATCATACGCTGATCCTCGCCACCGCCGCTTTCCACTACCTCTCTTGCACTCGCGACGTGCGCGACTTCTGGCGTCGGCCCGAATCGGTCGAAGCGGTTTTCGATCACGTCTTCCGGGAGATCGAGCTCGATTTCCGCGACTTCCAGGCCTGGAGACAGAAACAGGGCCTGTGAGGCCAAAAGCTCGAGAGACGACAGGTGACGCCCGCCGATTGGACCCGGCGGGCGTTTTTTCTTGGGATGGACCTCGCGGTCGGAGAAGCCCCGAAGAGGATGCGGGCGACCGGCAGGCGAACAACGAGGCGTGGAACCTGTAGGTCCGGAGAAAACTTCTCCCAAGGTCGTTCAGCTGCACCCCTTCCGTCGGGCCCAGAGCTTTGACAGCCACTACGAGATGGGGCGTCTTTATCGCGAGCAGGGCCGCCTCGACGAGGCCATTCGCGAGTGGCAGCGCGCGGCCGCGCTCGACCGCGCCCACGTGGAGGTGCGTCTCGATCTGGGGGTGGTGCTGGCCGAGAAGGGGATGCTGGATCAGGCCATCTTGTGCTTCAAGAACGCCATGGAGCTCGATCCCAGCTGCACCGAGGCCCATTACTACCTGGGCCTGGCCTACTTTCAGCTCGACGAGATGGAGAAGGCTGCCCGGGTCTGGTCCGGCGCCCTGCGCCTCGACCCCGAGGACCTCGAGCTGCGGCTGTCGCTGGCCGAAGCCTACATCGAGCTGGGCAAACACACCAAGGGTCTACGCCAGATCGACAAGATCCTCAAGGTTCAGCCCTATCACCTGGACGCGCTCAACCTGCGGGGGGTGATCTACCTCCACAAGGGCGACCTCGACCGCGCCAAGCGCGAGCTACGCGCCTGCGTCGAGCTCGATCCGGCCTTCCCGCGCTCGCGGATGAACCTGGGCGTGGTCTACATGCACCAGGGCTTCATCGACATGGCCATCCTCGAGTTCCGGCGCGCGGTGCGGCTGTCACCCACCAATCCCGACGCCCTCTACAACCTGGGCCACGCCCTGGCCCACCGAGGCCAGCTCGAGGAAGCGCGCACGGTGCTGCTCCAGGCGCTGGAGTTCGACCCCATGATGATCGAAGGCTTGCTCTTGCTGGGTAGCCTCGAGCTGCAGCAGAACCTCGACGACGAGGCCGTCAAGCGTTTCCAGGCCGTGCTGGTGCAAGATCCGCGCGATCCCGAAGCGCTCGGCGCGCTGGGCCAGGTCGCCTACCGGGCCGGCAACTTCCTCAAAGCTCGTGAGTTCGTCCAGAAGGCGATCCAATCTCAGCCCGACAATCCCTGGTATCACTTCCTGATGGCCCAGGTGCTGCGTTCCATGGCCAAGGCTTCGCGGGCCCTGGTTCACGCCCGTCGGGCAGCTCGCCTCGACCCCGACCTGGCCGAGGCCCAGCTCTTGCTTGGCGACCTCCTCTACGAGCGGGGCATGGAATCAGCCGCGCGCGAGCCCTGGAGCCGCGCCCTGGCGCTCAACCCGGCCCTGGAGCCGGCCAGCGCTCGCCGCGACGCCGAAACCGTCGGTCCTTAACTGCTGCCCGCCTCCTGGCTCCAGTGCCTGGCGCTGCGATCCTTGTGCTGCTCGAGGTAGCTCTTCACTTCCTGGCTCAGGATCTTGTCCTCGCGCACATCCGAGCAGCGCTTCAGGGCTTCCTCGGCGCTCCAACCCAGGGTGCGTGCTGCGTGCATCAACAGCATCGTGGCCGCCCGCTTGCCTGCGCTGGAGACCACGGCATAGGGACCCTGGCGACGTGCGAGCTCGCGACGCAGGTGGTCCATGTCCTGCTCGGACAGGCTGCCCGCGTCGATGGCCATTCGGTAGTAGGCCACGTTCTTCTCCTTGAGGCCGGGAGCGGGGTCGGACTTGACTTCGAACGAGCGACGCAGGTCGATCACCGAGCCAAAACCGGTTCCGTCACCCAGTTGGTCCTCTGACAGGGCCGTCACCGACTGACCGGCCACCTCGAGTTCGAGCTTCACGAGGGGCCGGTTCCCTCCGCGTGCACCGCGGTCCTGCCGGGAACACAGGATCGCGCCCGCCGGAAAGAGAACTTGGAAGGCCAGGCGCAGAGGTGTGAGGGAGGCGGGATGGCTTTGGAAGAGCGGCAGACGCGGCGGAGGCTTGGAGGTCTGCCCGATTTGACCTCTATTCCGATCGATCCGTTGCCGAAGCCCGAGCCAGCCCCTGAGGCTGAGCCAGAGCGGCCGAGTGGTGATTCCTTCCGTGTTTCCATCCCGGCTCGCTCCTCCGAGCCGCAGACCGGCACGCCTCCGCGCAGCTTCACTGGCCCCATGGGCGAGCTGCAGCGTGATCTCTTCTTGCTCTCCCAGCGGGTGGATTCCACGGTGTCCAAACGCGATCTCGACGAGTTGCGCGAGAAGCTCGACGCGGTCGAGCAGCTACGCCAGGAGGTGGCTGACCTGGCCGGCCAGGTCCGAGAGCTGAGAGCTGGCCACTCACCGTCTCCCGCGCGCAAGTCCAGGGCTTCCACCGAGAAGAAGGGCGAGGATGAAGACGGCCCGGTGCATCTGCCCTTCGGTCTGGAGGACCTGCTGCGGGTGATGATCAAGCACGGCGCCTCGGACCTGCACATCAAGAGTGGTTCGGCCCCCACCGTGCGCCTGCACGGCGACCTGTTGCCCATCGGCAAAGAGCCGTTGAGCGAGGCTCAGACCCGAAAGCTGGTCTTCTCGGTTCTCTCTCCCGAGCGCCGGCGCAAGCTCAAGCGCCACAAGGAAGTCGACTTTGCCACCCTGCTCGGCTCGACTCGATTCCGCGTGCACGCCTTCTACGAACGCAACAACCTCAGCGCCGCCTATCGTTTGCTGCGAAGCGACCTGCCCGCCTTCGAAGACCTCGGCCTGCCGCCCGTCCTGCGCAAGCTGGCCACCTTGAACAACGGCCTGATCCTGGTCACCGGTCCGGCTGGCCAGGGGAAATCCACCACGCTGGCAGCCATCGTGGACTACATCAACACGAACCGCAAGGTGCACGTGGTCACCATCGAGGACCCCATCGAGTACTTCCATCACGACAAGATGTCCTTCATCACCCAGCGCGAGGTGGGCCCGGACACTCTCTCTTTCTCCGACGGCCTGCGCCAGGCGCTGCGCCAGGACCCCAACGTCATCCTGGTGGGCGAGATGCGCGACGCCGAGACCATCACTACCGCCGTCAGCGCGGCCGAGACCGGTCACCTGGTGCTGAGCACCCTGCACACCCCCAACACGGTGCAGGCCGTCGACCGCATCATCGACTCGTTTCCCGCCGACTCTCAGAAACAGATCCGCTCCCAGCTCTCCAAGAGCCTGCGAGCCGTCCTCTCCCAGCGGCTGCTCGTGCGTCGCGACGGCAAAGGGCGCATCCCCTCGGTCGAGGTCATGGTGTGCACCCCGGCCATCAGCTCCTACATTCTGGAAGGGCGCACCGAGGAGATCTACCCTCTGATGGACCGAGGAGCCAGCGAGGGGATGCAGACCTTCGCCCAGTCCATGCTGCAGCTCTACCAGAAGGGCCTGATCACCAAGGAGGAAGCCCTCTACCACTCTGATATGGCGGGCGAGTTCCGCATGGCCGCCGAGGGACATACCACGTCCACCGGCTCGGACAGCATGCAATCCGTCAATCAGTGGCTCTAGCAGAGTCCTCGAAGAGCGTCATCCTGCGCCTCAACAGATTGTGTAGCAGGCTGACTCAGCCTGCTAGTAGGAGCTCGCTAGGAGGAACTCCCGGGCCGGGATCCTGGCACGATCTGTCTACAGGACGTCGGGGACGGGGAGCCGGGTGCTCTGGCAGATCCACAGCTGCTTGAAGGTGTGGCCCTTGAGGTGCTGCACGGCCACCTTCTCGCGCACGCTCAGCCCGTAGCGATCCAGCGCCGCCATGACCTGCTCGTCGGAGTAGCAGCGCTGATACAGTGTCTCGTCAAAGCGCTGGTAGAGGTCCGAATCCGGCTTGCGGATGAAGATGACGATGCTGGTCTTGAGCCGATTGTCCTTGCTCTCGAGGTAGTAAGCCGCGGCCCGATCCTCGGCTTCCACGAAGACGGTCTTGCCATTGAGGTGGCGGATCCCCTCCCAGCAGTTCATGTCGAACATGAACCAGCCCCCCGGGGAGAGCGCCTCGGAGATCTGTTGAAAAGCCATGTTCAGGTGCACTTCCTCAATGAGGTGGTCGAGGCTGTCGTGGGTGCAAATGATCCACGGGAAGGGCTCGCTCACCGAGAAGTAGCGCATGTCCTGCTCGATGAAGGGGATGTTCTGGTCGGCCTCGCGGGCTCGCAGCTTGGCGTAGGCGAGCATCTGGCGGGAGCGGTCCAAACCGGTCATCTCGAACCCGGCCCGGGCCAACTCCACCGTGATTACCCCGGTGCCGCAAGCCACGTCCAGGCAGCGCGAGCCCGGCTCGATGCCGTAGCGGTCGGCTGCCTCCACGAGGTACTCGGTCATCGACAGGCAGAAGTCCTCCGAGCCGAAGACATCGTAGACTTCAGCAAACCAGGAGTACCTGTTGACCGTGTGGGGAGAGGGATCTTCTTGCGGCGATTCCGGAGCGAACGGCTCGGAAGCCGGCGCCGATGGCCTGGCGGGGCTATCCCACGGTCCCGACATGTTGGTGATGGAGATTGGCATCGGTACGGCTGGCTGTTCGTGCTCCGCGCTTCTGCGAGTTCTGTGGATATTACGCGCTCGGGCGAAAGGTTCCCTCTGCACGTTCATCCAGGCCTCCCGCTGGTAGGTTCAGACTACGCCGGCTGATGGATAGGCTATCAGCGAAGACAGGAGCTGATGGATGGGCTATCAGCGTCGACGGGAACGGCGTCTATTCAGAGAGGACAGGAGCGTTCGACGAATCTGCCCTCGGAACTCAACCGCAAGCAGGAAATCCGGCCTCCAGGCCAAAGCCCTCCCTGCCCTGGCGGGTTCTCTTCGAGCAAGCTGAGCTCTGGTCGAAAAGTCTCTGTCTCTAACGGCGAGCAATGGCTTTAAATCAACGTTTTTTGCGGGCACTTGACAGCGGCCCTCCCCATGTTGGATTGTAGGGTCTTAAAACGTACAAGAGTCAGTCCCCATCAGCAGGAGGATAGGAATGAATCAGCAGTATCATCTGTTCACCTCGGAATCGGTTACCGAGGGACACCCGGACAAAGTCGCCGACCAGATCTCGGACGCCATCCTGGACGCGTATCTCAAGCAAGACCCGTATTCGCGCGTGGCCTGCGAGACCTTCATTCACACCGGGTGCGTGCACGTGGCCGGGCAGATCACCTCCAAAGCCAACGTGGATCTGCAGCATGTCGTGCGCCAGATGCTGACAGCGATCGGCTACACCGATCCTGCCTTCGGGATTGACGCCAAGAGCTGCGCCGTGTTGCTCTCGGTGGACGGCCAGTCGCCTGACATCGCAGCCGGGGTGGACAAAGCTCTGGAGGTCCGCGGAGGGGGCTCGAAGACCGAGGAGGATTCGCTGGGCGCCGGCGACCAGGGCCTGATGTTCGGCTACGCCTGCAAGGAGACTCCCGAGCTGATGCCGCTGGCCATCCAGTTGGCCCAGCGCCTGGCCCAGAAGCTGGCCGACGTGCGCAAGCACGGCGTGGTCGACTACCTGCGCCCCGACGGCAAGACCCAGGTGACCGTGCGCTACGAGAACGGCGAGCCGGTTGGCCTCGACTGCATTCTGATCTCGACCCAGCACCACCCCAACGTGCCCCAGGCCAAGATCCGCCAGGACCTGATCGAGCACGTGATCAAGCCGGTGGTCGATCCCCAGTATCTGAAGATCGAGAAGGGCGAGATTGTTTCTCCCCGCATCCTGATCAACCCATCCGGCATGTTCGTGGTGGGCGGCCCCGAGGCCGACACCGGTCTGACCGGCCGCAAGATCATCGTGGACACCTACGGCGGCATGGCCCGCCACGGCGGCGGCGCCTTCTCCGGCAAAGACGCAACCAAGGTGGACCGCTCGGCCAACTACGCCGCTCGCTGGGTGGCCAAGAACATCGTGGCAGCTGGCCTGGCTTCGCGCTGCGAGGTGGCCCTGAGCTACGCCATCGGTATGGCTCAGCCGGTCAGCATCGCGGTGGAAACCTTCGGTACTCAGACCATCGAGCCCGAGAAGATCAGCGCCCTGGTCAGCCAGCACTTCGACCTGCGTCCGGGCGCCATCATCCGGCAGCTGGGCCTGCGCGCCCCCATTTACACGCCGGTGGCGGCTTACGGGCACTTCGGTCGCCCTGAGCTGGACTTGCCCTGGGAGCGCATCGACAAGGCCGAGGCGCTTCGTCAGGCAGCCTCCAGTTTTAACAAAGTCCCGGCCTGACTTTGCGCTCGGGCGCGCGGTGAAGAAAGTCGCGTGTTTCGAGGACCAAGTGCCACCTGCCGACCCTTCCAGGAGCGGCAGGTCTGGCCGGGCGCTGAAAGAGCGCGGCCCCAGGGCCGCGCTCTTTTACTTGGGGAACGGCCCCAGGGCCGCGCTCTTTT
>BTUM01000055.1:0-53013 GCA_045863235.1 Candidatus Xenobia bacterium | reverse complement strand
TTTCCCTAGCAGGGGCGCCATTGCTGGCTGCCTGTAGGCATCATACCAGCACGGGCGTGCGCCGCAGCGAGGCCGCCAACCTCGACCTGGCCGACCTTGACCTGCGCGGCTCGGCGCTCCTGGTCCGCCGTGGGAAGGGGGCCAGGGACCGAATGCTCCCGCTCGGCGCGCACCTGGTGGAGGTCTTGGAGCGTTACCTGACCGAGGCCCGCCCGAGGCTTCTGAGCCGTCCGGGAGAGGCGGCCCTGCTTCTGAGCGCCCATGGGGCTCGGTTGGACATCCGCCTGCTGCACCAGCGTGTCCAGCACCACGGCCGGCGGGTCGGCCTGGTCGGCGTAAGCCCGCATCGGCTGCGCTACGCGTTCGCCAGCCACCTGATGGAGAACGGTGCTGAACTGGCCGTCCTCCAGGTTCTGTTAGGCCATGCCGGGATCCAGACGACGCAGGGCTACCTTCTGTTGCGGCCGGTGGAGCTCAAGAAGATGCATCGGGCCACGCATCCGAGCGCTCGCTTGACCCCGGCCACCCCCGCCCAACTCGGGCCCTGACCCCCCCTTCAGCTGGTGCCTCCAGGACCCAGCCCTGTCCGGGTGGTATACTCCAAACAGCGTGTTGGCAACGATACAAGAGGCTTGCGTTCTGAATGGGGCTCAACCTCATGGCTACGAATCGACCTTCGGCGAGGTCTCGAGCTACATTGCCCGCCTGAGCGGCAGCCCGATCTACTCCGAGAGCTACGTGCGCGACAACCTCGGGCGCATCACCCAGCGCACCGAGGTGCTGCAGGGCGTGACCACGGTGTGGGGCTACGGCTATGACCTCAGTGGTCGGCTGGTGACCGTGACGCGGAACGGGGCGGCCTTCGAGAGCTACACCTATGACCAGAATGACAACCGGCTGACCAAGACGACCGCGGCCGGGACGACCACCTACGCTCATGACGACCAGGACCGGTTGCTGTCGGCTGTGGGGCCGGAGGGGGCCGAGTCGTGGGTGTACGATGGGCACGGCGATTTGCTGTCGCACAACGGGAGCGCCGGGCAGACGAGCTTCGACTACGAGACGGGCGGGCAACTGCTGAGCTTGACCAGGCCCGATGATGACGTGGTGAACTACGAGATGGACGCCGGCAACAAGCGGGCCGTGAAGCGGGTGAACGGGGTTGTCCAGCGCCAGTGGGTGTATGCCGGCGGGCTGCTGCCCGTGGCCGAGCTCGACGGCAGCGGCAACCTGGTGGCTGTGTTCAACGGCGGGTTCATGGTGAAGAACGGGACGACCTATCGGTTGCTGCGCGACCATCTCGGCTCGGTTCGCATGGTCGTTGACGCGGGCACCGGGACGGTGGTGCAGCGCTTGAGCTACGGCCCCTGGGGCGAGGTGCTCGAGGATACGAATCCGGGGTTCCAGCCATTCGGGTATGCGGGTGGGCTGTATGACCCGGATACGGGGTTGGTGCGGTTTGGGGCGCGAGATTATGAGCCTGGAGTCGGGCGGTGGACGTGCACGGATCCAGTTGGTTTTGAAGGTGGAGCCTCGAACTTATACGCATATTGCAGCCAAGATCCTATCAATGCGGCGGACCCATTTGGCGAGAATCCAATTGCTTTCGGGGCTGCCGCATACGTGGCCGCTGAGGTTGGTCTTACGGCTTGGGATGTATACGGTACCTATCAACTATGGAGAGACCCCAATGCCACTAATGCTGCACGAGTCGCTGCTACAGGCCTAACGGGCTTGGGAGCAATTGGGCCTGGTGGTGGAGCGGCTGGCCTGCTGCGGCACATTGACGAACTCAAACTCACCTATTTCCAAACCTGGCTCACCAAGGGCGATCGACTTACGGAAGTCTATGTAGGCTTAAAGAACGACTGTATCACCTACGTTGGAATAACAAAGAATTTTGCTCGTAGGCAGGGGCAACATGCCAAGCGCTTCGTGATTCGGCGCCTGGCCGACGTGGTTGGGGCTCCTCATAAACTGCTCACGCGGAACGAAGCGAGGGCAGTCGAACAGTATCTCATAAATCAATTAGGCCCAGGCATTGGAGGCGCCCTAAAGAACAAAATAAACTCAATAAACTCGAATAGTATGCATCTTCAGCGCGCTCTCAATATGGCGATGGATTTTGAGCTGTTCTAAGGCGCCTCCGGTCTCCGGTGATGTTTTCTCTGTTCGGGTTCCAGGGAAGGGCTTTGTTGTTGGACTTGTTGTTAAGAACGACGCAAAGGCTGAAGTTGTCCACTCCAAAGAGCAAGTAGGCAAAGCGTATAATGCCATATTGATTCATATTTATAGAGACGTTTATTCGACCGAGGACGGGGAGGAGATGCTCCGTTCTGTCAATAAAAAAAACATCCTGATTCCCCCGGCGACCACCAATCGACTAGGCTGGAGTCGTGGCGTATTCAATAATTTTTCCAAAATAGAATGCTTAGACGATCATTTGTTAGATGCTTACTGTTTTCGTTCCGGATCGAGATTCTATGACGAAAACGGACTAAGATGCGCACACTCGATTCCCTGTGGGACCCTTGGGCTTCACAGCTATCTAAGTATTGAGGACGATATCCTAAGAGCGCTCGACGAACTGGAAGAGGGAGGCAGAGGTTAATTAAATCACCACCAGCTAGAGCTGGTGGAATTGTGTGACGACTCAAGTCGGCGGTTCCGGACTGAAGCCGGCTCAAGCAACCCGCCTATGCGGGCCATCAGGTCGGACGGGGGCGTCCCGCCCCTATGGGCTCTATAATGGATAATGGACCCCAAAAACTGGACCAGGGTCTTAGTTGTGAAAAGGTGAAGCAAGACGAAGAAAGGGCGTCAAATGGCGAGAAAGAGAAGAAGCTTCACCCCAGACTTCAAAGCCAGAGCGGCTTTGGAGGTGCTCACAGGTCAGCGGACCCTGAACGGAAATAGCCGGGGATCTGGGGGTCCACCCGGTGCAGCTGAGCCTGTGGAAGAAGTCCGGGGTGGCCCGCCGCTGGAAGCCTGTGCATACGAGCGAGAGCTCTACCGTTGCAACGTAAGCGGTGTCTGGACCGCGTCCTCCCGTGGCCTCCTACTTCTTCCTGACCATGAACGGTGCCCAGGTCGGCGATCTCTACCTGAGCATGATCAAGACCTGCGAGTTGAACAGCGTCAACCCATTCCACTACCTCACCGAGTTGCAGCGGCATGCCACGGAGTTGGCCGCGGCACCCGGCGACTGGATGCCGTGGAACTACCTGGAGACGCTGGCCCGTGGCGCCCCGAAATTCCATGGGAAGACCGCTCGGAGCAGTGAGGTCCAAGCACCGAGACGCCCCGGCTCTGGATCTTGCCCTCTGTCGCACCTATGTTGTGTGTCCAGTCCAATAAAACTCAGGTCGACTTGCTGGTGCAGGTCCAGTCAACACCACAGGGGGTTTGCAGGGATGCTTTGACCGGCGTGGTAACTGCAGCGTCGTGACTGAACAAAGACCCGAGAATCGCGGGCAACTTCAGAACCGGGTTCTGGAAATTATCGCCGCCAAGATCAATCGACCGATCGAGGACATTCCTCTGGACAAGAGCTTTGAAAGCCTGGGATTCGAGTCCATGGACGCCTTCGAGCTTCTCTTTGCGCTCGAGGACGAGCTCGGGGTGAGTCTTCCCGACGACAAAGCCCGCACCCTCAACACCGTGAACGGCCTGGTCGACTGCCTGGTCCAGGAGCTGAAGCTCTGAGAGGAGCCCAGCGCGTCGTTGTCACCGGCGTGGGGGTGTTGTCTGCCCTGGGGCCGACCCGGCGGGAGTTCTGGCAGGCTCTGGGCGAGGGACGTGACGGCATCCGCAAGCTGGTGGGCCCGCGACTGGAGGGCCTGCGGGTGCCGACCGGGGCCCAGCTTCTCGACTATCAGCCTGGCGACCACTTCGAGCAGCGCCAGGTGGACAACCTGGACCCGTTTGCCCAGTATTTCGTCATCGCGGGCCGGGAGGCGGTCCAGGATGCCGGCTTCATCATCGAGCGTCCCGAACGCGTGGCCATTGTCTCGGGCTCGGCCGGGGGGGGGCAGCCCACCCTCGATGAGCAGTATCATCGCCTCTACGGGCAGGATCGTAAGGTGCATCCCTTTACGATCCCCAAGTTCATGCTCAATGCCGGCGCCAGCTCACTGGCCCAGGAGCTCGGCGTGACGGGGCCCAGCTTTGCGGTTTCCACCGCCTGCTCGTCGAGCAATCACGCTCTGGGGCAGGCTTTCTGGATGGTACGCCAGGGCCTGGTCGATGCCGCCCTGGCCGGGGGCAGCGAGGCGCCTTTCTGCAACGGTTACCTGCGCGCCTGGGATTCCATCCGGGCGATGGACCCGGTGCGTTGTCGGCCGTTCTCCAGAAACCGCCAGGGGATGACTCTGGGCGAGGGCGGCGGAGTCTTGCTGCTCGAGGCCGAGTCTCGCGCTTTGGGGCGGGGGGCCAGGATCTACGCGGAGATCGTGGGCTTTGGGATGTCCAGTGACGCGCACGACCTCACCCGGCCCCTCCCGGAGGGGGCCGCGGCCGCCATGCGCGCAGCCCTGCAGGACGCCTCGATGGCCCCGGACGAGGTGGACTACATCAACGCCCACGGGACCGGCACGCCCGCCAACGACGGCAACGAAACCCGGGCGATCCGGGCCGTGTTCGGCTCCCACGCCGACCGATTGCTGGTCAGTTCCACCAAGTCTGCTCACGGACACGCTCTGGGCGCGGCCGGAGCCCTGGAGGCGGCAGCCAGTCTCTTCGCCCTGCAGGAGGGCATCGTCCCGGCCACCCTGGGCTACCAGGAGCCCGACCCGGAGTGCGATCTGGACTACGTGCACCAGGGCCCGCGCAAGGCCGACCTGCGAGTGGCTATGTCCAACACGTTCGCTTTCGGGGGATTGAACGCGGTGCTGGTCTTCCGCCGAAACAGTTAACAGAGCGCGTCTTACAGGTAACCTTGCGCTCGCAACCTCTGAGCGCAGCGAACGAATGCCAGGGCGACTTCGGGATCGAACTGGGTCCCGGCTCCATCCCGGATGACCTGCAGGGCCTGCTCGAAGCTTGCGGCGCGACGCCAGGGACGATCGCTGGTGAGGGCGTCGAAGACGTCGGCCACGGCGATGATCCGTGACGCCAGCGGAATTCTTCGTCCCATGAGGCCGTCCGGGTAGCCCTTTCCGTCCCAGCGCTCATGATGGGACCGAACCACCGGCCCCAGGTGGCGGAAGGCCGGGAAGGAGAGCAGGATCTCCTCACTGTACTCGGGATGCCGCATCATCTCGGCCCGCTCGGCCGAGCTCAGCGGCCCGGGTTTCTCGCGAATCTCGGCCGGAACGCGCAGGGCGCCGATGTCAGCGAGCCGCCCCGCCATGTGGAGGTCGCCCGACTCGCGCAGGGCCTGGACCTGCTGCTCCATGAACGGCGTCAACTCCGCCCCCATGCCGAGATCGCGCAGCATCGCTCCGGCGCGCACCTTTTCCCGCAGCTCGGCATCGGCCAGCTTCATCTCGTCGCAAACCGCATCCGCCAGCGTCATGACGCGCAAGGAGTGCTCGGAGAGAAAACCACCCTCCTCGGCCAGCATGGCCAGCAACCGGTTGACGACGCTCTCTTCGCTCTGCTCTCGGCGGCGCCGCCAGGTGGCCAGTCCGTCGAAGAGCGCCCCGCCGAAGTAGGCCATCCGCTCATCTAACTTGAGCTTCTGGTGGCGTCCGAGCCAGATGGCCGAAACCCAGAACGAGCGCCAGAACTCGGGCGTGTCTTCGGTGTCGGGCACATACTGCAGGCCCGCCCGGGCGAAAATGCTCTCGAGTTTCGTCAAGATGGGGCGAAGTCCGGGCCGGATCAGGGGTAAAGGCAGGCCCGTGTGGGGATCGAGCACCGCCTCGGCCGGGTCCTCTGGCCCAGCAGGGGTCTCCTGGCCGCCCGACTGCTGTCCACCCCCGCCCCCTCCCTTCTGCCGCTCGGCGGGTTGCGGCCTGGGTGGATTCTGGAGCGCCTTGAGCTCTTCGCGCGCTTCGGCCGCGCTCTTGACGAGAAAGCGCGTCAGCAGCTTGTTTTCGGTTTCGGCTTCGTCGAGCGGAGCCGGGGGACGCTGGACCCGGGTTTCTTCGGCCCGCTCCGCGGCCCGGGTCGGAACCGGTGAGCGCTCGAGAGGGCGCTGGGGGAGCGGGGCTCGCTCCTCGCGCCCCGGCCGAGGAGCCTCGCGCAATGACGCCGGATGGGGCTGCTCGGCTTTGGGGGCCGGTTCAGGCGTGCGCCGGGTGGACTCGGCAGGCTCTGGCTGCCGTCCCTCAGGCCGGGGAGGCGCGACGGCGGGCCGGGGTTTTTCGAGCGGAGCTTCCGGGCGGCGCAGGAAGACGGCCTCGTTGGGGCGAGCGGGAGATTCACGGCGCGGCTCCTGGGCGCGAGCGGGTTGCTCACGGCGTGCCGGCGCGGGCTCGGGGTCACGACGCGCTGCCGGGGCCGGCTCGGGTTTTGGTGCTCTGGACTCGTCGGGCGGCTTTCTGACCTGGGGCGGTTGCTCCTGGACCTGAGCAGCCGCCGGGGATTGGTCGGCCCGCGGGGGCTGAGCTGGCGGCGCCGGCTGGGAAGGAGTGGCTGGACGCGTCTGGGCGGCGGGCGGAGGCTGAGTTGGTGGAGTCTGAGCAGGGCCTTGAGTCGGCCTGGGGGCCTGCTCCGGGGCCTGCGGCTTCTGGGCCAGGGCTGGATTCTGAGCGGATGGCTGGGCTTGTGGCTGCTGAGCCTGGACCGGATTCTGAGCGGCTGGCTGGGCTGGTGGCTGCTGCTGCGTGGGCGCCTGGGCCGGCTTCTGAGCCTGGACCGGATTCTGAGCGGCTGGCTGGGCTTGTGGCGGGTGTTGCGCCTGGCTCTGCGCGGGCGCCTGGGCCGGAGGCTTTAGAGTCTGAGCCGGTGCCTGCGCAGCTGGCTGGGCTTGCGGCTTCTCGCCCGCGCCCTGGGCCTGGGACTGACTTTGCACGGGTGGCTTCTGCCCTTGTGGGGCCTGGGCCTGAGGCTGGCTCTGCGCGGGCGCCTGGGTCTGCGGCTTCTGCTCTTGGGTCTGAGCCTGGCTCTGCGCGGGAGCCTGGGCCTGCTGGGTCTGAGCTGGCGGCTTCTGGACCTGGGCCTGGCTCTGCGCGGGCGCCTGGGTCTGCGGCTTCTGCTCTTGGGCCTGAGCCTGGCTCTGCGCGGGAGCCTGGGCCTGCTGGGTCTGAGCTGGCGGCTTCTGGACCTGGGCCTGCTGGGACTGAGCTGGCTGCGCCTGGGTCTGGGGCTGTGCCGGGCTCTGCGCGGGGGCCTGGGCCTGTGGAGGCTGGGCCGGGCTCTGGGCCCGATTCTGTGCCGCAGGTTGATTCTGGGTCTGAGTCTGGGGCTGCCCCTGCGACGGAGATTGCCCCTGCCCCTGGTTCTGGCCCTGGGCCTGGCCAGGAGGCGGTGTCGGAGCGGGCGGGGGGGGTGGGGGGGCTGGAGGTGGAGGAGGAGGTGGGGGAGCCGCGCTGGCCTGCTGGCTCGTCTGGGTGAACTGGGCGGTCTGGGTGGTGGTCTGGGTCGTCGTCTGCGGTGTCTGCGCCGGGGGGGTTGCCCCCTGGTTTTGCTGCGCTTGAGGCTGGCTCTGGGTCGTCTGTGTCGTCTGCGTCGTCTGGGTGGAGGACTCGGTCGTCTGGGTCTGCGGCTGAGCCGTCTGGGTGGACTGAGACGGATTCGAGCCTTTCTCGTTCGTCTGAGCGGTCTGAGTCGTCTGGGTGGTCTGCGTCGTCTGGGTCGTTTGGGTGTGGGTCTGTCCGTCGGCCGTGGTGGTGGTCGTAGTCTGCGTGGTGGTGGTCTGTGTTGTCTGGGTTTGCGTGGTGGGCTCCTCGCCCGACATCTGCTTCCAGGCGTCGTAGATCTCGCCGTTGGAGTCCAGAGCCTCCTGAAGGGTCAGCATCTCCTGCGTGTCATCGAAGAACCGGCTGGGAATGTCGATGGCGGTGCTGGTGGTCGTCGGCCGGAACGTGCTGACGCTGACAAAGCTGACCGAGTCCGAACCCTTGTTGCGGCCCGGAGCATTCTCGCTATTCCCAGGACCATCAATTCGTTTGGCCACTCAGGTACCCCCGGAAACTCCCTCCCAGTATAACAGTTCCCGGTCCGATCGGATCCACCCGTTGGTGTCCAGGTGGAAGGGAGTTACTCGCTTGGAGCCGGCTCCGGTGTGGGGGGCTTCACCGCCATCCCCGACTCGAGCGAAATGGGCAGCCCCAGACATTTGCCCGCCTCGGCTTGAAGAGCTGGCGACCAGGCACTCTCCAGCCCGATTCGCATCAGCGCATTGCGAGCCGCCTTGACCGGGTCGGAACGCTTGTAGACGTCAGGGAAGGTGACCAGGTACAGCTCACCATTGGGCCCTTTGCCGATTTTAGCCGTTTCATACTCCACCCGCACCGGCATGCCCACGCTCACCTGGTCATAGAGCTTGCGAATGGCCTCCGGATACATCCGCATGCAGCCGTGGGTGGTGGACAGGCCGATGTTCACGTCCTTATTGGTGCCGTGAATTCCGTAGCGAGGAAGGCTCAGCCCCAGCCAGCGGTCGCCCAGCGGGTTCTTGGGGCCCGGGCCGACCGGACGTCGGTCCTTGGCCCATTTGGGAGGATACCAGGTGGGGTTCTTGACTTTCTCGACGATGGTGGCGTGGGTTACCGGAGTTTTGTAGTCCTTGGCCAGACCGATCGAGATGGGATAGAACTGGCGGAACCGCCCGCCCTTGAAAAAATAGAGCCCGCGCTCGGGCAGGTTGATCACCAGCCCGTCTCGGGGCGGGTTGGAGGGCAAAATGCGGGCCAGCGGCAACACCACCGGGGTGCCGGGATAGATCTTGGTGGCCGACTGAGGCCATTCGTTGGCAAAGCAGAGGTGGTCGATGGCCAGATTATTGCGCTCGGCGATGTCGAGCAGGTTTTCCCCCTCGACGGCCACGTAGCCACTGACCTCGCCCACGACCGGGCGGGGGCGCTCGGCTACGGCAACCGTGCCCAGTGTAATCCAGAACAACAAGCCCAGAAGCGTTTTCGTCCTCATGACCCCCTTTTTCGCTCGACTCCGGGCAAACCCTGGCAGGGAACTTGAAGGGGATTCGGTCCAGCCATGAGAAAGCCTCACCCATGGCTGTCCGGGTGATCCCCCGTGCCGAGCACCCAATCTCGCGCAAGTTTATCGATGAGGACGCTCTCAAGGTTCTCTACCGCCTCTATCGGTCGGGGCACACCGCCTACCTGGTAGGCGGCAGCGTGCGCGACCTCTTGCTCGGACGCCGGCCCAAGGACTTCGACGTGGCCACCTCGGCCCGTCCCTCTCAGCTCAAACGCCTCTTTCGCAACTGCCGCCTGATCGGGCGGCGTTTTCGATTGGCCCACATCCACTTCAACAGCGGCAAGATCGTGGAGGTCTCGACTTTCCGGCGCGAAGCCGAGGGGCGGGGCGAGGGTGACCTCCTGGTCACCCACGACAACACCTTCGGAACTCCCGAGGAGGATGCTCGGCGCCGCGACTTCACCGTCAACGGCCTGTTCTACGACATCTCTGATTTCTCGCTGCACGACTACGTGGGGGGTGTCGAGGACGTGCGCAAGGGGATCATTCGCACCATCGGCGACCCCAATGTCCGTTTCCAGGAAGATCCGGTGCGCATGATTCGGGCCATCAAGTTCGTGGCCAAGCTGGGTTTCAAGGTGGAGAAGCTCACCTGGAAGGCTCTGGTGACCCACCTGCATCACATTGAGAGCGCCGCCAAGCCCCGAGTGCACGAAGAGCTGGCCCGATTGCTCGAGTGCGGGGCTTCGGCTATGAGCCTGGAGTATCTCAGCGAGTCGGGCTTGCTGGCTCACGTCGAGCCTCACCTTGCCTCCTATCTCGCCCGGGCCGAAGCTGGCCACGTGCCGGAGGATCAGGACGCCCACCTGGTCTTTCGCATGTTCGACGCCATCGACCAGCGGGTGGCCAAGGGCTGGGAGATCGAGCGGGCCATCCTGTTCTCGGTATGGGCCTATCCGCTCGTGCTCGAGCGCGGCCTGGCCAGTCTGGACGACCCGACCGAGATGGTGCGGACCACGGTGGAAGACCTGGCCGAGGTGCTCGGGCTGTCGCGCCGCGACTCTGAGCGCGTCCAACAATTGCTGGTGGCGCAGCGCAAGCTCCTGCCCACGCGGCGCCGCAAGGGGCTGCCTCGAGGCTTCTACCAGAAGTCCTACTTCGCCGACAGTTTCCTGCTCTTTGAGCTGTGGGCGACGGCTTCTGGCAACGAGGCCGAGCTGGACTGGTGGAAAGGCCGCATCGAGGGGGCCGAGGGTGGCTCCCCCGGCTCGCTCGCCGCCTCGCCTGGTCCTCAGGCCCATTCTGAGTCGGGTGGAGGCCGTAAAAGACGACGCCGCGGTCGCCGACGCCGGACGCCGGTCGAGCAGTGAGCGAGTCGGGCTGGCTGGCTGAAAGCCACCGCATGGTGGTGGAGCAGCTACGCCAGCGCGGCATCACCTCCGAAGCCGTGCTCCAGGCGATGGAGCGCCTTCCTCGCCACTTCTTCGTTCCCCGCCAGCGCCATCGGGCTTACGACGACGCCGCTCTGCCCATCGACTGCGGCCAGACGATTTCGCAGCCCTGGATGGTGGCGGCCATGACCGCGGCGCTGGAGCTGAAGGGCGAGGAGAAGGTGCTCGAGATCGGAACCGGCTCGGGCTATCAGTGCGCCGTGCTCACCCTGCTGGCCCGGGAGGTCTATACCATCGAGCGCATTCCCGAGCTGTCCGCCCAGGCCCGCCAGCGGGTGACCCAGCTGGGGCTGGGGCCGGTCCACTTTCGGGTGGGCGACGGGAGCCTGGGTTGGCCCGAGGCGGCGCCCTTCGACGGTATCCTGGTCACGGCTGCGGCTCCCAGCATCCCCCCGCCGCTTCTGGAGCAACTGGCCGTTGGTGGCAGGCTGGTGATTCCGGTGGGCGAAGGCCAGGTCGATCGGCTGGTGCGGGTCACCCGCGAGCGGGCTGACTTTCTCCGCCACGAAAATCTGGTGGAATGCCGTTTTGTGCCCCTGATCGGGCGCTACGGTTTCCCTGAAGGAGCCTCTCGTGAGCAATCCTGAAGCCGCCAAGTGGGCCGCCGCCCGGCGCGCCGTCGAGCTGGTGCAGCCGGGGCAGATCGTGGGCCTGGGCACCGGCACCACTGCCATCAAGTTCCTCGAGCTCCTGGCCGGGAAGGTTCGAGAGGGGCTCTCCATCCAGGGGGTGCCCACCTCCGAGGCCATTGGCCGCCAGGCCCGCGAGTGGGGCATCCCCCTGCTCGAGAGCTTCACCCGGGTCGACCTGACCGTGGACGGGGCCGACCAGATCGACCCCTCGGGCTGCATCATCAAAGGGGGCGGCGGGGCCCTGCTGCGCGAGAAGCTGGTGGCGCTGGCGTCCCGGGTGGAGGTCATTCTGGTCGATCCCGGCAAGCTGGTGCAAGAGCTGACGCGCCCACTTCCGGTGGAGCTGATTCCCTTCGGAGTGGAAACCACCCTGGCCCGGCTGCGCCAGGCCGGGGTCGAGCCCACGCTAAGGCCTGGCTTTACCAGCGACGGAGGCAACCTGGTGGCCGATTGCGCCTACCCGCCTTCGCTCATGCGCGATCCGGCGCAACTGCACGAGCGTTTGAAAGCCATTACCGGGGTGGTGGAGACGGGCCTCTTCCTGGAGCTGGTCGATCAGCTGGTCATCGGCCACGAGGACGGCCGCGTGGAAGAGCGCGAGTTCAGCCGCTCAGTCGCTGGTAAATGAGGTAGAGGCTGCCCGGGATCTTGAGCTGGTCGCCTTCCCAGGCAGCCAGAAGCTGCGGGTTCACGCCCAGGCGCTCGGCCAGCTGCTCGAGCGTGAGCCCGGCCGTTTGGCGCAGCTCGGTCAGTCGCTGGGCAGGGAAGGCGAAGTCATAGCTGCGGGCGTTGTAGCGGGGCAAGGACTCGGCCAGCAGCTGGTCGCCCAGGCTCTCGACCTGGGAGGGGTCCTGGTCTTGCCAGAAAGCCTGCAGCTCTTCGTCGGTGCAGCGGTAGAGGTCGGGAGGCTTGCGTTTGGCCATCGCGCCCAGGCGCTTCTCGGCCCGGTCGGGGTTCTCCTGGCTACATTCCGGCCAGCTCCAGGCCTGCGACCCGGTGGAATTCTCGCTCGTTGCGCGTGAGCAAGCGAAGCTCGTGGTGGAGCGCGGTGGCAGCGATCATCATGTCGTGAGCGCCGATCTGCTCGCCGCGGCTGCGCAGGTCTGCCCAGATTTGAGCATGCAGGCGGGCAACCTCGAGGTCGAAGGCCAGGACGGGGACGCGCGCGAGGATCGACTCCACGAACGCTCGGCGACGCTCGCGTCGGCTGGCAGTGTCTGCCCGGTGGACCCCGTGCATCAGCTCGGACGCCGTGATGGCTGCCAGGGCTACCGGCTCCCCGGCCAGTTCGGGCAGGTGCGCCTGGCTGCGCTCGAGCTCGATCAAGACACTGGTATCGATCAGCAGGCCCAGGGATCCTCCGCCAGGCCTTGCTCTCGCTGGATCGTCTCGAGCTCCTCCGCGAAGCCGTCTCCGACCCGGTTGGCCCGGACGAGCTCGACCAGTTCACCCAGCGTGAGCTTTCCAGGAACCGGGGACAGGCGACCCACATCCTCGCCGTTGCGCGTGATCACGAAGCTCTCCCCTCGATAGCGAACCTGATTGAGGAGCTCGGAAAACTGCCGCCCCGCCTCGGTTGCGGTCACTCTGCGCATCAGATTAACAGAATATCAGATTATCAGGGCTCGGGCAAGGTTCGAGGGATACCCGCCTCGGCGAGGAAGAGCCCTCTGTGAGCTGGTGCGAGGTCACCTTTCTTCCCGCGGGCAAGGTCGGACGCGTGCGCGCGGGGGGCAGGGTGCTCGATGCGGCCGAGCAGGGTCAGGTCAAGCTGCGCCACGTGTGCGGCGGTCAGGCCAACTGCACCACTTGCAGAGTCCAGGTGCAACGGGGAGCGGAGCACCTGACCCCTGTCAACGACAAGGAGCAGCATCGCTTGCCCGATGTGCGACTGGCGGCCCGATGGCGGCTGGCCTGCCAGGCGCAGGTGCACGGGGCGGTGACGGTGCGCATCCCGACCCTGGTCGAGCAACTTGAGGAGGCCCGAGAGCATGATACACCAGCTGGATGAGTTTCCGCCCCGCCCGGACAGCGCCCAGGACGAGCTGGAAGGGAACTGCCGCCGGCTGCTCGAGCTGGTGGGCGAGAATCCCACCCGGCAGGGCCTGGTCAAGACTCCGGAGCGCATGGCCAAAGCGTATGCCTACCTCACCAGCGGTTACGAGATGGATCCCGAGGCCATTCTCAGGGGAGCCATCTTTGACGAGCCCTCCGAGGAGATCGTGCTGGTCAAGAACATCGAGCTTTACAGCATGTGCGAGCACCACTTCCTGCCCTTCTTCGGCAAGGCGCACGTGGGCTACATCCCCAACAATCGGGTGGTGGGCCTCTCCAAGCTGGCCCGGCTGGTGGAGGTCTTCTCGCGCCGTCTGCAGGTGCAGGAGCGACTGACCCACCAGGTAGCTCAGTGCCTGTGGGAGACGCTCAAGCCCCACGGCGTTGCCGTCATCATCGATGCTCACCACATGTGCATGATGATGCGCGGGGTGGAGAAACAGGGCTCCTCCACGGTCACCAGCGCCATGCTGGGCACCTTCCGCAACAACGCTTCCTCGCGCAACGAGTTCATGCGACTGGTAGGGCTCTGATACCGCCTCGGGGCGGAACGACCCGTTGGCTCGTCGAACAGGCGCTGATGCGCGAGCAAACCGAGTGGTGGCTTCAAACTTCCCAGCGTGACCTGGATGTCGCCCGCGCCCTGATCGATCAGGGCTATTGGGACTCGGCCTCGTTTCATTGCCAGCAAGCCGCCGAGAAGGCCCTCAAGGCCATCTTCGTCGAGCGCGGTGAGGCCGAGCGCACGCATTCCGGGGTCGAGCTTCTTGTCAAGCTCCGCCAGACGGGCCTGGAGGTCTCCGACGAGCTCTTTCATCGAGTTCGGCGCCTGGATCGCAGCTACATCGATTCTCGCTACCCGAACGGAGTAGGCGGCCCGCCCGAGAACTTCTATGACCAGAAGACCGCCGAGGAGCTTTTTGAGTGGGCTTTGTCCGTGATGGAGTTCGCGAAGTCGAACCTCAGCTGAAACGTTACCTTCATGCGTTGGAGCGCAAGCTTCCGGTACGCGCCGCCGTCGTGTTCGGCTCGCGCGCCCGAAACGACCACTGGCGTCACAGCGATATCGACTTCCTGGTCGTCTCGGAGGCCTTCGAAGGGATGCCTCGCTCTCACCGGATCGACCTCCTGCTCGACGAATGGGAGGACGTGCCTGCCCTCGAGCCCTTCGGGTGCACTCCGGCCGAGCTGGCAGGGCCTGGCGGGCTGATGCTGTGGGATGCGCTCCATCAGGGGCGCCCGATCTTCGACGACGGCACCTGGCGAGATGCCCGAGCGCAGTTTCAGCGCCGGGTCGAGCGCGGCGAGTTGACGCCCACCGCCGGCGGTTGGCGCGAGCGACTCTCTCCCTGAGATTCTCCGCCAGGGCTCGAGAAGAAGGAATCCGAGCCCGGGCAGAGTATTTTCGGAGGTCGTGCCCTTCGAAGCGGCGCGCAGACAGAACGGGAGGCCATCGTGGCTGTAGAAGAAACCATTCCGGTAACCGAAGAAGGCTACCGCATGTATCAAGAGAAGCTCGAGCACCTGCGCACCGTGGTGCGCACGCAGATTGCCGAGCGCATCCGCCAGGCCAAAGAGTTCGGCGACATCAGCGAGAACGCCGAGTATGAGACGGCCAAGTCGGACCAGGCTTTCGTCGAAGGCGAGATCATCCAGCTCGAGAACCTGCTGCGGCGTGCGCGCATCATCGACAAGACCGAGATCCAGACCAACGAGGTCAGCCTCGGGTCCACCGTCGAGGTCAAGGACGCCGGCTCCAACGAGAAGTGGGAGTTCACCCTGGTGGGCTCCAATGAGGCCGACCCGGTGCGAGGCAAGCTGTCCAACGAGTCCCCTGTGGGCGCCGCCCTGGTGGGCAAGAAGAAGGGCGAGCTGATCGAGGTCAAGGCTCCCGGCGGCCTGATGAAATACAAGGTCGTCGCCATCAAGAAGACGCTCTGACAATCGAGCTTCATTCCAGCTTCGGCGACGTCGCGCCGCAGCGCTGGGACGGCTGTCTCGACCACGGCAATCCATTCCTCTCGCATGCCTTCTTGAAGCTGCTGGAGGACAGCGGCTCGGCCCACCCGGGAACGGGTTGGGCCCCGCTGCCGGTGCTGGTGGGAGAGGCGGCCGTTCCGCTGTACCTCAAGACCCACTCCTATGGCGAGTTCATGTTCGACTGGAGCTGGGCGGAGGCTTACCAGCGGGCCGGCGGGAGCTACTATCCCAAGCTGCAGGTGGCCGTGCCCCTTTCCCCCATCCCGGGACCGCGCCTGCTGACCCGCGGCCCCCGGCGCCCGCTGGGGGCGATGCTCAAAGCCCTCACCGAGAAGCTGCGCTGCTCGAGCGTGCACCTCACGTTCTGTCGCCAGGAAGAGTCCGAGGAGCTTGTTCGGGAAGGCTTCGTACAGCGGCTTGGAGTGCAATTTCACTGGCCCAACCGGGGCTACGCCTCCTTTGAGGAGTTCCTCTCCACTTTACGCTCGGACAAGCGCAAGACCATCCGCCGAGAGCGACGCGACGCCCTGCGCGGTCTCGAGGTCGCCTGCCTGGCCGGCAGCGACCTCAAGGAAATCCACTGGGACGAGTTCTACCCTCTTTACACCAGCACTTACGACCGCAAGTGGGGCAGCCCGCCGCTGACGCGGGAGTTCTTCTCGCTTCTGACCGAGCGCATGGCGGAGAACGTCGTGCTCTTTCTGGCCTATCAGGGCCATCGGCCGGTGGCCGGGGCCTTCAACGTGAGGGGTCGCGAGGCGCTCTACGGTCGCAACTGGGGGGCTTCCCAGGACATTCCCTTCCTGCACTTCGAGCTGTGCTACTACCAGGCCATCGATTTCGCCATCGCGGCCGGGCTCGAGCGGGTCGAGGCCGGCGTGCAGGGGTCGCATAAGCTGCCCCGCGGCTACCTGCCCGTGCTCACCTACGGAGCCAGCTATTTCCGCGATCTGGCCTTCCACGACGTGGTGGCCCGCTATCTCGAGCGCGAGCGCCAGGACGTGCGCCGTCAGGTGGACGCCTTGAGCCAGATGTCCCCCTATCGCCAGGCGAGCGCCCTTCACCCCTGACTCCAACCTCGACCGCGTTCTTCCCTGCATGAGAGGAATGTTCGCCTCGAACCGAGTAACGTGCAGGGCATTCTGCCACCTGAAAGGGGATTTCTGGCGTGACCACCGATGTTTCCACTCTCGACGCCCTGGCCGTAAACGTCCTTCGTGGGCTGGCCATGGATGGACCCCAGAAAGCCAATGCCGGCCATCCCGGCACGGCCATGGCCTGCGCTCCCATCGGCTGGACCCTTTATAGCAAGACGATGCGCCACAATCCGGCCAACCCGCACTGGCACAATCGCGACCGCTTCATTCTCTCGGCCGGCCACGCCTGCATCCTCCAATACAGCCTGCTTCACCTCTGCGGCTACGCCATCAGTCGCGACGACCTGATGAAGTTCCGCCAGTGGGGCAGCATCACGCCCGGTCATCCCGAGTTCTTCTATCACCTCGAGGGCGACAAGCCGCCCGCCCACTACACGCCGGGCATCGAGATCACCACCGGCCCGCTGGGCCAGGGCTTTGCCAACGGTGTGGGATTTGCGTGCGCCGAGGCCTTCCTGGCGGCCAAATTCAACCGCGAGGGCTTCCCGGTGGTCGATCACTACGTCTACGCCCTGTGCTCCGATGGCGACCTGATGGAGGGCGTGTCCCAGGAGGCCGCTTCGCTGGCCGGTCACCTCAAGCTGGGCAAGCTGATCTACTTTTACGACGACAACCACATCACCATCGAAGGCGATACCCAGCTGGCCTTCACCGAGAACGTGGACCAGCGCTTCGAGGCCTACGGCTGGCACGTGCAGCGCCTGGCCAGCCCCAACGACCTCGAGGAGCTCGAGCAGGCCATCGCGCGAGCCCAGAAGGATCCGCGCCCCTCGCTCATCTCGGTGCGCACCCACATCGCCTATCCCGCCCCGCACGCCCAGGACACGGCCGAGTCTCACGGCGCTCCCCTGGGCCCTGAGGAGGTGGCTGCCACCAAGAAGATTCTGGGCCTGCCGACCGACCAGGAGTTCTATATCCCCTCCGACGTGGCCCAGATGACCGCGGCCATCAAGGCTCGCGGCCAGAAGGCCGAGCAGGAGTGGAGCGAGATGTTCGCTCGTTACCGCCAGCAGTATCCCGACCTGGCCAGAGAGTACGAGCAGTGGATGCGGCGCGAGTTACCCGCCGGCTGGGACAAGGACCTGCCCGAGTTTCCTGCTGACCCCAAGGGAATGGCCACCCGCGAGTCCGGCGGCAAGGTGCTGACCGCCCTGGCCAGAGCGGTTCCCAACTTGATCGGCGGCTCGGCCGACCTGGCGCCGTCCACCAAGACGCTGATGGACAAGAGCGCCTTCCAGTCCGAGACTCCCTCGGGGCGCAACTTCCACTTCGGCATCCGCGAGCACGCCATGGCCGCCATGATCAACGGCATGGTGGCCCATAAGGGCGTTTTTGCCTTCGGGGCCACCTTCTTCATCTTCTCCGACTACCTGCGCCCGGCGCTGCGCCTGGCGGCCCTGTCGCACATCCCCAACATCCTGGTGTTCACCCACGACAGCATCGGGCTGGGCGAGGACGGCCCCACCCACCAGTCCATCGAGCAACTGCCGGCCCTGCGGGCCATGATCAATTGCAGCGTCATCCGTCCCTGCGACGCCAACGAGACGCGCGAAGCCTGGAAGGCGGCCATGCTGCACCACACCGGCCCGGTGCTGCTGGTGCTGAGCCGGCAGGCGGTGCCCACTCTGGATCGCACCAATCTCGGGGCCGCCGAGGAGTTGCACAAGGGGGCTTACGTCCTGGCCGAGGCCGAGATCGCCTGGGGCGACGGCACCCAGCACGGTGAGCCCGAGCTCATCCTGGTGGCCTCGGGCACCGAAGTGGCGGTCTGCCTGGAGGCTCGCAAGCTGCTGCAAGAGCAGGGCATTCCCACCCGGGTGGTCAGCATGCCCTGCTGGGAGTTCTTCGAGCAGCAGCCTGTGGAATACCAGGAGCAGATTTTTCCGCCCAAGGTCAAGCCGAGGGTGGCCGTCGAGGCCGCTGCCGGGATGGGCTGGGAGCGCTGGATCGGGCGCAAGGGCGGCCAGGTCTGCATGACCACCTACGGCGCCTCGGCGCCTTCCAAGACCAACATGGAGAAGTTCGGGTTCACAGCCCAGAAGGTGGTCGACGAAGCGCTCTCAACCAGGGCCCGTTGGGGTATGTATGAGGATCCGCTCTAAACTGCGGCGCGTATTGCGTCGCAGTTGACAACGCGTCCGCGCTCAAGCGCGGAGCATTCGCCAGGGTGTGCAAGCGGGAAGCATTTTGAGCGCTTCCTGTGAAGAAAGGGGCTTAAAGACGATGGCAAATCCGCTGCAAGAGCTGTTCGACAAAGGTGGCGTGAGCGTCTGGTATGACTCGCTCAGCCGCGCCATGCTGCAATCTGGCTCGCTCCAGAAGATGATCGACGAGGATGGCCTGCGGGGCCAGACCTCCAACCCGACCATCTTTCAGGGCGCCATCAGCAAGGGGAAAGATTACGACCAGCAGAGCCTGGAGCTGGCCAGGCAAGGCAAGAGCACCGAGGAGATCGCCTGGGAGCTGATGATCACAGACGTTCAGGCGGCCTGTGACAAGTTCCGCCCCCTCTACGACAAGACCTCGGGTCAGGACGGCTTCGTCAGCCTCGAGCTGCATCCGGGCTATGCCCATGAAACCGAGAAGAGCCTGAGCCAGGCCCGCGAGCTGCACGCTCGCGTGAACCGGCCCAACCTGATGATCAAGGTGCCCGGCACCAAAGAGGGGCTGCCGGTGGCCGAGGCCCTCCTCTTCGAAGGGGTCAACGTCAACGTGACCTTGCTCTTTGCCGTTCAGCGCTACGACGAGGTGATGCAAGCCTACCTGCGGGCCATCGAGAGGCGTCTGGCCGAGGGCAGGAGCGTGGATCGCATCGCCTCGGTGGCCAGCTTCTTCGTCAGCCGGGTGGACAGCGAGGCGGACAAGCGCCTGGACAAGCTGGCTCAGGAGAAGCCCGAGCTGGCCGGTCGCATCGCTCCGCTGCACGGCATGATCGCTGTGGCCAATGCCCACCGTGCTTACGCTCATTTCCAGAAGACCTTCAGCGGACCTCGCTGGGAGAAGCTGGCTGCCGCCGGTGCGCGCGTGCAGCGTCCCCTGTGGGCCTCCACCTCGACCAAGAACAAGGCCTATTCCGACACCCTCTACGTGGGCGAGCTGATCGGCCCACACTGCGTCAACACCATGCCCCTCGAGACGGTGGATGCCTGGCGCGACCACGGGGTGGTCCAGACCACTCTGACGGCCGAGAACCTCAAGAAATACGAAGCCGCCCTCTCCGAGCTGGCGGCCGTGGGAGTGGACCTGGACGACATCTGCCTCAACACCCTCGAGGTGGAAGGCGTGAAGAAGTTCGCCGACTCGTTTGACGAGCTGCTGGGGGCGGTGGAGAAGAACGTCCACCAGCTGCAGCACTCCTGATGAGTCCCGCCATCCTCGACAATCCCCTGCGCGAAGGCCTGGAGCAGACGCGCGCCTCCGACCCCTGCGTCATGGTCATCTTCGGCGCCTCGGGCGACCTGACCAGTCGCAAGCTCGTGCCGGCCCTCTACGAGCTGGCCGAGGCCAACCTGTTACCTGCCAACTTCGCGGTGGTGGGCGTCTCGCGCACCAAGCTCAGCGACGACGACTTCCGCACCCGGGTCACCCCGGACGGGGTGGCCTCGCACACCAACTGGCACAACCTGGTCAAGAACTTCTCTTACCTGGCCGGGGAGTACGATCAGCCGGCGACCTATCAGGTGCTCAAGGCTCGCCTGGACGAGCTGGACGAGACTCTGGGCACCAGTGGCAATCGGCTGTTTTACCTGGCGGTGCCGCCCGAAGCCTTCTCGGTCATCTCCGATCAACTGGGGGTGGCCGGTCTTGACCGCCCGGGGAAGGGTGGCGCGTGGGTGCGCCTGATCGTGGAGAAGCCCTTCGGCCACGATCTCGATTCGGCTCGCAAGCTGAACCGCGAGCTGCAGCGGGTTTTTGACGAGAGCCAGATCTACCGCATCGACCACTACCTGGGCAAGGAGACGGTCCAGAACATCCTGACGCTGCGCTTTGCCAACGGCATCTTC
The DNA here is from genome assembly GCA_045863235.1 of Candidatus Xenobia bacterium. Taxonomy (GTDB): domain Bacteria; phylum Vulcanimicrobiota; class Xenobia; order Xenobiales; family QWHO01; genus QWHO01. The sequence goes on along the minus strand of BTUM01000055.1, from coordinate 32,686 downwards.
GAGCCGCTCTGGAACCGTCGCTACATCGACAACGTCCAGATCACCGCGGCCGAGACGCTGGGCGTGGGCGAGCGGGCCGGCTACTACAACCAGTCCGGGGCTCTGCGCGACATGCTGCAGAACCACCTGATGCAGATCCTGGCGCTGGTGGCCATGGAGTGCCCCATCTCCAATGGCGCCGACGACATCCGCGACGAGAAGGGGAAGGTGTGTCGGGCTCTACGCCACTACACCCCCCTGGAAGTGGATCACAATGCCGTGCGGGGCCAGTATGGCCCGGGTTTCATCGAAGGCCAGAAGGTTCCGGGGTTCTTCGAAGAGCCCAAGATCCCGGCCGATTCGCGCACCGAGACCTACGCCGCGGCCCGCATCTTCGTGGATAACTGGCGCTGGCACGACGTGCCCTTCTTCCTTCGCACCGGCAAGCGGTTGGCTCGCAAGATGACCGAGGTGGCCCTGACCTTCAAGAAGGTGCCCCATCGCATCTTCGACAACGGCAGCGGCGAGCTCGAGCCCAACGTGCTGCTGTTGCGCATCGACCCCGACGAGGGAATCTCGCTGCGTTTCGGCACCAAGATGCCCGGCCTGACGACCCAGATCCGCTGGGTGAACATGGACTTCCAGTATGGCACCTCGTTTGCCCGGCCCTCGCCGCTGGCCTACGAGCGATTGATTCACGACTGCCTGGTGGGTGACCCGACCCTGTTTACCCGGGCCGACTCCATCGAGGCCTGCTGGGCCGCCTTCGACCCGATCCTGGCCCGCTGGGCCGATCCCGCTTCGGGGGTCGTGCCTGGCTATGAAGCCGGGTCGAGCGGTCCGCGCGAGGCGGAGACCTGGATGGAAGACCAGGGTCGCTATTGGAGGAAGCTCTGATGCAGCCGCAGGATGTGGCCGGGGTGCTGGTGGGTGAGGTGCATCCGGTCAACGTCAGCAAGACCCGCCAGGAGCTCTCGCGTCTATGGGATGAGGCCATCATCAAGTTTGGCACCGACCGGATGCGCCTGTCCACTCTGAACCTGGTCACGGTGCTCACCGGTCCGGACGAGCTGCCATGCATCGGCGAGGACCTGCGCTCGCTCTGCTCCCACTATCCGGCCCGGGTCTTCGCGGTGGTGCTCGACCCTGAGGGAACGGGCGAGATGGCCGGGTGGTACTCGGTCAACTGCAACGGCAGTCAGGTCTACCAGGAGCAGCTGACGCTGCATCTTCCGGGAGAGACCGAGCGCCAGTTGCCCAGCCTGCTCGCCCCTCTCTACCACGGTGATCAGCCTGTGTTCCTGTGGTGGCGAGGCAGGCCGGGTTTTGCTCATCCCCTGTGGGAGCGGCTGGCCGATCAGGCCGACCGCATCGTGGTGGACACCTCCCACGGGTCGGACCTGCTCGGCGAGCTCAATCGCCAGGTGCGCGACCCCTATCACCAGGAGCTGGCCTTCTCCGACCTGGAGTGGACCCGGCAGGCCCGCTGGCGCAACCTGCTGGCCAGTCTCTACGACCGCCCGGACGCGGGTGAGCATCTCAAGAAGGTCTCCCGCCTGGAGATCGGTTTCGTGCCCGGACCCGAGCGAGCCGAGTCGGCCCCTCTCTACATGGCGGGCTGGCTGGCCTCGCGTTTGGGGTGGTCGGTGGAGAAGCCGCTCGAGGACGGGAAAGCGATCTTCCGATCCGGCGCCGGCAGAGCCATCGAGTTCGTGCTCCAGAACGAGGAGGGGCCCGACGTTCTCCACAACCGGCTTCTCTACGTTCGTCTCGACGCCACTCCCGTGGGCTGTTGCTACGGAGTCTACCGCAAGCCCGAGAACCCTCGCGTTTACGTGTCTCAGGTCTCGGGCGAGGAGACCGTGCACAACACCGCCATGCCGTCCGGCTTCGTCGCCACCACTACCCTCTTGCGCGGTGCTCCCAAGAGTGCCGAGAGCGACGTGTTCATGCCCTTCGCCGAGCAGTTGAACCTGATCGCGGCGGAGCTGGAAGTTTTCACGCGCCAACCCCTGTTCGAACGCTCGCTGGCCGCGGCGGCGGAGATTCTGGGAGCGGGCGTCACCCGATGACGCGCGACATCCAGGTGGTGCAGGATCTCGAGGCCGTGGCCCGGGGCGCTCTGACCCAGCTTCGCCGCCTGCTCGACTCCTCGCCTGAGGGCCCGTTTCGCATCGCCCTGTCGGGTGGCTCCACGCCGCGGCGCCTCTACCAGCTGATGGCCGAAGCCTCCCTGCCCTGGGAGCGGATTCACCTGTTCTGGGGGGACGAGCGGTGCGTGCCGCCCGACCACAAGGACTCGAACTATCGCATGACGCGCGAGGCGATGCTCGATAGCCTGAAGTTGCCCGATGCGCAGGTGCACCGCTGGCAGGCCGAGCTCGACCCCGATGAGGCGGCCCGTCTTTACGAACAGACCTTGAAATCCGAGTTTGGCGCCGACTGGCCGCAATTCGACCTGATGTGGCTGGGAATGGGTGACGATGGCCACACGGCCAGCCTGTTCCCCGGCTCGCCCGCGCTCGAGCGAACCGATGTCGCGGCGGTGGCCAACTACGTGGAGAAGTTCGAAAGTCACCGCCTGACGCTCACCTTTCCGGCCATCAACGCCTCCCGCCACGTCACCTTGCTGATCGCCGGGGCGGGAAAAGCCGAGGTCTTGCCCGAGGCGCTGCACAGCGACCACTATCCCGTCTCGCGCGTGCATGGCACCCAGTCCACCCTGTTCCTGCTCGACCAGGCGGCTGCCGCCCAACTGGGCTGAGACAATCGCAGGATCAAGCCTCATTCTGCAGGCAAATGAAAAGAGCCGGCTCGTGTGAGCCGGCTCTGCTATGCTTTGCTACCCCGGGAGGTGAACTCAGGCTTTGGCTTGCCGCGTCGGACGAACCGGCGCACGGCGTTTCGGCTTCTGATCGCGAATGGTTTTCACATAAGCGTTCAGCATTTCGGCAACCTTCTTCTGTTCGCTGCCGGTCAGGTTGAAGAGCTCTCGAATCGCGTTGCGCAGCTCTTTCTCGAGAACCTTCTCCGCTTTGAAGTTCTCCAGGCGCTCGAGGAGATCACGAACAGGAATTTTTTCAGGGGCGTAGCCTGCGACGAGCAGGGTGTGATCGACGTCGGACTGGATGGCCCGAGCAATTTCAAGGACTTTGTCTTTGCGAGGCACGTAGCCGTCGCGTTCAATCAGCGTGACGTAGCTAGGATCAATTTTCGCAAGCTCGGCCAGCTTGCGGCGCGTGAGTTGACGGGCCTTTCGTTTGTCTCTTACGTAGTTGGCCCACGCCTGGTTCCTCATGGACGAGTGTGACCTCCTTAGGCAGGATCGGGCAGGTTGCTCACCTATGATAGCACAGCAAAGAATGAAATACAATCATCCTTGAAGAAAAGTTTACACCCCCCAACTTGCTGTTCAAATGCAATGGCTATCAGGTTTTGCGGCTGAAGGGTTGAAAGACTGTCGAGCTTGCGGGGATGAATCGGATTCCGCACAAACTTTCGCAGTTTTACGCGGTTTTTTTCCCTTGCTCGGGGCCTGTACTCGAACAAGTGATCGAGAATTCAATTTGGACCGCTCTGTCGTCGCTGAGGAGTGGACCCCTTCCCAGCGACCGCAGAGAGCGCCGATCGACCGGCCCCGAGAAGAGAGCGGTTTCACGCCACGACAGGAGCGGTCGACAGTTTGGCCGGACCCAGCACCGAGTTCTTGCGACTTTCTTGCCAGGGCTGGAACCCTCCCTGCGAGAAACATTGGACCACCGACCCGGTCAAACCGACCAACGGGGGAACACCTCCGGCTGAAAGGAGCCTCAAACGCCCGTGCGCAAGTGCATTCTGGCGAGTCTCTTGCTGGTTCTGGGGGTGCTCTCTCTCCCGGTGGAGAGCGCCGATATCGCCACCCCGGCAGCTGGCGTGGTGGCCATGTCAGGGCAGGTGCTGGTGACGCCGCCCGGGGGGCAGCAGCGGCGCTGCAATCCCGAGGAGGTGCTGGTCAGCGGTTGGAAGCTCGAGACCAGAGCGAATTCCAGCGCCGACCTGCTGCTCTGGGACAAGAGCTCGATCCGCATCACCCAGAACACCAAGATTACCATCGTGGACCTGACCGAGACCGAGAACGGGAACTTCATCCGGCGCCTGGAGGTGTCGGTCGGTCGGGTCTGGGTCGACGCCCAGAAGGGCGGACCGCAGGACACCTTCGAGGTGAAAGGGCCCCAGGCCGTCGCGGCCGTGAAGGGCACCAGCTTTCTGGTCGACGCCGAGGCTCCCGTCGAGGGCACCGGCATCCAGGTCTTCGAGGGCGCGGTGGTTTGCAGCGCCGACGGGGTGACGGACACGGTCGAGCCTGGCGTCGAGTTCCTGGCTCCGGCGGGGGAGAAACCCGTGGTGGCCTCCTTCAATCAAGATGAGTTCTTCCGTGACGACGACTGGGCCAGTCGCAACTGGAAGCTGCGTCAGGCTTTTGGCAAGTACATGGCTACCAGGCCCAAGGCTCCAAAGACTTTGAATCTGCGCCATATGGACCCGGCCATGAAGGCCTGGATGGTGCAGGAGATCAAGCGTCATCCGGTCAGCTTCCGACGCAAAGTTCGAGCCCAGTATATCCGCCGCAACAACACGCTGCGCACTCCGGCCCCTCGCCCCACCGGGCCTCGTCGCTGACGGGCTCGTGCGGGGGGTCTTCAGTCGTCAGACACTCCTGATGCTCGCGCTGGCGGCTGCAGCCCTGCTTTTGATTCAGGGACCGCTGCACGGCCCCATCCAGGCCGTCGAGCTGTGGCTCTATGACCTGCGGGTGCGAGCCCAGCCTCCTCGTGAGCCGTCGCCGGAGATCATCTATGTCGCCATGGATTCGGCCTCCGAGCAGGCGCTGGGGGCTATGCCCTGGGACCGCTCGGTGCACGCGCGCATGATCGACCTTCTCACCGGGGCGGGGGCGAGGGTCATCGCTCTGGACGTCCTTTTCGTGGGGCGTCGTTCCGCTGAAGGGGACGCCATGCTGCTCGAGGCCTGTCGTCGTTCCGGCAAGGTGGTGGTGGCCGAGCAGTTCGAGGGGGATTGGCAGCCCATCGAGCTTCTGGAGGGCCTCCACAAGGTGGCCCGCACCGGCTCGGTCAGCGTCTCCTTCTCGCGCGGCGAGCCGGTCCGCTTCCTGCCTCTGGTGGGCGACCCGCGCGACGTGCGCAAGGCGCTCACGATGTCGGTGGTGATCCTGGAGCTGGCCCGAGGAGCGCAATTTGTCCCTGAAAGCGGGGGCGAGACCGGCCAGTGGCTCAGCCAGAACGCCAGACTGGGCAACGAGGTGATCCCGGTGCTCAACATCGACGCCCGCTCTCGTAACGGGCTGGCCCTCAACCCGCCCGGGCGGCCGTTCGTCGAGAAGTCATTCCACGAGGTGTTGAGCGGGACGGTCGCGCCGGAAGTCTTCCGCGACAAGATCGTGCTGATCGGCGCCCGGGACGATCCCAACGACCGATTCGCCACCATTCGCGGTCCCGAGGAGCCGGGTGTGCTTGCCGTGCACGCCACCGCTCTGGATACCATGATCTCCCGCAAGTTCATCCACCGTCTGCGCTTCGAGCTCTTTGGCCATCCCATCCATCCCTTCTCATTGACCTGGGTGGTGGCCAGTCTCATCCTGCTCAGCGCCACCTACCTGGGCCATCGCTTCCATCCGCTGTGGGCGGTGGGCCTGGCGGCGGGGGTGACCTGCGTGATGCTGGGGGTCGCCTGGTGGGCCTTCCTGGCCCGGGGAGCCTGGCTCTTCATCACCCCTCTGGCGGTCAGCACCTGGCTCCCCCTGACGGCCATCCTGCTCTACGATAGCATCTCCTCGCGCCGGGCCCTGCGCCGCTTCCTGCCAAGCCACACCAACCTGGAGGAGGTCATCCGTCGGCCCGAGGCGCTCGAGCGCCAGGAAACGCTCCAAGCCACGATCATGTTCGTGGACCTGCGCGACTACACCACCCTGTCTGAGGGCCGCGACCCGGATCAGGTCCGCAACCTCGTTTCGCAGTTCCATACCGCGCTGGGGCTGCTGGTACAAAAGCACGGCGGGCACGTGTGCGACTTTCAGGGCGATGCCCAGATGGTCGCCTTTGGCCTCAATGGCGGAGAGCACGCCAGGGCCGCCTTGAATGCCGCCCGTGAGGTGCCGGCTCGCACCCGGGCTCTCAATGAGGCGATGGGAGCCGAGCTGTTCCGGGCCGGGGTGGGACTGTGCACCGGCCCGGTCTCGGTGGGCTACCTGCAGGCAGGCGGAAAGACCCAGCACACGGTGCTCGGGGATACCACCAACACCGCCGCTCGCCTCCAGTCGGCGGCCCGCGACCTGGGCGTGATCACCGTGGTGAGCGGCACCACTGTGCAGAGCGCCGGCATGGCCGACGACCTGCGCGAGCTTCCCCCCATCAGCCTGAAAGGGAAGTCCGAGCCCCACGCGATCTTCGAGCTGATCTACTCGTGAAGCGGTTGCTGCTGCTGCTGCTGGTTTTGCTGGTGGCGCCGGGGGCCTGGCCGCAGCAGCCCACGGTCAGCTACCTGGCCGTTCGAACCCGCGATGGCGCCGTCCTGGCCGAGCAGGAGAGCGACCGGCTGCTGGTGCCCGCCTCTTCGCTCAAGTTGCTCACCGCTGCCCGGGCTCTTTCCATGGAGCCTTTCCAGACCACCGTCTGGGCCTCCGAGCCGTTGCAGGGCGGAGTGTTGCGCGGCTCGCTCATCCTGAAGGGGGGCGGCGATCCCACCCTGACCCGCCAGAACCTGGCCCAGCTGGCCCGCGCTCTGCACCGACAGGGTCTGCGCCGGGTCGAGGGCCCGCTGGAGGTGGACGCGGGTCTGGACCTGGGCCTGCCCTATGGCCCGGGCTGGGCCTGGGAGGACGCGCCGGAGCCCTTTCAACCCCTGGTGTGCGGCCTGACTGTGGATGGCGGCCTCGTTCGCCTGGAGGAGGCCGAACTGGCCGGGCTGACCATCGAGCGCGAGCCGGGCGAGGAGCTCTCCGTCCTGCGTCTGCCTGGCCGCCCCGTCACCCTGGTGCGCGGCCCGGCTCCGAGCGACCTGGAGCTGACGGTGGTGGAGCCCGACCTGTGGGCCGGGACGCTCTTACGAAGCGCCCTGCAGGACTGTGAAATCGAAGTCGGACCCGTGCTGCGCGGCCGGGCGCGAGGAGAGCGGCTGGCAACCCACCGCTCGGGTCCCGTGCGCGAGATCCTCCGAACGGCTCTGGCAACCAGTGACAACCTGGTCTTCGAGATGCTCCACCGCCAGCTGCCCGCGCCCGAAGTGGCGGGCCGGGTGGTGGATGGCTGCGGGCTTTCGCGTTACAACCTGGTGACCGCCCGGACCCTGGTGGAGATCCTGCGCCGCCAACCCGAGCTTTGCGACCTGCTGCCCTGTCCCGGCGACCCGGGCACCATGTCCCGACGCTTTGCCGATTCGCCCCTCAAGTTTGCGGTGCGAGCCAAGACGGGCACGCTCGGAGGCGTTTCGGCCCTGGCCGGGGTTCTCTATCCCGGCCAGGAGAACGAAGTGTGCTTTGCACTTTTGACCAACGGCAGCCTGGACCTCAAAGCCACCAAAATCTGGGAGGAGCAGTTCCTGGAGACCCTGGCCTACCAGCGAGGATCCTCGGCCAGGATGCGGGTGGCTCCCTCCTCGTCGAGGGGCGGCGCGAACAGATAGCCCTGGGCCTCGCGGCAGCCCAGCGCGCGCAGCTCCTCGAGCTGCGCGTGGGTGGTCACCCCTTCGGCGATCGTGCGCATCTTCATGGTGGCGGCCACCTTGAGCACCGAGGCGATCAGCTCACAGCTCTCCTCCGACTCCATCTCGAAGATCAGGCTGCGGTCTACTTTCAGGCACTCGAACGGAAACGAGCGCAGGCAGAGAAACGAAGAGGTGCCCATCCCGAAGTTGTCCAGGTGAAAGCCAATGTCGACGTCTTGGAGCCGCTTGAGTGAGCTCTGTCGGGTCTGGTCGGTGACCGCCTCCTCGCGCACGTCCAGGCGCACGTGACCCAGCGGCGCCCCCGACTCTTGCAGCACGGCCAGAAGTGCGTCGGTGCGCCCGGGATCGGTGAAGTGCTCGGGGCAGAGGTTGAGGCTCAAGCGTACCGGGCGAGTATCGCTCCAGATCCGCAGCCGGGCCAGAGCCTGGCGCATCACCATCAGGTCGAGCCGGGTCATCAGGCCGGACTCGTCGGCCACCTTCAGGAACTCGGCCGGCAACAGGATGCCGCGACTGGGATGGGGCCAGCGGACCAGGGCCTCGAACCCGCACACCCGACCGTGGGTGAGCTCCACGATGGGCTGGTAGTACACCTCCAACTGGTTGCGTTCCAGGGCCAGCCCCAGCTCGGCCTCCAGCTCGATGCGGCTGGCAGCCTCGGCGTGCAACTGGGGGTTGGCCAGGCGTTCGAGCTCGTCGGGACCCAGGCTGGCCAGGGTCGATTCGGCGTGCGCGAGCATCGCCTGGGCGTCGGCGTAGGGGGTGGCGCTGTGAGTGATGGCGATCCTGAGCTCGAGCCCGCGCTGACCCGATTTCTGCCGCAGGCGTCGGGAGATGCGCAGCACGTCGCTGACGTGGCGCAGGTCCTCGGCCACGACGGCGAAGCGGTCCGGGCCCAGGGGCAAGAGGTCGTCCTCGCGCCGAAGCTGGCCCTCGAACTCGCGCTCGAGGTCGTGGGTCAGCTCGCCGTTCATGCTCACCAGCAGCAAAGCCATGTCCCGCGTCCGGCGGCGAGCCCTGGCCAGTCCCTGATCGAGCCGCCGGACGACCCGCTCTCGCTCGCGCATCAGGTCACCTCGCTGGGGCGGCTTCGAACCACCGCCAGGAAGCGGACGTAAGTCCCCGGATTGGCCAGGAAGAACTCTTCCATGTCGGCGATGGCGATGACGTAAGCTGAGGTGGTGGTTTCTGTCACCACGCTGACAGCGTGCCGCTCTCCGTGGGCCCGCAAGCGCCCCACCAGGGCCCCCCGGCCGGCCGTGACCGGCTCACTGCCTTCGGCCTCCAGGCGCACCCGCCCGTCACGCAACAGATACAGGCACCGCACCCGGTCATTCTGACGGAAGAGGGGCCGCTCGGGGGGGATCTGGCGCAGCTTCATCAGCGGGATCAGGCTGGTCTTCTGCATGACCGAGAGCTTTTCCAGGAAGGGATTGTGGTTCATCAGGGGCCAGGCATCGTGCAGGCGGCTTTCGGCTACGGCGAGCAGGGCGCTCTCGGCCACGGTGCCGCGGATGAAGCGGAAGAAGTCGGCCCGCTCCACGGCCAGCACCTCCAGGTCCGAGCAGGCCACGATGTCGGCGGTGCGCGACTGAGAGAGCATCAGGGCCACCTCTCCGAAGTAGTCGAACCGGCCCAGCGAGCTGAGCACCTTGCCGTCGCGGGCCACGTCGGCCTCGCCCGACAAGATGAGGTAGAAGCGATCACCCGGGTCTCCCCGGTGCAGGATCATCTCGCCGGCTCGAAACTGCTGCAGTCGGGCGATGCGCAGGAAGACGGCCGCCTTCTCGATGCCCATCTGCTGGAACAGCTCCACGCCCGAGAGAACGTCCAGCATCCGCTGGGCCAGCCAAAGCTCGGGCGGGGGGACGTCCAGCACGAAGGTGTTGCTCACCCCGGTGGGGGCCATCCTCAGCCCGGAGCCCTCGGGGATGGAGGAGGCGTTGAGGTGGTTGAGATAGAGCCGCTCCTTGACGCTGTCGCTGAGAGCGTTCAGGACGCTGAGGGGGGTGTGCACCGGGGGGATGCCGGCCTCGTGGATAATGAGATCGGCCTCCCAGGAGAACCCGAGCAGCTCGTGCAGGCGGGTCTCCGAGAACATCCCCTCGTGGTGCAGCCGCTGCAGCGTCTCGGCGTCGTAGAGGGTGTCGCCCGAGTAGGCCAGCTTCTTGCCCTGGAAAGAAACCTCCAGTCCCAGCGTGGGGATGGTGTGGAAGTTGTAGCGGAAGTAGAAACTTCCCCCGGCGATGTTGACCGATTCGCCCACCCGGACGGGGTGAAAGTTGAACAGCAGCCGCATCTGCTGGCCGGTCAAGCCCAGCAGGCCCTTGTACTTGCGAAGAAAGCTCTCGAGCACGGTGCGGGTGGTGTGCAGATTGATGCGGCCCTCTTCCAGGATTTTCTGAAGGGTGCCGCTGTCATGGTCAGCGTGACAGTGGGTGAGGACCAGGTCGCTGATCATGCGCGTGTCGATGCCGTGATTGCGCAGCCAGCGGGTGGTGTTGACGGGCGGGTCGACCAGCACCCCGCGCCCGTTGAGCCAGATGACAAAGCCCGTGGTATCCTGCTTGGGATCGAATCCATGGCCGCTGCCGATGATGGTCAGCCCGAAGAAGGGAGGTCGAAAGCGTGGCGCCGTCTCGCCTCCGGGGGTCGGTCGGGGAGGAGTGCGAAAGGTGACCTCGCACTCGGTCCCCTGGCGCTCGAACCGATAGCGGTCGAATCCGGCGAGCCGGATTCGTACCTTGCTCAGGTCGACCAGGCCCTCCTCGTCGAAGAGCTTGAAGTCCACCAGGTCCCGCAGGGTCAGCGGTCCATCCTTGAAGTAGGCCATCTCGGTCCTCATGTCGGGCAGGCGGTGGCCGGGCGGGTAGTCGCGCTCGAGGTTCAGGGTGCTCGGTCCAAAGATGGATTCCTTGAGCACGCTCACGATGGCTCGAAATCGGCTCCGCTGGCAGGCCACGACTGTTTTCTGACCCTTGAGGAAGAAATTGTAGTAGACCGGGAACTCCAGCTCTGCCATGCTGATGCCCTGGGCCACGTCGAAGAGGCGCTCGGGCAGAACGTAGAGGCGCGGCACCCCGCACGGCAGGCCCATGGTGTCCTTGATGGTCTCGGGGTAGACCCCGATCTGGGCCACGAAGTCGCCCCAAACAAGCAACAGCCCTCCCCGCGGAAGCTCTCGCAGGTCGAAGGCCCCTGTGTTTGGCCGGCTCCCCTCCGAATTCAAGCGCCCTGGCTTTCGGCGCGGGCCGGGGAGATCCCCCCGACAGGCTGGGGAAGCCACTTTCACGGCTGTCGGGGGCACGTATCGCCCCTCCGAATCCAGGTTAGAAAGGCTGCTGCGGTGGACTTCTTTTGTTGAGCGCGCGGGCCAGGATCGGCTTTCGGACTCCTAAGCGCCACTTTGATCATTACGTGGTAAAGAGTCATTGCTCAGGCCGGTACACATACATTCCTCCTATTCTCTCGAGATCGTCGCTGCACACTTCGAAGATAACCCCTGGGACTTCCAGCACAACAAGATTGTCTTCGTCGTCTTCAACAACACGTCCCAATGTTGACTCGACGTCCGCTAGACGCGATCCAATACCCACCGTGTCGAACAATTTTCCTTGGTAGCCTTCGCAGACGCCGATCTGATCGATAACCCCATTCTTTACCCAGAAGCTAACGCTGGTCGTGCTGTACCGCACGGTACCGTAGCCAAATTCTTCAACTCCATGAGGGCCAAGGGAAGCAAGCACTTTGCAGATTTCGGTTCCGATACAGATCCCAGCAGCCTGTTCTCCAGGAACGATGGGTGCATCCAAGATGAGCATCACTCTTAGGCCCCAAGTGCGCTTGGGCGCCATTTCCCCTTCTTAACTGGCGCAGAGCCTCGCCTTGGTCCGGGCTCCGGGGATTCTGACACCGACACCCTCACGATTCCATCTGGAAAGACTGCGCTGATCTCAAGTCTACTGCCCAGAGCGGCGATATAACTTCCCAGAGTGCTGATCTCTACGGAAACGAGTATCGGCGTTCAACGACGCACCGCCACCACCGCGCTGGGCTGACCCGGCGCCGGCTGGCCCGCCCCCAGCACCTGCCAGCCCGAGCGAACCACCTGCTCGCCGCTGGCGGACAGGAAGATGCCCAGCTCGCGCGAGCCCGCCAGGCGGGCGGCGGCGTGGCCGGCCAGGCTGAGCTTGAGGCCCAGGCCGGAGAGCACCTGCCGGACCTGCTCGAGCACCTGGCCGGCCTGCTCGGAGGAGAGCTCCGGGGGCAACTGCATACGGCGGTCCGGCTCGAGGCGCTGGGGCGAGCCTTCGGGATAGGGCTCGAACTCATAGGCCCCCGGGTCGTCGAGAAAGCTCAGATACTTGGGCGGCTCCATCGGCCTCTCTTCGTGCGCACTCCCCGGGTGCCTGCGACAGGAGGGAAAGATTGTGAAGAGAATCACAAAGCCGATGAAGCGCTTTGTCGAGCTGGTCCGGCTGGAGCAAACCCTGTTCGCTCTGCCCTTTGCCTATTCCGGGGCGCTGCTGGCGGCCGGGGGCTGGCCCAGGCCGGCCCAGCTCTTCTGGGTGACCATGGCCATGGTGGGGGCTCGCACCGCCGGCATGTGCGCCAATCGCCTGATCGACGCAGAGATCGACGCCCGCAACCCGCGCACGAAAGATCGCGCCCTGCCGGCCGGGCTCATCACTCCGCGGGCTGTCTTTCAGATGCTGCTGGCCTCGCTGGCTCTGCTGGCGCTGGCCGCCTGGCAGCTGAACCCGCTCTGCCTCAAGCTTTGCCCGCTGGCAGTGACCTTGCTGCTGGCTTACTCCTATCTCAAGCGGGTCACCTGGGCCTGCCACCTGGGGCTGGGCCTGGTGCAGGCCTGCGCCCCCATCGGAGGCTGGCTGGCCGTGGCTGGCTCCTTCGCTCCCGCCCCCCTCTGGCTGGGAGCGGCCATCTTCCTGTGGGTGGCTGGCTTCGACATCCTGTATGCCTGTCAGGACATCGAGGTGGATCGGCGCGAGGGGCTGCACTCCCTTCCGGCCCGGCTGGGGGCCGAGAAGGCCTTCTGGATCTCGCGCACCTTTCACCTGGGCACGGTGCTGGCTCTGGCGATGGCGGGCGCCAGCCTGGGGCTGGGGCTGGTCTACAACGCGGGCATCGCCGTGATCGGCAGCCTGCTGGTCTACGAGCACTCGCTGCTCCACCCGAGCGATCTTTCCCGCATGCAGAAGGCCTTCTTCGAAATGAACGCGCTGGTGAGCGTCACCTTCCTGCTCAGCGTGCTGGGGGAGGTGCTGCGGTGAAGCTCGAGCTCGACCTGGACCTGGCTCCCCTCATCGAGCAGGGCGACATCCTGGAGCTGGGGCGGCGCGCCTCCATGGCTCGCATGCACGACGAAGTGGGCTTCCTGGAGGACGAGGCCCTCTTTCTGGCTCTGCCGGACGCCCCGCTGCCGGCGGTCGCGCCCCGGGTCATCCACCTGATGCCCGGCTCGGAAACCCGCCTCCCCTCCCTGCGCCAGGCCTTTCCCGAAGCCTGGGTGCATGGCCCGGCCGGGCTCGATGGCCTGGACAGCGTGGCCCTGCTGGGCCAGCGTCCCGAGTGCTCCGGGATGCCCGAGGTGGCCACCCTGACTTACGATCAGACCACCCCGGTGGAGAGCTTGCTGGCCGACCTGCAATCCCTGGCCCGGCGCAAGTGGCTGGTGAGCTGTGTGCTTCTGCCGGAAGGGGTGGGGGACCAGGTGCTCAGCCCGGCCACCACCTGGGGCAGCCGGGACGTGGCCCTGCTCTCGGCCGCCCGGCTCTTACTGCGCTGCCACGTGCGGGCCTCCTGGGGGGCGCTGGGCTGGAAGTTGGCCCAGGCCTCCATCGCCTTCGGCACGGACGAGCTGGCCGGCTGGGGGCTGGAAGAGCAGCTGACCTACGCCGGGCGCTTTCGGCCTGCGGCCCAGGTCAGCCACGAGGAAGCCGAGGCCGGAATTCTGGAGGCGGGGCGGATCCCCCGCGCGGTGACGCGATGCGACTGGGCCTGCTGAGCTACATCAACTCGCTGCCCCTGACTTACGGCCTGGAGTCGGGGGCGGTGGCCGTTCCCGGGCAGGTCCTGACCGCCGAGCCCTCGCGCCTGAACGCTCTGGCCCTGGCGGGCGAGCTGGACGTGACCGCGGTCAGCTCGGTGGAGTACGTGCGCCTGCAGCGCGGTTACGCTCTGCTCGAGCCCTTCTGCCTCAAGTCGCTGGGCCCGGTGCAGAGCGTGCGCCTCTACAGCCTGATCCCTCTCGAAGAGCTGGCCGGGGCCAGCATCGGCGTGACCTCGGCCTCGGCCACCTCGCGCTCGCTCTTGCAGGTGCTGCAGCCCGAGGTCCGGCTCTTCACCCTGCACGAGGAGCCTGTGCTCTCGGCCGAGATGCCGGCAGCCCTGCTGATCGGAGACCGGGCCCTGCGCGAGCTGAGCGGAGCGCGTTTCGTCTACGACCTGGGGGAGGAGTGGCACCGCCAGACGAGCCTGCCCATGGTCTGGGCCCTCTACCTGGTGCGGCGCGGCTTCCCCGAGGTGGAGAAGGCGGCCCGGGCGTTCCGAGCCTCGCGCGAGTGGGGCCTGGAGCACCGCCGGGAGGTGCTGAAGGTGGCCGCCGAGCGCACCGGGCTGGGCTCGGAAAGGCTGGAAGCCTACTTTGCGGTGCTCGACTACGAGCTCGATGATGCCAGCCGCCAGGGCCTGGCCGAGTTTCACCGGCGCTGCCAGGCGCTGGGGCTGTTTGAGAGAGCGACGGTATGAGAGAGCTGCTGGAGAAAGCCGTTCGGGGCGAGAGACTGACCCCCGAGGAGGGACTGAAGCTCTTCGAGGTGGATCTGCTCGAGCTGGGGCGGGCGGCCGACGCGGTGCGCCGCCGGTTGCACCCCGAGGGCTACGTGACCTTCATCCGCGACCGGATCATCAACTACACCAACGTCTGCGTGACTTACTGCAAGTTCTGTGCCTTCTACCGCCCCCCTGGTCACGCCGAGGGCTATGTGCGGCCCAAAGAGGAGATCTTCCGCAAGATCGACGAGATGAAGAAGCACGGCGGCACCACCGTGTTTCTCCAGGGTGGCCACAACCCCGATCTGAAGATCGACTACTACGAGGATCTCTTCCGCTCGGTGCGCGAGCGCTATCCTGAGCTCTACCTTCACAGTCTGAGCGCCAGCGAGATCGACCACATCGCCACCGTCAGCGAGCTGAGCCTGGAGGAGACCCTGCGCCGGCTCAACCGGGCCGGCCTGGACTCGCTGCCGGGCGGAGGGGCCGAGATGCTGGTGGAGGAGATCCGCGAGAGGGTCTCCCCCCTCAAGATCACCGCCGAGCGCTGGCTGGAGGTGCACGAGACGGCCCATCGGGTAGGCCTGGAGTCGACCGCGACCATGGTCTTCGGGCTGGGCGAGACCAACGAGCAGCGCATCGAGCACCTGGAGAAGCTGCGCTCGCTGCAAGACCGCACCGGCGGCTTTCGATCCTTCATCCACTGGAGCCTGACCCCCAACGAGACCGGGATGAAGCGCAGCCTGGCCCCGGGCGGGCTGGAGTACCTGAGGATCCTGGCCCTCGCCCGCCTCTACCTGGACAACTTCCCCCACGTCCACTCGGGCTGGGTGACCGAAGGAGCCAAGCTGGCCCAGGTTGGCCTCAGTTTCGGGGCCAGCGACCTGGGCAGCGTGCTGATGGAGGAGCTGGTCATCTCGGCCACGGGGGTGGTCTACAGCTATTCGGCCGACCAGATCATCCGCATCATCCGCGGGGCGGGGCGCGTGCCGGCGGTGCGCAACTCGAAGTACGAGATCCTCGAGGTGTGCGCCTAGAGTGCCCCCGGCCGCCACCGTCGAGAAGATGTTCTCGCAGATCGCCCCCCGCTACGATCTGGTCAATCGCCTGCTGTCGCTCGGGCTGGATCGAGGCTGGCGGCGCCGGGCGGTGCGCGAGTTGGCCCTGCAACCCGGCGATCCGGTCATCGACCTTTGCTGCGGAACGGGCGATCTTTCGGCCGACCTGCGCCCTGCCCGGGTGGTGGGAGTGGACTTTGCCGAGCCGATGCTGGCGCGCGCCCGGTCCAAGTTCCCCGAGCTGACTTTCCTGCAGGCCGACGCCCTGGACGTGCCCCTGCCGGAGGCGAGCTTCGAGGCTGCCACGGTGGCCTTCGGCCTTCGCAATGTGGAAGACCTGGGAGCTCTCTGGCGCGAGATGACCCGCCTGGTGCGCCCCGGGGGCCGGGTGCTCTCGCTGGAGCTGACCCGTCCGGTCGGCCTGCTGGGGGTGCTGCACAGCTTCTATCTCCAGGTTGTGGTGCCGCTGGTGGGGGGATTGGTGAGCGGAGATTTCGCAGCTTACCGCTATCTGGCTCGCACCATCGCCCGCTTTATCCCGCCCGAGGAGATCGCCCGGAGCATGCGTGAGAACGGCCTGGTGAACGTGCGCGTGATCCCCCTGGCCGGAGGGATCGCGACTCTGCACGTCGGGATCAAGCCGTGATCGAGGCCTACCGGCGCCTGGAGCGGGCCCGCGTGATCGGCATGATCTCGGGCACCTCGGCCGACGGCATCGACGCCGCTATGGTCGAGTTCGAGGGCATCTCCGAGCGTCCCCGTTTCGTGCAATTCAGCTGCACGCCTTACGAGCCGGCCGTGCGTGAAGAGGTCTTTCGCCTGATGGAGAACCGGGCCACGGTGGTGGAGGTGGCCCGCATGAACGTGCTGCTGGGCCAGCTCTTTGCGGCCGCGGCCCGCGAGCTGGGCCCCTGCGACCTGGTGGCCTCGCATGGACAGACCATCAGCCACCTGCCTGAGGCCTCCTCGTTTTGTGGCCACCGGGTGCGGGCCACCCTGCAGATCGGGGAGGCGGCAGAGATCGCGGCCGCGCTGGGCTGCCCGGTTGTGAGCGACTTTCGCCCTCCCGACCTGGCCCTGGGCGGCCAGGCTGCCCCGCTGGTTCCGTTCGCGGATGCCGCCATCTTGCGCTCGAGCGAGGTGGATCGCTTTGCCCTCAACATCGGGGGCATCGCCAACTTCACCTTCATCCCGCGTGAGGGGGAGGTGCAGGCCTGCGACACCGGCCCCGGTAACTGCCTGATGGACGCTCTGGCCGAGCGTGTGCTGGGCCTGCCTTGCGATGCGGGAGGTGCCTTCGGGGCCACCGGCGCGGTGCAGAACGAGCTGCTCGAGGAGATGCTGCAGCACCCCTATTTCGCCTTGGCGGGTCCACGCTCCACGGGACGCGAGGAGTTCGGCCGGCCGCTGCTCGAGCGCTATGTCGACCGGGCCGCCCCGGCCGACCTGATGCGCACCGCCGCCGCCCTCACCGCCGAGAGCATCGTGCGGGCCCTGAGGGCCTACCTGCGCGGCCCGGCCGAGCTGGTGGCGGCCGGTGGGGGAGTGGAGAATCCCACCTTGATGGGCGAGCTGGCTGGGCGCTTGCCGGAGGGTGTGCGCCTGCGCCGCTACGACGAGTTCGGCATTCCCGCCGAGGCCCGCGAGGCGGTGGCCTTCGCCGTGCTCGGACACCAGACCATGCACGGCCGGGCCACCGGTGTTCCCGGCGCCACCGGCGCGCGCCGCTCGGCGGTGCAAGGAAAGATCACCGTGGTCTGATGGAGGTCGCGAGCCTGCTCGAGAGCCTGGAGAAGGGCGATGACTACGACCGCCACCGGGCGGCCGACCTGCTCGCTCAGGCGCCTCCCACCCTCGAGGTTCTGGGGGCCCTGGCCCGCGCCCTGGCCGACGAGGGCTTCTACGAGACCCCCGGAGACTACGACGCTCCCCCCTTCCACTACGCCGTGGCGATGGCGGCGGCGCAGTCCTTGCAGCGGCCCGAAGCGGCCGGGGTGCTGGACCTGATCGTCAAGACCATGCGCGAGTCGACCACAGCCGCCTACTACGCTTCGCGGGTGTTGGCCTACTGCGGCCAGCCCGAGCCCCTGATCGAGCTGCTGCGTTTCCCGGACAAGGCAGTGCGCGAGCAGGCCGTCTATGCTTTGCGTCCCATGATGAAGGGCCTGGGCGTGACTTCGCAACTCTTGCGCGCCCTGGCGGAGGCGCTGCTGGACTCACCGGTTGCCCATGTCGCCGTGGGCGAGATGGAGGCTTTGCTGCGGTCCGAGCCAGGCCTGAAGCTGGAGGCTCCCGACCTGGTGCAGGCGATGGTCGAGCGGATGCGAGCCCATCCCGGCTCTTGCACCTACTTTCGGGCGGCCGCCTTTCTGGACCACGAGCCGGCCATCCACCAGGCCTGGGTCGAGCTGGCCTCGGCCGGCAGCCATTGCGCCTCCGAGCAGCTGCTGCGCCACCCGGCACGACTGACTGCCGAGCAGGTCGGGCAGCTCATGGAGGCTCCCCTGAATTTGGAGCTGATCACTTTGTTGGGGCTGTTGCGCTGCTCTGCCGCCTTGCCCCGGCTGGTGCCCTGTTTGGACGACGACCGGCTGCGCGAGAAGGCACTGCGGGCCATCCTGGCCATCCCCGGGGGAGCCGAGCGGATTGTGGACCGGCTCGAGCAGTTGTTCTTGCAACTGCCCGACAGCCGTCAGGCCATCGTCGAGGCCCATCCCGACCCGACTGTGCTGGCCAGCCGGCTGGTGCCGCAGATTCGAAAACGCCTGGGCGGAGACGAGCGCGCCCAGGAGGATGGGCTTCACATGCTGGCCGCCCTGGGGCCTCTGGCGGCCTCCGAGGTCGGACGGGCTCGTGCCCTGCTGAGCTCCCGCAAGATGCGCCTTCGCATCTTTGCGCTGGAGGCCGTGTGCAGCATCGGGCCCGACTCGGAGGCTGCCCGCAAAGGTCTGGGCGCCATGTTGCAGGATTATGACACGCGGGGGCTGGCCCTGAAGTGGATCGGTAAGCTGGGCCCTCGGGTGGCCTCGCTGCGGCCTGACCTGGAGGCGCTGCTGGCCCGGAATCCTCGCGACCGGGACGAGATCAGTCGAGCCTTGCAGGCCCTGTAATCGTCCAGGCCAGGCTCAGCGTGAGTCCAGGGCCTTCCACTCCAGCAGCCGCTCCAGAAAGCGCTCCACATCCTGGCCTGCCCGCTCGCGGTCCACCTCATACTCCGACTGAAGATGCGCCACCAGCTCCTCGGCGCTCCGGGGCTCTTGCAGCAGCAGCCAGAGAGCGGGCGCCGAGCCGGAGAGCACCAGGGTGTTGTTGTGCACCCCATCCCTGCGCTCGAGGGGTACCAGCACCACTCGCCGGCCGATGGCATGCCAGGCTGTGTGAGGGTTGTGCCGGTAGGTCATCAGGTGACGATCCAGTTGGGCGGGATGTAGAGCGTGCACATCGAGTTGAGGTGAGGCCTCAGCCGCTCCATGCGGGAAACCTTGCCCACCACGCTGATCTGCTGTCCGGCCTCGCCTGGCTTGAGCAGGTAGACCTTGTGCTCGGGCGGATAGTCGAGCTCGATCAGGCGGTCGCGCAGCCAGGACAGGTTGCAGCGATCGGGCTCGCTCTGATCGGCGAAGACGTGGCGGGGGGCGCCTACCTGAAACATCAGGGTGGCCACCGAGGCAATCAGGCGGGGCTTTGCCTCGAAGTCGACCAGATTGAGGATCTGCAGCCCAAAGCCGGGGTCGATGTTGTTGGCCACGAACATGGCTTCCAGGCAGCTCATGCCTTCCACGATGGTGCAGCTCAGGCCCAGGGCCAGAGCTCGACGGCGCACCAGCAAGGTTGGAAACTCGAATACGAGCGGATTGCCGGGCAGGGCGTAAACCAGCGGCCCGTAGCGCAGGGCGCTCTTGGCGACCACGTCGGCCATCAGGTCGTAGATCTCGCCCACCGGCAGGCCCAGCAGATACAGCGAGCTGAGGCTGATCACGTTCTTGCCCCGGGCCTTGAGCTCGCGCAGCACCTCCCAGCTGAGCGGGTCGCGGGTGTAGATGCGGTCGGCCTGCAGCAAGAGGTCGTGGACCTCGAGCGTGAGCTTGCTCCACTGCCCGGGGCCGAAGCCCACGATGGTGACGTCAGCCGGCTGCATAGGGCTTGTCGGGCGATTGGAACAACCGCTCCCACTCTTGCAGCGAGAGCTCTTCCGGCAGCTCGAAGACCTCGATGACGGGTGGCTCGTAAGGCTTCACTCCGACCAGCTTCTGCGTTTTCCGCGTTTTTTCATTCCTGGCTTCTAGACTCAGGCCATGATCATCGGCCCTGGTCTTGCTCTGTCCACGCTCCCTCGCAGCGCCGGTCCCGTGGCTCAGGCGGCCGCTCAGGAGATTTTTCACGGACCGGGCCAGCCGGGTGACATCAAGACCCGCTCCATCACCACCCTGGGGCCGGCCAGCTCGGACCGCGACACGCTGATGAAGATGCTCGAGGCAGGCATGGACATCGCCCGCCTCAACTGCTCGCACCTCAAGCACGAGGACGGCGACAAACTGGTGGCCAACCTGCGCACGGCCGCCCGGGCCACTGGCCGTAAAGCCTCAGTTCTGCTCGATCTGCGCGGCCCCAAGGTGCGGCTGGGCAGCTTCCCCGGGGGCGAGCGCAGCCTGAGGACGGGCGAGCTCGTGACGCTCGGCGACCAGGGCATCAGCTTCGAGCCGCCTCACCTGCGCGAGGCCATGCAGCCGGGTAAGAAGATTCTCCTCAAGGATGGCGCCGTGGCTCTCAAGGTGCTGCGCCAGAGCGAGCAGGGTGTCGAATGCGAGGTGACCGCCGGGGGGCGCCTCACCGACCGTTGCGGCCTTGCTGTTCCGGGCGCTCAGACGCGAATCGACGCCTTCACCGAGAAAGACCAGCGCGACCTGGAGTGGGGCCTCAAGGCGGGGGTGGACATGGTGGCCGTCTCCAAGGTCCAGAGGGCCGAGGATATGCACGCCGTGCGCCGCTTCCTCAACAAAGGGGGCCAGGACCTGCCCCTGTGCGCCAAGATCGAGGACGTGCTGGCCCTCAAGAACTTGGACGAGATCATCGCCGCCTCCGACGTCATCATGGTGGCCCGGGGCGATCTGGCCGTGGAGACCCCGCCCCACTACGTGGCCGTCTTGCAGAAGTTGATCGTGGCCCGCTGTCGAGAGCTGGGGAAACCCGTCATCGTGGCCACCGAGATGATGGACTCGATGATCGATAACCCCTCGCCCAAACGGGCCGAGCTGGCCGATGTGACCGGTGCGGTGCTGGACGGGGCCAACGCCTACATGACTTCGGCCGAGACGGCCGTGGGCAAGTACCCGGTGGACGTGGTGGCCTGGATGAACGAGACCGCCCGGGCGGCCGAGGAAGCCGCGGCGCTGGGCGGGCTGTCAACTCCCGACCGATTCTCGACGGCTTACTGGCAAAAACTGGTGGACAAGTTCTCCAGCTAGAAGTCCGGCCGCAAACCCCCCTGTGGTGTCGGAGGGAACCTCCGCCACCACAAGATGTTGTAGGCGGCCGGACTTCTAGCACAATATGTTGGGCGTCGCGCAGCCGGAAAACCATGTCAAGGGGGTTTCCGGCAGCGCTCCTAGTGTCTGACGGGTTGGAAAGCTCAAGACCACAGGTCTTGCACTGAAGGAAGGCGATCAAACATGAACGTAGCAGCAGTCGCGAAACTGCCCACTCTGAGCTCGGCCAGGCCGGTTCCTCCGGCCGAGGTGCAGGAGCAAGACGGCGCCCAGGAGGCCAGCTCGCGGGATGTCATTCAGTACAAGGGTGAGTTCCTGCGGGGCGGGCGTTACGACATGTCGGCCGAGACCGAGGCCGAGTTCCAGGGCGTCAAGCCCAGCAAGAAAGATTATGCCGTGGCCGGGGTGATGACCGCCGGAGCGGTCATGACGGCCGTCAACGTGGCCGCCCAGGTGGCCATGCTGCCGGGCCTGGAGGGCAAGCTGATCGGGGCCGGCGTGGTGGCCGCGTCGCTGGTGGCCGGCTACGCCGCCGCCGACATGGCCAGCGGCGTCTTCCATCACTGGATCGACAACTATCCCAAGCCCACCTCGCCTTACATCGGCAAGCTGGCGGCCGAGTTCCAGTATCACCATCGCGATCACTACAGCTTGCTCAAGGTCCCCTTCCTGAGCAACTGCTCGCGGGCCGGCATCTTCATGGCTCCTATGATGGCGGCCGTGGGCCTGACCAATCCCCACTATGCGGCGGGTGCCTTCGGACTGAGCTTCCTGGCCGGCGGATTCTTTGCCCAGGGCTCACACCGCTGGACCCACACCGAGAATCCGCCCGCCCTGGGCAAGCTGATGCAGAAGCTGCACCTGGCCCAGACCAAGCGCGATCACGCCGAGCACCACGACATGCCCTGGGCCACCAACTACTGCATCGTGAACGGCATGTGGAACCCGCTGATGGAGAAGTACGACGGCTGGCGTAAGCTGGAGAACCTCTACTTCAAGCTGACCGGGGCCGTGCCCGAGACCTGGAACGACGAGGCGACCAAAAAGCTGGCCCTGGGTGAGATCGACAAGCCCACTTTCCTCGAGATGCAGCGCGAGACGCTCAAGGCCTTCGCCGACCACGCCCACGAGAAGTGGGAGAACGACTATGCCCGCCGGCTGGAGGGCACCAACCTCCAAGAGGTGGTCAAGGACGTCAAGACGGCCGGATCGGGTGAGAAGCCGACGGCATGAAACGGTTCGTTACGCGTTGCCGGTCAGGGCGGCCGGTAGACCCGCTCAGCCCGGTAACGCGGAGGTAGAGATGGAGCAGCCCAACAATCCTCTGCATGGGATCACGCTGCAGAGAATGCTCGAAGTGCTGCAAGCTCGTCTGGGCTGGGAGGAGATGGCGCGACGCATCCCCGTCCGCTGCTTTCAGCACGATCCCAGCCTGAAGTCGAGTCTGACCTTTCTGCGCAAGACACCCTGGGCTCGCGCCCGGGTCGAGGAGCTCTACCTGGCCGTCACCCGCTCGCGGTGACCGGCCCTGGTAACGCTCGACCAGGGAGAGTCAAACGAACGGATTCAGCAGCTTGCGGAAATCGCGAAGATTATCCAGCAAGAACACGGGTTAGAGGGGCCTGACCGCGCGCCGGCGGGCGTTCCCGCGCCGGGGCAGATCGAACTAGTTACCTGACTAGTCTATCAAGGAGGATCGGACTGTGACAGGGTTCAGGCCCGAACCGGTCCAGGCTCATCGTCGCGCTTGCGGGCGTAGACCCTGATCGGCTCGCCGTAGTCGCCCCCACCGAGTTCGGTCGGGTCGAGCACCTTGATCCTCTCCAGGGCCCCGTTCTTGCTGGTGAAGGAGCCATCGGGCTGCTGCAGGATGGCGTGGGTGCAGATCAGGCTGGGCATGTGGGCCAGCTTGTCCTGCTCGAGCCCCGCGCGGTAGGTGGCGTAGCCCGCATCTTGGGGCTGAATGGCGAACAGCACCACCTTCTCGAGCTCGGGTTGAAGCGAGAAATCCAGGCCCTCGATGGGCACGTAGCCGTGCCGGGCGTAGAGCTGGTCGAAATCGGACAGAGCCGGACCGGGCCACACATTGCTCTGGTGGTCGCCCAGGCTGTCGGCGATGCAATTGAAGTCCTTGGACGCCTCGGAGACCGCTTCCCAGTCCTTGCGCTCGAGGCGGGGAAAGACGTCGCCGTGGATTTCCAGCCACTGCATGAAGTGACGCCGGGGCCCCAGGTTCTTCAGCCGGCTCAGGTCGGCGGTGGGCTTCTGGCTGCCTGGGATATTGACCTGATCGGCGCTGACCCCCTGCTTGAATCCGTCGGAATAGACCACGCTCAGGCTGAAGTCGTTGGCGGCCAGATCGGTGAACTCCAGGCGAGCCACCTCCGAATGCTCGGGAGAGCCCACCAGCACCGGACCGCCCACGGCGTTCACGGCCTTGAGCTTCTGCTCCAGCGAGGGGTCGCTCAGGGTGACCGTGTCAACCGGGTCGTGTCCTTCGGATTGAGCGGAAACCGGCCGTATCAGGGCCAGGGTGCCGGAGAGCCAGGCGGCCGGGTTCAGCTTCAAGGTCGACTCAAAGCCCCGTGAACTTGGCCAGCGCGGCGCTGACGCCAGGGCCGACCACCAGCGACGCGGGTGGGCCCAGGAAGCTGTAGGCGGCTCCGTTGATGCCGCTGTGGATCAGGCTGCGCAGGATGTTGCCCTTGAATCCGGCACTGGCCCCATCGGCGAAAGCCGACTTGACGTAGGCCTCGTCGTAGCGGCGCGGACCGGTCTTGCGGGCATTGACCTCCATCATGCCGTGGTAGACGGCCTTCACCCCTCCGAAGGCCACCACGCCGATCAACATGCCGGCCAGCATCCCCGTCAGGCCATGCAGGCCGGCCGAGCCGAGAGCCATCATGCCGAGCTGGGTGGCGGCTCCGCCCAGCGCGCAGGTGAGCGCATCCTTGTTGGACGTGAGATACTGGCGCTCCTCGGTGGGAGCGGCGAAGCGGCTCTCCTGGCCGCTCACCAGGTTGGCGAACGCCTCCTGCTGAGCCTGGCGCAGCCCGTCGCCGGCGGTGGCGTGGCCCGAGGACATCTCGGTAAGAGCTTTCGCGGTCTTGTTCTGGGTGTCGGCGGCCAGCGAGCTGAAGAGGGCCATGCCGATGTTGCAGCTCTCTCCCAGGGCCTGCTCGCCGGCGCTCTGGGTGACCTGGGGCAGCGTCTGGCCGAGCTGGCCCACGGCCACGGCCGGGTTCTCGTTCAGGCCGGCCTTGATCTGCTCCAGAGCGTTCTTGATCAGGTTGGCTCCGGTCTGGTCGAAGATTTTCATGCCGGCGCCCTGGCGGGCGGCTTTGGCGAACACCACCTCGGAGGGGTTCTGGCTGTGGGCGGCGATCGCTTCCAGGATCTTGCCTCCGAGCCGGCGCGACTCACCCGGATCCTGGGCCGCCGCAAAACCCTTCAGGCCGATCTCGGCCAGGGTCAATCCGACAGGCGCCCTGGCCCCCTGCGAGAGCTTCTCCAGGGCGGCCGATTGCACGGCCACGGCCGTGGTGGGATACATCCGCTCGGCTCCGGCGTCGGCGGCCGCCTGGGCGATCACCTTCTCGATCGGGTCGGCCGAGTTCTGGGCGATGCGCGTGAGCACGTCAAAGTTGTTCTGGCGCTGGTCGGGCCCGTCCGAGAACGGGAGGGCCGCGAAGGCCACCTTCTTGGCGTCGAAAGAGCTGTCGGCTGTCGGACTCTGGTCGGGCGCTGCCTGGCTGGAGTTGGCGCGAACCGGGTAGGTCGAGTTGAAGGCGGACGCGGTGACGATCATGGACGGAGCTCCTCTTTCGGGCTATGTGCTGTCAGCATAAGGCGGCAGGCTGAAATTCCCGTGAAAGCGAAGGCCCGCTCATGAGCATGCAAGCCGAGCTCGAGAGTCAGGGCTACCGTTGCTTTGCCTGGAGCGATCGACCCGGCACGGTCTATCCGCCTCACACCCATCCCCACGATGAGGTTCTGTGCATTCTGAGAGGCTGCATGGAGATGGAAGTGGCCGGACGGCGCCACCTGCTCGAGCCGGGCGACCGCCTGGAGCTACCCCGCAACACGGTGCACTCGGCCCGGGTCCTGGGAGATGAGCCGGTCGAGTACCTGATCGCGCAGCGATGCCTTTGACAGGAGCGGTCCTTAGAACAGGTGGAGCGGCCCATCGGATGGTGCTGCTCTGGTTGCTGCTGGCCCTACCGGCGGCCGCCTGGCCGCAAGGGTGGAAAGAGCTGCGCACGGTCGAGGCCGACCCCAAGGTCATCTCGGCCAAACTGGGCATACCCCTTCAGAGCGTACAGAACGCCTTCCTGGAAGTGGAGGGCCAGCCGCTTCAGGTCAACACCATCCGGTGCACCAGCTCGCAGGATGCCGTCAAACTGCAAACCCGCCTTGGGCAGCCTCAGCGCATCTTCGCCCGGGAGAGCACGGTCATCGAGCTGGTCTGTAAAGACGCCTATCTACTCCAGCAGGCCATCTATGCGCTCGAGCTCAAGCCGCGCAAGCAAAGCTACCGGGTCACCTTCCGGGCGGCCGGGCTGCAAGAGTGCGCTCCCATGGCCTGGAACCGCATGTTCAACGCATGCCGCACCAACGACCGCAAGACGGTGGACGAGCTCTCGTCCGCCTTCAAGTTTTCGCGCCAGCTCGTCTTGCGCAATCCAAAGGCGGAGGTGGAGCCAGCCGAACCGCGCTTCGGATTCCCCGAGTTCACGGTGGCGGTCAACGTGGACAGCGAGGCCTTCGGACTGACCCCCGGGACGGCCGGTAAGACGGGCGCCACGCCGTTCTGGCCGGCCGACGACCCGGAGTTGAAGAAGCTGGCCGCCGAGGCGGTGGGCAGCCAGAAGGACAAAGTGCGAGCCCTCCTGAGCCACGTGCACCAGAACATGCGTTACGGCGGGGTCACGGGCTCGCGCTGGGGCGTGAAGAAGTTTCTGCAGCAGAAGACCGGTCAGTGCTGGGACTACTCCGACCTCTTCATCACCCTGTGCCGCTCCCAGGGAATCCCGGCCCGACAGGTGATGGGCTGGATGGTGCCCGGAGGCGGCCACGTGTGGGCCGAGGTCTGGACGGGGAGCGGCTGGCTGGCGGTGGATCCCACGGCCGGGGCCCTGGCCGGTAGCGACCTGGTTCCCCTCTTCACCAGTGAGGACGGGAAAGTGCCCGTTCTCTACACCAGCTCGGTCAACGTGGTGAACCGGTAACCTCTGGTTCATCACATTCTCGTCACCGGGGCGTATCCTGTAGGCGCCATGATTGTGTCCGTCGCTTCCGCTTCCAGACCCACACCACGGCCGGCTCAGCCCGATGAGGCCGACGTCAAGCGCTCCCTCCCCGGCAAGATCAAAGATGTCTTCCTGGACGGAGTGCGGGCCAGCACCGACTTCCTAGACCGCCACCCCGTGCTCGAGGCCACCGTGGGGGACGCGATGGCTGTGTCGCGCGGCCTGCACGCTTTCCCCAAGTTCATCTATCCCACCATCACCGGGGCCACCCCGCAAGAGCGCGAGTTCATTCTTGACGTGCTGGACAGCCTGCCCCTCAAGGACGTAAACACGGTCAAGTCGCTGGAGGTGGTGCCGGACATTCCGGACGCTTCGGGGCTGGCCTTCCGGCACACGGTGACCAATCAGATCCAGCTCAGCCGCGAGCAGATCTCGATTCGTCCCGAGTGGTTCCGCGAGGTGCTGATCCACGAGGTGGGCCACACCAAGGACTACAACTCGGCCTGGTTCAACCACCCCAGCGAGCTGGGCGGCAACCACTCGAGCCGCGAGCCGTGGGGGGCGGGCCCGTACGTGACCGAGTATTCGGGCAAGAGCCACTATGAGGACTACGCCGAGTCGTATGCGAAGTACCACGTGGATCCGGAGCGCCTGCGCGAGGCCAATCCCGAGAAGTATGCGCTGATCGAAAAGCACGAGCAGCAGAGCTTCATGGAGCGGTTGATCGACCGCGAGGAGTTCCGCGAAACGGGCAGGTGGATCGGAGAGAACGCCTTCCCCAACCAGGGTCTGCGGACCGGGGTGGAGGTCTTCTACTGGGCCACTGGCGGCCTGCAGGCGTTGGTGGGCTGGGACCAGCTGCGCAAGGCCAGCGAGACCGACGATCCCCACCACCATATGAGCGGAGTGCTCAACCTGACCGCGGGGGTGCTGTTCGGCAGCCAGCTGCTGGCGGTGGCGGGCATGGGCGTGCAGGGCGCCCACCGCGCCCTCAACGGGGCCATCGCCCGGGGCGAGATCAGCGCCGCCGACGGCGATGCGGCCGTGCGCACCTTCTCTGACCCCGTCGAGATGGGGGTTCGCTGGGCTGGCAGCAAGCTCGGGTTGATGGATAAGTTCGAGAAGCTTGAGACCAATGGACTCACCGCCAAGCGGGGCGAGGCCTCCTTCATCGGAGTCGGAGGGGCGGCCGGGGCCCTGGTAGGCGGCATGGCGGGGCCCTACGGGGGACTTATGGCCGGCTACCACCTGGCCGGTCCCATGGGCGGCGCCGTGGGCCTGGTGGTGGGCGCCCTGGCCGGTTATGCCCTGGGCGCCAGCCTGGGCGGTCGTGCTGGCGGGGCGTTAGCGCGCGGGTTGGGGGTTTAGACTCACAGACGCGTCGCTGGAACTCGATTGAACTCTGGTCCGGGCTTCCGCGTAGAAGCCTTTGATGCTGGACCTGCGTGCCGTTCTACTGACCGGGCTCTTGTTCTTCGGGCTGCTGGCGCTGCCGAACGGGGTGGCGCTGGCGGCCATGCACCTGTCCAACAATGTGCCGCTGGCCAAGGGGCTGGCGCTGCTCACCGCTCTGGGGGGCGTTGCGACCTGGATTCGGCTGGTTCCCGCCATGCCCGGGATCTTGCAGGGAATGATCTGCATCAATGGCCTTGGCGTCTTGCTCTGGAGCGTGGTCTACTGGGTCGCCCTCCTGTTCTGTTAGGCCCGGCCTCCTCGGCGCTCGAGGTCTGCGGCAGCCTGACCCGAACAGATTTACGATGCCACACTGCAAGGCGGAGCCTGGTTGAGTCGGGGCGCATCGGGCGTGGAATCGGTCAGCCCATGGGTTCCGAGGCTGGCCCAGGACAGACCCAGCTTGACCTGGCGAACCCGGAACGGGCTCCGGCAACGCCGACCGCTGCCCCGGGTCACCAGCTTGACCGGCAAACCCGGAACGGGCTCCAACGCCGCGCAGAGGCCCCTCAGGAAGGGCCCGGCCTCCCCGCGGCAAAGGTCAGTCGGGCCGTGTCCTTGCTACGCCTGGAGAAAGTCTACAAGACCTACCGCGACGAGCCGGTGCTCGATGAGGTCACCCTCAGCCTCGAGCCGCGCGACCGGGTCGGCCTGATCGGGGTCAACGGCTGCGGCAAGAGCACGCTGCTGCGCATCATGGCCGGGAGCGAAGCTCCCGACCGGGGCCAGCGCATCCTGGGCAAGGACGTGGTGGTGGGCTACCTTCCCCAGCAGCCCGAGCTGACTGCGGGCCTGACCGTGCGCCAGGCTGTCTTCGCCTCCCAGAGCGAGGCGCTGGAGCGTCTGCAAGCCTATACCCTGGCCTGCGAGAGACAGGACGATCCGGCCCGAGTCGACCGCCTCTTCGCCGAGTGCGAACGACTCGGCGTCTTCGAGCTGGAGACCCGGGCCCAGGTGGTGCTGGGGCGGCTGGGCCTTGCGGCCGTGGAGGGGCCGGTGGAGCAGCTCTCGGGCGGGCAGCGAAAGCGGGTGGCCCTGGCCCAGGCACTGGTGCAGCAGCCGGACGTGCTGCTCCTGGACGAGCCCACCAACCACCTCGACACCGAGTCCATCGCCTGGCTCGAGCTGACCCTGCGCGACTACCCGGGGGCGCTGGCTCTGGTCACCCATGACCGCTATTTCCTGGACACGGCCACCAACCGCACCATCGAGCTCGAGCGGGGCAAGCTGACCGCTTACCAGGGCAACTACGCCGCCTTCCTGGAGAAGAAGCTGGCCCTGGCCGAGTTGGAGGCGGCCTCGGAGTCCAAGCGCCAGAACCTCATGCGCCGTGAGCTGGAGTGGCTCAAGAAGGGCCCGAAGGCCCGGGCCACCAAGCAGAAAGCGCGGGTGGAGCGGGCCGAGGAGCTGATCGAGAATCGCCCCGATGGCCCCCGCAAGGCCCTCGACATCAGCCTGGGCAGCCGCCGGCTGGGCAGAAAGATCCTCGAGCTCGACAACCTCAGCTGCCGAGGGCTTTTCCGCAACTTCAGCTACAAGCTCAAGCCGGGCGACCGCCTGGGCTTCGTAGGCCCCAACGGCTGCGGCAAGACCACCCTGCTCAATGTCATGGCCGGCATTCTGCCGAGCGATACGGGAACCGTCGAGCGCGGGCCGACCGTGGCGCTGGGCTACTTCGCCCAGGAGACGAGGAGCTTTGATCCCGAGCAGAAGGCTCTGGATGTGGTGCGGGAGGTGGCCGAGGTGATCCCCACCACCGATGGGCGCGAGCTGTCGGCCGCGGCCATGATGGAGCGCTTCCTGTTCCCTGGCAGGCTGCAGCACACCCCGGTGGGCAAGCTCTCCGGGGGAGAGCGAAGACGCCTGGAGCTTCTCTGCGTGCTGATGGGCAACCCCAACTTGCTCTTTCTGGACGAGCCCACCAACGATCTCGACATCCCCACCCTGGAGCGGCTCGAGGAATACCTCGACGACTTCCCGGGCTGTCTGGTGGTGGTCAGCCACGACCGGTATTTCCTCGATCGCACGGTGGAGACCACCTTCGTATTCGAGGGCGAGGGCGTGCTGCGGGAGATCGCGGGCAACTACTCGGCCTACCTCGAGCAACGACAGCCGGCCGCACCCGTCTCCTCGCGTCCGGAGAAGCAGGCCTCCTTCTCGGTGGCAGCCAGGACGCGCAAACTGGGCTTCAAGGAGCAGCGCGAGCTGAAAGAGCTGGAAGCGAGCATCCCTCGAGACGAGCAGCGCCAGGCCGAGTTGGAGGGGCTGCTGGCCGGAGACTCGAGCGACTACGAGGCCACCCACCAGCGCTTCGAGGAGCTGGAGGTTCTGAAAAAGCGCCTGGAGCGTGACCTCGAGCGCTGGGTTGAGCTGAGCGAGCTGACCTGAGAAGTGACCTCGAGCGCCCGATCAGCGCCGACCCAGGCCGAGAATGCGCTTCCAGAAGGGAATCGGCCTGGGAGGCGCAAGGGGCCGGGCCTCCTCCTCGGGCAACACCCAGCGGGCCGGGTTCGGGTAGCAGAGCACCTTGGGCAGGACCGGGCGGCCGAAGAGCTTCACCTCGGCTTCCCAGGGCTTGAGCGCCGCCGCCGGCACCTCTTTGCCTTCGAACAGCTCGTTGAGATGCAGGCGCCAGTTGCGCAGGGCCAACCCGGTGAGGGAGGGGTCGAGCTCGCGACAGTACTTGAGCACGATGCTCATCTCCCCGTTGACCGCCTTGACCCCCTGGCTGATGTCGGTGTTGAGCGACTGGAAGTAGGCGCTGATCATCTTGTAGAGAATGAGGTCGGGCGGATCCAGTTGGCCGCGCTCGATCATCTGGATGCCGTCGTTGAGCAGATTCACCTCGAACTTGCCCACCCAGAGGGAGTGGCCGGCTCGATTGTCACCGACGAGCACGTAGCCCAGCAAGACGTTGAGCGTGCACTTCCCCAGCAGGTAGGCGTCGATGGTTCCACTCCGGGCCATCTTTCCCAGCAGGGCGAGAATGCCCGACCGTGCCGCGTAGACCTGGCCGCGCACCAGCAGGTCGTCTTTCTCCTGGCCCGTCTGGCAGAGCTCTCCCACAGGCGCGGGGGCGGGTCGGTCATCGAGGATCTGAGCGCGCAGATATGCGTGGATCTCGGGGCTGGCCCAAACCGGGCGCACGCGAACCCGGGTGCCCGGAGCCATGTCGCCGGGCTGCAGGAACTCCCCCCACTGCCCGAACAGGTGGCTGATGCCGTCCACCCGCTGAAAGACCTGCTCTTGCCCGTCCTGGCCGCGCAGGCGCAGGGGGCTTGAGGCGTCCAGAACCTCTCCCACCACCTCCGGCTCGCTCTCCATCGCCTTGTGCCTGTCGCTCATGGCGCTCAGAATTCCGCTGACCCGCTCCAGAGGAACAGCCGAATCAAAGATGTGGTCGCGCTGGTGCAGCCGGAAGACGAGCTGCGCCTGCCCCTTGGCGTCGCACACCTGGGTCAGGATCAGCCCCAGAGGGCGGTTGGCCAGCCGGCCGAGCTGCACGAACTGTCCGGGTTTCAGGTTGGTGATGAGCGATTCGATCAGCAGGCTGACCATCGTGCCCAGGTCCTCACGATCAAGTGAGAGCATGAGGTTGGCCGAGAGCCGGGCGTCGTGGTAGGTGAAGCAGGTAAGCTCGGTGCCCGGAAGTGCGCCCCAGGCGAGATTCTCTGCCAGCTGCAGCTGCTCCATTCCCATCCCCACGAGGAGGGCTTCGCGGAGATGGCCGAGAGGGCCTTTGCTGCCACGGGGATGCCAGAGTTGACAGCTTCTATGTCTGCTCATGAGCAGACACAGAAGCTGTCAATCGTCCCAAGCGAGGTTGGACCATGAGGAGTTCCAGCACCACCTTCTGCGATTGGGGCGGAGTGCATTGAGTCCCATCAGTCCTGCTTTACGGAGTTAAACGCTTGGGTCTCGCGGCACTTCTCAACCTGGCTTTCACTTGCTAGAATGGGGACACGTTCGAAGGCTGGCTCCGAGCCGAGCAACAATCCGGAGCATTCCTCGTGAAGGTTGTCGACGACCGACCCCTCACTCCTCAGGAGAGGATCTGGTTGGAACTCGTCCTGTCCACACTCCCAACGGGTCGCTACGCCGGAGGCGGCTACTGGGTCGACTGTGAAACGAACCAGCTCAAGCCACTCGATGAGCCAATCGATTCGAGTCCTTACCTTGCCCAACTCGACAGTCTGCGGGTCGTGGGCCGATGCGGGTGCGGTCAGATCGATTGCCACACAGTCTATTTCGAGCACTTTGAACCCGGGACGACGGTGAATCTGGCGATTTTGATCACCCGGACCGGCGATCTGCTGACCGTGGGAGTCGATCTGGCTACGGATCGGTTGACCGAGTTGGAAGTGCTCGATGGCTCCGGCCCTCTGTGCTGCATGAATGGTTCCGGAACCTACCGGATGTTCCGGTTGGAGTCATGAGTGGCTGGCCCGTCAAAGCGGGGGTCGCTGAGGCCAGGCGCCTCTGCGGTGACGGCCGGGGCCCGGACCACCTTTGCCCGGCTGAGGGCCCCGAGTCGGCGTCATCGCCGCCCCCAAAACTCTCACCACCGGCCCGCGCGACGATAAGCCATCGCGCGTGGGCCGGCGGGCAGACCCTGGCGCTGGACGAGACTCAAAAGAGAGGGGTTGGCCCGCGGCCCATGCGTCATGCCTCTCGCGCGAGCGCGCGCACTTGTGCGCCATCAAGCCATCAAGTGCGCCGCGCGGCACCTCGACTGAGCTTGCATGGCTCTTTCGCTTGCGCTCGGAGCGCCCTCGCGGCCGAAGGCCGGAGGGCGGAACGGGCCGCATGGTCTTGCGCGAACTGGGCGACCGCGCGCCGGCCTGATTCTGCCTGGTGCCGGCGCGCGCCAGAAGACGACGCATCCGCCCGAACCAAACGGCATTTCTGATGCGTGTCAAGAGAGAGACTGCGGAGGCCGTAACCACGCGAG
>BTUM01000054.1:0-54729 GCA_045863235.1 Candidatus Xenobia bacterium | reverse complement strand
CCCGGTACCGGGCTGATTCCGGGGTATACGCTGGAATGGAGGCGGTACCGGGCAGAACCTGCGTATTCTGGAGCAGGGCGGCTGTCCGCCCGGCAGGGACCCGGAGCAGCTGGCTCCAGACGCCTGAACAGCGCCAGGAACGGCCCCGGCCGGTGCGAACGTGTCCGAATGCACCAGCTCTACACCTGGTCAGCTGCTGACCGCCACTCCCTGCTCTCCCACCTGAGCGTCGACCCCGATGGGCCCTGCCGGCTGGCGCTGGTGGCCCGCAGCCAGGAAGAGCTCGACAGCAAGCTGGCCCTGGCCGCCAGGAGGCTGGCCGAGAGCCCGGCCCCCCGCTGGCGGCACCGCTCGGGCATCTTCTTCGCCGACCTGAACGAGCAGCGCGGGGGCGAGCCGGTGGCCTTCCTCTTTCCCGGCCAGGGCTCGGAGTATGCCGGCATGCTGGCCGACGCCCGGCGCGAGCTGCCCGGCGTCGCTGCCTGGTTCGACGAGCTCGACCAGGCCTGGGGCGAGCCCCGCCCCTCCCGCTTCCTGGAGAGCGACGCCGGCCCGGCAGGGGTCGATCTGGGGGGGGTGCTGAGCACCACCACGGGCCTGGCCCTGGCCCAGGCGCTGAGCGAGCTGGGGGTGCAGGTGTCGGCTATGGCCGGGCCCAGCTCGGGCGAGAACGCCGCCCTCATCTGTGCGGGGGCCATGGCCTTCCAGGACCGCCGACAGCTCTTCGAGCTGCTCCATAACCTGTTCAACCACGGGCGCCAGGCCGAGTCGCAGGGCAACGCTCCCGAAGCCGACTTCCTGGCCGTCTCGACCGAGGACCGGGGGCTGGTTCGCGAGATCCTCGAGCGCTTCTGCGACCAGCTCTGGGTGGCCCTGGACAACTGCCCCCGCCAGCTGGTGCTGGCCGGCACGAGCCAGGCCATCCTGGCGGCCGAGGCCCGCCTGGCCCAGGGGGGGGCCTTCTCCTTTCGGCTGCCCTTTCGGCGCGCCTACCACACGCCTCTGTACGCCCCGGTGGCGCGCGAGCTGGAGAGTCAGGTCTATCCGCTCCTGCCCATGGCAACTCCCCAGATCCCGGTCTACTCCTGCGCGCGGGCCGAGCCCTATCCCGACGACCCGGAGGCCATCCGGGCCCTGGCAGCCGAGCAGTGGGCCACCACGGTGCGCTTTCGCGAGACCCTGCTGCGCATGCATCAAGACGGAATCCGCCACTTCATCGAGGTGGGTCCGGGGGGAAGGCTGGCCGGCTTCGTCCGCGACACCTTGCGCTCGCTTCCCCACAGCGCCTGGACCACGGCCGCCGAAGGACGCTCGGAGGTGGCCCAGTTGCTGGAAGTGGCCGCCTTCTTGTTCTGCGAGGGGCCAGCCCGAGGCGTGCAGCAGGCTCCCCCCCCGCCACCCTCGCTCTCCCTGCTCACGTCTTGCCAGATGGAGGCCGACGGCCTGAGCGCCAGCATCGAGCTCTCGCCCGAGCGGCAAGGCTTTCTGCTCGACCACCGGCTGGGTCGGTTGCCGGTGGTTCCCTTCAGCTTCTCCCTGGAACTGGCGGCCGAGGCCGCCGTGCAGCTCGCGGGGGGGGTCGCGGTAGCGGTGGAGAACGCCCGCAGCCTGCGCTGGCTGGCCCTGGACCACGACCGTTTGCAGGTCGAAGTGCGGGCCCGATCCGGCGGCCCTGGCCGGGTGAGCGTCCAGATCCTCGAGCAAGACCAGCTCTCGTTCAGCTGCGAGGTGTTGCTGGCGGCCGGCTTCCCCGAGCCGCCGGCCGCCCTGCCGGAGCTTCCCGGGCAGCCCCTGCCCGTGCAGCTCGAGGCCCGCGCTTACAACGAGTCGCTCTTTCACGGCGAGGGTCTGCTCTCGCTGTGGCAGGCTCGGGCGGCCACCAGCCAGGGGATCGAGGTGGAGGTGCGAGTGCCGTTCAGCCACCACGAGCCCTGGCTCTTGCCGGCCGACACGCTGGACGGGGCCGGGCACCTGGCCGCCTACTGGCTCTTGCAGCAAAGCCAGCGCCGCTTCTGGCTCTTTCCGGTGGCGGTGGAGCGGCTGGAGCTGTTTGGTCCGCCCCCGCCCCCGCGCACGATGCTGACCTGCCGTTTGCAGATCAAGAGCCCGGGAACGGCCGACCTGGACTGGATCGACGCCTCCGGGGCCGTGGCCATGCGCATGCAGGGCTTCGCCTTCGTGTGGGACGTCTATCCGCCCCACCTGTATGACTGGCTGCACTACCCCGAGCGGGGACGCCGCCTGTCGCAAGCGTGCGAGGAGGGCCGTCGCCTGCAGCTCCCGGCCGGCTACCTGGAGAGCACCGGGGGAATCTGGCGCCGGGCCCTGGTGGCCCGCGCCCTGACCGCCCGCGAGCGTTTGCGGGGCAGCTGGCCGCTGGCCGATTGGATCGCGGCCAAGGAGGCGGTGCAGGACTGGGCCGCCGAGCGCGGGGCCCGGCTCGAGCTGGATCAGATCGAGCTCTTGCCCGACGAGGGGGGCCGGCCCCGCGTCCACGGTCCGGCCCTGCTCGACTCTCTGGAGGTCAGCCTGCAGCCCGACCACGTCCGGGTGGAACCCGGACCCGGGGTCGTCCAGTCTCGATAGGAGAACCTTTGCCAGGCGCGAAGGGGCGGGCAAATTTCGAGGAGGATCCCCGTGAAACCCGACAAGGACCAGTTGCAGCGCTCCATCCTGGACATCCTGACCGAGATGACCGGAGACTGGGAGCTGGAAGAGCCCCTCACGCCCGCCAGCACCCTGTCGGCTGACCTGGGCTTCTCCTCGGTCGACCTGCTCGAGCTGCTGGCCGCCCTGGACATGAAGCTGGGGCGCAAGCTGCGATACGAGCTCTTGCTGGTGCAGGAGGGCCAGTTCCGCAAGGACCTGTCGGTGGCCGACCTGGCCCTGTTCGTGGACTCGCACTACGAGGACGTGGTGAGCGCCAATCCGGTCGCAATGTGAAATTGCTCTTCTACGCGCACGTGCTGCTGGGGCTGGGCCACGTCTCGCGCGCCCTGGCCATCGCTGAGGCGGCCGCCCGAGCCGGGGCTCGCTGCGCGCTCCTGGCCAGCGGGCTGGTCGAAGGCCTGACCCCGCGCGGAGCGGTGGAGCTGGTGAAACTGCCTTCGGCCGTGCAGCGCGAGAACCTGGCCGAGCGCCGGGCGCTGGTGCAAAGGACCATCGCCAGCTGGGATCCCGACTGCGTGCTGGTGGATCACCTGCCGCTGGGCCTGGAAGGCGAGCTGGTGGACAGCCTGCTCGCCCACGACCGGGTCCGGTTCGTCTGGGGCCTGCCCTACGCTTCGCCCGGCACCCGTCCGCGCAATCCGCGTTTGCGCGCCGCCCTGGCGCGCTATCAGGCAGCCCTGGCCTACACCGATCCGGGTTGGTGCGACCCGTTCGAGTCGGGCCTGGAGCTGTTGCCCGCTCAGCGGGACTACTGCGGCGTGATCGCGCGCCCTCCCGAGGACCCGGGTCCACCCTCCGAGCCGCCTCTGGTGGTGGCCCTGGCGGGAGCCGGTGCCGGCGGGGCGGAGCTGTTCGACTGGCTGCGCGACAGCTTGCGCGGGCGGGCCCGATTGCGCGTGGTGCTCGGTCCCCTGAGCGATGCCAGGCTCGTCTCGTCGGCGGACCTGGAGGTGCTCAGCGAGGGCGCCGCCGAGCAGAGCCTGCGGGGAGCCTCGCTGGTGGTGGCCCGGGCCGGCTACAACACGGCCTACACGTTGGCCCGGAGCAGCCTGCCGGTGATCCTGGCTCCGCTTGACACCCCCCAATCCGGAGCCGAGCAGCTCGAGCGGGCCGAGGCCCTGGCCCGGCTGAGCGGCATCTGGTGCCTGCGGCGCCTGGACCCGGCCGTGCTGGATGAGGCGCTGGCCTGGCGGGGCCGGCGCGAGCTGCCCTTCCGGGTGGACGGGGCCGAGCGGGCCGCGCGCTTTTTGCTGGAGGCCGCCCTGTGAAGCGACTCTACATCGTCTCAGACGACTTCGGGCTGACCGAGGGGGTGAGCCGGGGGATCATCCAGTCCATCCAGGCAGGTTGCGTCACCGCCACCAGCGCCATGATGTGCGGCCAGGAGTCGGCCGAGCTGACCGCCCGGATGGGCGGTGCCATCGAGGGCCACATCGGGCTCCACCTGCAGCTCACCGACGGCACGCCCTGCTTGCCTCCCGAGCAGATCCCCTCGCTGGTGGGTCCGGACGGGCGCTTCCCGCGTTCGTGGCGCAACCTGGGACAGCTCGACTCGCGCGAGATCCTGTCCGAGTGGCAGGCCCAGTACGAGCGGCTTACGGGGATGGGCATCCGGCCCACCCACCTGGACGTGCACCACAACCTGCACCGCAACCCCATGGTCACCAAAGCTTACTGCGTGGTGGCTCGGCGCTGGCGCCTGCCGGCCCGCAGCGGGCACTACATCCTGGCCCGCGAGCTGGTGCGCCACCGGGTCACCTGCGCCGACGCCTCGGTGCTGGAGTGGTTCGGAGGCGAGCTGAGCGTGGCCAGCCTGGTGCGCTCGGCGGAGCTTGCCCTGAGCGAGCTGAAGGGCGGCCAGGGCACCATCGAGCTGGCCTGCCACGTGGGCTACGTCGACCAGGCGCTGCGCGAGCGCTCGACCTACGTCGAGCAGCGCGAGGCCGAGCTGGCCGTATTGTGCGATCCTTCCCTGCCCGGTCGGCTCCAGGCCGCGGGCATCGATCTGGTGCATCCGGAGGTGCTCTTGTCATGACGGGATTTGCCCTGCTGGGCTGCGGGCGGGTGGCTCCCTGCCACGCCGACGCCTTCGCCCGGCTCGAGGGGGTGAAGCTTGCCTGGGCCTGCGACCTGGTCGAGGAGCAGGCCCGCGAGCTGGCCGCGCGCTTTGGCTTTGCCCGCTCGAGCACCGATCCGGCCGAGGTCTTCAACGACCCCGAGGTCTCGCTGGTGGCCCTGGCCGTGCCCCACCACCTGCACGCCCCGCTCGCGCTCCAGGCCCTTCAGGCCGGCAAGCACGTGCTGGTGGAGAAGCCCTTCTCGATCCAGGTCGCGGAGGGTCGCGAGGTGGTGGAGCGGGCCCGGGCGGTAGAGCGCGTGGCCGCTCCCGTCTCGCAGCACCGCTTCGACGAGGCGCTGGTGCTGATCCGTGAGCTGGTGCAGGCCGAGGCTCTGGGCCAGATCCACCTGGTGCGGGCCCACCTGGAGTGCTACCGCGCCCCCGACTACTATGCCGGCTGGCGCGGCAAGTGGGCCACCGAGGGGGGCTCGGTTCTGATCAACCAGGCTTATCATGTGGCCGACCAGCTGCTCTGGATGGCCGGACCGGTGCGCCAGGTAACCGGCCGCATGACCACCTTCTCGCAGCACATGGAGACCGAGGACGCCCTGGTGGCCTCGCTCGCGTTCGAGAGCGGAGCGCTGGGGGCGCTCAGCGTGAACGGGGCCAGCGGCTCGCTGTGGGACAGCTATGTGGAGCTGTGCGGAAGCCACGGGGCCATCGCCTACGATCTGGCCTATCCCAACAAGATCCACCGCCTGCGCCTGCAGAGCCGCAAGCTGTGGAAGAGCAGCCAGGCCCGCTTCGACGAACTGGCCGCCAACGCTCCTCCTCCGCCGCCGTCGCTGGCCTACTACGGCATCACCCACCGCCAGCAGGCGGCCGACTTTCTGGCCACCACCCGGGGCGAGAGCTCG
The DNA here is from genome assembly GCA_045863235.1 of Candidatus Xenobia bacterium. Lineage (GTDB taxonomy): Bacteria > Vulcanimicrobiota > Xenobia > Xenobiales > QWHO01 > QWHO01. The sequence goes on along the minus strand of BTUM01000054.1, from coordinate 49,083 downwards.
CGCGGAGCCAGCGCCGAGGAGGCTCTGGCGGCCGTGGATCTGATCCAGCGGATCTATCAGGCATGCAGGACGTAACCCCCGAGGACATCGAGGAGGTCGCCAGGCTGCTGGCCACGGGCGTCCTCTCGGTGCCCAGCGGCGGCATCCTGACCCGCTTCGAGAAGCGCTTTGCAAAGTTTGCCGGAAACCGCCACGCGGTGGCTTTCTGCAACGGGACCGCCTCGATCTACGCTGCCCTCTGGGCCTGCGGAGTCGAGGCCGGGGACGACGTGGCCGTCTGCGACTATGGCTTTCATGGCATGGCGGCGGCCGTAGCCAGCCTGGGGGCCCGGATGGTGCCGGTGGACTGCCTCGAGGGTAGTCTGACGATGGATGCGGCGGATCTCTTGCGCGCCCGGACTCCTCGCATGAAGGCGGTGCTGGTGCACAATCCGTGGGGTGTGCCGGCCGACTGGCGCTCCCTTCGAGCTGCCTGCCCCGATCTGCCCCTCATCTCGGACGCCTCCCACGCCCACGGCGCCACTTACGACGGCCAGCCGCTGGGAGCCCAGGCCACCGTCACCTGCTGGTCGATGGGCTACCAGAAGCTGATCTCGGGCGGAGAGCTGGGGGCGGTCAGCACCGACGACCCCGAGCTGGCCGACCGCATGATGCTGCTGGGCCATCCCAACCGGGTGCCTCGCGAGCTGATCGGCACGTCCTGGCAGGGCAACGCGGTGGGCCTGAAGCTGCGCCCCCACCCGGTGGCTCTGACCCTGGCCATGGGCCAGCTCAAGCGCTTCGACCAGAAGCTGGCCTGGTTGCGCCACGCCTGCTCGCTGCGTGAACGCCAGGTGGTGGAGCAAACCGGCCTGGTGCCCCAGGCGGTGCCCGAGGGGGCCGAGCGCTCTTACTGGCGGCTGGTGTTCCACGGGGGGCCGCGCGAGGGGTGGCCGGGCGAGCCCAACCACTACTGGCCGCCCCTGCAGCGCCAGTCGCTCTTCGACTGGCCCTCGCGGCGTGAGCAGGTGCTGCGGCGCGCCTGCCCCACGCTGGAGCGGGTGGCGCCCGGGCTGGTCACGCTGCCGATTCCGACCCCCTGAAGCGGCTCAGGATTCGGGAAGGTTCTCCAGGTCGGCCAGGTCCTTGTGCCTGCCGGAAGCCTTCTTGTTCTTGCGAAGATCGTCCAGGCCGATCACGTTCACCGGAACTTCTCCGGCGTGGGCAATGATGCGACGCTGATAGCAGTCCTCGAATCCGACTCCGTCGATGAAGGTGGTCACCTCAAGCCGGTTGGGCGGATGTCCGAGTCGAACGATGCAGCGAGGTCGCAAGAAAAGCTCTTGGGTTACTCCCTCGGAGAAGCCGAACTCTGTCAGCACCTCGACCAATCGCTGAGCGGTTTTCTCCGAGACGCCCACCCAGATATCCATATCCCCTGTCGCTCGCGGGTAACCATGGAAACCCACCGCATAGCCGCCAATCAGGAGATAATCGACCTCATGGTCGTTCAGCAACCTCAAGAAGTCTGAGAAGTCGGGAGGAAACGGCCTCATCGCCGTAATTCCTTCGGCGCAACTCCTCCATGATCTCCCAGCGCTGCAGTGGGGTCATTGACCAGAAGAGCTCTCGATCCTGTCGGTCGGCTTCCTCGAAAGAATCCACGACGACGATCCTGGCCTTTTCCATAGGTTTCATTTCAAGCAAAGGCTTCGCGCCGCCTGCCGCTCAGTAGAAGAAGAAGGCCAGCCCGATGATCACGTAGAGAGCCAGCAGTTGGGCTCCCTCATACCAGGTAAAGGCATTGTCGGAGCTGTGGGCGGTCACGGTCACCACCGCCAGGGCCACCGACAGCACCTCCAGGGGCGAGAAGTTCAAGTTGAGCGGATGGGGCGTGAAGCGGCTGGCGATCACCAGCACCGGGGCCACGAAGAGAGCCACCTGAAGAGCCGCCCCTGTGGCCACCCGGAAGGCCAGATCGAGCTTGTTCTTCCAGGCCATCTGGATGGCCGAGGAGTAATCGGCGGCGTTGCCCACCAGCGCCAGCCCGACCACGCCCATGAAGAGCGGGGGCAGGTGATAGGCGTCCACCAGGCTGTCGGTGGCGTCGACGAGCTGCTCGCTCAGGATCACCACCAGAGCCACGCAGCCGGCAATCCAGGCGATGGCCTTGCGCGGGGGGGCGTGGGCGCGGAGTTTGGCCAGCTCGACCTTGACGCTCAGCTTGACGCTGTCCTTGAGCTGCTCGGAGTGGGTGCGGAACATGAAGATCAGGCTCAGGGCGTAAACCAGCAACAGAGTGGCCGCGGTGCCCAGGCTGAGGTCCTCGATGCGCTCGCTGACGGGATCGGCCCCGAGCGGTGGGGGCAGGGCCGCAAAGACGGCCGGGAAGAGCAGGGCGGCCACCACCAGCGTGAGGGTGCCCAGGTTGGCGGCGGCGCCCAGAGGGTGCAGGTTGAGAAACTTGTAGCGCAGCCCTCCCACCACGGCGCTCAGGCCCAGCACCAGCAGCAGGTTGGCCAGGATGGAGCCGGACAAAGTCGCCTTGACCACGTCCAGCAGCCCTTTGTTCAAGGCCACAAACAGGATCACCAGCTCGGGGGCGTTGCCGAAAGTGGCGTTGAGCAACGCCCCCGGGCCCGGGCCCATGTGCTCGGCCAGATCTTCCGAGGCCCGGGCCAGGGCCGAGCCAAGAGGCAGCATGCACAGCCCCGACAGGATGAACACCAGCCATGGCGGCGCCTCGAGCCGGTCGGCGAGGATCGCCCCGACCGTCAGCAGTCCCAGAAGGATCAGTCCACGCTGGCTGAGCACGGCGGCCGGCTTCGCATTCTAAGCCGGCAAACCTGTTTTCAGGCAACTGCTCGGGCAATGGCTTGCTTGAGCCAGTCGACTTCGTATTCTTCGAGCGGCGACCAGAGGCGCACCAGCTGCGCGTCACCGATCAAGAGCAAGCCGCCGTGCTCAAGATCGAGTCGGATCTCCTCCAGACCGTCGAGGTCCACGTGATCGCGCAAGCCGAGCGGATAGCGGACCGCCAGTCGGCCGGGAGCCGCCTCCACCACGGGCGGAGCCAGAACCCAGGCGGCCGCCAGCAGCACCACCAGACCCATGCCGCCTGCAACGGCCAGCACCCCGGTGAGATCGCTGCCCAACAGGAAGACCGGGAGCGCGGTCGCTCCCAGGGCGAGCAAAATGGCCAGCGACCAGTACAGGGGGTGCTGGCCAGGCAGGCGCACGGCCAGCTTGCCACCCTGGCGCAAAACTTTGAGTCGCACGGGAGCAGGCGGCAGCGCTTCCCCGGAGGCGGGCACCGACTGAACCCAGCGCCGCTGCAACGTGCCCGCGGAGCGCACAATGGTTTCCCCCATTCCGCTGTCGAGGATCCTTGCGCCCAGAGGACCGGCCAGCCTTTCCGAGAGGCGACGAGCACCCAGGTAATCCGTGTCAGCGCTCACCTCGAAGGTGTAGCCACCAGCCACCAGCACCACCGGGAAGACCTTCTTGCGATTGCGACCCACACCGCGAACCTCCGGAATCAGGGTGACCTGCCTGACCTCATCCAGAGCGCCCGCAAAACGGGTCCCAAACAGGCCGGCCAGGGTGAAGCTGCGGGCCTGGCGGTCGATGACCAGCCAGAGCGGGTAGTAAAGGCTTGCGAAGACCCAGACGCTCGCCACCAGGAGCGACACCTGTAACAGCGGATAGCTTCGCCACTCGGGAACGAAGGCCAGCAATCCCGCCAGCGCCAGCCCTCCCGTCAGGGCGCCCAGCACACCCCAGCGCGTTGGCAAAATCTCGAACCGTTCGGTCATGGTTTCCTCCTGTCTTTCGGTGACACGAAACCATGCTACAGCAGGGTCGAGGGGAACGAACCGGGCGACGTTCGCTGGGCGCCCGGGAGCAACAAAGCCCCCCTGGACAGCAGATCATTTAATCTGGCATCAGGTCTGTCGAGCTTCGCGGGCAGCGCGAATGGGGATGGACCTCGTCCTTGCGCCGTCCGACCGCCTGCGCTATCCTTTACCCATGACGCTTCTGCACGTTCATCAGCGCCAATTCACCGTGGACGAATACAACCGCATGGCCGAAACCGGCGTGCTCCGGGAGGGGGAGCGTGTCGAGCTGATCGAGGGGGTCATCGTTCCTTTGAGCGCACACAATCCGACCCACAGCGACGCCGTGGCCTCGACGACCACGGTGCTGGTCATCGCATTTGGCAAGGATCACTTCGTCCGGGTTCAACTCCCTCTCGAGGTTTCGGGGATCAGCGAGCCTGAGCCCGACTTCACCGTGGTGCCCCGGAAAGGAGCCCGCATGGGCCAGCGTCAACCCTGCTGGGCGCCGCTGGTCATCGAGGTGGCCAACACCTCTCTGGCCTATGATCGCACCGAGAAGGCGAGCCTGTACGCCCGAGCTCAAATCCCCGACTACTGGATCCTGAACGTAGCCGACCGCCAGGTCGAGGTTTACAGGGAACCGGCCGAGGACCCTTCGGGTTTCTTCGGCTGGAAGTATCAGAGCCTGACGATTCTGCGGCCAGGCCAGACCGTGACCCCCTGCGCCCTTACGGCCGCTCCGCTGGACGTGGAGGAGATGCTGGGCTAACTCAGTCGTCGATCGGGGCCTCAGTCAACCCCGCGGTCAGGCGGGCGAGGAGATTGCAGTCGATCCCCATCGCACGCTACGGAAACCGGTATCCCTCGCCGATGGGCTCGAACTTGATGCCCGTCAGCCGGGCACTCGTCACGGCGCTGACGAGGCGCGAGGAGAACACGACCTGCGCAGTCTCCCTGAACACGAAGAGGTCCTCGTCGGGGATGTTCTCCTCGAGCAGGTGCAGCCGGTCGATGTGACTGATGTGACTGATCCCGCGACCGACCTCCCACTCTCGGAATGCGGACCGCTCACGATCGAGCAGTTCCGCCAGGGTGTGGACGTTCAGCCAGAAGTATTCGCTCAGCAGCGTGCCGTCGCGGTGGCGCAGGTTCAGCATGTGCACCGTGACCCCCCTGGGCCTGTTGGCGAGCATGACCTCCGCGGCGCGTTCCGACACGAACAATTTCAGCCCCAGGAAGTAGAGCACGTCCGTGAGCCGCCCCTTGCGCTCCTGCATGAGGTTGAGTTGAACACTCGGTTCCAGGTCCCAGCCGTTATACACCGTGACCGGCTCGCCGTCGTCGGTGTAGACGGGGCCATCCCAGCGCAGGGAACTCCGGTCGGGATCCCATGTGTAGAGTCGCGCTTCGACCTTGGGCCCTCGAAGCACACGCCCTCCCATGGCGTCAGCTCCGCGCCTTACCGCGGCCACCAACGGTGCCCTCGACGTCCAGGGTGTCTCACGGCAAGGCTTGGGGAGCTTTCATGGCCTTCATTCTAGCACAGCAGGTGTCGGGCTCCAACGCTCTCCTAGAAGCATCAGTCCACGCTGGCTGAGCACGGCGGCCGGCTTCGCATGCTGAGCGGCAACTGATCGGGCAATGGCCTGCTTGAGGAAGCCGGCTCCACCCAGGTACTCTGAGGGAATCGCCCACCGATCGCGCGAACCACGATTCGTGTCATCCTTGCGCCACGCTTTCCCTCAGGTCACAACGCGCGACCTTGGGGCTTCAGGTGCCAGGACCCCTGCTCGAAGCTCAGGCCGACATTGTGTCGGGTCCCGGGCAAGCCAGCGTCAGGGCCATACCATTTGCGCAGGAGCTCCGGGAGCACGTTGGCTCCTTCCGGCTCCCGGGCCATGACGTTGAGCGCAATCTTGACGAAGTTTCCGTAATAGGTTTCCCCATCGACCAGCACGGGTGTCCAACCGCTCGGCAGCGCCTCGACCTGTTGACGCGATGGTAGTCGGATGATCGGCTTGCCGTCCGAATGGCTGACGCGACACTCGACTTTCACCTCCCCCACATTCTGCCCTGGGCGGTCGAGATACTCCGCGAGCCGCCAGTCCACGATCTCTCGTGCAAACTCCTGGAATATCGTGCGTTGCTCGTCGATTATCCGAAATGTGGTCTCGAGGCGGGAATCTGCCAGGCGAAAGAAAGGTCCGCTCGTCCACGCGTTGATGGGATTCTTCAGGACGAGCGTTTTGAGCCTGGCCCGGTCCTCGAGAGAGACGCTGAGGTCTCTTACCAGAAGCGCGCTGCGACCAGCGAGCCGGCCGAACTCATCGGTCAGCTCGTCGACAGAGACGGCACCAGGCAGTGCATCCAGGTTGAGCATGGCTTGGACGATCAACATTTTGTAGCTCTTGGTCATGCTGGTCTTCTCCAACTCCGTCAGGAAGGCACCGGAGTCTTGCAAGACTTGCTTTTGCTCTGGGTCGAGAGAGTCCGCGTCGCGAACGTAGCCCAACCAGGGCGCGACCGATCGCGGATTGTACCCATCCTGATAGGCCTCGACGGCAGATGGCCGCCGGCCGTGCAGCTCCTGGAACTGGTCGTAGTAGGCGCGAAGTGCGTGACCCTTGTCGAGGCGCAGCAGGCCCTGCATCAGGTCGATGGCGTGCAGGTCGTAGGTCACCTCGCAGCCTGGCGGGAGTCCGTCCGGGACCTCGCCATTGCGAAGCATCTCGAAACAGCGAGCCAGTTGTGCGTCGCTGGAGGCTAGTCCGAACAGGGTCAGGGGCTTCAGCAAGAAGGTTCTGTGATTGCCGATGTAGTCGATCACGCGCAGGTGGGACTTCCCCTCGGCGCGCCGGAGTCCGCGACCGAGCTGCTGGAGCCAGATGATGCGCGACTCCGTGGGTCTCAGCATCAGCACGGTATCGATGTTGGGCAAGTCGACGCCCTCATTGAACATGTCGACGCAGCATAAGATATCGAGCTCTCCCTGGCCCAGGCGCTCCAGTGACTCCGAGCGAGGAGCGCTGTCAGGCCCTGAGAAGACAGCTACGGAGCGTACGCCGTTGTCATTGAAGTACTCGGCCATGTGGGCAGCGTGGCGCACGGAGCAACAGAACGCGAGACAGCGTTGCCCGCCCCATTTGCGATAGTTCTCAAGCGCGTTGGCGTCACGGGCTTCCACGATGACTGCGTTCTCGAGTGCCTCCGGGTCCCACCGTCCGTTGCGCCAGGGGATGTTCTGGTAGTCGATGAGGTCGGGGACGCCAAAGTAGTGGAACGGTGCCAGCAGGTCTCGGCGGATACCCTCGACGAGGTCGCAACGAAAGACGAGGTTCTGGCCACAGAGGGCCAGCAGGTCGCCTCCGTCGGTCCGCTCAGGAGTGGCGGTCAGCCCGAGCATAAAGCGGGGCTGGAAGTGCTCGAGCAAGCGTCTGTACGTGGTGGCATAGGCGTGATGAAACTCATCCACGACGATGTAGTCGAACGCGTCGCGCTGGAACTGGCGAAGGTGAGGCAGCCGTCCGAGGGTCTGGATGGAGGCAAAGAGCAGGTCAGCGTTGGGTACTCGCTCGATGCCGTCGTAGAGCCCGAAGGTCGCGTGCGGCCGCAGGCTTCGGAAGGCGCGCATCGCCTGCACCAAAATCTCGCGTCGATGGGCGACGAAGAGCACCCGGGGGAACGGCAGGCTGTCGAAAGCTGCCAGATAGGTCTTCCCGAGTCCGGTCGCGAGCACGACGAGCCCGGCGCGGTTCCCGGCCTGGCGCGTGGCTTCGAGCGCAGCGAGCGCTTCCGCTTGAACGCCATGAGGTTCCGGCGGGGGCGGTAGTTCTTCAGTTGCAATGTCGCTTCGGTCTGTGACGAGCGATGCGCCGCCAGGGGTCGTGGGGATGACGCGTCTGTCGCGGTAGTCATCGATCCACTGCTGGGTTAGCGGGACGGTGCGGCTGAGCAGCGCGTTGAAGGCCTCTTCCACCTCGTGCGCTTCTGCCAGCCTGTAGTTCCACTCGATCGCGCCGCTGAGGGCGGGCCCGCTCAGGTTGGAGCTTCCGACGAAGGCTGTGGCTTCACCGCCTTGCTGCACGAAAAGGTAGGCTTTGGGGTGAAATCCTTGCTTACGGGCCTCGAACACGTGGAGCTTGACGTTGTCCGGGTAACGGGCCTGGAGGTCCATGAGCCTGACGAGAGCATCCGGGTCGGTGATGCCGAGGTAGTCGCCGGTGATGAGCCGGAGGGTGCCTCGGCGCTCGAGCAGGTCGACCAGACGATCCTCGACTTGGGCGATTCCCGAAATCTGGACGAAGCTGACGGCGATGTCGACTCGATACGCGTGGTCGAGATGGCGGTGGAGCTGCTGCAAGAGGTGGTCGTCTTGGAGTCCGGTGGTGAGTCGGGGTCCTGCGAGGTAGTTTCCCTTGGCGGGGATGACGTTGCGCACGCCGCCGCGGGGGTCGGGCGTGTCGCCGCGGTAGCGGGGGATGACGTGGACGTGCAGGTGCGGGATGGTCTGCCCGGCAGCCTCACCTGCGTTCCAGCCGACGTTGAAGCCATCGGGGGAGTGGCGTTCAAGGATGGCATCTCTGGCGATCGGTATGGATTCGAGCAGCTCACGTTGCTCTGCCGAGCTGGCGGAGAACCAGTCGGCGACATGGCGCTTGGTCACGAGGAGAGCATGTCCGGGTGCCACCGGGAAGGCATCCCACATGCCGAGGACTTTGTCGCTCTGGTGGAAGACGTGGTCAGGGTCTGGCCGGCAGAACGGGCAGGGGTTCACTCGACCACCATCGGCACTCTGCAGGTTGCGCACCTCCAGATTTGGCGCGTGGTGCGTGCAGGTCGTGCGGCTTGGCAGACGGGGCAGCGGTGTTGGTGGAGACTTGTTGGGGGCTGCGGCGGTTGCGATATCGGGAGTCTGCGGCGTGGAGTGAAGCCAGCTTTTGCTACGAGGCTTGCCCACTCTGGGCCGTGCGGTCTCACTTTGTGTCCGTAGAGTTTTTCTGCGACTAGATGCGCGTATTCATGGCAGAGGACTTCGGGCAGGAGGTCATGCCATTCGGTCTGCAGCTTCTGGTGGAGGCGGATGATGCCCGGCTGGCATCGGCCCAGGGAAGTTCGGAGACGAGAACTGAATCGGACCTCACAATCTAGCGGCTCAATGTCCCAAAGGCGGGCCCAGTGTTGGAGCAGGTGCTGCATTCTGGCGGGTTCGGGATCGAGGCGGACAATCCCTGAGGGGGAACTGCTCTCTATGCTTATGGGGCATGGTGACGCATGGCGCAGAGCCTTATTTAATGCAGGTTCTCGTGGCACGGGGCTGGATCGGGGGTAGCGGCGAGCTGGTCCCCCGATGAGCGTTATCGGAGCCAGGGGCGATCCCAATCGACCACAACGACCTGGCTAATAAAGAACGGCCGGCTTCTCAGCCGGCCGTTCTTGCAGGTCACTGCCTACTTCACGAAGAGCAACTCGCGATAGGACGGAAGCGGCCAGAGGTCGGAGGAGACCCTGGTCTCGAGCTCGTCGGCCAGCGCGCGCACTTCCTGCATGAGCGGGAGGACCTTCTCCTTCATGTACCTGGCATACTTGAGATGGTCGTGCTCGTGATGGTCGTCGGCCCGGTCGAGCTTGTCCAGCGCCTGCACGTAGCGCTCGACGAGGTCCACGAACTCCTTGAGCGCCTTGCGCTGCTGGGGAGCCTTGACCCCGGCCACTTCGGCCGCTGTGACCGCGTGGGCCAGTGCCGTCTGGTGGGCCAGGGCGGCGCCCAGGATGTTCTGGCGGCCGATCAGCACCATGGCCTCGGACTCGATCAAGAGCTCCTTGGCGTACTTCTCCATGAAGATGTGCACGCGGCTCTCGACCTCTTCACGCGTCAGGACCTTGAACTTCTCGAACAGCTTGACGTTCTTGTCGCTCCCCAGAGCGGGGATGGCGGTGGTGCAGTCCTTGAGGTTGGGAAGCCCGCGCTTCTTGGCCTCGGCGTGCCACTCGTCGCTGTAGTTGTCGCCACCGAAGATGATGCGCTTGTGCTTGCGGATGATCTCCTGCATGACCTTCTGAGCCGCCTCGCGCCTGGCCTTGGGGGAGGCATCGCTCTTGCAGCGCTTCTCGAGCTCGTTGGCGATGTGGTTGAGCGAGTCGGCCACGATGGTGTTCAAGACCGTGTTGGGCCAGGCCACCGACTGCGACGAGCCCACCGCCCGGAACTCGAACTTGTTGCCGGTGAAGGCGAAAGGCGAGGTGCGGTTGCGGTCGCCCGAGTCGCGGGGGATCTGGGGCAGGGTTCGGGAGCCCAGGTCCAGCGTGCCGCCCTTGAGGGTGCGAGCGCTGGTGCCCTTCTCGAGCTGCTCCACGATGTCGGTCAGCATGTCGCCCAGGAAGATCGACATGATGGCGGGCGGCGCCTCGTTGGCGCCCAGGCGATGGTCGTTGCCCGAACTGGCCACCGAGGAGCGCAGCAGGTCTCCGTGCATGTCCACCGCCCGGATCACGGCGCACAGGAACAGCAGGAACAGCGTGTTGGAATGGGTGTCGTCCTGCGGGTCGAGCAGGTTGTGGCCGTTGTTGGTGACCATGGACCAGTTGTTGTGCTTGCCCGAGCCGTTGACCCCGGCGAAGGGCTTCTCGTGCAGCAACACCTGCATCCCATAGCGCGGGGCCACGCGACGCAGCGTCTCCATGGTGAGCATCTGGTGGTCACAGGCCACGTTGGTGGTCTCGAAGATCGGGGCGATCTCGAACTGGCCCGGGGCCACCTCGTTGTGGCGGGTCTTGACCGGCACCCCGACGCGGTAGAGCTCGCGCTCGACCTCGGCCATGAAGGCCAGCACCCGGGGCGGGATGGAGCCGAAGTAGTGGTCCTCCATCTGCTGGCCCTTGGGCGGCTTGGCTCCGAACAGGGTGCGCTCGCAGGTGACGAGGTCGGGCCGCGCATAGTAAAGGTGGCGGTCCACCAGGAAGTACTCCTGCTCGCAGCCCAGCGTGGTGACCACTCGGGTGACACCTTCGGCGGCGTCGAACATCTTCAGGATGCGGATGGCGTGGTGCGACACCGCGTCCATCGAGCGCAGCAGCGGGGTCTTGTGGTCGAGCGCGTGGCCGGTCCAGGAGACGAAGGCGGTGGGGATCACCAGCGTCACGTGGTTCTTCCCGCGCATCAAGAAAGCCGGGCTGGTCGGATCCCAGGCGGTGTAGCCGCGGGCCTCGAAGGTCGCCCGCAGGCCGCCCGACGGGAAGCTGGAGGCATCCGGCTCGCCCTTGGTCAGCTCCGAGCCGCTCAGGCTGAAGTGCATCCCGCCATGAGAGTCAGGCACGATGAAGCTGTCATGCTTTTCGGCCGTGCTGCCGGTCAGGGGCTGGAACCAGTGGGTGTAGTGCGTGGCCCCGTTCTCGATAGCCCAGTCTTTCATGGCCGAGGCGATCACGTCGGCGACGTCGCTCGACAGCGGGTGACCCGACTCGAAGGTGCTCATGAATTTCTTGAATACGTTCTTGGGCAGACGCTGGCGCATCTCCCCGATGCTGAACACGTCGGCGGCGTAGAACTGGTCGACGCGCTCGGGCTTCTTGCCGTTGGCGGCGGTCTCGCCGTTCCAGGAATGAGCGGCCGCAACCGCGCTGCTTCTCGTATCGGTGCTGTGAATCATGATGAGCTCCCCGGTCAGATTGGTCTGGCTCGTCGCCAGGAAGTGCAAAGGCCGGAATTCTTAGATTCTAGCCGGCAAGGTCGCCCCTTTCGCTGCTACCTTCACCGGCTCCTCTCTGCACGGAGAAATCATTTTCTCGAACAGGGCCGAACGCCTAAAATAGTTTAGTCACGGACCCCTGGAATCGAAATTACTAAAGCCGAAAAGCGAAGACAGCCTGTGACACGGAGAGGAGCGGCCAGGAGCGCAGCCGGAACACCCTGACGGGGCGTAGCTCCTCCTATGGCGGGTGGACCGAACAACAGTTTGTCCCCAGCGGGGACGAACGGGTGTGCGAAATCGAGGATGAACCTGGAGCTCTTTGTCCTGACGTCGAGAGTCCTGAGAATCAGGACGAACAGGTGCAGAGCCTACGAAGCAGCTCCCGCGACCGCTCGCTCAGCCGACAGGGGCCGATCCCACGGGCCCTCCCCCGCCACCACCTCCACCTCGCCCCGAGCCGAGCGGAGCTCGGCCTGCAAGAAAGCCACCCCGGCCTCGGTGGTGATGGGCTCGATCCCCCGCGAGCGGAAAGCGCGGTTGACCTCCTCGCCGGCCATGCCGGCGCCGGCCCAGGGACCCCAGGCCACGGAGACCACCCGGGCCCGAGGCCAGCGGGCCTGCATGAGATAAGCCAGGCGGTTGAGCACCTCGTTGGCCAGCGCGTAGTCGCCCTGACCCCGGTTGCCGAAGCGGCCGGCGGTGCTCGAGAAGAGCACCACCGAGCGCAGGCTCTCGCCCTTGAGCGACTCGAGCAGCACCTCGGCGGCGGCCACCTTGGTGGCCACCACCTCGTCGAAGCTCTCCATGGTCTTGTCGCCCACCAGCTTGTCGCGGATGATGCCGGCGCCGTGCAGCACCGAATCCAGGCGCCCGTACTTTTGATACACGCTGGCGATCAGCTCGGAGAAAGCCTGGCGATCGCGCACGTCGCAGACCCGGTAGTCCACGGTCAGACCGCGGCGGGTCAGAGCCTCCAGGTGCTCGCGAATCTCGCGCTGGCGCAGCAGGCTCTGCAGGCGGGCCTCCACCGCGGCCGGGGTCTCGCCCTGCGAGCGCTCGAGCAGCCAGGCCCGCAGCTTCTCCGGGGGCAGGGCGGGAATCTCCTCGCCGGTGAGCGGGGTGGTTCCCAGCAGCACCAGCCGCATGCCGGCCCGCACCAGGCCTGACAGGCAGTGGAAGCTGATGCCCCGGGCCCCGCCGGTGGCCAGGACCACGGCTCCATCGGGCAACTCGCTCTGACCGGCCGGGGCAGGTGCCTGGACCGGCTTGAAGGCCAGCCGGCCCGAGCGCGGCAGGCCCACCTCCAGCTCGCCGGCGTCGCTGGCCAGCTCTTCGGCCACCTGCTCGGCCAGGCTGTCGGAGGAGAGCTCGGCCTCGAAGTCGAGGGCGCGGGCCCAGAGCCCGGGCCACTCCGCCTGCAGGCACTTGAGCAGTGCCTGGCAGGCCGGTCCGTAGGGCGAGCCCGGGGACTTGCGGCCGAAGTGGCCGTCCTGGCAGGTCGCCACCAGGATGCGCTTCACGCCCTCAACCTTGCGAACGATCTGGAACAGGCTGCGCATCTCCACCTGCGGGTCGTGGGCGCGCCCCACCGGAGCAAGGTGCACCAGCATGGCGCAAGGTCCGTGCTCTTGCACCAGGTCCTCCACCCTGGCCTCGAGACGAGCCGGGTCGGCCAGCAAATCAGAGGGCAGCACCAGGCAGCTCACCGCCTTCTCGGCCAGCCGGCTGACCAGGGCCTCGGCGGCACCTCGGGCATCCTCGGTGATCCAGCACAGACCTCGGGGCAGCTCGTGAAAGGCCGGGCGAGGGGTCTCTACCGGCTGCATCACGTAGCGCGCGCAGGGTGTGGCTGCGGGCTGAACCAGCTGCAGCACGGCCTGAGCCAGGCCGCGCAGGGTCTTGGTGCGGCTCAGGCGGTCGAGCTGGCCGTGCAGGGCACGCGGGTCACTGAGGGTGGTCACGAACCGGTCCAGAATCTCCAGTCGCTTGATGGAGTCCACGCCCAGCTGAGCCTCGATGTCCAGGTCGGCGCCCAGCATGGCGGGGGGATAGCCGGTGCGCTCGCTGACCAGGGCCACCAGCCTGGACAGCAAGCTCTCCTCGGTCAGCGCCGTGGGCTCGGGGGCCTCGACTTTCGGGGCCGGACGGTCGTTCTTCGGCATCGGAGGCGGTGGAGCCGGCGCAGCGGGAGCCACGCCCGCTCGGCTCAGCGGGATCAGGGGCGAAGGGGCGGGTCGAGCCGGGGGAGCCGAGCCCATGAGCGCGCGCATCACCTCCTCCTGGCTCTTGAGGAAGACCCGCATGGTCTCCTGATAGGCCTGGAAGGCGGCCAGCCGGTCGCCCATCTCAGCCGGGGCGGCGGTGGGAGCGGGGGCGGTTGGCGCCGGGGCTGGCGCCACGCTGGCCGGGCGACGAGCCTCCTGAGCGGCGCTGGCGCTGTCGAGCAGGGGCTGCTGGGCATACTTCTGGAGGGGATCGCCCGGTCGGCGCACCTGGTTGCCGTTCACCAGCCAGGCAGTGGGCGACAGCGGGGGCGGGCCCTCCAGACCGGCCAGGTCGAGCGCCTGCACGCTGCGACCCTGGAAGAGAGCGGGCCAGTCCAGGGATACCCGGCCCGAAAGCCGGGCCAGACGGGTCAAGAACGAGCGCAGGTCGCTCTCTCCCAGAGCGATGGCGGTGGCCTCCGGGGCGATCTTCTCGACCAGGCGCGAGAGCACCGAGCCCGGTCCGACCTCCACGAAAGTATCCACGCCACGCGCCACCAGGGCGCGGATCTGGGCCACGAACTCGACTCGCTCGAGCAGGTGCGACTGCAGGTGTGAGCGCAGCGCCTCGGGGTCTTGCGGGTAGGCCTGGCCGTCCTTGTTGGCCAGCACGGGCAGGCTGGGAGCGCCCAGCTCGAGGGTGGCGATGAAGTCCGCCAGCGGCTGCTGGGCCGACTGCATCAGGGGCGAGTGGAAGGCGCCGGCAACCTCCAGCCTGGTGGCCGTGTGTCCGGCCTCCCGCAGCCGGGTCACGGCCGTCTCGACGGCCGCCACCGAGCCCGAGATGACGGTTTGCTCGGGAGCATTATGGTTGGCCACCACCACCCCCTCGACCAGGTGGCGCTCGACTTCCTCGCGGGGCGCGAGCACGGCCGCCATGGTGCCTTCGGCGCAGCCGGCCATGGATCGTCCCCGCACCTCGGCCAGGCGCAGGAAATCCTCCTCGGTCACGACCCCGGCCACGGCCAGAGCGGTCAACTCACCGAAGCTGTGGCCGGCCAGCGCGTCGGGGCGCACCCCCAGGCGCTCGAGGAAGGCGTAGAGGCCCAGTGAGAGAGCGCCCAACACGGGCTGGGCCACGTGGGTGTCGGTCAGGGCCCGGCGCTGGGCGCTCTCCTCCTCGCGGTCGAGCGGCTGGCCCGGGTAAAGGTAGCTGGCCAGAGGCCGCGGGTAGTGCTCTCCCACCTCGCGCTGGGCCAGCTCCAGGGCCTGGCGCAGCTCGCTCAGGTAGAGGGCCGGCTCGCGGCAGGCACCCACGGCCTGCGAGCCCTGGCCCGAGAAGAGGAAGGCGATCCGGCCCCCGGGCTTGCCCTCGAACAGCATGGCCTCGGGAGGCAAGTCCTCGCCTGCGACCAGGTGGCGCTCGATCAGGCGCAGCACCGGCTCGAGGGTGCTGAGCCGGTCGATGACCACCACCAGAGTGCGCTCGGCCTCGGGATCGGCCTTCAGGGCCAGGGTGTAGGCGATGTCGCGCAGCCGCGGACGGGCTCCTCGCCCCAGTCCCGTGGCCAGTTTGCGCACCTGGTCGAGCAGATCCGATCCGGTGAAGACCAGCAGCTCCCAGGGCCAGGCCTCCCCTCCGGGGGCGGGACGAGGGCCGCGGTACTGCTCGAGCACGGCGTGGGCGTTGGTGCCTCCGAAACCGAACGAGCTCACGCCCGCGCGCAGGGGCTCGGAGCCCAGCCAGGGGGCGGGACGCCCGTCCAGAGCAAGAGGCGAGGTGGGATCTTGCAGCGCCTCCAGGGGCTGCTCCACCGGATGAGGGGGCAGGGTCTGGTGGTGCAGAGCCAGCGCCACCTTGGCCAGCGAGACCAGCCCGGCGGCGACTTTGGTGTGGCCCATCAAGGCCTTGACCGAACCCAGGCGCACCGAGCGAGGGGCAGCGCCGTCCTGGCTGAGCAGGCGGGTGACCGTCTCGGCCTCGGCCCGATCGCCTACCGGGGTGCCGGTGCCGTGGGCTTCATACAAGCCCAGCTGGGCCGGGCTGACCCCGGCCTGGTGGTAAGCCCGGTTCAGGGCGCGCAGCTGTCCGGCCGGCAGCGGCGCGGTCATGCCCAGCGCCTTGCCGTCGCTGGAGGCGCCCACGCTCTGGATGACGGCGTAGATCCGGTCCCCGTCGCGCTGAGCATCCTCGAGTCGCTTGAGAACCACGAATACCGAGCCCTCGCTGAGCACGATCCCGTCTGCCTGGGTGTCGAAGGGCCGCGACCGGCCCGTGGGCGACAGAGCGGTGAGCTTGCCGAAGGACTGGTAGGCCTGGGGGGTCATGCCGATGTCCACCGCCCCCACCAGGGCCACGTTGGAGCGATGGTTGACCAGCTCGCGCACGCCCGCCTCGAGGGCCGTCAGGGAGGAGGCGCAGGCCGCGTCCACGGTGTAGTTGGGGCCGCCCAGGTCGAGCCGGTTGGCCACCCGGCCCGAGACGATGTTGTTGATGGTGCCGGTGAAGGTCTCTTCGTTGACCATGGGCATGCGGGCCAGCATGGCGGGGTCCGGCTGGGCGGTGAGCAGGGGCAGCACCGTGCCAACGGCCAGCAGGTTGCCCAGCAGGCCGCCGGTGTCGGAGCTGGCCACCACCGCGCAGGTGGCCTCTCGGTCGAAGGGACGACTGTCCAGGCCAGCGTCGGCCAGGGCCCGGCGGGCCATCTCCAGGGCCAGCAGTTGGGCCGGGTTGATGTTGGGCATGGAGGTGGGAGGGATGCCGAACTCGACCGGATCGAAGGTCAGCTCGGGGAAGAAGCCCCCCCAGCGGCTGTAGGTCTTCCCCACGGCGCTGCGGTCGGTGTCGAAGAAGAGCCGCCAATCCCAGCGGTCGGCAGGCACCTCGCCGGTTACGTTGCGGGCGCTGGTGCACAGCTCCCACAGCTCCTCGGGATCGGTGGCTCCGGGCAGCCAGCACGAGATCCCCACGACGGCCACCTGACAGGGTCGGGCCGGTGGCGCCTGGGGCCGGGGAGCGGGAGAGAGGTAGGCCCGGCTGCCCTCGGTCAGGGAGCGGTGCAGCTCTTGCAGGGTCCGGGTCTCGTCCTGCAGGGCCCCCACTTCGCCCAGCAGGTACATGCCCAGCTCCACCTGGCGCTCGGGGGGCACCGGCTCGAGCCGGTCGCCCTGGCGCTCCAGGCCCCGGGCGGCCACCCGCAGGCGTCCCAGGCCGAGGCCCTCCAGCTCGCGCTGGGTGTCCTCGAGCGAGGCCCCCTCGGCTCTCAGGCGCTGGCGCTCGGCCTCGAAGGCGCGCGCGAAGGGGGTGTCGGCCACCCGGTTGGACTGGCCCGGCGCCGACTCCAGGCTCACGGTGCGCCGGCAGGAGAGGGCCTGGCGCTGATACTCCTCCACGATGGCCCCCGTCGCCACCGCCTCGCGGGTGAAGAGATAGGCCGTGCCGGCCAGCAGGCCAAAGCGCATGCCGCGCTCGGTCAGGGGCGCGGCCATGGTAGCCGCCAGAGCGGCGGTGCGCTCGCCATGCAGCCCGCCGGCAAAGAGCAGGTGGTAGTCTTCCTGCGGGGCAGGAGCCTCCAGGAGGACCTGGATCATCTGCTCCCAGAGTGTCAGGCTGCCCAGCGGACCGGTATGCCCCCCACACTCACGCCCCTCGAACACGAAGCGGCGACAGCCCTGAGCCACGAAGGCCCTGAGCAAGGAGGGCACGGGGCAGTGAAGATAGGTGGCGATGCCCTCGGCCTCCAGGGCGTGGGCCTGATCGGGCCGGCCGCCGGCGATGAGGGCGAAGCGGGGCCTGACTTTGAGGATCTCACCCAGCTGGGCCTGGCGCACCGGCAGCGGCACGAAGCCCAGGATGCCCACCCCCCAGGGGAGCTCGCCCAGGGCCTGGCTGGTTTCCTGCAGCAGGCGGGCCGTGTCCTCGGCGCTCATGAGAGCCAGGGCCATCATGGGGAGGGCGCCGGCCTCAGCCACCTGGCGGGCGAAGGCGGGGCGGTCGCTGACCCGGGTCATCGGCCCCTGCACCAGCGGATAACGCGTACCGTGGGAAAGGGCCAGAGGGGAGTGCTCGTCGAGCGGGGTGGCGGTGGCGCGGTCGGGGTCCATGATGGCTCGCACCAGGGCCTCGACGGTGCGGTACTGGCGGACCAGCGAGGGAGCCAGGGCGATCCCCTGGCCCAGGGGCCAGACGCTCTGGCGTGGATCGCCCCAGCTCAGCTCGACGGGGGTCTGAAGCGAGCGCGGCCAGGCCGGGTGGGCCAGAAACCGCTGTCCATCGACGAGCCGGGTCTCCTGGCCGGCAGGGGTCTCGAGCAGTCGGCGCCAGCGGTTGGGCAGCGGAGACTCGGGCATGAGCAGGATCTGGTCATCGAGCACGACGCCGGCCGCTCCGATGGCTCGGGCACCGGCCGCGGCTCTCACCCCGGCGGCTCCGTGCAGGTAGACCGGCCGTTTGCCCCACTCCAGGGCCGCGTCCAGCAAAGGCAGGCTGGAGAAACTGCCCACTTTGCCGCCGTTCTCGCTACCGCTGACCACCACCCCCGACCAGCCATCCAGCTCTGCCAGCTGGGAAGGCTCCTGGACCAGGGCCAGCCAGCCTTCCCGGGGCGGACCGGTCGGATCGACCACGATGGCCCGGGGCAGCTCGCCCAGCCGCTCGAGTTGCTTTGTGCTCGCCTTGACCCCCCAGCGGTCTTGCCCGAGCCGAGCCAGCTCGGCCAGGTTGCGCTGCACGACGGGGCTCTCTGCCTGGCAGTGCCCCAGGTCGAGCAAGCCCACCCCGCCTGCTCGGATGGCGGCCAGGGCGGCCTCGATGCAGGTGGAGTCAGCCGGGATGGTGACCAGACACAAAAACGACATGGAAATCCTCCTGGAGCCATGACCGGGGGATGAGCGACAACGGTTCCCCCTGGGACAAGAGAACCTCGCCGGAAATCCGGCGAGGTCTCATTGCACGCGATTGTGGTGAGCTTACTTCTTCTTCGTGGCCGGGGCGGTCTGGCGATGGGCGGCTTCCAGGAAGTCGACCGCGTCAGCCACCGGGATCACTTCCACGGAGCAGCTGTCAAACAGAGGATTGTAGCGGACCTTGCCAGCCAGCTCGTAAGTGTCCTTGGCTTTGACCACATAGGCCGCGCCGCCACCGATGAACGCGTAGGCACTCTCGACAGCACCGGACTTGATGGCTTTCTTGAGGGCCTCGGTGTGGCTCTTGCCGTCCTTGCCGATTCCGTGGTTGCTGCCGTTGGGCCGCATGATAACGAGGAACTTCATTGGTTTCCTGCTCCTTAGCAAATTTGCGGAGGATCAAACTCCTGGGTCGAACCAGGCTGTTCGTCGCCCCGGCAGCTACTTCCCTCCCCGGATCCGCACTTCATATCCAAGAGCGGCAGGACCGCTCTCGCCCCAGTAGACATCAGCTTTTGTGTCCAATCCGGCGGCGTGGACCTGTTGCTTGACCTCGGCCAGAGTGTACTTCTGCTCGAGGATCGTCGGCCCGATGCCGGCTGCCTGGCGCAGCTCGTTGAACTGGGCGAAGGCCTCCGGGTCGGGATCGCGGCGCATGTCGTGGATGACGGCCACGCCGTGGGGCTTGAGCAGGCGGTGCATCTCGCGATAAGCCGTTTCGGGCTCACGCAGGTGGTGCATGGTGGCCCGGCTCATGATGAGGTCGGCGCAGCCATCGGGCAGGCCGGTGGCCTGGGCATCGGCCACCTGCACCGCGATGCGCTCGGTCAGGCCGGCAGCGGCGATCATCTCGCGGGCCTTCTCCACCATGTTCGGGAAAAAGTCCAACCCGAGCATCTTGAGCCCTTGGAGCTCGGGCCGCCGGGCGGCCTGGATCATGAGCACGGCCGTGCCGGTGCCCACGTCCACCAGGGTGCCTTCGGAGAGGCCCATCTGCTGCCACTCGGCCACCACGCGGTCGATCAGGATGTCATCCCAGGGCTTGGTGAAAGCCCCCGTGTAGTGATCGTAGAGATCGGGGGTCTGGGGTACGGGGATGTCGATTCGCATTGTTTCCTCCTATAACCAGTCAAGTGAGATCTTGTCGTACCACTGCCGGGCGTTGGGGCTGGTGGTTCCGAAAGCGGGGCGGTTCCGGCGCTCGATGAAGTGGGCCACCATGGCGGCCGGGCGCGAGCACAGGAAGATGGCCGAGCCGCAGGCGCTGGTGACGCCCAGGCTGAGCAGGGTGGTGGAGTTGATGGCGTCCAGGTTGGGCTCGATCTTGAGCCGTTGGCGGACCAGCTCTTGCAACCGGTCGTAGACCTCGAGGTAACGAGACTCGAAGCCGTACTCGCGAAAGAGCGAGCGAATGCGGGGCACGCGCGGGTCGGCCAGGAAGAAGGGATGGCCGTAGCCCAGGATGCGCTTGCCCTGAGCCAGCGTGGTCTCGAGCATCTCCTCGGCCGCCTGGACCGGGTCCTGGTGGGCGAAGATCCCTTCCATCATGGCCATGTGGGACTCGCAGGCCCCGGTGTGCATGGCTCCACAGGTGGCAAAACCAGCTGAGACGGCCTGGTGCATGGGCACCCCGGTTCCGGCCGCGGCGCGGGGCACGAGCACGCTGGGGGGTACCACCCCGAAACCGGCGTGGAAGCTGACCATCAGGTTGTCGAGCACCTGCCGCTGGCGCTGGTCGGCCAGATGGCGACCGGTGCACAGCCAGTACATCTGGTCGAGGTGGTCCGACTCGGGGGGCACCAGGTCGTGGCCGCGCACGGCCGCCGTCACGTAGCGGGGGAGCACGCCCAGGAGGGTCACGGCCTCCAGGTTGTCCGCGCTCATGGCGGGAGCTTCGCAGGGCGGTGCGGGGGGCTGCACGGCCAGCCCTGCCATGGTGGCCGCGTGCCAGGAGGCGCCCGCCTGACGGGCCCGCACGATCAGGTCCAGGGCGGGATGATCGGGAGGCACTTCACGGCAGCAGGCGGCCATGTAGGCGTCGAGCCCCGTGCCGTCGGCCACCTCGCCGGTGAGCAGGTGTTGCACCGCCTGAGCAAACGACAGCGTGCCGATCATCTCGTTGAGGTCGTAGCCTCGAACGCTCAGGCCGGGGGGCTCGAGGCAGGGGCCGTCGAGGGAGGTTCCGATGTAGCGCGTCTCGGTCTTCACAGCGGTCTCCGCGGCTCGCCCATCCGGATCAGGATGGAGCGGTTCTTGTCGCGCGCCTCGCGCCGGCCGTGCATGATGCGGGCGTTGTCGACCATGACCACGTCCCCTTCCTGCCAGTTCACCTCCACGGTCAGCTTCTCGGCCGTCTCGTTCAACTCTTCGATGAGGCTGGCGCTGATGCGCTCGCCCTGCTCAGTGCGCACCACCATGGGACAGGTGGCGGCCTGGATGGAGCCCACGTTCTCCTTGATCCAGCCGCTCTCGAAAGCCCATTCGGCCATCCAGACGGTGGCCATGTTGTTGATGAAGATCTTCTCACCGGCCGGCCCGGTCAGGGTGGCGTCGAACACCGAGCGGGTCTCGAGCCGCCGCTCCTCGGGATGGGCGATGACCGAGTCGCACTGGCTCTCAGCCAGCTTGCGGGCTTCTTCGAAGTCCTCGGTCAGGTAGGTCGTCTGCCAGTCGCCATCCATCAGGTTGCGATGGTAGGCCAGCCGGTTCTGCTCGAAAAAGCTCCTCAGCTCGGGTGAGAAGGCCTCCCACAGCCGGGCCCCGTCGGCCAGGGTGGTCTGGCCCCCGCCATCGGTCGGGGGGCGCTGGCAGTAAAACCAGAGAATGCGAGGGCGCACGGGCAGGTAGTACATCTCCCCGTGCAGAGCCATGGCAAAGCCCTGAGTGTGGCCCGTGACCGTGAGCAAGGTCTTGTCGTTGTCGACCGCCTGCCGGTTCAGGGCCCCGATCCGCATGCCCCCGGCCTTGTAGTCGGAGAAGTCGTGACAGAGGCGGTCGGTGAAGGCTTTGAACTCCTCGGTGGAAGGCTTGAAGCCGCGCAGCAGCACGGCGCCGTGCTGTTTGAGCCCGCTCCAGACCTCCTCTTCTTGCACCTGGCTGAGCGGGCCCGAACCAGACAGTGTCACCCCCAGTTGCTCGGAAAGGGGGACGGCCTCGAGGGCGGGATGGGCCATGGGTCACCTCGGATTTCCAGTTGTGTCAGTTGGACCGATGCGACTTGGCAAGAAGTTCCCGGCCCGAAGGCGGGGCAGTTTCTGGAGTCGTGGGGCGCTCCCCTGCTTGCGGCCTGCCTCTTGTGAAGATGCAGAGCTGGCCTTTGGCGCGCTCCGGCTTCAACGTCTATGTCGGCCCGGTCGTCCAGGGCGAGGACCGAGAGCGGCTGCGTAGTCTGGTCCGCTACGTGATGCGAGCTCCCTTGTGCCTCAAGCGCCTGGACGACGACGAGGCCAGCGGTCAGGTCCGCTACCGGGACTCCGACGGTGATGTCAAGACCTGGCCCCACGCCATCCACTTTCTGGCCGACCTGGCTCAGCACATTCCCAAAGCCAGACAACGAAACGTCTCCTATCACGGCTGGTTCGCCAACCCCACGGGTCACCTCAGCCGCAGACAAGAGAATGTCGAGAAGGCCGGGGCCGCTGGGCGGCGAGAGTGCTTCAAGTGGGCCCGGAGCTGTGTCCCCGCTGCGGGAAGCGCATGAGCAGAAGCCGCGCCGTCCTCGAGCGGCTCGAACTGGTCAAGCTTTTGAAAGCGCTGGGTCGGGTCGGCTACCCGGCGAGGCCCCCTCCCAGGCCGCCCGAGCCTGCTTCACCGAGCATTCCATCTGCCGATCACATGCCAGAGCGACCTGCGCACCCTGACGCCAGTTTAGCAAATTTGTCTGGCAATGTCCCGGCCGGCAGTGGGTGGCGGCAAAACATTGCCTGATTGCTTCATTGTCTCGACCCACTCGTCGACGATCTTACACAGCTCCCGGTACACTTCGGTCTCGTCCAGCCCATGACAGCAGGGCCCGATGATGCCAGGGCATTGGCCCACAAAGCACTGATCCTCGTCTGACCATTCGACGAGCTTAATGTATTGAGCGCTGTCTTTCACTCTCGCGACTCCTCAATAACTCGCTTTACTTCCCGCTCCTGGTAAGGCTTTGCGTCGTCGCCAGGTTGACCCGAAATGGTCACCCGGATTCCGCCAGGATGCTCGAAGTTCCGATGACTTCCCTTGCCGCCCCGGTCGACAAAGCCCGCTTGCTCAAGGTCCCGAATCAGCTCTCGTACTTTACGGGGCATGATTCACTGCCGCGAACTCCACGGAGCCATTATACCATAGGCGGACAGGGCGTACCACTGCCCCGACCGAGCCTCGCAGCTCGAGTGCAGCTCATAGAGCCTCTACAAACCAACAGTTTGGTCGGCGCCGCGCGTAGATGGTCATCCTGACAGGAAAACTTGCGACGACGGCGCAATCCGAGCCCCGGCTCAGGCTTACTTCTTACGAGTTGCGCAGGCTGCGACACATCGCCGGCGACCCGAAGTCGGACCCTTCGCACGTAACGGCGGCGAAGTCCGTGCTCCGGGGGGCTCAAGGGGAGAACAACGAGCAGACGGCGTTTGCGCTCGGCGTCCCGGTCGACACTGTGCGGGACCTCCAGCATCGGTTCGCCAAGTGCCGATTTGCCGGCCTTGGAGTCGCGGCAGAACGTGCGACTGGATCCGCGATTCATGTACAGCTGACAGGGTCGGAGTCCTTGAGCGAGCTGGTCAAGCTTCTGAAAGCGCTGGGTCGGTTCGGCTACCCGCCGAGGCCCCCTCCCAGGCCGCCCGAGCCCCTGGAGCCTGACATCGACCATTACGGTCCCGCTCCCGATGAGTGCCCCCAGATTCCAGAGCACTGGGACGACACGAGCCAGCTGCTGGACCGGGCAGGCCCTGGTCTGCCTCCGAGCAGGTAGGCCCGAAGGCGGAGGTGATTTCTGGCGTGGCGCCTCCCCTGCCTGCGGCCTGCTGCTGTAAACCAGGGTTGGGTTTCTGCCTGCCGAACGCATCAAGGTGCCGTTGATGCCAGGCCAGTCGATCAGCGCAAAGTACCAGGTGGTGCGCCACCTGGGTGGCTCGGTCTACCTGGGGGAGGACAGCGCCAGCCAGACCCCCTGCGCCATCAAGGCGATCCGGCACTTCAAGCTCGAGGAGTTCATGGCCGAGAACTACCTCCTGGCTCGCCTCAACCACCCGTGCGTACCGCTGGTGCGCGACCTGACGGTGGAGGACGGGGTGTGCTACCTGGTCTCGGACTATGTGAACGGGGAGAGCCTGGTTGAGCTGATGACCCGCAGGCCCGGCCCGGACGAGGTGGTGCGCCTGGCCGTGGAAGCCCTCGAGCCCCTCGAGTTCCTGCACGGGCTGAACCCGCCCACCGTGCACGGCGATGTCAAGCCGGCCAACCTGATCCGCCAGAAGGGCACTCAGAACCTCGTGCTGGTGGGGCTCGGGTTGGCTCGCAGCTTCGACCCGGAGGCGGTGCGCTCGGTCTACGCCCCGCCCGAGCAGGTAGCCGGGCGGCACGAGCCAGGCCACGACCTGTATGCCGTCGGGGTCATTATGCACCAGCTGCTCTCGGGGCTCGAGCCGGATGGGCTGGGCGTCTCACCTCTGACCGGAGTGGATGAGAGGCTGGCCAGGCTGGTCGCCAGGGCCTGTGCCGTCGACCCGGCCGAGCGCTTTGGCAGCGCCGTGGAGATGCGACTGGCCCTGGGCGAGTGGCTGGAGAAGCGGCCCGCATCCCAGGCCCCACGAGCATCTCTGGTCGCTCCCACCGAGGCGCAGCCGGCCCCGGACGCGTTGTCCCTCGACTCTGCTCCCTCTGCTCCCGAGCTCTCGCCGCCCGCTCCCACCGAGCAGCCTGCTCCCGCCGCTCCGCCCCGGCCCGCTCCCACCGCCCCGTCCGAGCCGGCCGGGCCCGTTGCGCCCTCGTTGTCCATCGAGCAGGGCCAACCTTCCCCATCCCAGGCGCCGCCACCGCAATCCCGACCGCCCGCACCTTTCCCGTTTGGAGCCGCGCAGGCCGGTCCGGCCGGGCAGCCCGGTCTGGCTCAGGCCAGCCCTCCACCCGCGCCTTCCCGGCTGCCAGCCCCCCAAGCTGGTCTGGCTCAGGCCAGCCCGGCTCCACCCGCAACTTCCCCGCTGCCAGCCCCGCAAGCGGGTCCTCCACCCGCGCCTTCCCGGCTGCCAGCCCCGCAAGCGGGTCCTCCACCCGCGCCTTCCCGGCTGCCAGCCCCGCAAGCTGGCCTGGCGCAGGCCAGCCCGGCTCCACCCGCAACTTCCCCGCTACCAGCACCGCAAGCTGGTCTGGCGCAGGCCAGCCCGGCTCCACCCGCAACTTCCCCGCTGCCTGCCCCGCAAGCTGGTCTGGCTCAGGCCAGCCCGGCTCCAACGCCTTCACCGCTGCCAGCCCCGCACGCTGGTCTCACCGCTCCACCCGCAGCTTCCCCCCTGCCAGCCCCGCAAGCTGGTCTCAGCCCTGCACCCGCAGCTCCCCCCCTGCCAGCCGGTCTCACCCCTCCACCCGCAGCTCCCCCCCTGCCAGCCCCGCACGCCGGTCTCAGCCCTGCACCCGCAGCTCCCCCCCTGCCAGCCCCGCAAGCCGGTCTCACTCCACCCGCAGCCAGTCCGGCCCCGCCTGCACCTTCTCCCCTCCCACCCGCGCAGGAACTCCCCAGCCCGCCCGTCATCGAAGCGCAGACTCTCGAGGCCATGGCCTCGATGGACCAGACCCTGGTGATGGACGCGCCGCCCGAAAGCCTCGCTCCAGTCGAGCCGCCTCAAGTCGACCGCCGCCTCTCGATCCCTCCCCGGGCGCTCCAGGTAGGTGGCGTGGTGCTCTTCATGCTGCTGGCCTTCACGGCCGGCCGCATGTCCAGCAAGCCCGCCGCCCCGGTGAGCCCCAGCCCCAGCCCCAGCCTGGCCCTGACCACGCCCAGCCCGACCGCGACGCTTCGCGAGGCCCCTCCCCCGGTGGCCCTGAACCCCCGGCCCAGCCCCTCCAAGGCGGTCATCAAACCGAGCCCCAAGCCCACTCCCAAGCCGCGGGTGGAGCCCACCCAGAACATCCCGCTCAAGCCGAGCTACCCCCAGGCGCGGCCGAAACCCCAGGACGAGCCAGAATCAGGCCTGGGCCCCGCCCCCGAGGTGCAGAAGCTGGAGGACGGCAGCACCCACGTGGTCATGCCTGAGCTGGGAATGGAAGTGTTCGTGCCCCCCGACTACCGGGGCAGCCGTCCGCGCTGGACCTCCAAGTCCGGCTCCATCTCTTTCCGCCGCAACGAGCCCTTTGGCGAGAGCCGGCTGGAAATTCAGGTGACCGCTGGCTCGAGCGCGCCCCGGCTGCGCCGGGCTGCCGAGACCAGCTTGAAGCGCAACTGGACCAGGTTGACTCACGAAGGGGTGGATCTGGTGCACCTCGACCGGCGCGGGGCCCAGGGAATGGCCTGGTACGGCGCCCTGCACGACCCCGACGGCAGCGTGGTGCTGGCTCGGGTG
This sequence comes from Candidatus Xenobia bacterium, assembly GCA_045863235.1. GTDB lineage: Bacteria > Vulcanimicrobiota > Xenobia > Xenobiales > QWHO01 > QWHO01. The sequence goes on along the minus strand of BTUM01000054.1, from coordinate 22,933 downwards.
ACCTACAGCTGGATCGGCATGAACTTCCAGCCGGACGACTTCAAGCGCGCCGCCCACGACATCCGTCGCCGGACGGTTTTGCCTTAAGGCGCGGGAGTGTAGGCCTACTCGACCCGGGTGAAGAGGTACGCCTTCTGCTTGAAAGCGGTCGGGCGAGGAGAGCCCGGGTTGTTGTCCGAGATGCGCAGCTTGCCCTCGGGCGTGAGCTCGAGGATGGTCTGAATGCTGTCTCGGTCACCCTCGGGCCAGAGATCGAAATGGGCTGGCGTGACCGAGAAGTCGACCTGATACCGGGCTCTCTCCACCCTGCCATCGTCATCTTCTTGCACTTCCAGGATCTGACCCTCGCGAAACGTCACCCGGATGCGCTCGTCCTTGTCCCACATCTCCCAGGTGCCGAGCAGGAGCTTTTCGGGAGGTACCGGCGGCACGGTCCGCGGCAGCACGAACCAGAGCGCCAGGGCGGTGGCCGTCACCAGAAAGAGCAGGTCGGGCAGGCGCGAGCGAGCGTTCATAATGAGTGATTCGACGCAGAGCTGGCAGCTTTCTTCCCGTCCAGGAAACCCGGCAGGCGTCGGGCGGCCGGGGCCAGGTGCTCGGCCACGACCTCCAGGGCCCACGGCTCGTGGGCATAGAGGCAGTTGTAGATCAGGGTATCAAAGCCCATCTCGGACAGCATGTGCATGTCCTCCAACAGCTCGCTCAGGCTCTTGGCTCCCTCCCCACTGAAGCGCGGAGCCTCTTTGAGGCTCACCGTCACCGTCTTCTCGACACTCTTCGGGTCGCGACCCAGACTCTGGCAGTGGGCGTCCAGTACGGCAAGCTTGCGGGCCAGCGCCTTGCGGCCGGCGTAGCGCATCAGATTGCACGCCCGGGCATAGCGGGCCACCAGCGCCAGGGTTCGCTGCTCGCCTCCCCCTCCGACCAGAATCGGGGGATGGGGCCGTTGCAGGGGCAAAGGACGACAGAGGGTCTCGGCCAGCTCGTAGTGCTTGCCGCGATAAGGACCGACCTGCCCAGACCACATCTGGTGGGCGATCTGCAGGGTCTCCTCCAACAGCTCCATGCGCTCCTTGACGGGCGGGAACTCGATCCCCAGAGCGCGGTGCTCGCGCTCGAACCAGGCCGCCCCCAGGCCCAGCCAGGCCCTCCCTCCCGAAAGGTGGTCCAGGGTCGTCACCGACTTGACCAGGACGCCCGGGTTGCGGAACGTGACTCCGGCCACCAGAACCCCGAGCTGTACGCGCTCGGTAACGCCAGCCAGGTAGGAGAGCAGGCCGAAGGCCTCCAGGGTATCGGCCTCGGGAGGGCCGACGAAGGGGATCTGCAGCAGGTGGTCGGTGACCCAGAGGCTGCTGAATCCGGCCCTCTCGGCCCGCGTCCCGATCGAGCGTAAAGCGGCGGCAGCCTCGCCGCCAAAGGCGAAATTGACGAGCTGCAGGCCGAGATCCATCCCACAGGGGTTCAAGCGCTTCCCCTGAAGACCTCTCACAGCCGGAGAAGGCTGCCGACGAACCGGGCCGAAGTTTCCGGCCATGGTTTCCAAACCCCGCTACCGGGCCGTGGATGCCTGTCGGGGGCTGGCGCTGGTCTACATGCTCTTCAACCATGGCTTCCGCCTGACCGTTTCCAAATCCGCCATGGAGCTCGAGCCGGGCCAGTTCGACTGGTGGACCTGGCTGATCGCCAAGGCAGCTCCCTCCCTCTTCTTCCTCTGCTTCGGCTTCATGCTGGGGGTGCTCTACATCAACCCCGACCGCACCCTGAGCTTCGAACGCGTGGCTCGCCGCCTCTGGTGGCGCTGTCTCCTGGTCTTCCTCTCCTACAAGCTGCTGGTGGTGCTCGAGCTGGCCGCCCTGGGCAAGAACGTCACTGCCATGAAGATGGCCCTGCAATATCGCTGGCTGGGCCAGTGGGTGGAGATCCTCAACTTCTACGCCATCGTTCTCCTGCTGGCCCCGCCCGGGCTGTGGCTCTGGCGACGGATCCCCTGGTGGGGCAAGGCCCTGTTCGTGGTCAGCGTGGCCTGGCTGACGGCCAGCTGGCAGAGCACGCCCTGGCAGAGCTCCATCCTGCAGGCCATCCTGGTGGGCCGCCAGGGCTACTACGTCTTCCCCGTGCTGCCCTGGCTCTTGCCTGTTCTGCTCGGGATGCTGCTCGGCGAGCACTACCCGCGACTTGCCCGCGGCGGCCGCTTGCGCGTCATGCTGGTCTGTATGGGAGCTTCCGGCATCTTGTTTGGTATCTTCCTGGCCATAACCGGGACTGCGATGGCCGAGAACCTGAAAGCGGTGCTCTTCTCCTGGAAGCATCCACCGAAGCTGGCCTACCTGGCCTGGACGACATCGTATGCGCTCCTCTACCTGACGGCTTTCTTTGCCGTGCTCGGAGTCGAGCGCGAGCCCTCGCCCCGCTGGGCGGTGCTCGAGACGATGGGTCGGGGATCACTGCTGCAGTTCAACTTGCACTTCACGATCCTGTTCGCGGTCGTGGGGCTCGGCCTGCACTCCCTGCAGAGCCTTCCGGCTGTGACCGCCCGCTGGTGCGGAGTGGCCCTGGTCCTGACCTGCATGACCATCGGGGTGGCCTGGGACGAGATCAGTCAGCGGCGCAAGGCCAGCACCGAAGCCAGCGAAACGGCCGAGGAGAGCCAGTAGACCAGGCCCATCCCCTGCTGGATCGACAGGACCAGCGCCACGGGAACGGCCACCGCGGCCGCTGCCGAGCCCAGGGCAAACAGGAGCGAGGCCAGGCCCGGGCTTTCGGTCAGGTCGAGCTCGCGGGTGGCGCGGGGCAGGATGTAGCCCGAGACCAGCGCCAGGGGTGCCAGGGCTGCGAGGGTGGCCAGCACCCGACCGGTCAAGCTCCAGCCCGCCACCATCTGCAGGCCGTGGACCCAGATCCACCACAGGGCGAAGTAACCTGCCAGGATGCCCAGCGCCAGCCCCAGCTTGGCGCGCGCGCGCGGGCTCAAGAAGAAGCTGCCCGCCCCACTGAGCACCAGCAGCCCGCCAACGACCACGGGCAGAGCCAGCCCGGGGGTGCCCAGCCAGAGCTGCATCCGCCCCACCAGCACCGCCTGCAGAAGGCCGCTGGCAAAGCCGGCCAGAGAGACCGCCAGCGCCTCCCGGCCGGCCTGGCCCGCCCGGACCAGTAACACCAGGGGAACCAGCAAGAAAGCGCAGAGCAGGCTGCTGTGGCGGATCAGCTGGCGCTGAACCTCGGCTCGCTCGCGAGCTCCGAGCAGGTAGGGGCGATCGTCGGTGGCCGTTCGCTGAGCAATCAGGCGACTGTTCACCAGCCGGGCGTAGCGGCCCTGAAGGCTCTGATCGGGAAGGTAGACCAGCTGGATGTGGGGCAGTCCCTTGAAGGGATGGTCCGAGTTGAGAGGGATCTCGCGCGGCTGCTTTTCATACCAGCGCAGAAACTGGATCTCCTCGGGAGTGAAGGGAGTGCGCTTGGCCAGGATCTGAACGAAGAAGTCATCGCGATTGCGACTGGCGGCCGAGTCCTCGCTGCCATACCACTCGTAGATGGCCAGATGGCGGGCGGGGTCGCTGACTCCACAGCGTCGCAGGGCCGAGATGACCGTGGCCAGGAAGCGGTCGATAGCCGCCTGGCTGCGACCATCAGGGTTGCGCTCCTCCAGGCTCAGGTAGCCGTTGTCGGTGAGCCGGGCCAGCCCCGCGGCCAGTCCCTCCTCGCTGTGGAGATAGTTGGGAACGACCGCCTGGCTGATGTTGCGAACCGTGAAGGTATTGAGCAGAGTGATGATGTCGAAGCGCTCTTGCGTGGAGGCGAGATAGGTCCGTCCGTCCACCATCAGCAAGGGCACGTCACGGTAAGGATCGCGGCTGTACTCGCGGAGCGGTCCCGTCATCAGGTCCACCACCGCCCGATTGATCTCCAGGCCCGTGATGAGCTTCGGATCGCCGGTCAGCAGCTTGGCCGGCTTGAGCACTCCCTGACCCGCAGTACCGATGATCAGCATGCGAGGGGACTTCTTGCCCAGGCCGCCTCCCAGGCGACGGTCCATCGGGTAGCCGTCGTTGTCGCGGATGATGTCCACCGCATAGCCGTCATACCAGGTGTTGAGGAAGCCCTCGTCAGGAGTGATGTCAAGCCGCTGGACCACATCGGCCCGAGAGTGAAGCACCTCGCGACGAGCCAGGCTGCCGGGGATCTTGTTGAAGACCTTGCCGGGGAACTCCTGAGGCCTTGAGGCCAGACTGCGAGCGAAGTTCAGCCCGGGTCCCAGGGTCAGGCAGAGGCCCACGGCAGCGCCCAGCAGGACCAGGCTGAGGCCGCGCCACCAGGGCAACAGAGGAGCCAGACCCAGGACCAGGCAGCCGATGGCCAGGAAGGAGCCCTCCTGACCCAGCCGGGGCAGCCAAAAACCGAAACTGACCGCCGCCAGGGCGGCCCCCACCAGGTCGGCGGCATAGAGCTGGCTGACCTGGGGCCCCTGGAAGAGACGCGAGAGCAGAAACCCGGCCGGAGCCAGCGGCAGGCTGAGCAGAGCCAGGAGGAGCGGCACGGGGACGGCCATGGTCAGCAGCCAGGGCACCGCGATGAGACCTGCGCCCTGCAGCCAGAGGGCAACCACGGTGGCGCGGTCGGGCCGGCTGGAAGGCCGGCTGACGGCCAGGCATGCTCCCAGGGCCAGGCCCACCAGGGTCACGGAGATGCCCAGCAGGCCCTGCACGTGACTGAATTGAAAGACCAGCGTGTGGTAGAGATTGAGCTCGATGCAGAAGACCGAGAAGGAAACCAGCAGGACCAGAGCCAGCCGAACCAGCAAAGGGCTAGCTTTGCCAGCCAACCATCGCGGTGATGCGCACTTCCCGGCGGTGCCCGTTCAGCTCCCACCATACCAGCACCACGACCTGCTTGAGCCCGAGCTGGCCACCGCCCAGGTCGGTCACCTGCGAGCTGCGATGGTACTCGGCGTCGACCGCCACGCCATCCACCAGGTGAGTCACCGTCACGGTCTCTTCGGGCACATCCTCGGCCGCCCAGCCCCGGGCCAGCTGGCTCTCCATGGTCATCTCGGCGAAGGCGTTGCCCACCAGGCGGTCCTGGGCCGCAGCCGTGGCTCGGGCATGGGCCTGCCAGACCGCCACCATGGCCACGGCCACCGAAATGAAGAGCGTCAGAGCGATCAGGAGCTCGAGCAGATTGAAGCCGCGTCTGGCTTTCAACACGGGAGCCTGCCTTGAGACGCCTGGCCGGCCTGGTCATGCTTCTGGGCGCAGCCGCAGCCGCCTGGTGGCTCTGGCCCCGCGGCACGAGCCCGACCGTCGAGGCTTACGCCCTGCAATACGGGCGCTCCAAGTTTCGCGGAGACTACCTGATGCAGGGCTTGACTCCCGCGCCGATCGACTTTGCCTGGCTGGTCTTTCCGTTTCGGACGGCTGAAGGATGGGGCCTGGTGGACACGGGATTCAGCGACCCGGCAATGGCCGAGCGCTTCAAGCTGACCGAATTCACCCCGCCGGCCCGCCTGCTCGGGCGGCTCGGGGCGCGTCCCGAGGAGATCACCGACCTGATCCTGACTCACGGCCATTGGGACCACGCCGGCGACCTGGCCGCCTTCCCGCGGGCCCGCGTCTGGATGAGCCAGGCCGAGCTCGAGGACATGCGCCTTCGTCTTTCCGATGAGAGCTGGGTAGACGGCTATCGTCGAGCCGATCTGGAGCAACTTGAGAAGGTGGAGGCGGCGGGCAGGCTGCGGCTGCTCCAGGGAACGGCGACCATCCGCCCGGGCGTGGAGGTCGTGGTAATGGGAGGGCACACGGCCGGCTGCCTGGCGGTCCGGCTGGGCAAGACGGTGCTGGCCTCGGATAACGCCTACCTGTTTCGCAACCTGAGCGAGCGGCGCCCCATCGGGAAAGCCGCTCGCCTGGGAGGCGAGGATGCGCTGAACCGGTTGCTCGAGATGGGTCCGAACCTGATCCCGGGCCATGACCCCGAACTGCTCCACCGCTACCCCTCCGTGGCCGAGGGCGTGGTCAGACTGCCGTGATCGCATGTCCTTAAGCTCTACTCGCCCCAGCCCGTGTCTTCGATGGGGAGGTCGCCGCTGTCGGTCATCAGGCCCTGCAAGGACCAGCCCATCATGCCGGGCTTGAGCTGGTTGTAGAGATCCTTGTCGTAGTTGATCTTGGAAGAGTTGCTCAGGGCCACCTCGGAGCCTTTGACCGCGCCCCAGAGCTCGGAGCTGTTGTCCATGTTCAGTTTCAAGTTCTTACCCGCAGCCACCAGCCAGCTGCGCGAGCTGTTGTCGAGCCGGAGATTGAGCTCGGAGAAGCCGGGAACGCCCGTGCCCACGAAGAACAGTCGCAAAGTCATGGGACCGCCTGGCAGCCCGCCTCCAGCCACCTGGGCTTTTCCGATGGTCTCGTTGACCGTGGAGCCTTCCAGGAAACTGGCTCGCTCGCCCACGTAAATGCTGGTGTAGGCGTCGTAGTTCTGGGTAGGGTCGAGCTCGAGCCGGGCCCCGCCGCGCAGCTCGAGAAAGTCCTTGATGTAGTAGACGCCGGCCTTCAGCCGCAGCACGCCGCCCACCTGGGTGATGGACTGGTAGGCGCCCGGCTCGACGACCTGGTCGGTGTTGGTGAAGGTCAGCACCGAGGTGGCCGAGTTGGGGTTGTAGGGAGGGATATAGCGCGGCACGCGCCGCAGGCCCGTGTTGACCCGAATGTGGGGAGCCGGCAGGACGGTCTCGAGCACCTTGCCGGTGCCCACCGTCTTGATGACCACGGCCGGATCGCCCAGCGGGCCAATCACGGCGTACCCCTTGACGATGGAGTTGTCGATCACCAGACTGTCGGGCTGGATGGAGTTGGTCAGCACGGTTCCCCGCCGGTCCCTGTCGAGCGCCGTCATGACTCCCGTGGACGTGCGATAGGAGTCAGTGGTGGCATTGTTTGTGAGGGTGATGAGCCGGGTGCCGATAGCCGCGTGGCGGAACATCGAGTCGCCGCGCCAGCCCATGCTGGCCAGGCCGGCGCTGTACAGGGTGGGAATGCCCTTCACGTCGCCCTGGGCAGTGATGTAGCACATGCCGTTGGGCACGGTGACCCCGTCGGCGGTGGGATTGGGATAGGTTCCCTCGTAGTTGTTAGCCACCCGGAGCGAGTAGGTGATCTGATCGTCGCCAGGCATGGGAACGTCGGTGATGGTCTCGAGGGGATCATAGCGGGGATTGCCGTTCAGCTCGTGCAGAGCCAGCTGGACCGCCGAGTAGGCGGCATAGCGGCAGCGCAAGTCCAGGCCCGCATCGCTCATCTGGCGCTGCTTCTGGGTGACCAGAAGCCCCACCCCGGCGGTCATCAGCCCGAAGGACGACACGATGACCAGAACTAGCGCCAGTGCTGAAACACCACGATCATTCCTGGGCATCCGGCAGCCTCCTCAGTTCCTGAGAAACAGTCTCGTTTTTACTTCTATCGCATAATCGCGGCTAAATCCAGTCAGCCGACAACGAATCCTGACCTCGGGAACCTCTTCGTTGGAAACCGAAAAAATCTCGACATGGCGGGCGATCACCCGCTCGGGCAAGCTGGCGTCGCTGGAAACAGTATTCACCGGTGGTGCAGGGGGAGGGTAGCTGAAGGCGGGGCTCAGCGTTCGGGCCTTCCGGCACAGGGTGGACACCCCGTTGATGGTGCGCAGGTAGTAGCAGATGTGCTGTTGCCACAGCATCCGGCCCACCGGATCATACTCGACTTTACCGCTGACGGGCGAGCGGGGGCTCGCGAAGACCACCCCGTCCACGCCGTTGACCAGCATCGTCGCAACCTGGAAGCACTCGGCATCCGACTCGCTGATCTCTCGTGAGATCCAGGTGATGGACTGCAAAGCTTCCTGCTGGAGCGTGTGCTTGGCGCTCATCACGGCCAGATAGTTCTTGCCGGCCACCACCATCGAGTAGACCAGAGACAGAACGATCCCTACCAGAGCGCAGCAGACGAGCATCTCGACCAGGCTGGTGGCGCGGTTATTCTTCATCGCTTGGTTCTCTTTCGGTCGCGTGAGAGCAGACGTAAGGAGGATCTGGTGACAGTGGCCACGAGGGAGTTCCCATCCTTCTGGAGCGCAAGTCCGCGCTTCTTGCTCGTGGAATATCCGGGCTTATTGATGGTGAGGGTGCACCTCTGCGGAACCCTGCTCGCCGTGAAGGAAAGCTTGAGCTCGTACTTTCCATCGGGCTGGATATCGAGTTTGAAATGGTGGTTGGGATCCTTGATGCCCTTCCAGCGCTTGCCGGTCGGCTCGGCTACGCCTTTGGCGCTGATCAGACGGCGCTCGTCGGGGAAATAGACGTACAAGGTGAGATTACCGAACGGATTGACGACGTTCTGCTGCGTCTTGGAGGCGGCCACGCTGACCTGGCCCTTCAAGGTCACTTCGACCTTGCGAGGCTGATTGAGGAAGAACAAGCTGACCAACCCGATCAACACAACCAACCCGCCCACAAGCGGACCCAGGCGCTTCCAGTCCAGCCTGGCCAGGAGACTCTCCTCGGGGCCGGAGCTGGCTTTCGCAGGGGGGGGCTTCACGGCGGGGGCAGAACTGGCCTTCACGGGGCGAAGGGCGCTCGGGCCGCCGCTCTTGGGCCGCGAAAGCGAGCCGGCGCTCTTGGGCAGGTCGGCAGCGTCACCGGGCGGGCCGGCGCTCCTGGGGGGCGCGTCACCGGGCGGACCGGCGTTCCTGGGCAGGTCGGGACGAGAGAACGAGCCGCTGGGCGGGCCGGCGCTCTTGGGCAGGTCGGGGCGGGAGAACGAGCCGCTGGGCGGGCCGGCGCTCTTGGGCAGGTCGGGGCGGGAGAACGAGCCGCTGGGCGGGCCGGCGCTCTTGGGCAGGTCGGGGCGGGGGAACGAGCCGCTGGGCGGGCCGGCGCTCTTGGGCAGGTCGGGGCGGGAGGACGAGCCGCTGGGCGGGCCGGCGCTCCTTTCGGGCGGGCCGAGTCGAGGGAACGAACCGTTCTCATCCGCGGGACGAAGCTCGACGACCTGCATGCCGAGTTGCTCGAGCGATTCGCGCGCCTCTGCGAGATTGGAAGCGATGAGCTTGCCTTTGCGCTGCGCCCCACTTCGATCCGATGCCGTGTAGTCAAACCGCATGACGACTAAGGTTCCCTCTGTCGCAAGGCTACCAGGGCGAAGGCGGCGCAATCCACTCGAACCCGGTTATCATACAAATTCGAGCGTAAGGCTCCTTCAACCTCCTCGGGACGCACGACATAATAGAAGTCCTCCTCGGAGCGAAACTGGAGGCGGTAGAGAAAAAGTCGCCCCTGCTGGGCAGCGTTCCGATAGTCCCGGGCGCGCCGGTCCTGCCCCTTCTCCCGAGCAACCCGGGCGGCTTGCTCCAGGGCGATCACGCACAGAGCATTCAGGGAGGCTGGGGGAACCTCCGAGTCGGGCGGAACATCGGGGTAAAACTGCCCCAGGCGGTCGAGCTCACCGCCTTGATGCTTCAGCAACTCGTCACACTCGCGATACAAGAGCTCATGAGAGCCCCGGGCTGCCAGGGAGAGAATCCGCCAGGGCGCCAATCGGACTCCGGCCTGTTGGGCTTTGACCTGGGCCTGGGCCAGCCGGGCGGGCTGATGCTGGCCCCACCAGAGCAGCAAGGGCCCCAACTCACCGGGCGGCACCTGCTCCGGGGTCACCCGCGCGAGAACCTGGCGCAGCTGCTCCTTCTTCCACGCATCCGGCAGTGGCTCCACCGCCAGCAGGGCCAGGGCCAGCGTGGCCGCCCCGCTCCGGGCGTCCACCCCTTGCAGGCGGCTCAGGACCTCGCCCGGTCGAGCGTCCGGAGTTTGGGCCAGAGACCAGGCGGCGGCCGCCTGGCCCGACCAGGGGCCCGTGAGTTCCATAGGCTTATCGGAGCTGGGCTGGTAGCCAGAGGTCAGGCGAGAGCCCGGCCCCCGCATCCAGTCGAGCAGGGCTGCGTGCATGGCTTCGAGCTGTTCGGGGGACAACTGCTCCGGCGGGCGTGGCTGGCCACGATAGAGTTGAATCGCCCGGGGTTTTCCATCCAGTCGAATGAGAACCTGGTAGCCGTCGAATCGAAGGGCCTGGGCGCGAGTGTAGAGCTCCTCGCTGGTCAGACCGAGCTCGTCCTCGAAATGGGCCACGCTGGTCACGAAACCAAAGTCGCGCGAGATCATCTGCAAGGGATTGTAGCGCACAAATCGGTCCCGATGGCGCAGCTCCAGTCCCCAAACCCCACGCATGGCCTCCAACTCGGTCACGCGAAAGAGGTCGGCCGGGCGATAGGAGTGGGTCAGCATCAGCTCCACGAAGTCCAGATCCGACTCTCGGGGAAGCTGCCCGAGGGCCTGGTTGAGATTTTCAGACCAGGTTCCCCCTGAGCCCCACTGGTAAGCGCGCACCAGCCCGGCCGACCGGATGGCCACGTACACAGCACCGGTCTGGAGATTGAGCTCGGACTCGCTCAGGGCAACCGGACTCGCTCGGCCGGCCAGACCTTCGCAGACCGCGTGTGACAGTTGCTCCAGGCTCTCAGGCGAAAGCCAGGCCGGTCCGTCGAAGCGAGCGTCTGCTTCCGGGCCGGATGGACGAGTGACCTGCCAGGCATACACGAAGAAAGCCAGGGATGCGACAAAGAGAGCCAGCGAGCAGTACCAAAGGAAGCGCCTGGGGGCCATCAGAGCTTCTGCAGCATCGATACCAGCGGTAGCATGAAGGCCAGCACGATGAAGGCGGCAACCGCGCCCATCCCGGCCATGATCAGGGGCTCGGACAGAGCGGCGAAATAGCTCACGGCCATCTCGGCCTCATCCTCGTAGACTTTGGCGACGTGGCGGGCCGAGTTCGAAGCTGAGGAAGACTCCTCGCCGACAGCGATCATCTGCACCGCCCCCCGGGGCAGGATGTTGTCCAGCGCTTCGGACATGCTGCAGCCCAGCTCCAGCCGCTGGCCCGAGGCGCTCAGGAGAGCCTTGAGGGATTCGTTGCCGGTGACCTCGCGAATCATGTGCAAAGCGGTGGCGGCCGGCAAGCCGGCCTCGAGCAGGGTGGACAGGGTGAACAGGACCCGAGCGTAGCTCATCTTCCGCAGCACGTTGCCCAGCAGGGGCAGCTCGAGAATCTGGGCGTCAATCTTGCGCCGCAAGGTGGGATTGCGAGCCATCAGACGCCGCCAGGCCGGGGCTCCCAGGAACACCAGCAGCGCCGCCGCGACCAGCACCAACGTGACCAGAAAAGGATTGCGGGCCATGTCGCCGATGGCCACCAGAAAGCGAGTGGGCCAGGGGAGCGTAACGCCCATGGTGGTGAACATGGGCGTCATGGTGGGCAGAATGTAGAACATGAGCACTCCGCCGCAAGCCATCCCGGCCATGAGCAAGAAAGCCGGATAGGTCAGGTTGGCTGCCAGGCGCCGTTGCAGGCCGTCGCCTCGCTCGAGCAAGGAGGCCAGCTGCTCGAGCATGGTGTTGAGCTGGCCGGATCCTTCGCCGGCCCTCACCAGACCAACGTACACGGGCGAGAAAATGCGGGGGAAACGACTGAGAGAAGCCGAGAGCGAGTTGCCGGCCAGCACCTTGTCCGCCACCTCGTCCATCACCCGACCGAGCTTTGTTTCGTCGCTTTTGGCGTAGATGTCCAGCGCTTTATGAAGCGGGACGCCCGAGTCGAGCATGGTGACCAGCTGGCGGGTAAAGAAGGCCACATCCCTCATCGGAGCCCGAGCTTTGGGGTTGATCGGGGGGGCCATGACAGGGATGATTCGCAGGCCGCTCGGCCCCCCCCTGTCACACGGGGCCTGGTTTATTCGGCTCCCCGTTGCTCCCCGGAAGATTGGAAGCTATACTGGACCAATGCACTTCATTGAAGACCTGATCCTTCCGCGCGTCGAGAAACCTAGCAGATACATCGGCCAGGAGCTCAATTCCGTCCACAAACCGCTCTCGGAAGTGGATGTTCGCATTTGCCTGGCCTTCCCCGACATGTACGACCTGGGACTGTCCAACCTGGGCTTGCTCATCCTCTACAGTCTGCTCAACCGCCAACCCGGCGTGTGGTGCGAGCGGGCCTACGCGGTGGGGATCGACCTCGAGCACGAGCTGCGCTCGCGCTCCTTGCCCTTGTTCTCGGTGGAGAGCCGCACGCCGCTCTCTCAGTTCGACGCGGTGGGCTTCACCTTGCAGTATGAGCTGAGCTACACCAACATCTTGAACATGCTCGACCTGGCCCGCATCCCGTTGCTGTCTTGCGAGCGGGGCGACGAGCACCCCATCATCCTGGCCGGCGGGCCCTGCGCCTTCAATCCCGAGCCGCTGGCCGACTTCATCGACTGCTTCATCATCGGCGACGGAGAGGACTCGGTGCTGCAGCTGGCCCAGGCCCTGCGGGCCACCCGCGGCATGGCCCGAGACGAGCGCCTCAAAGCCCTGCGCAAGGTCAAGGGGGCCTACCTGCCCGCCTTCTATCCCACCGCCACCCTCGAGAACGGCACCGTGGTGGGCGCTCCCGGAGCGGCTCCGGTGCGCAAGTCGCTGCTCTTGAGCCTGGAGAACACGCCTTATCCCACCGACTACATCGTGCCCTTTACCCAGCAGGTGCACGACCGCGTCTCGCTCGAGGTGCTGCGCGGCTGCACCCAGGGCTGCCGCTTCTGCCAGGCGGGCATGATCTACCGCCCGGTGCGCGAGCGCAACCTGGACACGCTGGGCGACCTGATGCGCGAGACCATCGAGAAGACCGGCTACGAGGAGATCTCGCTCTCGAGCCTGTCCACCTGCGACTACTCCAAGCCCAAGGCGCTGGTGGCCCAGTCGGTGCTGCAGGGCGGCCCCGACAACGTGGCCGTGTCGCTGCCGTCGCTTCGCATGGATACCTTCTCGGTGGACCTGGTGGACATGGTCCAGAGCGTGCGCAAGACCGGCGTCACCTTCGCCCCTGAAGCGGCCACGCCGCGCATGCGGGCGGTGATCGACAAGGACATCCCCGACGACATGCTCTTTGAGACCACCGAGACGGTCTACCGCAAGGGCTGGGACCACATCAAGCTCTACTTCATGATCGGACTGCCCACCGAGCGCGACGAGGACGTGCTGCGCATCGCCTACCTGGCCCAGGAGGTGCTGCGCCGCGGCAAGGCGGTCAACCGCCGAGCGGCCCTGCGCATCGGGGTCTCCACCTTCGTGCCCAAGCCCCACACGCCGTTTCAGTGGGACCGCCAGATCGACATCCCCGAGACGCTCCACAAGCAGAACCTGCTGCGCGACCGCACCCGGGCCTTCGGGCTCAAGTTCGGACGCCACGAAGCCGAGCAGAGCTTGCTCGAGGGCATCCTGTCGCGTGGCGACCGGCGCCTGGGCAAGCTGCTCTTGCAGGCCTATCGCAACGGCTGCAAGTTCGACGGCTGGAACGAGCACCTCGACCTGCGCCGCTGGGAGAAGGCGGCCGACCAGACCGGCATCGACGCCCTGGACTACCTGCGCGAGCGTCCCCTGGACGAGCCGCTGCCCTGGGATCACATCGACACCCTGGTCACCAAGCAGTACCACGTCAAGGAATACCTCAAGTCGCGCGCCGAGATGCTCAACCGCGACTGCCGCTATTCCGGCTGCTCGACCTGCGGGGTGATCACCGAGGAGAAAGACTCCTGCGTCGAGATGCTCTCGCGCCAGAAGAAGGGGATCAAGGAAGAGAAGACCTGGGAGCGCCCCGAGCTGCCCAAGCTGCCTCCGCAGACCCCGGCCCAGCGCATGGTGGCGCGCTTTGAGCGCACTGGCAAGATGCGCCTCTTGAGCCAGCTCGAGACCGCCAACGTCTGGACCCGCGCCCTGCGGCGGGCGGGCCTGCGCATGTGCTACTCGGAAGGGTTTCATCCCCAACCGCGGCTGGCGTTCTCCACCGGCTTCCCGGTGGGCATGGCCACGGTGGCCGACTATGTGGACGTGCTGCTGCTCTTTGCGGTGCCGCCGCTCGAGTTCAAGCTGCGGGTCAACCAGGTGCTGCCGCCCGGGTTCAAGGTGCTCGACTGCGGCGAGGTGCCTTTGTCTGCGCCCTCGCTGATGTCGGCCATCACCGGAGCCGACTACCTCATCGAGGTGCCCCGCTCGTCCATGGCCTCGGTGTTCGACCCGAGCGAGCTGATGGCCCGCGGCGAGATCGTGGTGCAGCGCCGCACCAAGAAGGGGGATGTCAAGCCGGTGGACATCCGCCCGCTGATCCGGTTCTTCGAGCTCGCGGAAGCGGGCGAGGAGTGGGTGGGCTACCGGGTCGGCCTGAGCAACGCGGACGGTCTGGCGGCCAAGCCGCGCGAGCTGGTGGAGCAGCTGATGGGCATCGCCGAGGCCGATCAGGTGGTGGTGCGGGTGACCCGCCTGGAGAGCTACCTCGAGGGCGGAGCGCCGGTGGAGTCGCTCTTCTTGCCGGCCGAGCAGGCGGGTCGGGTGGAGCTGGCTGCGCTTTAGGGATCCGTCCGGCCGGGTCGGGCTCAGCGTGGTACCGGGAGATTCCCCGGTACCGGGCTGGTTCCGGGGTATACGCCGGAATGGAGGCGGTACCGGGCACGATCCGGGTAATTCCGACAGACCGGCTCAGCTGCTCTCGAGCGCTACCGTTAGCCCTCGATCACGCAAAAGCGGGTCTCCAGGTTGAAGAAGTATCCCCCCTTGCGCCCGAAGGCGTGCTCTGCCTGCCTGAGATAGACCGGATTGGTGCGGTCAGGCTCGAGCAGGTCGCGCAGCACGGACACGTTCTTGCGCACCTGGGCGGCGCTGGACTCGCCTTCGTAGGGATACTCCCACACCTGAGCAAACAGCTCTTCCTGGGTCAGCGGCGCCCCCCGGGCGCGGATCAGGGCCAGCAGGATGCGGGTGAGGATCTTTCGGTTCAGCAGGTTCAGCGCGCCCCGGCTCTTCTCCATAGCACGCCCGGCGGGCAGGTCCAGGAAGAGGTCGAACTCTCCTTCCCGCTTCTGCAACTCCTGGTAGTCGGCCGGGCTCAGGGCCCGCTCTCCCTCGAAGGTCAGAGCCCGGTAAGGGGCTTTGCGAGCAACCTCGGCCTGCATCTGGGCCGCTCCCACCCCTTTTGCCAGGGCTCCCGCCTCGGCGGCCTGATCGCGCATGAGCAACACCTGAAGAGCCAGGGCGGGGTTTCCCAGGCGCTGGCAGAGCCGATCGACCTCCGCCAGGTGCACCTCGGCCTGCTCGTTGCGACCCTGAGCGTGCAGTTGTTTGGCCTGCATCAGCTCGGCCATCCCCCGCAGCTGCACGTCGGGAAATCCCCGACTGGCGCGCCAGGTCTCCTCGATGTGGCGGGCTGCCTCCTCGCCACGGCCCAGTTTCAGCAGCGCCTCGCCAGCCAGGAAGCGCACCAGGAAGGCCAGCCGCTCCTCGTGCACGGCGTGCGCCTGCTCCAGGCTGCGATGGCACTGCTGCAGGCAGTCGGCCCAGGCCTCCTGCTGGCCCAGCGCCCGCGCCCGCACAAAGCCCGCATATGCCAGGCCCTTGGGGTCGTCGAGCTCGCGCGCGATGGCCATGGCCTGCTCGGCGGTGGCCTGTCCGGCCGCTCCCTGGGCCCGCAGAACCTGCAACCGCCCCAACCCGTTGAGGGCCTTGACCCGGCCCGGCTGGCGTCCGGGCAGGCTGTCGGCCAGCTCGATGGCTTGCCTGGCGATGCTCTCGGCTTCCTCGAAGCGCCCCAGGTCGAGCAACATGTGGCAGCGCGAGTTGAGCGACTTGAGGCGAGTTTGCGGGTCAGCCTGGCGCTCGACTCGCTCGAGCACGTCCAGCCCCTCTTCCAAGCGCCCCAGACTGGCCAGGGTGTCAGCCTTCGAGATCTCCAGGATGGGCCAACCGGGACCCACCCGCTGGATCAGCCCCAGCAGGGTTTCGAAACGGCCCGCCTGGTAGAGGGGCAGTTTGGCCAGCAAGAGCAGCTCCACCGCGCGCTCGGGGTCCTGGCCGGCCAGGAAGTGCTCCACTGCGTGCACCATCGCGTCCAGTCCGGCATCCCCCGCCAGGAGCTCGCCGCAGCGCCGGTGCAGGGCCCGGGCCGTGTCTTCGTCGAGTTCGCGCCGCAGGCTGTGGGCCAGCAGATCGAAAAGGCGCACGTGGGCGTCGGAGACCTCCACCAGGAAGCGCTCCTCCAACCCGCGCAGCACCTCCGAGGGGAAGGCGTGCATCGGCAGCGGCGCCAGGCTCACGGCCAGAAGCTGCATCACCTCGCGCTCGGGCTCGCTCAGGCCCAGCTCGAGCTCGCGGGCCCACTCGTCGATCAGTGCCCCGGGTGACCCTGACTGCGGTGTGAGGCGGTGCTCGCGCACCAGCGAGGCGCACAGCTTCAGGGCCAGCGGGTGGCCCCGGCAGATCTGCACCAGGTTGTCGAAAGGGCCTGCCTGGTCGAGCAGGCGAGCGAGCAGCTCCTCGCTCTCGCGGTCGGTCAGGCCTTTGAGGCGCACGACCAGGCCGTCAGCGCGCTCGGCCGCGGTCAGCTTGACCCGCTCCTGGCTGGTGAGCAGCACCGCACTCCCACTGAGGTAGCGTTGCGCCAGGCGGAGAAAGTCGAGCAGCTCGTGGCAGTCGTCCAGGAAGAGCAGCACCTGGCGCGCGTCCAGGGCTTGGATCAAGAGCAGCAGCTTGTCGTCGCTGGGGCCGACGGCCTGCAGCCAGTCGTGGCGCAGCGACTCTCCCAGCACCGGGGTGAGAGCGTGCAGCAGGCTCTCGAGCCCCGTCAGCTCGCTCAGCCAGACCACCTGGCGCTCGCTCTGGAGCTGGTGGGCCAGCTCCAGGGCCAGGGCGGTCTTGCCAATTCCGCGCGGTCCCTCGATCAGAACCAGATTCTGGGAGTCAAGGTCTTGCAGGATGCGGCGCTTCTCGGCCTCACGACCGATGAAGTTCAGAGCGCGACGAGGCAGCATCGAGGGCCTTTCGACTTCACGCATGCAGATCCCGGCCGGATCTTGGATGGATCGGGCAGGGGGGGGTATTCTTGGGTCAGGAAGTCGCCCCGGAAGAGAGAACCCCTCGAATCCACCGCGTGCTTCCCCTCGAGAGACCGGCTGATGGTGGTGTCCCCTGCTCGAAGCCCCTCTCGACTCGGAAACCCTCCAGAATCATCATACCTCCCCAGTACCACCTGGCTCTGACGGGCCGGGTTCCTTCTTTTCGGGCGGGGATGAACGAGTGAGCAGGCCGCGCAGCTTGTCCCAGAACTCCCCTCCCAGCAACAGCAGGGAAAGGATGAACAAGACGTCCGCGGTCAGGGCGCAGATCAGCAGCGTCTTGAGCGGGAGCTCGAACAGGAAGGCGGCATAGGGAGCCAGCCAGGCGAGCAGCCCGGAGAGCAGGAACAGCGTAATGCCCAGGCTGTGCCGCTGCGGTCCCACGGGCCCTTTCCAGAGGCCGAAGAGCCGTCCCTTGAGCCAGTCGAACCCGGGACGCCCGAGCACCGAAACCCCGGCCAGCAGCCCGAGCTCGGGGAAAATCAGGAAGAGTCCCGTCAGAGCGGTCTTCCAGACCGTGGGCAGGTTGGAGCTGGTGACGACCGGGATCAAGGCCAGGCCGAACTGGCCTGCCAGAATGATCCCCCCTCCGAGCCAGAGCCTCCCTTTAGAGACGGGAAGCTCAGCCGAGTCGGGCAAAGAACTCCGCAACAGTGTTGAACTTGGGCACGATGCCACCGCCGCTGATGACGGCCTGCACGCCCTCGTCTCCCTGACCGGACTTCTGAGCGAACTCCACCACCAGGGCGCGCCAGTTGGCCGTGGCCGAAGGCTGCATCTGGCTCAACAGGCCCTTGTAGGCCACGTTGTCATCGCGGAAGAAGAACAGGTTGCGATTGAAGCGGAAGGCCAGGAACTGGCGGTTCTCGGCCCGTCCGAGGTGGAGCGACTCGATGCGGTTCCAGGCGATCTCGACCGGACCGTTGGGGCTCTGCACCACGAAGCCGTTGGGGCTCTGCTGGCCGCCCGGCAGGTGGATCGGACCTCCGGGCGGTCCGCTCGGGGCCGAAGCGGGCGGCCTGGGGGCTTGCTGCTGCTGCACCACGGGGGGCGGCGGCGGGGCCTGAGGCTCGGCCATCAC
The DNA here is from genome assembly GCA_045863235.1 of Candidatus Xenobia bacterium. GTDB lineage: Bacteria > Vulcanimicrobiota > Xenobia > Xenobiales > QWHO01 > QWHO01. The sequence goes on along the minus strand of BTUM01000054.1, from coordinate 4,860 downwards.
GGGGATCTCGGGCGGCGGTGCCGGCTCAACGGCCGGAGGCTCGGCTGCGGGCGCCTCGGTTGGGCGCGCGGTGGCTTTCTTGACGGAAGCTGAAGCTTCCGCAAAGAGTTTTTCTAGCTCATCCATACCATCGGGTTTCTCGGTTGGGCGCGGAAGGCCTTCAACGCAGGCGCAGCGTTCCCAGATCGAGCGTTTCCTTGGGATCGACGAGCACCAGGCCGCAGCCCTGCTCGACCTGGTAGTCGACCGCGCCGTCGAAGCGGACGGCCAGGAACTCGAAGCGTCCTCGGACCTTTACCTGCGCACCAGGGCTACCCCCGCCAGCGTGAGCGCGATCCCCGGCAGCAGCCCCACCGTCATCGGCTCGTGCATCCAGAACAGGCCCATCAAGACCCCGAAAACCGGCACCAGGTAACCGAAGAGGGAGGCGAACTGAGCCCCGGACTTCTGGATCAGGTGGTAGTAGATCAGGTTGGGCAGGGCCGTGGCCAGAACGCCAGCGGCCAGCACCGCCAGCCAGGCCGCGCGCTGGGGATGTCGGGCCAGAGGGCTCTCCAGGGCGAAGCTGAGCGCCGTCAGGGTGGCGGTGGCGTAGGCCAGGCTCCAGACCGTCGTGACCAGCGGGTGCAGGCCCTGGCCGCGGGCCGCCGCCAGCAGGCCGCCCGAGGCGTAGCCGAGACAGCCCGCCGCCATCAACGCCAGATCCCCCAGATCGGCCCCACGCCCGACGATGCTGGACGGACCGATCACCACCACCAGCCCCACCAGCGCCAGGACCAGACCGAGCATGCGCCGGGCCTCCGGCCTCTCACTGCGCAGCACGAACGCGTTCAGGAGGAAAGTGCCGATGGGAACCAGCGCCGTCAAAAGCGCAGTGAGCCCCGTGGAGAGGCGCTCTTCGGCCAGCGAGATGGCGATCCAGATCAGCGTGACGTTGAGGAAGCTGAGAATCAAGAGCAGCCCGTGCTGAGAGCGGGTGGCGCGCAATGAGCGGCGCGTCACCAGCGCTACCACTAACACGCTCAGACATGCAAACAGAGCTCGCACCGCCATCAGCTCGATGGGCTCGAAGTCGTGCTCGATGATCTTGACCAGCGGATAGATGCTGGCCCAGGCCAGGCACAAGAGAAGGAGCAAACCGTACTCGACCGGTCCAGGAGAGCGCATGCTAGCGCGAGTTCGGTCCTCTCGGACCGGGTCCTGGCCAGTCCCCCGCCCGGGGTGGACTCAGGTCCGAGCTCCCGCTTACACGGGATCCTGCCCGGTACCGCCTCCATTCCGGCGTATACCCCGGAATCAGCCCGGTACCGGGGAGTTTCCCGGTACCACCCTCCGCCCAGGTGGACTCAGGTCCGAGCTCTCGCTTACACGGGATCCTGCCCGGTACCGCCTCCATTCCAGCGTATACCCCGGAATCAGCCCGGTACCGGGGAGTTTCCCGGTACCACCGCGGACTCAAGTTGCGCGAGGCTCTCTCGGAAAACAGGAGAGGGTCAGGGCTGGCGCAGCGGCAGAAGCCGGCGCAGCCTGACGTCGAAGAGCTCGTTGAAGTCTGACTGGAAGACCAGGTTCTCAGCAAAACGCAGCTCAGGCAGGCGCAGCTCCCTGGCTCGGAAGCGGTCCAGGCCTGAGCGGTGTCCGGTTCCGTCCACCTCGCCGTCGATCACGAAGCGACGCCTGTCAACCAGGACGACGAGAGCAAAGTCGAGCCGGTAGGCGGTCTTGACGGGGCGCAGGCAAAGTTGGGGAATCAGTGCCTGGCGCATCCCCGCTGCCTGGCCGACCAGCGCGGGATAGGCCAGGTCGCCGACGGCCTCGCCGGTAAGCCAGTCCACCACCGGGTGCATGCGAATTCCCAGCTTCAGCGGCGCGCAGAAAGTCGGGCGCAGACCGGCGGCGACTCGGTGAACGAGCACCATCCATTCCTCCAGCGAGTCGGTCGGGGCGCTCTCGAGCCAGGTCTGCTGCGGAAGGTCGAAGCTTTGCCACAAGGGCCCGAGCAACCCCGGGCAACGGGCCATCCCGGCACGGTAACGCTCCACTCCGGATTTCTCGCAAGGCGGAGTGTAGCAGGCACGGTCGTCGGTCAAAAGGCTGTTGAGTGGGGATCGCGGACCAACCCGACGTACCTTCGCCATCAGTTCCCTCGCCTCAGTCTGCAGCACGTCAGCCAGGCGCACGCACTCCTCCCTGCCCGCCAGAGCGAAGTTACTCTCGAGCCTGGAGATACGCTGCTGGGTCGAGCGGCTGCGCTCAGCCAGTTGGGCCTGAGTCAGTCCGGATTGTCTTCGGAGTTGGCGCAGCAGGGCGCCGAAGGTTGTTGGCTTGCTCATACCCCGATCGTGCCACCCGGATGTGAACGCCGTGCTGCCAGGACGTGAACCAGCGATTGCCGCGATCGAAACAAAAGATGAACGAGGATCAGTCCCCGGTCGGCAATCCCCGCTCCACCCAGCCTTTGGTTCCCTCGGCCACATTGGTGAGGTCGCTGAAGCCCTGGCTGAGCAAGTAATTGCATGCCTTCATGGAGCGGCCGCCCTTGGCGCAGATGCACAGCACGGGCCTGCTCTTGTCCAGCTCGCCCACCCGATCGGGCACTTCGCCCAGAGGGATCAGCTTGACGCCGGTGGCGTGAACCTTCTCGTATTCCCAGGGCTCACGCACATCCAGGAACTGGATGGCGGGGTTCCCCTGCAACAGCTGGTGGGCCTCCTCGGGCAGGACTTCCTTGACCATGCTCTCCTCCTTCAAACCGCAGAAATGCTCGTAGTCGATGGGCTCCAAAATGGTGGGGGCGGTGCCGCACACCGGGCAGTCGGGGTCGCGGCCCCGGCGCAGGCTGCGCCACTCTCCCCCCAACGCGTCGTAGAGGAGGAGTCGGTCGCTGAGAGGGCGTCCGACTCCGAGAAGGGTCTTGACTGCCTCCACGGCCTGCAGAGCCCCCAGCGTTCCGGCCAGGGCACCGAGGATCCCCCCCTCGGCACAGGAGGGCACCAGGCCGGGCGGGGGCGGCTGGGGGAAGAGGCAGCGGTAGCAGCCCTGACCGGGCAAGTAAACCGTGGCCTGAGCCTCGAAGCGCAGGATGCTGGCATCCACCAGCGGCTTGCCCAGCCAGACGCAGAGGTCGTTGAGGAGGTAGCGGGTGGGGAAGTTGTCCACCCCGTTCACCACCAGGTCGTAGCTTTCCATGATGGAGCGGGCGTTGGCACCCACGAGGCGCACGGGATGCTCCTCCACCACGACCTCTGGGTTCACACGCCGCAGCGTCTCGGCGCCCGAAGTGGTCTTGAGCCGACCGACGGAAGCGTCCTCGTGGAGGATCTGGCGCTGCAAGTTGGAGCGGTCCACCCGGTCGCCATCCACCAGACCGATCCGGCCGACGCCGGCGGCTGCCAGATACATCGAGGCAGGCGAGCCCAACCCGCCGGCCCCGACGATCAACACGCTGGAAGCGAGCAGTTTCTCCTGGCCGGCTACCCCGATCTCGGGCAGGGCCAGGTGGCGCTCATACCGCTCGAGCTGGTGGGGATTCAAAGAAGCTCTCCACCACGCGCACGAACAGCTCCACGCCTAAAGGGAAGGCCTCCTCGCAGATGTTGAAGCGCGGGTGGTGATGGGGATAGTTGCAGGCCGTCTCGTCGTTGCGAGCGCCCAGGAAGAAGTAGCAGCCGGGCACGGCGTTCAGGAAGTAAGCCATGTCCTCGCCTCCCAGCGTGCGGCTGTCGGGCAGCTCGCCCTCCAGACCCAGCAACGAGCGACAGCAACCGGCCACCAGCTCGGTCATGGCCGGGTCATTGATGACGGGCGGGTAGCCCTCTTCGAACCGGAACTCGGCCTGGGCTCCGAAGCCGGTGGCCACGCCCTCGACCAGAGCCTTGATCCGGTCGCGCACCAGCTGGCGGATCTCGGGGCGGAAGGTGCGGATGGTGCCGCCCAGCTCGACCTGATCGGGGATGACGTTGTAAGCTTCTCCCCCGTGCATACGCGTCACCGTGACCACGGCCGACTCGAGCGGGTCGACGGTGCGGCTGACGACTGTCTGCAGGGCCACCACCATGTGGGCGGCCACCACCACCGGGTCAACCGTCTGATCGGGTTTGGCAGCGTGCCCACCGCGGCCCTTGATGATGATGTCGAAGGTGTCGGAGGCAGCCATGAACGGGCCCGACTGCACGCCAACCTGCCCGACCGGGAGGTCGCTCCAAAGGTGCAGGCCCACGGCGGCGTCCACAGGCGGGTCGTTCAGCACGCCCTCCTCGATCATCGGCTGGGCCCCTCCCGGGCCTTCCTCAGCAGGCTGGAAGACGAGCTTCACGGTGCCGCTCAGGCGGTCTTTCATGCCCGCCAGTACCCGGGCCGCCCCCAGCAGGATGGCGGTGTGGCCGTCGTGACCGCAGGCGTGCATCTTGCCGGGGGTGGTGGAGGCATACTCCAGGCCGGTGGCCTCGTGCACCGGCAGAGCGTCCATGTCGGCTCGCAGAAGCAGGGTCGGACCGGGCTGAGCACCCTCCACCAGGGCAACCACCCCGGTTTTGGCCACGCCCTTGCGCATGGGCAGCCCTAATTGCTCAAGATAGTCGGCCACCACGCGGGCCGTGCGGTGCTCTTGAAAGCCAAGCTCAGGGAAGCGGTGCAGATCGCGCCGCAGACGGATCACATCGTCCATGACGGCTTGAACCTCGGGCCGAACCCGGTGCCGGGGCGCTACCAGTGTCATCGCTGCTCCCTCTCATTGCCGCATGCTTCCCCCTGCAAGCTCGCTGCGCGCTTCGCTTGCACCTGAACTACGCTCGCAAGCTCGCTGCGCGCTTCGCTTGCACCTGGACTACGCTCGCAAGCTCGCTGCGCGCTTCGCTTGCA
>BTUM01000053.1:0-55043 GCA_045863235.1 Candidatus Xenobia bacterium | reverse complement strand
TGCCGATGCCGCCGCCGCCACCGCCGTCCTCGCCGTCGGAGGGATACTTCTGGGTGGTTCCGATGCCGCCGCCCCCTCCGCCGTCCTCGCTATCGGAAGGGAACTTGAGCGTGGTCACGATGCCGCCGCCGCCGCCACCGCCGCCATCCTCGGCGTCGCTGGGATACTTCTGGGTCGTGGCGTAACCCGGGTGCTGGCCCTGGAGGAGGTGCCCGAAGAAGGGCTGGGGACGCTGGGGAACCGCGCCCGCGATCCCTCCCCAGCCGGCGTGTAACTGGTCGAGCGAGCCACTCAGTTGCTCGATGAAGGCCCGGACCGCCAGGCTCCCGTCCACCGGACCGGCGAAGGCGCCCGCCTGGGCCTGATCGGCCCGCACGCCCACCGACGCGAAGCGGAACGAAACGTTGTTGTTGACCTGACCGAACCCGTTGATCTGCGACATGAGCACTCTCCTTCTCGCTCATTGTCCCCCGTAAAGGGCCCCTCGTCCAGGTAGGCAGTTTAGCAAATGGTTGCCGACGTGTAACGAGTTTATGAACGGCGCCTGCGAATGAGGTAGAGCAAGAAAGAGGGGATGCCGTCGAAACGGTACTGACTGTCCACGTACTTCTCGATCACGTAGAACATGAAGTAGTAGAGGCGACAAAACGACCAGACCGCCACCCCCAGCAGGAAAGCGGTCTCCAGGGTGGGGCTCCTCAGAAACAGGGCCGCCACCGAAACGGTGCCGGCCACCAGGAACAAGAAGGCTTTAAGGTACATCAACCGGGGGTCTTTGAGGTCACCCACCAGGCCATGCTACCCTCTCCAGGGCCCCAGGAGCAAGCCCTACACGGCCGCACTCACCACCACGCGATGGCGACACAAGAGCAGCAAGAAGGCTGCCCCGGCCAGTTCGGAATACTCGAGAATCTGAGGATCCTCGGCCTCCACGTGGCCGATGGCGTGGCGGCTGAACGGGCGGTCGTGCACGATGCCCCCCTTCTCGACGTGGCCCACCGGGCTGTAGGAGAAGGGGCACGAGTGCACCAGGCCGTCAGCCTGCACGCGGCCGATCGGGTGCCAACCAGTGGCGGTATCGTGCACCAGGCCGTCGCGATCGAATCGACCGATCGGCTTGTGGCCACGCAGGCCGACATACAGGACTCCATTATCTTCAACGCGACCGACGGGATGATAGGTTCGCGCTCTATCGTGAATCAGGACGGGCATATGGTCACCTCCACCCCGATTTTACCGCATCACCTGGCCGTTTGACTGTGGCCTGGATCACACCCGTCGAGCTTCGAGCTCCTGGTTCGCGAACGTTCCCCGTGAAATGCGACGAGGTCCAGGCTGTGGAGGTCCCTATTTATGCCTCCCGAAGGAAAGCCGCCCTGGAGGTGCGCTATGAATCTTGACAACGCCGTGGGGAGCTTGCTGTATTGGGAGGGGATCCCGACGTTTCTGGGCTGTCCTCTGGCCGCCCCTGGGGACGAGGCCGACATCGCTCTGGTGGGGCTTCCGTGGGCCCACAATCCGATGGAGCGAACCCAGCACCTGGCGCCGCGCGCGGTCCGGCACCGGTCCAAACCGTATCGGCGGATGCATCGCGAATTCGGCATCAGTCTGGCCGACGTCGCGCGCATTCGAGACTTCGGCGACGTGCCGATCAACAGCGGCATCTGCGACAACGCGGTGCTGGAGATCGAACACTTCTACCACGAGCTGGATGCCAGGGGCGCGCGACCCTTCACCATCGGTGGCGATCACGGCTGCACGCTGCCAGTATTGCGGGCCATCGCAGGGCCGAAATCCCGGCGCAAGGCCCCACTGGGCGTTCTCCACTTCGATTCCCACACCGACACGTATGGGGATGCTCTGGAACTTCATTGCCATGCCGGCAACTGGGCCCGTATCGCCATGGAAGAAGGCCTGATCGACCCCAAGCGCACTCTGCAAGTGGGTTTGAATGGACCATGCCTCTCGGTCGACATGGACGCCTTCTCCGAGCAGGCAGGTTTTCGGATGATGCCGCTCAGCGAGATTCTGGAGATCGGCATTCCCGCCACCATCAAGGAAATCAAGCGGGTCCTGGGCGACGACCCGTTCTATCTCAGCTTCGACCTGGACGTCCTGACGCTGGCCGACGCCCCTGCCGTAGCCGACCCGGAGGCCGGCGGCCTGAGCGTGAACGAGACCATGCAGATCCTGCTGGGCCTCAAGGGGTTGGAAATGGTGGGCGGGGACATTGTCTGCTTCGTGCCGCATCTTGATCCAACGATGATCACAGCCATCCACGTAAACGCCCTGATGCACCACATGGTCGCGTTGATGACGCTGGCAGTGGACAGCGCCCGGAAGACTCCGGCGCGGGCCAAGAAAGGCTAGCTTAAGGCAATGACCGATTGTACCGACGAGCGCTGTGAGCCCGAAGTCGGTCTCTGATCGACGGCGTTTGAACCAACGGCAGCTCAGCCACCAGAGAGCTTGACCTTGTCCCAGATCTCCCGCAGGGCGTCAGCCGAGCGGCGCAGGCCGGACAGCTCCTTGGGCCACAGCTCCATCTCGAGTTGCTTCTCGGCTCCGCCCCGGCCCACCACGGTAGGCACCGAAAGGCAGACGCCCTTCAGACGGTAGAGGCCGGTCTGCATGGTGGAGATGGGCAGAATGCTCTTGGAGTCGCTCGCGATGGCCCGGATCACCTCGGCAATGGCCACCCCCACGGCATAGCCGGCCCCGCCCTTGAGCTTGATGACCTCGGCTCCGCTCTTGGAAGCCCGCTCGAAGATGGCCTGCACCTTCGCCTGGTCATAGCCGGGCAGGCTGGGCAGGGGCACCCCGTTGACGTTGGCAGTGGACCAGATGGGGACCATCGAGTCGCCGTGCTCACCCAGAATCAGAGCCCCCAGTTGGCGCGCGTCCACCTGGAAGTGGTCGGCCAGAAGTGAGCGAAAGCGCAAAGTGTCGAGCACCGTGCCCAGGCCGATGACGCGCTGGGGCGGAAATCCCGAGCGCTCGTAGGCGATCTGGGTCAGAATGTCCACCGGATTGGTGACCACCACCAGCGAGCAGTGGGCCGGCAGGGGGATCTTGCGCAGGCTCTCCAGGATGTCCAGGAAGAGCCTGGCATTGCGGTTGATCAGGTCGAGCCGAGTCTCATCCGGCTTGCGGCGAAGGCCTGCGGTGATGACCACCACGTCCGAGCCTTCGGCCACGTCATACTCGCTGCTCGACTTCCAGCGCTGGGGAGCGGTGAAAGAGGCTCCGTGCAGAAGGTCCAGGGCCTCGCCGGCGGCCCCCTCGGCCGAGACATCGATCAGGGCCAGGTCCGAGGCAACTCCCCAGGTCTGCAGCACGAACGCCGTGTTGGAGCCAACGCGGCCGCCGCCGCCCACGATGGTGACCTTCATGCCGGGGAGACCTCCGCATCCAGAGCGCCCAGCATCTCCTCGATGCGAGAATATTTCAGGCGCGGCCGGCCCAGAGCCTGTCCGCGCGTGACCTCGAGCTGGTCAAGGCGCTGCCAGTCCGGATAGCTCACCACCCGTACCCCTTTGCGGGCCAGAAACTCAGCCATGTCCTCGCTGCTGGGGGCGCTCATCTTGCCCGCTTCGCGATCTTCTCTCATCTTCTCCACGGTCTCTTTGCCGCAGGGCTTGTTGGTGCCGATCACGCCGCTGGGTCCGCGCTTGATCCAGCCGGCCACGTAGACGCCGGTCAGGCCGGCCACCCGTCCCCCTTCGCTGGGCACCGTGCCCGAGCGAGCGTCGAAGGGCAGACCGGGCAGAGCCACGCCCAGGTAGCCCACCGAGCGGAACACCATCTGCACCGGCAGCTCCTCCACCTGGTCGGTGGCCTGGCAGATCACCTTGCCGTCCTTTTCGACGAGCCGGTTGCGCACCAGCTTGAGGGCCTTGACCCGCCCCTGCTCATCCCCCACCACCTCGACCGGCGACTGGAGAAAACGAATGCTCAAATGACGGGGCTTGCCCCCCGGAGCGCGCTGGGAGAACTCGCGCAGCACCTCGACCTTCTTGGCGGTCATCTTGTCGGCTTCCACCTCGGCCAGGCTGGCGGGGTCGAGCTCCACGTCGGCTGGCGGCACCGAGACGTCAGCCCCACTCATCTCGCCCAGCTCGCGCACCTCGACCAGAGTGAAGGCGGCCTGGGCCGGCCCACGCCGGCCCAGCATGATGACCTCTTTGACCCCGCTCTGCTTGAGAGCTTCCAGGGCGTGCTCGGCGATGTCTGTGGCGGCCAGCTCCTCAGGAGTGCGGCACAGGATGCGGGCCACGTCGACGGCCACGTTGCCGACTCCGATCACGGCCACTCTCTCGGCCTCCAGTCGGAAGGAGTGCTGGCGATAGTCGGGATGAGCGTTGTACCAGCCCACGAAGTCGGTGGCGGCGTAGCTTCCCTCCAGGTCCTCTCCGGGAATTCCCATCGAGCGGTCGGACTGAGCTCCGGTGCAGAACACCACCTGGTGATAGTGAGCGAGCAGGTCTTCCAGCGTGACGTCGCGCCCGTACTCCACATTGCCGAAGTAGCGGAAACCCGGCTGGGCGGCGATCTTGTCGTAGATGGCCGTGACCGACTTGATCTTCTGGTGGTCGGGCGCCACCCCCCCCCGCACCAACCCGTAGGGGGTAGGCAGACGATCGAACATGTCGATCCGAACGTTAGACTGCAACTCTTTTTGGAGCCACTCGGCGGTGTAGAATCCGGTGGGACCCGAGCCGACAATGGCCACGCGCAGGGGTTCTGTCATCATGGTGGCGGCTCTTTTGCCAAGAGTCTCGGCAGCACCTCCCCCGCGGGTCCCTGGAGGAAGAAGTCGGCGTCAACGGTGAGGGGCGTGGGCTCGACGTTCACCTCGATCACCGTGGCTCCGGCCTGAGCGGCCATCCCGGCCAGCATGTTGGCGGGGGCGACCAGCGAGGAGGTCCCCACGGAGAGGAAAACCTCCGCTCGCCGGGCCGCCGAGAAGGCGCCTTCCAGGATGACCGGGTCGAGTTGCTCCCCGAACCAGACGATGTGGGGGCGCAGCCAGGCGCCGCACTCGCACTTGAGCTTGCCTTCGAACTGTCGCACGCCCCCCTCGCGGGTGCACCGGGTGCGGAAGATGTTGCCGTGCAGCTCGAGCACGTTCTCGCTGCCGGCCCGGCGGTGCAGCCCGTCCACGTTCTGGGTGATCAGGGTGACGCTTCTTCCGGTGCCTTCGAGCTGGGCCAGGGCGTGATGAGCCGGATTGGGCTCGCACTCCTGGACGATGCCCTGGCGCCAGCGATACCACTCCCAGACCAGCTCGGGATTGCCCGAAAAGGCCAACGGATTGGCCAGTTGCTCTGGGCGATAGCTCTTCCAGAGGCCTTGCTCGCCCCGGAAGGTGGGTACGCCACTCTCGGCCGACACACCGGCCCCGGTGAGCACGGCGATGCGCCTGGCCCGGCCCAGGATGCGGGCAGCCTCGGCCAGTTCCGGACGCAAGCTTCAGGCTCCGGGCGGACGCAGGATCAGGGAATCGATGCGATTGTTCTTGATCTGCACCACCAGGCCGAGCTTGGCGTAGTTGAGCACCCCGTCCCGAGCGGCGCTGGGCTGACCCATCATCTTGGGCACGTCAGCCGGCTTGCTGAGCACCGACAGGCCCTCGCGGGTGGCGCCGGCGTAGGGTTTCCACTGCTTGTCAGCTGGGTGCAGGGTGATCATGGAGACGCGGTCGTTGGTGTAGACCAGCTCGATGCCGCGAGAATAGTAGAGCGCGTAGACGTCGCTGGGACGAAACTCGTTGCGGTCCAGGTCTTGCGGGGGACCGAGCTTGGCCTCCACCTGGGCCCGGGTGGCGCCCAGCGAGGCCTCGGGAATGCCCTTCCCGGGCACGATCAAAGAAGCGGCCAGCGCCACCAGGGTGGTCGCCAGCACGAGGAGCGAGCAGAAAAGGAAGTTTTTCATAGCGTCCGGCGGATTCTGCTCCGGGTCCCCGCGTTCCTCTGCCGCATTCGCAGCCCGCAGGTCTGGCTGAGGACCTTGTCGTGGTGCTCTCGCTCGGGGCTGCCTTCGAAGGAGTCCGTGTTCGGACTACTCTTGACCGAGGAAGCCTGTCTCGACCGGATTAGGAATCCAGGGCTCTTCCCCAGCAAAGTGCGCACGTCACCCGGCAGGGCCTCTCTCCAGAGGCCCCGTGGAGGTTCCCAGGGTACGAGCTTGATGAACCTGGAAGAGCGTTGAACTCTCGGGTTGCCATCTGCGTAGGGAAAGCATGGCACGTTTTCTTGCCGGGATGATCGCCGGCCCTGTGACGTTTGGAATGCTCTGGCCATTCGTCTTTTACCCGATAGGCTTGCTGATGGCTGGATTGACCCGCCAGCAGAATCCCTGGGCCGGAGGGACTCTCTTCCTGGCGGCCACAGTCATAAGTGGCTACTGTCTGACACGATGGGTCGGAGGTCGAGGAAGCCTGGGACTCGGGATATCCTGGGGCCTGGCTCTCGGCGGCTCGGCAATCGGGCTTCCTCTCTTGAGTCACGTAGGATTTGGCCTGGCCGGAGGTGGGGGCTGTGGAAACCGCGCTATGGATGCCGCTGCTCGCTCGTGTCTGGTGCCGTGGGCCGCAGGCGCGGTTCTGGGGGCAGTAAGCGCTCAATTCTCCAGGATGGTGGTCAAGCGGTGATCAATTGAGCCCCGTGAGGATGCCCGGAGCCGCGACGCAGCAGCATCCTGCGTGAGAGCGTTGGTCACACTGAAGTCAGGAGTGCGGCTGTCTGGCTCGAGCCCAAGCCCGCAGCTCCTTCAGCCAGACATTCTGCTTCAACTGTCCTCTGCGAGCCAGGAGATGGGTGAGGTCGCCGGCCGTCAGAGGCACAAAAGCGCTGCGTTCTGCCGCTTCATAGGTTTGGCCGCGCAAATGAAATATCTGGCTCCCCTCCGGCCCACACCGCCAGAGCTCGGGCACGCCCAGCCCGGCAAGAATGGGTATCTTGTCAAGGGCGGAACGGCTGATCTCGACCTCGACCATCAGGTCCGGGGGGCAATCAAGTGGCTCCCGCTCCGTGTTGCCAAAGAAATAAGAAGAGTCTGGCTCGACGCCCCTTGCCAAGGTCTTCCGACGCTGCGTGGTGGAGCCTAGTGGACGGACCTCCAGGTCGAGTTCCTCGCAAAGCACCCAGATGATCTGCTTGACCCCCTCATTCATCTCTTCATGCTCGGGAGAAGGGCTCATGATTTCCAGAACTCCATCGCAGTAAGTAAATCGCGGAACGCTCCGGTCAGCATGCTCGGCCAGAATGCGCTCATACGTCTCCCAACTACATGGGTCCAGGACTACGCGTTGCTCCGAGGTGAACTCCAGCATCGTCAATGAGTTCGTGCCCGGGAGGAGCGTACCCTTGGCATCTACCCGCCGAGAAGTTCGCGTCCCTTCTTGGGCACTCTGCCACTCGATAACCGAGCCCTCAAGGGCTTTCATTCGGAATGGACCTTCCCTCCGTACGAGTCCTCAATCCGACCTTTCACGGTCCGGCTCGCCGATGAACTCGATCTTCACGCCATCCTCCGGCTGGTGTCGTAGGTATCTGCCCGGTCGGGCCGGAATTCACTTCACCCTACTCAAAATCGCTTCGGCCACCGGAGGAGGGAAGCTGTCCCGGACCGTCAGCGGTGCCTGCTTTATGGAGCTTGCCTCGTGGTAGTCGTTAACGGAGAACGACTCTTTGTCCACAGCCGCCAGGACTACCGCCCCTTCCTCCAAGACCCTGTCAGCTTCTCGAACACTGACCCAGGCGAAGAACTTGGGGTAGCCAATCCCAGTTTGGGTCGGTCCGTCGCGCAGCATCTCGTAATCCACCGTCACTTGCTTGCCCGCTCGGTGCCCGAAATAGGCGGCCAGATCGCGCTCCAAGAAGGCGCGAAAGTCCTTGTCAGCAGGGACGTTCCCCTGGATATGCGATTCGGCAATATCGCGCATCGTCTGTTCTGCGAGCTCATCTTCGCTGGGTTCCGACTTTGCACAGCCGACGACAAGCATAGTTATAGCCGTGAGTATCACCAAAGCGCCATAAGTGCGCCTGGTCATGGCTCGGGGAACTTCAACTTGCGTAAGGCTTCGAGTTCGCGCACGTGATCTCGGTCTTTCGGGCGGTTGGCCGCGCGTTTCATGGACAGAAGATCATCCAGCGACGCGACCGGGACTGCCAACCCGTTAACGTTCATAACCTCGGCTCGTTCCCGAAGCTCGGCGTACGGAGGCGCGCCCGGTGCCCGTCCGAGTAGATCGAGATCTCCCAAGTCCGTGCTGAGGGTGAAGTTGAGCCCCAGCTCAAGGGTTCGGCTATCCCAACGAAAGGGCAATTCCGCTGGTGCTCCGCGGAGTACCGGATGAAAAGGGGCCAGTGAAGTGACCAATGCTTCCAGATTCGACCGGTCTCGCGCGTAGACGAAGTCGATGTCGCGAGTAAGGTGCGCCGACCCGTGCAAGGCCATCGCGACCCCACCGATCACGACTACGTCGACGGAATTCCCAACCAGAACTTCGAGGATCCTGCGAAACTCAGGCGGTTCTGGCACGCTCGATCTCGAGCAGGAACCTTGCCCCGGCCTGAAGCTTTTCCAAACGTTCGCCAGGCGTCATGGCGAGGTTCTGCCGGAGGAGGGAAAGGTCCACTCCATCCTCGTTCTGATGGGGAAAGCCCTGTGTCAAAGCTTGGAACAACTCGAACTGCTCCAGGGTCATGCCAAGCTCTTCGTGCGCCTTCATATTCACAATCTTCGGGCCTCGGTGCCCCGACTCCCGTTCAGGTAAGCTCGGGTACGGTGATCACGCGGTGCTCAAAACGCCTCTCGGCAAGCACTGAGAACACGACGGGGCTTCATTCGTGAGCCCCCATGTAGGCTCCCCGGGTAAGAGCGACGTTTCTTGCGATTCGTGCGGGTTCGGGGAACCGTGACTTCATTCTAGCGCACCTGGGCCAACCACCTCAGTGACGTTTTCCCCGAGGAGCCTTCTCCCCGCCGGCCGTCAGGCGACCCGTCCCAGGACGCGCTGTCGCAGGCGGTAGTTGAGCGCGTCCGCCTGCTCGAGCAGCGCGGCGCCATGACGCACGCAGCGGGCTGCGTAGGCCCAGCGCCCCTGAACCCGGTGCTCGATCTGGGCAACCAGGGCGAAGACGGCTTCGCGGTAGGCCTCGCCGGCTTCCAGGAAGCGTGACTCGATCTCCTCCAGGCCCGCCACCCGGGGAAGTCGGTCCTCCAGGCTGTCGAGTCGGAGCACGACTTCCTCGAGGTGGGTCATCAACTCGGCGCGGGGTCGTTCGAGCACCTCGATGAGCAGCCATTGCAGCAGCGGCGTGATCCCGCGCGGCGGGGTCATGACAGCCGCAGCTCGCCAGTGCGAGCGGTGTTCAGCATTGCTCCAGCCGTGTTGAGCCTCTCGTGAACATCCACTCGTTCGGACTCGTCCAGTTGGCCGTCAGACTGGGCCTTGCCCAGGAAGAAGCTGGCCCAGACCTGGGTGCCGAGCACCGCCCTGGCCTCGTCTCCCGTTACGGAGCCGTTCTTCAGGCCTTCATAGAGCGAGTCGATCTGTTGCACCTGGCGACTTTCGACCCCGTCCTCCGGAAAGGTCGAGGGGTGATAGTCCCCGTGCGTATACTCCTGATAGAGCTGGTCGAACTGGGCCTGAGCCTCCCCCATGTCCTCCTGGATGGCACGGGTGGTGGCTTGATCGGCGAAAGCCTTACCAATTGTGCTGTCCGGGTACTCGCCCGACAACTCGACGCCTTTGCCACCCGCCTCGGCCTGCCGGTTGATCAACATCTGCAATTCACGAAACTCGTCCGCGTTGATCTGGCCCGACTGGACTCCCTGGAGCAAGACCGCCGAGCGCTGCTCGGTCAATGCCAGCTGGGCTATTCCCGTCGCACTTGCGCCACCCATCATCGCCTGGTTCCTCCCTGCACACCTGCTACCGGGCCATCGTCCGAACGGCCACCGACGCGACCTCAGCTTAGCGGGAGCGTCCTTGGAAAATCTTTGGAGGCCGGGGGGACAGAAAACGAGGAGGGTCCTGCCAGCGCCTTCCAGATAGAGACCGCGCACGGCATTCCGTGGAGAGAATCCTCAGCTCATCTCCCGGCCAGAAACCGGGCCAGAGCAGCCGAGAGTGGCAGGCCTGCCTGCTGCTCGAGCCAGAGCCACTCACCCGAGGCGTTGACCTCCAAGAACAGGCACTCCCCGTCCGGCGTAACGACGAAATCGGCAGCCCCGTAGCACAGGCCCAGCCGGCCCATCAAGCCCAGCAGAGGCCCGCGAACCTCGCGAGGAACTTCCCAGGGGGTCCAGCGAGGCATCAAGGTCTCGCCCTCCTTGCGCCAGTCCAGCTCGTCCCCCGGATCGACGCAGGCCCCGTAGAGCTCGTCTCCGATTACGATGACCCGGGCGTCGAGCCTCTTGTCCACCTGCTCTTGAAAGATCATGGGAGCATAGCGAAGGCCGTCCAGGCTGGCCAGATCCTCCGCCGTCACGGGGCTGGTGTAGACCACCTGATGATCGCCCTGGCGAACGACCGTGAAGTTGGACTGCATCTTGGCGACCATCCGGCCGCCCAGGTCGGCGTAGAAGTCGCGCACCTGCGCGGGATCGTTGCTGAAGAGGGTGCGCGGCATTTTCAAGCCTTCATCCAGCGCCCAGTCGGTCTGGACCTCCTTGAAGTCGGCCAGGCGCACGGCCTGCCAGGGATTCATCTGCTTGACGGGCAGGCTGGCGATGGTGCCCCAGAGGGTCTGGCGGGATTCCTTATAGGCCCCATCCAGCTGATCACCCAGCCCTGCCTCGAACAGCTTCTCGCCGGCTCGAAAGCGCCGGTACCAGACGGCCGTGCAGTCCTCCAGGGAGATCGTCTCGTGGCCGACCCGAACCAGACGGCGTCGGGAGGAGCCCTCGTACCGAGTGCTCACGGTCACCTCCTGGGGGTAACGGTCGGTGTCCAGACGCATCACCTCGTGCCCCAGACGAACCAGCTCCGAGGCCACCAGGTCGATCCCCTCGTGGTCCTCGGAGTAGGTGACGATCAGGATGCTCAAGCTTTCAGAAAGCGATTGAAGAAGGCCGCCTGGTTGCCCGCCTGGCCCAGCTGGCCCTGGACCGGAGCCTCGTCTCGATCGGTCTCGTGCTTGGCCTGGCTGGCTGAGCGGGGCCAGACCCCGCCCGACGCCACGACGGGCTGAGCGACCACGGCTGGCTCGTCCCGATCGGTCTCGTGCTTGGCCTGGCTGGCCGAGCGGGGCCAGACCCCGCCAGGCGCAACCACAGGTTGAGCCACCACAGCCGGCTCATCTCGATCGGTCTCGTGCTTGGCCATCGAGAACGAGCGCGGCGCGGAGCCGAGACTGGCGTCACCACTGTTCCCGGCGAGAACGGGGGGGGTCTGCTGGTCCCCCTCCCCCACCGCCGTCGTCAAAGCGGGGGGCCGCGCCGGGCCGCTAGCGTCCCCGGTATTGCCTTCCGTCACGGGAGCCGGGCGATGGTCCCCCTCCCCCTCGGCATGGGTCCCGCCCGCGCCCGGGACGCCGGCCCCCTGCAGGAAGCGCCCGAAAAAAGGCAGCACCGGCTGCTCCAAAGACAGCTCACTCCAGAACTGATGGAGATTCTCGTTGGCCAGCGAGCGCTCGGGAGTCCTCCAGGGCGAGGCTTCGACCGTCAACGCGGCGGCCGGCGTGATCGAGCCGTTGAAAACCTGGGGGAAGGTCAGGGAGCTGGTGACAGCCTGGGTGGGTTGAATTTCCATCAGTGGGTTCCTCCGCTCGCTTCTCTGAGGATTCTATCCCACCACAGGGCTGAGAGGTCGTGAACTGGACATTAGCAGATCTTGAAATCTGTTGCCGATTTATGAACGTCCGAGTTCTCGCCTTAACAATTTCCCCAGCCGCGTCCGGGGAAGCTGGGCCAGAATCTCAACCCTGGCGGGCACCATCGAGGCGGGCAGGCGGCGCTCGCAAAACGACCGGATCTCCTCCCCCGAGGCCTGGCGCTGGGGCCGCAGACAGACAAAGCCGCGCAGCTCCTGGCAGGGGTGGGGGCCGGGCCCCTCTCCGGCCGCGGGCCAGCCCACCACGGCGGCATCCTGCACGGCCGGGTGCTCGTAGATGACCTCCTCGACGTCGCGCGGGAACACCAGGCGATCGTCGCGGCGCAAGACGTCTCCGCGCCGGTTGATCAGGTAGAAGAATCCATCTTGATTGCGCTGGGCCATATCCCCCGTGTGCAGCCAGCCGCCCCGAAGCACCCTGGCGGTCGCCTCGGGAGCCTCAAAGTAACCATCCATGAGTTGAGGACCCCGCACGAGCAGCTCGCCCACCTCTCCGTGAGGCAACTCTTCCCCGCTCTCGAGATCCACCACCAGGGCTTCGGTGCCAGGCAGAGGCAGGCCGATGGAGCCGCTTCGGCGTGGACCTTCCAGCGGGTTGGCGTGGGTCACCGGGCCCGCCTCCGTCAGCCCGTAGCCCTCGACCAGCCGACCCTTGCTCACCTTTTCAAAGCTCTCCTGGATCTCCACCGGCAGAGGCGCGGCTCCGGAAATGCAGGCTCGGATGCTGCTCAGACCATAGGAGCGCAGCCGTGGGGTATTGAGCAAGGCGGCGTAGAGCACCGGCACGCCGGGAAAGAGGGAGGGGCGAAAGCGGGAGATGGTCTCGAGGATCGAGTCGGGAGTGGGCTCGGGGGGAAGCAGCAAGGTGCCCCCGTTGGCCATGGACAAATTCACCGCCGCCGACAAACCGTAGGCGTGGTAGAAGGGCAGCGCGCAGAGCAAGCGCTCCTGACCCGGACGCAGCCGAGCGTCCCAGGCGGACAGTTGCTCGGTGTTGGCCACCAGGGCCCGGTGCGAGAGCACCACGCCCCGGGGCGAGCCGGTGGTGCCACCGGTGTAGACGATCACCGCCGGGGCCGCAGGATCGACGTCGACGCGCGGGAACGTCTCGTTCGCCTCGCGCATCAGTCGGCGCCAGCGAAGGTAGCGCCGCTCGGGTCGACCGGCGGCCAGCCGGGCCGCCACCCGAAGCCAGCCCCGCAGGTAACGGGTGTACTCGCGGCCCGAGCTGAGGATGAAGGACTCGATGTTGGCCCGGCGCAGCACCTCCTCGAGCTCGAGCGAGAGCGGCGAGGGGACCACCCCGACCCGGGGGCGAGCGTCCTTGAGCTGGCGCTCGAGCAGCGCGATGGGCGTCTCGGGAGCCACCAGCGTGGCCACCCCTCCTGCCCACAGGGTGCCGTAGAGAGCCACCAGCGCCTGGGGCGAGTTGGGCAGAAGCTGGGCCACCCGCTCTCCCGGCGCCAGGCCGATGCTGACGAGCGCAGAGGCGAACTTGCGCACCTCGGCCAGGAGCTGCTCATAGCTCAGGGCCCCTTGCTCGGACCAGATGGCCGCGCGACGGGGCCAGCGACGGGAAGACTCGGCCAGAAGCTCGGTGAGCGGGCGAGGGGTGAAGGTCAGCTGGGAAGGGACCCCTTCGTCGTAGTGGCGGGCCCAGTCGGTCAAGCAGCCCCCTCGGGCGCGTCCAGCGTGCCCCTCCAGGTGCGCTTTCGCTCCGGCTCCACGAATCGCTCCAGAATGCGGTTGACCGCGGCCGGACGCTCGAGCTGGGGCAGGTGCCCGCAAAAGGGCAGACTGACGAACTCACAATGGGGAATCAGGTCAGCCATCCGGCGCATGGCCCGGGGCCGGGTCAGCATGTCCAGCTCTCCCGACAGAACCAGGGTGGGCACGTTGATGCTGGCGTAGAGGTCCCAGCCGCGCCAGCGCATGAGGTTGGGAACCAGCTGCTTGAGCACTCCGGGCGGGCAGTTGATCTGGTTCTTGAACACCTTGCGCACGGCTTCCAGCATGACCACGGGACACTTGAGCAGAACCGAGGTCAGGGGCGAGAGGGGGATCTCGCCGGCGGTGGCCACCAGCGCCAGCCGCTCGAGCCGCTCGGGCCGCTTGGCGGCATAGCCGGCCGCCACCGCCCCGCCAAAGGAGTGGGAGATCAGCGCAAAGCGCGAGGGCACCTCCAGGGCCTCCAGGGCCAGCTCGAAATCTCGCACCATCAGGTCGAAGGTGTAGCCGGTGGGAGCGATCTCGCTCTCGCCGTGGCCCCGGAAGTCATAGCTGATGACCCGAAAGCGGCTGGAGAAGTAGTCCATCTGGTGGCGCCACTGGGTCGCCCTACCGGCGCCGCCGTGAAGAAAGAACAAAGTGGGAGCATCGCGCGGACCGTAGTCGAGCGCAGCCAGGCGCACCGCTGGCTCCTCCCCCACGCAGATCCACCGTCGCCTCGAATCGCTCACGAAGGCATGACTTCTTCGGAGGGACCGTCGCCCTCCTGGTCTACCAGATCGGGCAGGGCGGTCCGCGAGGGGGAACGGTCGGGGCTCCAGCGGCTGAGAAAATCCTCGGCCGGGCAGGGCTCGAGGGCCGAGGACGGCTCCAGACGGTAGCTCGGGCCGCGAAAAAGGTCGGTTTGCCCTCCTCCTTCGACCAGGTAGCGAAGCACCCGGTGCTCGAGGTCGGTCTCGTAGAGCGTGACCACCTCGGTGTTGCTGACCGGGACCCACTGTCGGGTGCGGAAGTAGAGGCGTTCGGACATCCGTCAGGCTTTGACGGAGCCGCAAGCTGGCTCCTGCAGGCAGGGACTGGCGGCCCGAGCAAGAAAGCTGCCGCCCAATTTTTTAACGGACGAAACGACGATGTTACGACCAATCCTGCTGGCCCTGGCCTCCAGTCGCTGGCTCAAGAGCATGATGGTAAGGTTCCCCCTGGCCCGTCGGGTGGCCCGGCGCTTCGTGGCAGGCGAGGGGCTCGAGGACGCGCTGAACGCGGTGCGCTCGCTGCGGGCCGAGGATCTGATGGTGACGCTCGACTTCCTGGGCGAGAACGCCGACACTCTGGAGGGAGCCGAGGAGTCAGCCACCCAGTACCTCGAGGTGGTGCAGGCCATCGCCTCCGCCGGGCTGGAGAGCCACATCTCGCTGAAGCTGACAGCCCTCGGGCTCGACCATGGCCAGGAAGTGTGCATGGCCCATCTCGAGCGCATCCTGACCGCAGCCTCTCGCCACAACATCTTCGTGCGCATCGACATGGAGGGCTCCGACTACACCGAAGCCACCATGCAGATCTTCGAGAAGGTGCGCTCGCGACACGAGAACGTGGGCGTCGTGTTGCAGTCCTACCTGCACCGGACCCGGGCCGACGTGGCCCGGGCCAACGACATCAAGGGCCGGGTCCGGCTGTGCAAAGGCGCCTACCACGAGTCCCCCCTGATCGCCTATCAAGACCGGAACAAAGTGAACGAGAACTTCGTCACCCTGATGAAGGATCTGCTCTCGCACGGCACCTACCCGGCCATCGCCACCCACGACGAGCAGATGATCCAGGCCACCATCCAGTATGCTCGCGAGCACAACATCGACCCCGCCAGCTTCGAGTTCCAGATGCTCTATGGCATTCGCCGCGAGCGCCAGGTCCAGTTGCGTCGCGAGGGCTACAACGTCCGCGTGTACGTGCCCTTCGGCTCGCAGTGGTATCCCTATTTCATGCGCAGGTTGGCCGAGCGGCCCGCCAACCTGGTGTTCTTCCTGACCGCGTTGTTCAAAGGATAGCGAGAGATGCTGACCCCACCACCCCCACCACCCGTCGCCTCCCCGGCCCGTAAAGGGGGCTTCCCCTGGCTGGCGGCCTTGATGTTTCTCCTCCTGATGGGAAGCCTGCTGGTGAACCTGGTCTTGCTGGTCGCCGTGGCCGGAGAGGACGCAGGCTCGGGCCTGGGCGGCTCCACGCGCTACCAGGAGACGCTGGTGGACGGAGAGTCCAAAGCGGACGACAAGATCGTGATGCTTTCGGTGAAGGGAGTCATCATGGATGGGGTGGATGGAACCGCCCGGCCAGGAACCTTCGACTCCATCCGCTCGCAACTGCGCAAGATCAAGAAGGACGAGAACGTCAAGGCCATCCTGCTGTCGGTCAACAGTCCAGGCGGGGGCGTCACCGAGAGCGATCGCATTTACAACGAGCTCAAGCTCTTCCGCAAGGAAACCGGGCTGCCCATCGTGGCCCTGTTCGGGGACGTTTCGGCCAGCGGGGGCTACTACATCTCGATGGCCAGCGACCACATCATCGCCCACCCTACGACGGTGACCGGATCCATCGGGGTCATCTCCCAGTTCTTCCAGGTCAGCGAGCTGATGGGCAAGCTGGGAGTCGACGTCGAGACCATCAAATCTCTGCGTTCTGACAGCAGCGAGTCGTTCAAGGACATCGGCTCTCCTTACCGGCCCATGACGCCAGCCGAGCGAAAACTGCTGCAGGGCCTGATCAGCGAAATGTGGGAGCGCTTCGTGGCCGTGGTGGCCGAAGGGCGCAAGGGCAAGATCCCCGAGCAGAAGGTGCGAGAGTTGGCCGACGGGCGCGTCTTCACCGGGCCCCAGGCCCTGGAGGTCAAGCTGGTCGATCAGATCGGCTATCAAGAGGACGCCTTTGCCAAGTGCCGCGAGCTGGGCAATGCGCCCGAGGCCAAGGTGGTCCGCTACAAGAAGGAGCCCAGCCTGGCCGACCTGTTCAGCATGAGCGCCCGTCCGGCCCCGCCCAGTCTCGAGGAGATGCTGCGCGAGGTCACCTTCGACTCGCCCCGGTTCTTGTATCTTTGGACCGGCCGCTGATCGAGCTCAAGGGAGCGACGCTGGAGTATGCCGCCCGTGCCCGGGCGGTCGACGAAGTGGACCTGACCGTGCCGGCGGGCCAGTTTCTGGCCGTCGTGGGCCCCTCCGGGTCGGGCAAGACCTCGCTGCTCAACCTGATCGGAGGCCTGGAGCGCCCCACGGCCGGCTCGGTGCGGGTCGGTGACCTGGAGCTCAGCCGGTCCGACGACCGCCAGCTGTCGGCTTATCGATCCAGCAAGATCGGCTTCGTGTTCCAATCGTTTCATCTGCATCCATCGCGAACCGCGCTGGAGAACACCTCCATTCCGCTCTACTTCACCTCCACACCCATGACTGAGGGTCTGGCTCGTTGTCGCGAGCTGTTGCAGCGCCTGGGCCTGGCAGGCCTGGAGGACCGGTCGGTATCCCAACTCTCCGGCGGCCAGCGTCAGCGCGTCGCCATCGCTCGTGCCCTGGTCAACCGCCCCCCGATATTGCTGGCCGACGAGCCCATCGGCCACCTCGACGGCGAGACCGCCTCGGTGGTGCTCGAACTCCTGTCCGAGTTGCACAAGAGCGAGCAGGTCACTCTGGTCGTGGTGACCCACGACATGTCCATTCTGAACGTGGCCGAGCGCACCGTCGAGATGGCCGCCGGCAGGTTCGTCCGATGAGGCGCACCCGCCTCACGCGATTGGCGCTGGGCGAAGCGGGCGCATCTCCCTGGCGCAACTGGCCTCTGGCGCTGGGCGTGGCTCTGGGGGTGGCCTGCCTGGTCTACTTCCTCAGCCTGGCCAGCGGGGTGGAGGAGTTGCTGAGAAAACGCGTGGTGGGCTCGCTGCCGAATCGGATCAAGGTCCAACCTTCCAGCTTCAAGGTTGGCCCGCTGGCCCTTCAAAGCTCGATCAACCAGGCCACGGTGGAGAAGTTGCGGGCCCTGCCAGGAGTGACCGCGGTCTACCGCCAGGCTCGCCTGCCCCAGCCCTGCCAGCTCTACGCCAGCTACGGGGGCCAGTCGGTCGTGACCGACATGATCGTCGAGGGCGTGGATCCGGGCCTGGTGTCCAGCCAGGTGGCCTCCGGGCGCAGCTTCGCGCCCACGCTGACGGAGCCTTACACCGCTGTGTTTCCACTGGCGGCTGTGGAGATCGTCAATGCAGGCATCTCCATTCACACCGGTCTGCCCACCCTCACCCCGGAGGCCATCGTGGGTCGCCACTTCGAGCTTCTGGTGGGCACCTCGAGCTTCAGCCCCGGCCAGTCTGTCCGCCGTCGCTGCGTGATCGTGGGCGTCTCGGACCAGATCGCCGTCAGTGGCCCGGCTCTTCCCCTGGAGGTGGTCGAGCAGTGGGAGGGCAAGCCACTCACCTACTACTCGGTCACCCTGGAGGTGGATACCCCCGAGCGCGTGGAGGCCGTGGCCGCGGCTGTCGAGGAACTGGGGCTGGTCACCCCGGGCCTGGAGATGGCCCGCCGCATCGCCACGGGCGTGATCTGGGCGCGCATCGCCCTGGTGGGTTTCGCGGCCGCCATCTTACTGATCGCTGGCGTCGGCATCTCGACCGGACTGTCCTTGCAGGTTCGCGAGGAGGCCCGCTTCATCGGCCTCTATCGCGCCGTCGGGGCCACCCAGAACGACATCCGCTGGATCTACCTGGCCCGCGCCGGAGCTCTGGGCCTGGTCGGCTCGCTGGCCGGCCTGTTGCTCGGACTGGTGGGCGGATACCTGACCCAGTGGGCGGTGGCCCACTTCGGGCCCAGCGGGGTGCTGATCAACGATCGCCTGTTTGCCCCCACAGCCCTGATCCTTCTGTCGGGGCTCAGCTTTGGGGTGATCGGGTGCCTTCTGGCCGGTGCCTACCCGGCCCGCCAGGCTGCCCGACTCAGTCCGGTGGAAGCCCTTCGAACGGGTTGATTTGGGGAAGGATTCGTCTTCGGGCACTTCGAAGCCGGGCCGAGTTCAACAGTTTGTCTGTTCGCTGAGCGAGCGTTCGGTAAAGGAAGGTGGCCCTGATGGAGAATCGCAGAGAAGGAATCGGTTTCGCTTTCGGACTTCTGGTCGGAGCGGTGATCGGTGCCTCCGTCGCCGTCATTCTGGCTCCCCAGTCGGGCCAGAAAACCCGCCAGTTGCTGCGCGAGACGGCCAAGGACATGCAGGAGCGGGCTTCCGATTTCGCAGCCGATCTGAAGGAAGACTATCAAGAGCTGGTCGAGAAGGGCAAATCGTTCTACGACGAGCGCCGCAAAACGACGCGTTCCGAGGGTGAGCCCGAGCAGCGCGCCTGACAACGCTGCCTTGATCGATTGGGCCCGGGTAGCGCCGAAGGGGCCGGTCGGAGTATGATGGTCGTGGGTTCCCACGAGCGGCGCTGTAACCACAGGAGGATAGTAAGGTGGACATCAAGGTCAACTCGCGACCGATATCAGACGGTGCCCACGCCGTAGAGGTTCAGGGCGAGATCGACGTTTATACCTCTCCGCGCGTCAAGGAAACGATCAACGAGCTCATTGACCAGGGCCGTTACAACCTGGTCATCAACCTTGAAGGGGTGCGTTACATCGACAGCACCGGCCTGGGGGTCCTGATCGGGGCCCTCAAGAAGGTGCGCGAGCACGATGGGCGCATCTTGCTCATCTGCACCAACCCCCAGATCAAGAAGATATTTAACATCACCGGACTGGTGAAGATCTTCGAGATCTTCAAGACTGAGGAAGAAGCGGTCAAGGTTCTGGTTCCCAGCGCCTGATCTGCGCTCCCCTATACTCAAAGTATAGACACCTGAAAGCGTCAGAACGCCTCCATAGCAGGCAGCGGTTCGTCTTAGGCGAACGGCTGCCTTGTTATTTTCTTGAAGAAACTTGACCGACCAATGACCGAACCGGCAACGGCTGAGGCACTCAACCGATGCCCGTCACCAGATCGTCATCATCTCTGCACTTTGGGAAAGATTTTTTGCTACATCGAGAAATTTTTTCCCACCCCGCCCGTGCTTTTGAAAGTCAGACAGAGCGCCCCCCCTGCCAACCACAGGTAAAGTTCGACACACTTTAAGTAACAATTTCACAGCTAAAGAACGAATTTTCGCCCCTTCCATCGGTTGCGTGGGCGACCCCCCCGGTGGTATACTCCAAACGCATCGCACCCCCCCCTTAGGAGGTAAAGGCCGGAAATGCCTGGATCTACTCAGAGTAAGAGTCGCTTGAGTCGTAGACAACAGCAGATCCTGGAGTTCATCCGCCAGTCGGTGCAATCCCGGGGGTTCCCTCCGTCGATCCGAGAGATCGGAGAAGCGGTGGGTTTGTCGTCCAGTTCGACAGTACACAGTCACCTTCGTAGCTTAGAGACGAAGGGGTATCTGCGTCGGAATCCTTCCAAACCCAGGAGCATTGAGCTTCTGGATGGTCCCAAAGGGACGGGGATTCGGTTGGTGGAGATTCCTGTCGGGGTCGGTTCCGACCCTGATGGGAACAAGAGAACTATCTCCCTGCCGCTCGAGCTGGTGGGAAATCGGGAATCTTTTCTGTTTCCAGTAGACAGCGAAAGGTATCGTGACGAAGCGATCATGCCTGGCGATCTGGTGATCGTCAACCGGGGTTCCTCCGGGGCACGTGAAGGCGACATGGTGCTGACCGACGACGGAGATCGTCCGACGTTATGCCGTTTTACCAATGGAAGCAGAGCTACTGAGGGACGAGCCGACTTGGAGATCTTGGGTCGGGTCGTCGGGGTAATTCGCAAGTTCCCCGAAGTTTAGACCCGCGCGGACGCGCGCACGAAAGCGACTCCATAGAAGGCCCGGCGTGAATGCCGGGCCTTTCTCTTTGATAAAGAGGAATTCGGAACCGGGCCGGCGTAGGTTGAGAGGCCCGAACTTGAAGAAGATTCGGATCGCACCCTCGCGAGGGGGACCAGTAACAGAAGAGGGACAGCATGAAGACATTTCGCAACTGGAGCAAGCTGGCGGTGATCGGCCTGGTGGCGGCCGGTTTTCTGTGGGGGCCTGTGACGGCTGATGAGCGCAAAATTATCGTCCGACGCCAGGGTGTGGTGCGCAGCTACGAGGTGAACAGCAACCAGCCCGTCAACGTCCTGACCAATCGATATATGGCAGCCGGCCTGGTGGAGACGATGGCCGACTCGATCGCCAAGATCGGCAGCCTGGGCGGCAGTGCCGTGCTGATGGGTCCCAATACCATCGTGGACGTGGCCAAGTTCGACCCCGACTCGCCTTCCTCTGAAGCCATCGTCAAGCAGGGCACGGCCCGCTTCAAGGTCGCCAAAAGGCCTCGCGACAAGTTTGAGGTGCGCACCAATTCGGCCGTCCTGGCTGCCCGCGGCACCGACTTCCTGGTCCAAGTGGCTGACTCGTATGCTGGCTTGCCTCACACCGCCTCGCTCGTCTCCGACGGCGACTTGATGGCCCAGGGCGGCATGTTCACTTTGATGAAGGTCTTCTCGGGATTTGTCGAGGTTCGCGACACTCAGGGCAACCTGTTCGGCACCCTGGGCCGGGGCGACACGCTGGTGGCGACCGGCGGCGCGTCCCAGTTCCGATACAATGACCCCGACTTCCACTTCCAGGGCGACGTTCCCGAGCCCCTGCTGACGCCCGACCCGGACTACCAGGAGAGGGTGGTAAGCACCTACTACATCTCCAACATCGGGCCTCAGGGCTTCTACACCGAGTATCTCGACAACTACCTCTACGATGTCACTGGCGGGCCGCTCTTGATCGCGCCGGGCGTGGAGACGAACGGCAGCTTGTTGCTCGAGATCCTCCTGCCGGGCGCGAGCTCGTCTCCCGGCACCGGACCGACCAGCTCTGGCAACTCCTCGGGTGGCTTGAGCCCCTTCGGGCGCGGGCGCTAAGCAAACAGAGGGGAATTCAGGCTCAAGCCCGGCCAGAGATGGCCGGGCTTTTTGTTTGTCCCAGGTCCGCAGGGATTCCCCAACCCGGAGCCAACCTATTTGGGAAGATCTTCAGGAAGCGGGGTGGGTTTCTTGCCGAAAGCCCTCCATGTGATACGGTGGCTCCTCCTGGCCGTTCTGGCCCTGCAGCCACTGGCGGCCGATGAGAACGACGTGGCCGAAGTCGAGCGTCGGGTCGGCCTGGTCGACATCCGTCTGCCCGCGGCTCCGACCGACAACTTTGACCAGGGCTGGCAGAAGGTTGCCCGGTTTGCCTGGGTTCAGCGCACCGGATGGACCCGCACTTACGACGGTGCTGTTGCCGAGTGCCGCACGATCGACGGCGCGGTCAATTGCAAGGTAGGGCCCCGCACTCTGATCTCGATTCTCGAGTTCCTGGACAATCCCGATGAGGTGCGCTGTATCGTCTGGCTGCCCGAAGGGAGCGTGCGAACCAAAGCTGCACCGGTCGACAAGAAGATTCGGCGGTATCAGGTACGAACCCCGAACGCGGTCCTGAGCGCCCGAGGGACCGCCTGGGTCTCGCAGTACAATCCCGTGGACGCCAAAACGGGCTGGGCACCTGGCGCAGGATTCCAGTCTAACTTCGATCTGGGGGCCGCGCCGGGCGAGACCCGCCTGGTCGTCATGGAAGGCGTGGTCGAGGTCAAGCCTGATCTGGGCGATCCTGTTGTGATCGTGGCCGGGAACGCGGCCGTCATCGACCAGGCCGGCCAGGTCAAGACAGGCACCGAGTGTCCCATTCAGAAAGACTCCAGCAAGGGCCAGCAGAGCTATACCGTGCAAGAGGGCGACAAGACCCGCAGTATCGACCTCAGCGACGGCGCGCTGGATGCCAACATCGACCTGGTGAAGGGCACCGGTGGAGCCGACATCCTCGGCCAGCCCGACTCCGGAGGAGGCCAGCAGATCGTCAAGGGAACCTACACCGAGGCCGGAGGCGGGATCGAGACCGGTTTTCAGAGCGGTACCGGGGTGCCGCTCTTGATCAATCCGCAACCGCCGACCTCGAGTTGCCCACCGCCACAGGGCGGGCACTGCGCTGCCCCCTGCCCGCCCTGATGGCCTGAGACTTGAAGCGCCTGCGTCTGCCCTCGCTGGTTCGCACCGACTACACCCGCTCCGAGCGGCTGTGGGCCCTGGGGGCATGCCTGCTGGTGGGGCTGCTATTCTTCGTCCCCTATGCCTATGATCGCAACAGCTTGCGACTGAGCCTGGACCAGGACGAAAATCGCCGGGCCCTCTTGATGCCCTTTGACCAGAGCCTGCAGTTTCAGCTTTTCAAAACGGACCTGGAACGAAGGGTTACCGAGGATCTGGCCCGAGTGCGAGATAAGCTGGTCGTGGTGGCCATCGACGAATTCAGCCTGGAGGCCCTGGACTGGACATGGCCGATCAACCGGGCCCATTACCAGGAGATCGTCGCCGCCCTGGTCGAGTCTGGAGCCACCACTGTGGGGCTGGACATCCTGTTCTTCAACCGGTCCGACTTTCCGGAGTCGGACAAGATCCTCAAGGAAGTCCTGACCCAGAAGCAAGTCGTGGTGCCCTACGTGATCGACCTGGGCTCCACCAAGGTCGAGATGCTTCACGACAGCCTGATGACCGGCACGATCGAGGAGTACCTCCAAAGGACCGGCTTTACCCAGGAATGGAGTGACTACGACGGCATCATGCGTCGTGCCCTTCTTTCGGTCACCATCGAAGGAACAACCTACTACGCCTGGGATATCGAGATCGCCGCCAGAATCCAGGGGAAGACCCCTGCCGAGGTACTGGCCGGCCTGAGCCGCGAAGAAGAAACGATGGAGTTGACCCGATCAGTGGACGGGCGCCCCGAGAAGGTCAAAGCCCAGATTACCTATGGACGAATCCAGTTCGCCAGCTATGCCCGCAAAGACCAGTCCCTCAGCTCGCAGGAGCAGCTCGAGGAGCTCATGCCCGGCTTCTACCGAACCCAAGCCAATGAAAGCGACTCGAACTTTACCCTGGACAAAGTCCTTCTCTATATCCCCCTGGTCTATGCCCTGAGCTCCGATACCCACGCCGGCGGCCTGCGTGGGATCCAGGGTGGCCTCATCGGCCCGGAGATGGGGCCCGACGGCAAACCGATCCTGGACTCGGCCGGCCAACCCCGGAAGCGGCCCTTTGCGGCCATTGTGGGCGTCACCACCACGGCCGGATACGACCTGAAGCGCACCCCGGCCGGGCCGATGAGTGGACTTGAGATTCACGCCTACACGATTGCCGGTATTTTAAACAACTCGTTCCGCCGAGAGCCCTCCGTGGGCTGGGTTCTGGCCTTCATCCTGGCTTGCTCGCTGCTGGCCGGATTCTTGATCTCGACCTTCAGCTTCCGACATGCATCTTTGCTCCTGGCCGCCGCATTCGGCATGACGTTCCTGCTCAATCGGGCCCTGTACATCAACTCCATCGACTGGCCTCTGATTCTCCCTCTGGGGGCCATGGCCACGTCCTTCATGGCCGTCAACATCGCCCACGTCGTGACCCGCAACCGCCGCATCGCGCAGCGCGACGAGGTGATCCGCAACGTGCAGGGCATCCTCAAAGAGCTCACCCCGGTGGATTACGACGATTTGCTGGCCACCAACGGCCTGGTGCTGGGCGGCAAGGCAACCGAGCTGACGGTGCTGTTCAGCGACCTGCGCGGTTACACCAGCATGGCCGAGAAGCTGACCTCGGTCGAGGTGATCGACCGCCTCAACGACTACTTCGCCCTGCTCGGTCCCCTGCTCGAGCGCTTCGGGGGGGCGGTGTTCGACTATCAGGGCGACGCCCTCATGGCGGTCTTCGGGCTCAAGCCCAATTCCCAGCCCAATCACGCCGCCGCCGGCTGCAAAGCCGCCGCGGCCATCATCTACGAGCTGGAGAAGCAGCGTAAAGAGTGGCTGCGCCAGGGTCGCCCGATGCCCGAGACCGGCATCGGTATCTGCACTGGCATGGTGGCCTTCGGCGGCCTGGGGACGGCCCAGCACAAGCAGTATGTCGCCATCGGAGACCCCACCAACACCGCTTCGCGCATGCAGGGCAAGTCCAAGGAGCTCGACTCGCCCGTATTGATCACCGAGAGCACCTACGAGATGGCCAAGAGCGATCCGGACGTGGTCATGGAGTATCTCGAGGAGATCGAGCTCAAAGGCAAGCGTGAGCCGCTCAAAGTTTATGGTGTGCTCGTCGATCCGACCGCTTCGAAACTGAACCTGGTCAGCCAGGTAGCCCCGGGCGCGGCTCCCCTGCACGAGCAGTCTCCTCTTCTCTAGCAGGAACAAGCGGTTGGCGATCGAGTATTAAGCGAAACCGGAAACGACGGAGAATTCCATGGCTGAGTCACTGACCGACATAGAAACCAGCTTGACGCCCTCCTCGAGCGTGGCTGAGTTCATCGCCAACAACCCGCTCTTTTATTCTCTGAACCGCGACGTGATCGAGACCATCGCCGAGCGCTTCCAGGTGCAGCGCTTTCCGGGCGGCTCGGTCATCGTCAAGGAAGGGGACATGGGCGACTCGTTCTATGTCATCCGCAATGGGCACGTGCGCGTGCTCAAGTCGGTCAACGACGAGGAGCTGGTTCTCAGCGAGCTGGGTCTGGGAGAGGGGTTCGGCGAGATGGCCCTCATGGTGGATCAGCCCCGCTCGGCCACCGTCAAGGCGGTGGATGATGTGGAGGCCCTGGTCTTGATCCGGGAAGACTTCATCCAGCTGACCCGGCGCATTCCCGAACTGGCCGAGAAGATGGACCGGCTGCGGGCCACCCGGGTCTCGCTGCTCGAAGGCGAGGGCTCGAGCGAGGAGAATCGTGGCAAGTTCCGGGCCGGTCGGCGGCTCGAGCTCGATTACGGCTACATCGATCTATTGATGAAGCTCAACGAGGCAGCCGGGGGACCCGAGCAAGTCGAGCACTGCAAAGAAACCGGCCAGCTGGCCCGCGAGATGAGCAAGATGCTCTGCCCGATGGTCAGCGAGGAGATCCTGTTCGCCGGCTACCTGCACGAGATCGGCAAGGTCTCGCTGGCCGGCCAACTCGTGCGCAAGGAACGCCACGGCCAGGCTCTGGACCCGGAAGAGCAGGCCAAGCTGAAGCGAATCTTCGAGCTGGCGGTGGAGATTCTCGAGCCCAACCAGAACCTGCACGAGAACCTCTCCTTCATCCGCTTCCTGGGAGAGTCCGACTACCGAAAGATGCCACTCGAAGCCCAGATCCTCAAGGTGGCCGACGACTACCTGATGCTGCGCAGCCGGGCTTACCAGGGAAAGACC
The DNA here is from genome assembly GCA_045863235.1 of Candidatus Xenobia bacterium. GTDB lineage: Bacteria > Vulcanimicrobiota > Xenobia > Xenobiales > QWHO01 > QWHO01. The sequence goes on along the minus strand of BTUM01000053.1, from coordinate 29,188 downwards.
GATTCCGAGGCGCTGGAGATCATCCGCAGCCGCTCCGGAGAGCTCTACAATCCGCGCGTGGTGGCGGCCCTGGAGAAGAACATCGAGCTTTACAAGCTGTTGTCGGTGGAAGCCCAGCTCAACGTCATGCGGATGATGGTGATCGCCCTGGACCGCAAGGACAACTACACGTTCCGCCATTCGATGGACGTGCGCAACATGGGCCTCAAGATCGTCCAGAAGCTGGGCCTGGAGAAAAAAGAGCAAGAGTATTATCGCATCGGGGCCGAATTGCACGACGTGGGCAAGATCTACATCGACGAAGAGATTCTCAATGCCCCCCGCAAGCTCACCGACGAAGAGTTCGAGATCATGAAGACCCACGCTGCCTGGTCGGCCGAGTTCTTCCGCAACGTGCCCGGCATGGACGAGCTGGTGACCATCGTGCGCGGCCACCACGAGAAGTTTGACGGCAGCGGCTATCCCGACAAAAAGAGCGGGCGCGAGGAGGATAAGCGGGATGGAACCGGCATTCCCCTGCTGACCCGGGTCATGACCATCGCCGATGTATGGAGCGCCCTGACCACCAAGCGCGTCTATCGCACCAAGAATTTCACCACCGCCGAGGCCTTCGAGATCATGGAGAAAATGAAGGACGGGCACTTCGACCCCGATCTCTTCGAGGTCTTCCGCGACATCATCAAAGACAAAATCAGCGAAGAGGGTAAAGAGCCGCCCCCTTCAGACAAAGGATAAAGGAGGGGCCAACCCATGGAAACGCAGGAACTGGCATCGAGCCAACTCGACGAGAGCGACGACGACCTCCAGGCAAAAGCCAAGCGCATGCGCGTCCGCTTTGTCAACTTGATGGAGCTGGAGCTGGACAAAGAGGTCGGGACGATCATTCCCGAGGCCATGGCGCGGCGCTACAAGCTGGTCTGCATCGGCAAGCTGGAGCGGCGGGTGACGCTGGCGATGGCCGATCCACTGGACGTCTTCGCCATCGACGACATCAAGATTCGCACCGGCTTTGAAGTGGACGCGGTGCTCGCCCGCGGAGTCGACATCATCAAGGCCATCGACCACGTCTACGGCGAGGACCAGCGCTGGAAAGAGCTGGTCGACCAGGCCTCCGACGCCGGCATCGACATCAAGGAAGAGAAGGAAGACCACGACGCCAACATCGAGGCCCAGATCGACCAGCCGGTTATCAAGCTGACCAACCACATCATCGTCAACGCCATCACCAAGAAGGCTTCCGACATTCACATCGAGCCCTTCGAGGACGAGGTGATCGTACGCTACCGGGTGGACGGCATGCTCAGCCAGGAGATGAGCAACATCCCGGTAGCCCTCTTGCCAGCGGTCATGGCGCGCATCAAGATCATGGCTGCCCTGCGCATCGACGAGAAACGCGTCCCCCAGGACGGCCGCATCGCTCTTTCCGTGGGCGGCAAAGACCTGGACCTGCGCGTCTCCACCCTGCCTTCCGTGCACGGCGAGAGCGCGGTGATGCGTATTCTCGACCGAAGCTCGACGCGGGTCGACCTGACTCAGCTCGGCTATCACGACGCCGACCTTCTGCTCTGGAAAGGGCTGATCGAGAAGCCTAACGGCATCGTGCTCGTGACGGGCCCGACCGGTTCGGGTAAGTCGACGACCCTGTATGCCACGCTCAACGTGCTCAACACGCCCGACTCCAAGCTTCTGACCGTGGAAGATCCGGTCGAGTACAACATCAAGGGGATCGTGCAGGTGCAGACCAACAACAAGGCGGGTCTGACCTTCGCCCGAGCGCTGAGGGCCTTCTTGCGGCAAGACCCCGACATCATCATGTTGGGCGAGATCCGAGACAAGGAGACCGGCCAGATCGCCGTCGAGGCAGCCCTGACGGGCCACCTCGTGCTTTCCACGCTGCACACCAACTCGGCCATTGCCTCCATTTCGCGTCTGACCGACATGGGCATCGAGGCCTTCATGGTCTCGGCCACCCTCAACGGGGTGCTGGCCCAGCGCCTGCTGCGCCGAGTCTGCTCCAAGTGTGCCGAGCCCCATCTGCCCAACGACAAGATGAAGCAGATTTTCGAGACTTACGGCTTTGACCCGAGCAAGGCCCAGATGCAGAGAGGGCGCGGCTGCCCCAACTGCAACCAATCAGGCTACAAGGGCCGGCAGGGCATCTACGAGGTGTTCAAGACCAACGATACGCTGCGCGACATGATCGTGCGCGAAGCCACCCAGCTCGAGCTGGAGGCCGAGGCCAAGAAGAACTGCGGACTGGGCTCGCTCTATAACGACGGTCTGCGCAAGGTGTTCAACGGCATCACCACTTATGAAGAGTTGCTGCGTGTCACCACCGACAACTGATATGCAGAGCATCGAAGAGCGCGTCAGCAAGTTCACCCGCCTGCTCGAGATGGAGCAGATGATGGCCACCAGCACCGACATGGACGAGTTGCTCGGCCGCATTACCGCCTGCAGCCAGGAGATCACCGAGGCCGACGAGGCCTCCATTCTGCTGCACGACCACGAGCGCAACGAGCTCTTTTTCCGCAAGCATGCCGGAGACATGGGGCAGTTGGTGGAGACCATCCGGGTGCCGCTCGATCGGCCCAGTATCGCGGGGCACGTTCTGTTGAGCCGGGAATCGGAAATCATCAACGACGTGCCCTCCGACCCTCGACACTACAAAGGGGTGGACAAGGCCACCTCCAATCCGACCGTGTCCCTGCTGGCCGTGCCCATCGTGTGGGGCGATAAGTGCTTTGGCGTGGTGGAAGCCATCAACAAGCCGGGCGGCTTCAACGAGCAAGACCGCGAGATTCTGGAGGTGCTGGCCAGCCACGCCGCCGTGGCCCTGCAGAATCTGACGGTCATGGACCAGCTCCAGAACTACTTCCAGCAATCGGTCGAGATCCTGATGAGCGCCCTGGAATGCCTCGAGCCCGAGTCAGAAGGGCATGTCATCCGCCTGACCCGCATGGCCACGGCCATCGCCCGCAAACTGGGCCTGGAAGGTGAGGATTTCCAGAACGTCTGGTACGGTGGCTATTTCCACGATATCGGCAAGCTCTTGATGCGCTCGGCCTTCGTGCCGCGCAGCGATCGCATGCACCCGGTGGTGGGGGCCAACGTGATCGCCAAGATCAAGATCCTCACCAAGATCGCGCCCCTGGTGCGCTACCACCACGAGCGCTGGGACGGCTCGGGCTTCCCCGATCGCTTGAAGGGCAACCAGATCCCTCTGGGCGCCCGCATCCTGGCCCTGGTGGAGGACTACGAGGAGCAGTGGATGGACCGCAACAAAGCGGTGCCCATGGCCGAGTTCCAGGAAGAGTTCTTCGCCAACGCGGGCGGCAAGCATGATCCTACCCTGCTGCCGATCTTCAAGAAGGTGCTGGCCTCCTTCCAGGCATAGAGCGACTCGTCTTTAGAGAAAGCGCCGCGGCGAGCAGCCGTGAGGAAAGCGCACGGTCTCGCCGAGCAGCATTCGGGCCAGCATCTGGCCCGCCCCCACGCCCGTGCTCCAGGAGCGTGTTGCAAAGCCGGTCGCCAGGTGCAGGCGAATGTCTCCCGGCAGGGGTCCGAGCAGCGGCAAGCCATCAGCCGTGTAATTGTAGACCTTGGCCCAGCGGTGGGTGACCTCCAGGCCCCTGGACTCAGGCAACCGCTCGTGCATGGACTTCTCGAGGTGGCTCTGGAAGACTCTATCGACTTCCAGCTTATAGGTCTTCTCTCCCCAACCCGAGCTGGGATTGATGCCGGCCGCCAGAATGCCGCCATCCTTCAGGGAGCGATAGATCTCGTGGCTCCGGTTGGCGCTGACCACCACCGTTGTGCCCTCCAGCCTGGCTGGCGCAGGCGCCGTGGCCAGGCACTGGCCCCGCAGGGGAAAGACCAGGCGGTCCATACCCGGCCCAACCAGCTCATTGAGCCCCGCCCCGGGGGCGAGCAGGGCCACCTCGGCCTCGACCTGACCCCGGTCGGTGTGCAGAACCACACCGGCCCCTTCGTCCAGGCCCAGCCGCTCCACCCGCGAGAGCTCGAACAGGCGGCCTCCGCGCGTCACGAAGAGCTCGCCCAGCCGCTGCAGGGCCAGGGCGGGGTCGAAGGTCAGGGCACCCGGAAGGTAGGTCGCCCCGGCGTTCCCGGCCACGCTGACCAGGTTGGTGGCCGCCGCGTCACTCATCATGCGGGCTTGAAAACCGTCCTCGGTCATGGCCCGGATGCCACGCTTCATCTCCTCGAACTCGGCCTGGTTGGCAGCCAGCTCGAGCAGACCGCCGCGCTGAAAATCCTGCAGCCAGCCCTCCAGGGCGGCCACTCCTTCCAGGCTCAAGTCGAACCAGCAGTGGGCCGAGGTTTGGCCCAGCGAGCTGCAGATCGTGTCATAGTGCTCCCCCAGGCCGGGCAGAGCTACCCCGGGGCCGAGCGACTCGCCCTGCGCCCCGAGAGCGTCGGCCTCCAGCAGCACGACTTCCAGATCGTGTCCGACCAGGGTGAGGGCGGCGGCCAGGCCAGCCGGCCCGGCGCCCACGATGGCGATGTCGGCGTGCAGGCGCTCGCACAGGGGACCGCTGGTGGGCCGGGGTCGGGGAGCGAACAGGGGGTGTGCCTCAACCAGCACGCCTGAAGCGCTCCATCCCTCCAAGGTAAGGTCTCAGTGCCTTCGGGATGGTCAGGCTCCCATCCGCCTCCTGGTAGTTCTCCAGGATGGCCACCATGGTCCGGCCTACGGCCAGCCCCGAGCCATTCAGGGTGTGCACGAGCTCGGTGGGCTCGCCCGGGGCGTTCCGAAAACGAATGGCGGCCCGACGGGCCTGAAAGTCGGTGCAGTTGGAGCACGACGAGATCTCGATCCAGCGGTCTTGCGGGGGTGACCAGAACTCCAGGTCATAAGTCATTGCGCTGGAGAACCCCATGTCGCCGGTGCACAGCAGCACCACGCGGTGGGGCAGCTCGAGCCGCTGCAGAATCGTCTCGGCGTTCTGCACCATTTTCTCGAGCTCTTCAAAGGACCGGTCGGGGTGGGTATGCTTGACCATCTCCACCTTGTGGAACTGGTGGACCCGAACCAGGCCGCGCGTGTCCTTTCCAGCCGCGCCGGCCTCCGAGCGAAAGCATGGAGACCAGCCGCAGTAGTAGCGGGGGAGCTCACCAGCTTCGAGGATCTCACCCGCGTGCAGGTTGGTGATGGGCACCTCGGACGTGGGGATGAGATAGAGGTCGGTATCGCTGCAATGAAACAGGTCGGCCGCGAACTTGGGCAGCTGGCCCGTTCCAAAGAGCGTCTGGGCGTTCACCAGAACGGGGGTGAGGATCTCGTGATAGCCGTGCTCGGTCGTGTGCACGTCGAGCATGAAGCTGGCCAGCGCCCGCTCGAGGCGGGCGCCAAAGCCCTTGAGCAGCCAGAATCGCGAGCCCGACATGCGAGCAGAGCGCTTGAAATCGAGGATATCCAGCTCTTCACCGAAGTCGTAGTGGGCCTTGGCGGGGAAATCGAACTTCTTGGGGGTGCCCCAGCTGCGCACCACCACGTTGGCGGCGGCGTCCGGGCCATCGGGCACGCGGGCATCGGGCAGGTTGGGCAGGGCCTCGATCAGGCTCTTCTGCTCGCCCTCCACCTCGGCCAGGCGGGCGTCGTTGGCCTTGATCTCGTTGCCCACCTCGCGCATGCGGGCCGACTGCTCGGAGATGTCGCCGCCTTCTTTCTTGATCTTGCCCAGGGCGGTCGAGACCTGATTGCGCTCATTCTTGAGCTGGTCGGTGCGGGTGGTGAGGGTCTTGCGCTCGGCATCGAGCTCGAGCCAGCGCTCCACAGGGGCAAGATCCATCTGGCGCCGGGCGAGCCCCGCGCGAACAGCATCCGGGTCGCGACGCAAAAGCTTGGGGTCGAGCATCGCAGGTCAGTAGGGCAGCGCCATGACCTTCTTGAGCTCTTCGGGTCGCACCGAACGACGCAGCGCCTCATCTTGCGTGATGAGGTTCTTCTTGAGCAGAGCTCGCAAAGCCATCTCCTGGCTGATCATGCCCTGCTCGCGGCCGGAGGTGGACATCACGCCCTGCACCTGGAAGAACTTGCCGTCCTTGATCAACGACTTGACCTGGGCCGTTCCAAGCAACACTTCGAAGGCAGGGACCAGGCCGTCGCCACCGGCTTTGTTGCAGAGGATCTGGGACACGACCGCCTGCAGACCCACGCTCAACATCGTGCGAGCCTGTTGCTGACGATGCGGGGGGTAGAAGTCGATCAGGTTCTCGAGCATCACCTGGGCGTTGGGAGCCTGAGCGGTACACAGCACCAGGTTCCCGCCGGCGGCCATGCTGAGGATGCGGTCCACCACATCGAACTCATCGAGTCCCGACACCACCAGGATGTCGGCCCCCTGGTGGAGCAGCGACTTGAAGGCCGTCGAGTAGGAGTTCGTGTCGGTGCCGATCTCGCGCTGACAGATGACGCCCTTCTTGTTCTTGTGCAGAAAGTCGATCGGGTTCTCGATGGAGACGATCTGGCAGGTGCGCATCTCCAGGATGTAGTTGACCAGGGCCGCCATGGTGTGGGACTTACCGGAGGCCTTGGGGCCAGTGATCAGCACCAGGCCGGCGTCCACCTCCAGGGCCAGCGTCTTGAGCGCCTCGGGCAACCCCAGTTCTTCGATGGTAGGCGGAGCCGGAGGGTTGGTGGAGATGACGATGGCCACCGAGCCGCGCTGGCGGAACACGTTCACGCGAAAGCGGCTCAAACCCGGCACGGAGAACGAGAAGTCGGTCTCCATGTTCCTGTCGAACTCCTCGCGCAACTGATCGTTCATAATGGCTTCGCCAATGGAACGAGTGTCGGCGGGAGAAAGGATCTGCCCGTCCACGGCCACGAGGTTGTTGTTCAACCTCATCATCACAGGGCTTCCCGGCACCAGGTGAATGTGCGAGGCCCGCTTCTCCACCATCGAGGTGAAGAGTTCTTCTACGTTCATACTCGAACTCCGGATCTAAGGCAAAATGCGACCGAAAACCCGTAGTTTGAGATCGACCGCGAACCTACCTGCCGATGAGACGATTGAACTCCTCGGGGGAGGAGCACTTCGCCAGGGCGTCCTCGTAGGTGATCATGCCCTGCTGGTAGAGGTTGCGCAGGGCCATGTCGAGCGACTGCATGCCGTGCTGGGCGCCTGACATGATGGCGTTGGGGAGCTGGTGGCTCTTGCCCTCGCGGATGATGTTGCGCACGGCCGGGATCACTGGCATGATCTCCATCGCCATCACGCGGCCCCCGCCCTTGGCCTTGGGAATCAGCGTTTGGCAGAGGATGCCTTCGAGCGTGACCGAGAGCTGCATGCGGATCTGCTGCTGCTGGTGGGGCGGGAAGATGTCGATGACGCGGTCGACGGTAGTGGCCGCCGAGTTGGTGTGCAGGGTGGCGAACACCATGTGGCCGGTTTCAGCGGCCGAGATGGCGATCGAGGTGGTCTCCAGGTCTCGCATCTCGCCGATGAGGATGACGTCGGGGTCCTGACGCAGCACGTGCTTGAGGGCCATCGCGAAGCTGTGCGTGTCAAAGCCGATCTCGCGCTGCGAGATGACCGAGTTCTTGTCCTTGTGGAGGAACTCGATGGGGTCCTCGATGGTGACGATGTGGCAGCGGCGATTCTCGTTAATGTGATTGATCATCGCCGCCAGGGTGGTGGACTTGCCCGAGCCGGTGGGACCGGTCACCAGACAAAGACCGCGGGGTTTCATGGCCAGGTCCTTGATGATGGGGGGCATCTTCAGCTCGTCCAGGCTGAGCGGGCGGGCGGGAATGACTCGGATGGCGGTACCCCACGAGCCGCGCTGCATGTAAATGTTAACGCGGAAGCGGCTCAGGCCGGGAACGCTGTAGGCCAGGTCGAGCTCTTTCTCGGCGATGAACTTGGCCTTCTGCTCGTCGGTCAGGATACTCTCGCACATGGCGCGGACGCTGTCGGGCGTCATGATTTCGTAGGTGGCCGGGGTAAGCTCGCCGTCCACGCGGATCATCGGGGCGCTGCCGACCTTGAGATGAAGGTCCGAGGCACCTCGCTCCACCATCAGATGCAAAAGGTCATCAATGGTGAGTACGCCAGTTTCGAGAATTTCTTGTTGCGTGTCCATCCCGGACGCTCCTCTCAGTAGTTCCCGCGCATGCGCGCCTAGAATGCAAATTCTCTTTCGAGTAAGCGCTCACCTTCGGCGCCAAGGCGGCCGATCTCCTACTTTGAAGCCAGGTTTCCCCTCTTCGAGGTCGAACCAGGGCCCATCCAATGTCCAGTCCCGACTTTCTTGCCCTGCTGTCGTTGCCCGAGACGCCTGAGACCAGCACCTGGCTCCAGCTGGCGGCCCGCGCCCTGCCAGGCTATCAGCCCCAGCCCACGGTGCTGCGCCGTACCCGCTCCGAAGGCGTTCCGGAGCATCTGGAGGTGCGCCGCTGGAGTCCCGAGCCCTACACTCACCTGGGTCAGCAGCTGCTCCTCAGTCCCGAAGGGAGGCTCTTCCTGTCGCGCCTGGAAGCGGTGCGCCACCTGCGACGGCGGGCAGACTCCACCATCGAGGATGAGATCTACGAGCTGGTAAGCCTCCCCGAGCCCTCCCGCGAGCAGCTCGAGCTGGTGCGCGCGGCCTGCCTGGCCCTGCTGGCCGAGGAAGGCTACTCCCGCTGGGCCGAGCTGAGCTGGGAGCAACGCCTGGAACTGGCCCGTTTTGGCGGCAGCGGCGAGCAGGCCAACCAGGCCCTGGCCCTCTCCTCTCCCGCCGACAGACTGGGCACGCTGCAGCTTCTGGTGGGCGAAGAGGCCCATCCAGAGCTGCGCGGCGCCGTGCAGGAGCTGGCTCGCCAGGGCCGCCTCAAGGCCGGCATCGAGGTGGTGCCCTGGTTGCTGGGCCAGAGCGATTGGAACCTTTGCCCCGACAAGGTGGCCCTGGCCCGCTCGGCCGTGCAGGACGACCCGGCCGGGGCCTGGGAGCTGCGCACCCATCCCAATGCGCTGGTGCGGCTGCGCCTGGTCGACCTGATCGAGCTGAGCCAATTCGACTGGCTGGAATGGTTGGCCCGCGAGACCGATCCGGCCGTGCGCGACCGTCTGCGCCAGTCGCTCGAGCGGCACTACACCCCGGCCCAGGTCGTGGAGCAGCTCATGCAAGAGAAGCAGGCCATGCGCCGGGAAGCCCTGGGCTGGGTGCTGGTACACTGGAAGGGCGACATCCAGCGCTCCGACGACATCAAGGCGCTCAACCGGGCTCTCTCCGCCCGGTTGGGGGGCGAGAACAAGAGCCGCCTGCGCGGCAAGCTCTCGCGCATGGGACATCTGGAGCTGAAGACCCGCCTCTTCACTCGATGAAGGCCGCCTTCCAGCGGCTGGTGGCCTGGTATCGGGAGCGGCGACGCGACCTGCCCTGGCGCCACCGAAGCGACCCCTACGCCATTCTGGTTTCCGAGATCATGCTGCAACAGACCCGGGTGGAGGTGGTGCTGGCCTACTACCAGCGCTTCCTGGAGCGATTTCCCGACTGGACCAGCCTGGCCGTGGCCAGCTCAGAGGAGCTGCATGCCGCCTGGTCCGGCCTGGGCTATTACCGCCGGGCCCGCAACTTGCAGGCCGCGGCCAGGGCCGTGGTGGAGCGGGGGGGCTTTCCCACCGACCGGGTCGGACTGCTGGCCCTGCCGGGAGTGGGCGAATACACAGCCGCGGCCCTGGAGAGCATCGCCTTCAACCGCCCGGCCCTGGCCCTGGACGGCAACGCGATCCGGGTCCTGTGGCGCTTTCTGGCGCTGGAGGGCGATCCGCGCCAGGCCCGCGTGCGGCGCGAGCTGGCCGCTCGGATCGAGCCGCAGATCGAGGCGCCGGCGGACTTCACCCAGGCCCTGATGGAGCTGGGAGCGACCGTGTGCAAGCCCGCCAATCCCGCCTGCCTGACCTGTCCGCTGGCCGACGACTGCGCCGGCAAGCTGCGTTGGCGCGAGCTGCCTCCCCCCCTTCGGCCCCAGCGCTCGCAGGAGGTGGACTGGAGCGCGGCCGTGCTGCTGCGCCCAGGCCAGGTCTTCCTGGAGAAAGCCCGGCCCGGCGAACTGCTGGAAGGCATGTGGCGCTGCCCGGAGGCCGAACGGCTGGAGGGCCTGGAACTGGTGGGCACCGTACGCCACGCCATCACATTCCGCCGCATCACCTGCCGCGTCTATCGCGGCCAGGGGGAGCCCCCCGGGCGAGGCGAGTGGGTGGATCTGGAGGATCTGACCCACCGGGCGCTGCCGGCCTTCACCCGCAAAGTGCTGCGGACGGCGGGGCTGGCGGTTTGACCGCACGGCCGTGAGGTTGCTCAGCGAGCGAGGCGCAGAGCCGCTCGAGCGATAGCCCCGGCCACCGGTGCGGCGTGCTGGCCCCCATAGCCCTTGTTCTCCAGGATGACCGCCACCGCCACCCGGGGCGCATCGGACGGGGCCACCCCGACGAACCAGGCGTGGGGCGGCCCGTGGGGGTTCTCGGCGGTGCCCGTCTTGCCGGCCACTGCGGTCCCGGCGGCCCCGCCCGTGCCCCGGTCCACCACCGCCCGCATCGCCTGCAGCACGGTGGCGGCCGTGGCCGCGCTGACCACCTGGCGGGGTGGACCCACGGGATAGGTGTCCACCGTGCGCCCGTCGCGGCTGACGGCCTTGAGCAGCCGGGGAGGGAGGTCGGTGCCTCCCCGACCGATGACGGCCGCCACCCGGGCCATCCCCAGCGGTGAGACCAGCATGTCGGCCTGGCCGATGGCCGCCTGGGCCGCCGCCACCTCCTCCGCCCCGGGCCGCCCCCGGGGAGCGTGGCCGGCGGCCGCCAGGGGAACCCTGATGGGCGCCTCCAGCATGCCAAAGCGCTTCATCCAGTCTTCCAGCCCCTTCAGCCCCAACTTGCGGCCCAGCGAGGCGAAGGTCACGTTGCAGCTGAGGGCCAGGGCGCTCTCCAGGGTCAACGCGCCATGGGCCCGGGCGCCGTCGCAGTAAAGCTCAAAGCCCGTGACCGGCAGGCTGCCAGCGCAGAAAAAGGGACCTTCGGCCTGAGAGCTCTCGAGGGCGGCAGCCATGGTCAGGATTTTGAAGGACGAGCCCGGCGGATAGAGGCCCTGGGTGGCCCGATCGATCAGCGGAGCCGATTTGTCCTGGCTCAGGCGCTGCCAGTCCTTCTCCAGCGTGGCCGGGTCGAAGCCAGGCCGGCTGGCGGCGGCCAGGATGTCGCCGGTGGCCAGGTCGAGCACCAGGATGGCTCCCCGATCCTGGCCCAGCAGCTGGTAAGCCTGCTGCTGCAGGTCGGAATCCAGAGTCAGCACCAGGTCGTCGCCGCGGCGGCTCTTCTCGCGCTCCAGGCGGCGCACTTGCTCCAGGGTTCGCGGGCGCGGTCGGCCGGCCAGAGCCCGCGCCAGCTCTCCCTCCAGGCCGCCGCTGCCCAGGCGACCGGTCACATAGCCGACCAGGGGGGCGGCCGCGGCTCCCAGGGGATAGACCCGGCGCCCCTTGTCGGTGCGGGCCAGGACCTTGCCCTGGCGGTCGAGCAGGCGCCCGCGCAACTCCAGGTTCTCATGGCTGCGGCTGTTCTCGGGCCGCGCGTTGAGGCGCGAGGCGGTCAACACCTGGTAATACCACAACTGGCCCACCGGCAAGAGGTAGAGCGAGATGAGCAGGATGGCCAGGCGGCGCACCCGCCGCTTGATCAGCATGGCTCCTCGGGGCGGGCCGAAATGCGCGTCAAAAGGGCCAGAATGACGAAGCTGGCCAGCATCGAGCTGCCTCCGTAGCTTACGAAGGGCAGAGTGATACCGGTCATGGGGATCAGCTTGACGGTGCCAGCGATCAGGATCAAGCTCTGCCAGGCGATCAGCACCGAGAGACCCCCGGCCAGCAGCGTTCCGAACTCGTCCGGGGCCCGCATGGCCACGCCGAACGAGCGGGTGACCAGCAGCATGAAGGCGATCAGGATGGCCACCGCCCCCACGAAGCCCAGCTCTTCGGCCAGGGCCACGAAGACGAAGTCGGTGGCCGCTTCGGGCACCCGGTTGGGCTCGCCCAGGCCCAGGCCGGTTCCGAACAGGCCGCCCCAGCCCAGCGAGAACAGTGCCTGGGACATCTGAAAGCCGGTATTCTGGGCGTCGGCAAAGGGATCGAGCCAGGCGTGCACCCGCACCCGCACGTGCGAGAAGGCCAGAAGCCCCCCGACCGCGCCCAGCACGAAGAGAAATCCCGCAATCAGCACCAGGTCGGTGCGGCCGGTGGCCATGTAGAACATGGTCAGGAAGATGCCCATGAAGAGCAGGGCCATTCCCAGGTCTTTCTGCAGGATCAGCACGCCCTCGGCGGCCAGCCAGCCCAGACCCAGCAAAAGGAGCGCCCGGCGGGGCAGCCGGCCCTCGCGCGAGAGCAACCCCAAACGCATCCAGCGCCCGTAGCGGCGCAAGAAGGCGGCCAGGAACAAGATCATGAGGATCTTGACCACCTCGACCGGCTGGAACTGCATGCCGCCCAGCCGGAACCAGAGCCGGGCCCCGTTGATCTCGGTGCCAAAGAGCATGACCGCCAGTTGCAGCACCACCCCGCAGACCAGGCAGAGATACTTGTAGTCTTCCAGGCGACGATAGTCGCGCACGGCCAGGGCGGTCAGGGTGAAGGCCAGCAGGCCCACCAGAATCCAGAGCGATTGGCGCTGGCCCAGGGTGGGGTCGAGCCGCCAGACCATGACCCAGCCCAGCCCGGAGAGAAGACAGGCCAGGGGAAGCAGCAGGGGATCGCCAGCGGCTCTCTTCCAGCGCAGCACCAGCGAGGCCGTGATCCAGCCGGATGCTTGCAGGGCCAGCCAGCTCCAGGGCGGGGGTCCACGAAACTCAGGCGCGCGGGTGGCCAGCGCCAGGGCCATGGCCACTACCGCCAGGACGGCGGCGAGCAGGCCCAGCTCTCTTGCTCTCACGCTCTCTTGACCAGCTCGAAGGTCACGTCTCCGATGCTGAATCGGCCGCCTTCAGGCAGCATCACGCCGCCTTTGACCGCCTCGGCGCCCAGGTAGGTGCCGTTGGTGCTGCCCAGATCCTCCAGCCAGACCCCCTCGCCGCGCGGCACCAGCCTGGCGTGGCGGGCCGAAGCAAAGGGATCGTTCACCTGAACCTGGCATTCGGGCGCGCGCCCCAGCAGGAGCTCCTCTTGCAGGCGCAGGCTGCGACCTTCGAGCCGCTCGTGTCCCTGCAGCACGGCCAACCACCAGCCGGGAGCGTCCTGAGCCTGAGAAATCGGCTCGTTGCTCGACTTTGCAGGCATCGGAAAATCGCGCACCAGGGCCCGGATCAAGAGGCCCAGCAGGGCATACACCCCCGCCAGCAGGACGAACTTGAGGTAGAACAGGGTGATCTCGGACAACTCAGCCCTCGAGGTGCAGGGTGCGACTGGGAGCGTCCCAGCGGAACGGGATGCTGAATGCGTTCAGCAAAACCCGGGCCGGCAGCAGGGTGCGCCCCTGGAACAGGAAGGCCGGCGGAGGATCGACGGGGCCGCTTTCAGCCATCACCGGGAAGCGCACCACCGAGCTTTCGCGCGAGACCTCCACCGAGCGGCTGGCCGCGTCCCAACTCAAGTTGAGCCCGAGCGTGCGGGCCAGATCGCTGGAGATCCACATCACGCCGTCCTTGAGAATCCCGCTCAGGGGGGCATCCAGCGGCTGGCCGCCGCGGGTGACCTGGACCTGGGTCTGCAGCGCCAGCTCGGGACGGCCGCTCTGGCGGCGCACCAGGCGCTCGAGCAGCTTCTCGTCCACGAAGGGCAGCACACCCGCCTCTTTCAAGCGCTCGCGAGCGTGGCTCAACAGGTCGTAGCGACTGTAGACGTCGGGCAGGACCTGCAGGTAGACCTCCCCGGTCTCCTCGTCCAACCCGACTTTGACGGGCTCGTACTCGATGCGCACCGGCATGCCCACGGTCACCTTCTCGAACAGCTCGCGGGCCGACTCGGGGTACATCCGCATGCAGCCGTGGGAGGCGGCCGCTCCGATGGAGGTGGGGCTGGTGGTGGAGTGCAGGCCGACGCCCGGCAGGGACAGGCCCATCCAGCGGTCTCCCAGCGGATTCTCCGGCCCGGCCGGCACGGTGACCTCGCCCAGCCCGGCCCACTCCGGGGGGAGCCAGGTCGGGTTCTCGACCCGGCTCTCCAGCTTGAAGCTGCCCTCGGGCGTCTGAAAGCGACCCGGCTGGCCGATGGCCACGGGGTAGAACTTCTCGAACTGGCCCTTGCGGAACAAGTAGACCCCACGTTCGGGCAGGTTGATGACCAGCCCGTCCTCAGGCGGGTTGGCCGGCAGGACGCGTCGGGTGGGAACCACCAGCTCCTTGCCCACGGCCACGTCCAGGCCGATAGGCATGCTGTTGGCAAAGCACAGGTGCTCGATGGCCAGGCTGTACTGCTTGGCGATGGAGTAGAGGTTCTCGCCCGAGCTCACGAGATGGTTTCGCTCTTTGCCCACGATGGGGCGAAGCGGCTCGGCCAGGGCCGAGATGGCCAGCATTGCCATCAGGGCCAGAGTCAGGAAGGGTCGCAACATGGTTCTCCCGGTCGATTCCGCCCTTACGAGCGCGGACGCAGTCCCCGATACTGGCGCACGCCCTCGAGGTCGGAGGTTTCGTAGGCTTTCATGATGGAGAGCACGTCTTCCCACTGCAAGAAGACGTGGTGCAGAGGCTTTTTCTGCTTGCTGGCAGACTCCACCCACTTGTCCGGCTCGAACCAGATGCCCTGGCGCTCGACGCCCACCAGGCGGCACTCGAGTTGACCGCCCTCGAAGGGCAGCTTGAGCGCGGCCAGCGCTTCCGGGTTCTTGACGAACAAGAGGATCGGATTGCCGATACAGGTGCTCAGATCGGTGCGGGGTTTCTTGAGCCCCTCCTGGACGGTTGCTTCCACAGTCTTGGTTCCCTTCGGATGGTCGGGAGGGGTTCCACCCCTGGTCCCGATTCCCTACAAGAGACTATCGCGTCCATGCGTCAAATCGGTGTCGAGCGGCCCGGTTGACGAGGACTGTGTCGCTACCGACCTGATGACCTGATCGATGCCCCGACCGGTAATGGCCGGTCCAGACTCTCCTTCTTCGAACTGGGTGACAAGATTTTGCTCGATGTCCCGGCAGATTGTCCGGGGAGCCCCCTCAAATCGGTCTTACTCGGCGGCCCTAAGGGGTCACAGCGATGCCCGAGGTGGGTGAGCCCGTCTCGAGTAGCACGGGAGTGCCCAGGCTGCCGGTCGGGGACATGGGGATGATGTGCAAATCGCTACGACCTTCGCATGCCAGATAGAGATAGTTGGCCAGCGGAGCATCCATCGCCGCGACCGACGGGGCGGGTAGGCTGCGTGATCCACCGCCCGATTGGAAGTCAACCCGCGTTACGCTTACGGTGGAGAAGACCTGCCCGGAACTGCCGTCGGTCCGCTTGATGGCTTCATAGACCAGCCTTCCGGAACGATCGCAACGCGCCAGAACTTGCTCGACGACGTCGGGTGGCGGAGGCGGCTGGCCGGGCCAATCGTCTACGAAGCGCGAGTATTGGGACAGCAATCCCTCCAGGCTGCCATCTTCGAGGATCGCCAAATTTCTAACGCTCGAGCCGCCATCAAACCTCCACGCCTGCCAGATCAGGCCGAGCGAGCTGACCGTCAGAGCGAATGAGCCCGAGTCGGCGATGGTGTAGACCTCCGTGAGCTCCCCAGCGGGGCCGATTGCATAGCCCCGCAGCTCACCCGATGAGGTGCCGAGATAAAGAAAGCGGCCCCGGGGATCCGCGACCAGACTCAAGACCCCACTGACTGGCGTCGCCCCGACCGCCGACAGGCTCCCGCCCGGTCCCAAACGGTAGGAGGTCAGACCCGTGGGAGAGGTTACATAGACGAGATCTCCGTACGGCTGCACAACCACCTGTTTGGCGCCGCTCGGGGCCGCGACAGCGCCTCCAGAAGTAAGTTGGCCGGTAGCGGGATCGACCAGGCTGCAGCGCAGCTGCCCCCCTGAGAGTATCAGAAGCCGGAGGCCGCTTTCCTCCAGAGTCAGGTGGTACGGTGCGGTGCCTGACGCAAACAGATCGCCGTTGTTCGTCAGGGTTCCATCCACAGGGTCCAGCCGGTAGGGCTGCACAGCGTTCAGGGTCGGTTTCGCGAGGAAGGCGTAGGAGCCGAAGTGCAGTGTGGCCTGCCGCGAGCCCAGAGAGGGATGCACCGCCCTCACTCCCGATAGCCCGCCGACCGCTCCAAGCACCTGCGCCCGACCGTCCGATGAAACGGAGACCAGGCTCGGGTCCTGGCTCTCCCAGGCGACGCGATCGCTGAGGTCTGCGGACTGACCATTGACGTAGCGGCCGAAGGCGCGATACCGACGTGTGGCCCCGGGAGCGCTCAGTGCCACGGTGGGGCGAACCTCGAGATTCTGCAGTGCGACCACGTTGACGCGAACCGGACGACTGCTGGTGAAGCCCTTCCAGCGCGCAGAGACGTACGCCACGCCCGGGTCGAGCCCCCGCACCAGCCCGCGATTGCCCGGAGCATTACTGAGAAAAACAAGGTTCGTCTGGTTGGACGCCCAGGTGACGACCTCAGTGAGGTCGCGCTCGGTGCCGTCGCTAAAGGTCCCGATCGCCCGGCAGCGGCGCGAGGTCTCCTCCAGAAGATCGGTGGGACTGGGCGACAGCGTCAGCGACGTGAGAACCGCCGAGGACACGGTGATCTCAGATTCTCCGCTGACCGCGCCCAGAGACGCGCGGATCAACGTAACTCCCGCGCCGACGGCGGTCGTGAGCCCGTCGGCGGCGACCGTGGCGACGCTCGGATCCAAGCTCTGCCACGCAACCACCGGGGTCAGTTCGAACTCGAACTCTTCCTCACCGCCGGCGGGCGGGCTCCACACGTAGCGTCCGGTGGCCTTCAGTCTCTGCGTCAGACCGGCCGGGCCGGTCGCGGTCGAGGACACCTGGAGGAAGCGAAGCTCGGCCTGGACGACGGACCACTCAAGCTCAAGTCGAGACGATCCAAGAACGCCGACAAGCCGGACCGGCGAGCCGCTTACCGCGTGGGCGGTCACGAGCCCATCTGGCGTCACGCTGGCCCATTCCGGATGGTTGCTTGCCCACTGTACCTGGCGCGTGACGTCCCGCCAGACTCCGTCCTGAAACAGCGCGCGGGAACGGAGCCGGGTCTTGGTCCCGACCGGCAATCGGGGGCCGTGCAGCGAGCCTAGCGACAGCCTGACGAGCTCGAGCACTTCCACGTTTACCGTGCTCTCGGCTTCGATCCCGCCGAACCGGGCGCGAATCCTCGAGCGCCCTGGCGCGACGCCGGTCACGACCCCGTTGGAGGCGACCGTCGCAACCCCGGCGTCGTCCGTGCTCCAGATGGCGACCGCGGTGAGGTCGCGAACCGTGGCGTCGTGGTAGGTTCCGAACAATCGGTATTGAGACTCAATCCCCACCGGAAGCCGGTCCGGCGCCGGCGCCACCTCGATGCTCTGGAGGCGAGCGCGGGAGACCTCCAGGGCGACCGTGCCGCGGCCGGGTCCCAGTCTGGCTTGGATGCTCAGCGGACCAGCGTGCATGGCGGTGACGAGACCCGTGGAGGACACGCTCCCACGGCCCGGATTGAGGCTGATCCAATTGACGCGGTGCGTGATGTCGGCCTCGTGGCCGTCGTCGAACACACCCCAGGCGCGGAGCTGCGTGACGCAGCCCACCGGGAAACTGGTTTCATCGGCAGTCAGACGGATCTCGGTGAGGACGCGCCCCTGGATGTCGGCATCCGACGGAATCGTGCGGGGGAAGGCCCCGCCGCCAGGGGTGACGCCGCCACTGCACGCGCAGAGGAACATGAATGCCAGGGGCAAGACGAGCCGGCGGAGCACCCTGTAATTCTAGCACAATCAATACAAAGCGGCAAGTTTGTGACGTTCCTTCTTCTACTCACGGCGAACGATCTGTTAGAAATGCGTTCGGTTTCGAATTAGTGTCGAGCGGCCCGGTTGAGCGACCTGGCTCCGCTTCGGCGTGGTCCCCGGCGTCTACCAGATGACCTGAACGATGCCCCAATCGGCGATCTGGCGGTCTCGAGACAGCAGGGGCAGTTTTAGAAACCGCGCCGCCGCGCAGATGAGTCCGTCAAACGGGTCGTCATTGGGTCTGGCCTCGTCGGCCATAAAGACCTGCTCGGGCGTGAGCTCGAACGGCTGGTAGGCTGGATTGCTGAAAAGAGCTTCAAAAAAAGCCCGCACAGAGCGACCGAGCTCGACTTTGCCGACTCGAGCCAGGAGACTGACTTCCCACAAGAGCGCCGCGGGGACATAGACGACCGACTCTTGTCTTTCTGCTTCCTCGAAGAAGCGGGCGGCACGCTTGCCCAACCGCTTGCCCCGGCAGCGTGAAACAAGAGAGCATGCGTGTCAGAAACAGCCGCGTGACTCATTCTTGAAAGAGGGCTCGAACCGCCGCATCCGCATCTAACAGGTCGGGGTCCGACGGATCAAGTCGAATGGTGCCCACCACCGACTCGACCGGGGTCTGTTTGCGGGCATCGATAATCAGACGATCAAGCATTTGACTGATACTCCGAAAGCCCAGGGCTGCCGCTCGTGCCCGGAGCCAGAGCAGATTCTCCGGCTCGAGAGTCACCGAGATCGCCTTCTTGCTCATAGGATAATTCTACGATAAACCAAAGAACTGGTCTACCGGGCGGCAAGGTGATGGAGGTCCCGACTGCACGTAACCGCACGTAACCGAAAGGGTCAGCCTGATTGAAGAGCCCTGCCCAACTTCCCGTGCTATAGTTCATGCAATGCGAAATCGCCGTGGCCTGGGCCTGGGAACGGCCCTCATCGTGGTGGCCCTGCTGGCCACTATCGGCCTCTTGATAGCCAGCCTGAGCGTGACCCACCTGGGCCTGATGGCTCGCGAGAGCAACCAGGCCATCGCCGGCGACCTGGCCCGCAGCGTGCTGGCCCTGAGCGTGGAGCGGATCTTCCGCGACAAGACCGTGGGGACTCCCGGTCAGCTCGAGACCCTGACCCTGCCTGCCTGGGAGGGCGCTCCGGCCGACTGTGAGGGGGTGCTCAGCTTCGACCCCACTGAGGCCGCCAACCGGGGCATTCCTCTCTCGCTCAACAACCTGCTCGGCGGGGGCGCGACCCTGGGCGCGGGCGGGCAGGTGGTGCCGGTCCGGAGCGTGCACCTGGTGGCGGTGGGCAGCTGCAACGGAGTGCGCTGCCAGATCGAGGCCATCCTGAATGTTCCGCCTTTCCCTTACGCCATCGCGGCCGATGGCCCGGTGGCCAGCAGCGGACAGCTCGAGGTAGGAGCGGCCGAATCCAGCCCACCGGCCGGGGTGACGGTGGATCAGCTCGACCCGGCCGTGCTCTTCTCCAACGCCCAGATCGCACTGGGGCCCGCCACCACGATTCAGGGCGATCTGAAGGCCGCCGGCAGCATCAGTCTGGACCCGGGCACCAGCGTGAGCGGCCTGGTGCAGCCCAACCAGGCGCCCAGCGACGTGCCCGTGGTACCCCTCGCCTCCTTCGATCCTGAGGCCAATGGCCAGGCCTTCAGCGCCATTCCCGATGTCAGCCCGGCGGTTCCCCAACTGGCCGGGCGCTGGAAGCGCACTGGCGAGCTCCACTACCTGGGCAACCTGGAGCTGGTAGGCGCGGTGCTGTTCGTGGACGGCAACCTGACCGTGGACGGCTCGCTCTCGGGCACGGGCCTGATCGTCACCACCGGCTCACTCACCATCGCGGGTCAGGCCCAGATGACCTCGGCCGACCAGGTGGCCCTGGTATCGGGAGGCAACCTGAGCCTGAACGGCTCGGGCAAAGCCAGCTCCAAGATCCGCGGGGTGCTTTACAGCGAGGGCAACTTCAGCGCCCAGCACCTGCGCCTGGAGGGGGGGCTGATCACCCACCGGCGGTCGGGCCCTCCGCCGACCTTGACACTGGACGACGTCTTCGTCGTGGGCGTGGGCGATCTCACCCGCTTCAGCTTCCCGCTCGGACGGGCCGGGGCCGGCTCGGTGGCGGTGCCGGTCAACAACTGCGGCGGGTGCACCGACGATCCTCCGCCCAACACCACCATGCCAGAGGCCTTCACCAGCATCCTGCGCCTTCCCGACGGCAGCTTCGGGGTGGGCGGGCACTACACGCCGGGCGGGCTGCCCTTCAGCCTGCCCGAAGTCTATGCCGATCTGCCCACGGTGGTGGACCCCAACCAGACCAGGGCCGACCTGCAGGCTCGATTCGTGGCCGACCGGCACTTCGTCTCCCCCACCGGCACCAACATCGGCCCCGACTACCAGCTGGTGCTGGCCGGACTGGGCATTCCCGGCGAGCAGGTGGCAGGGGCCAACGAGATCGTCACCTTCGACCCCAGCCAGCTGGTGGCTCTGAGCGAGGTGGCCCGGGTGATCTACTGGAGAGAGCGCTGAGGCCCTGGGAGGCACTGCGCAGAGAGAATTGAGGAGCGAGGCTTCCGGCATCGTGACCAGGTCATGAGCACGCAGCGCGAGACCATAGCCCGGGCTTTCGAGCAGGTCCAGATGGCGCTGCTCGAGCAGCAGGTCACACTGCGTAGCCAGATGCTCGAAGTCTTCGGAGTCCTGGGCGAACTTGGTGAAGAGACCGCTGAGCTGCGCTCAAGGTTGGACCGCCTGGAGAAGCGACCGCCAGCCGCCTAGAGTCTAGTAGAGCGAATTCGGCAGCAGAACGTCGCGCCTGAGCTCGAAAGTTTCGGGCGGCCGCCCATCGGGGGCCGGATGCTCCAGAGCCAGCCGAATCTGCACCCGCAGCGGCTCCAGGGTGACCTCGAACTCGTTGACGTGAGCCGCCGCAACCCTGGTCCCCGCGGGCGGGGTTGCGATGGCGGAGTTGAACTGGGCGTTGCTGGGCACCAGGGTGGCCCCTTCGAAGCCAAAGTCTGCCTGCCAGGGAGCGCGCCACAGGCGGCGAGCCGCCGCGTCGAACCAGTAGAGCACAAACTGGTTGGGATAAGATTGCTGCCCGGTCGGACCCACCCCGCCCAGGGGATGGATGGCCAGGCGCACAGGCGGGTCGGTGGGGGCGGCCGGTGCCAGCACCGCGATGGCCTCGCGGGGGGCCGACTGGAGCTCGCTCACCAGCCGGTCCATGGCCACCGCCGCCAGCTGCTGCAGGCCCACCTGCTCGGAGGCGCGCACGCTGCCTTTGGACATGGGCACCAGCACCTGGACGATCAGCGTCAGCAGCACCAGCATCAGCGTGGCCACCAGCATGATCTCAAGCAGGCTGTGAGCCCTCTGCTGAACGGCGCCACGCCTCTTTGCGACGCGCGGCGCCTCACCGTTTGACACGAGTCCTCCACTGGGTGCGCACGATCTCCCGCTGGACTCGATCGCGCCAGGTCACCCGCACCCGGATGGCTCGCATCATGGTGGGATCGACCCCCGGCTCGCTGACCGGGAGAATCTCCACCGCAGGCTGGAACACCGTCCCTTTGCCGTTGACCGGCGCCATGGCGGGGGCCGGACCGACCACCAGCAGGTCGAAATCGCGCTGCATCCAGTCGGCCAGCACCGTGTCGGCCAGCTCGTTGGCCTGCAGGCGCTGGCCCGAGGCCCGCACCGAGCTCATGGCCATGGGGTAGAGCTCGAAGACGAACAGGATCACCAGCAGCATGAGCGCGATGCTCAGCAC
Source organism: Candidatus Xenobia bacterium (assembly GCA_045863235.1). Taxonomy (GTDB): domain Bacteria; phylum Vulcanimicrobiota; class Xenobia; order Xenobiales; family QWHO01; genus QWHO01. Next base: position 7,508 of record BTUM01000053.1, on the reverse strand, counting down.
CATCTCGGTCAGCGACAGGCCGCGCCTCACAGGGCCTGAACCAGCTTCACCAGGGGGAGCATGACGGCCAGAGCGATCACCCCGGCCGTAATGCCCATGCCCAGCATCAGGATCGGCTCGATCATCGCGCAGGCCATCTCCAGCGAAGATTCCAGCTCCAGCTCGTAAATTCCGGCTACCCAGTGCAGGGTGCGCTCCAGGCGCCCGGTCTCCTCGGCCGAGCGCAGCACCGAGACGAAGCCGCGGGGGAAGTAGCCTCCCAGTGCCAGCGCTTCGGAGAGGTCGGCCCCATCCTGCATGGCTCGCATGGTCTGAGAGGTCTGCTCGAGCAGCACCGGGTCGGCGGTGGTGGCCAGTGCCAGCGGCAGCGCGTGCAAAAGCTGCACCCCGGTGCGCACCATCACCGCCAGGCTGCGCGAAAAACGGGCCAGAGCCAGCATTCGCAAGCCGTGTCCCACCGGGCCCAGACCCAGCAGGCGGCGGTGCAACCAGAGGCGGCTCTCGGGCCGGCGCAACGCCTGCCAGAGCGAGAATAGCGAAGCTCCGAGGCCCAGCAGCAGCAAGAGCATTCCGAGCGGGGTGACCATGAAGCCGGTGACGCCCATCACCACCCGGGTCAACAGCGGGGTGTCGCCGCCCATCTCGGTCAGGGCGCGCAGGGGACCCTGCACCATCAAAGGCGGCACGATCAGTAAGAGCAGCGTGCACACCACGAACATCACCAGGGGATAGGTCAGGGCCGAGCGCACCTTCAGGGTCAGGGCCCGCGATTGCTCTTCATGCTTGGCCAGTTCGTCGAGCACGGCCAGCAGCGAGCCGCTCTTTTCGCCCACCCGCACCAGCTGCAGCTGAAAGGGCGTGAAGCAGCCCGTTCCGCAGGCCTTCATGCCCTCTGAGAGGGGTCGGCCCTGCTCCACCTCGCGCAGCACCGTCAGGCTGGCCTGGCTGAGCTGGTTGCCCTCGCGCTGCTCGGCCAGCATCGCCAGAGCCCGGGCCAGGGGGATGCCTACCCCCAGCATGGTGGCCAGGCTGCGCAGAAAGATCACCCGCCCGCGCCCGGCCAGCATCCGGGGCGGCCCGACCAGGGCAGGGAGAGGCCGGGCCACCGGCGCGGGCCGGGTGGGCGCGCTCCAGCCCAACCTGCGCTCGAGCTCGCGGGCCAGCTGCACCATCTTGAAGAGATCGGTGCGGTCGAAGGTGCGGGGCGCCATGCGCTGGTCGGCGTAGAGCAGCCCCTGTACCTTGCGCTCAGAGTCGCGCAGGGGAACGCAGCAGACCGCCCGGATGCCCGACAGGGCCAGGCTGGAGGTGTCCTGGAGCTCTTTTTCGCGACGCACGTCCGAAGTCAAGAGCGGCTCGCCCGTGGTGCGCACCTTCTCGAGCAGGGACAGGCTGAGGGGCGCGGTGGTGAAGACCTGACGGGGATCCACCCCGTGGGCAGCCTGCACCTCGAGCTTCTCCTGGCCGATCAACACCAGCAGCGTCTGGGCAGTGGGAAAACGGCTGCGCAGCTGGTCCAGAGCCCAGTCGAACGGCTCAGACACGCTTCAGGGCTGCCAAGAGCTCGTGCATGGCGTCGGCCACTGTGGCATAGCGCTCCTCGGGCTTCTTGGCCAGCATGCGCAAGATCACCGCATCCACCTCGGGCGAGACGCCCGGGGCGGGGGCTGGCTCGCTGACGTGCATGAAGCAGGCCTGGATCGGATCGACTGCCTCGAAGGGACGCTTTCCGGTCAACAGCTCGAAAGCGATGATGCCCAGCGCGTACTGGTCGGTGGCTGGCTCGAAGAGCACGCCGCAGACCTGCTCGGGAGCCATGTAGGCGGGGGTGCCCAGGGCCGTGCCGGTGGCCGTCAGGTGGGTGGACGTAAGCGAGCGCCCCAGCCCGAAATCAGTCACTTTGAGCACCCCCCGGGCGGTCAGCATGACGTTGTCAGGCTTGAGATCGCGATGGACCACGCCCTGATCGTGGGCGGCCTGCACCGCCTGGCCCAGCGGCTCGAGGATACGGGCCGCCTCCTCGGGAGGCATCCCCTGAGGGGGAATCTTCTGCGTCAGGGTGCCCCCCTCCATCAGCTCGAGCACCAGGTAATAGAGATCTCGCTGCTGGCCGTAGTCGAGCATCATGACCACGTGAGGATGGTGCAACTGGCGATAGAGGTCGGCCTCACGGCGAAAGCGAGCCTGAAAATCAGTGTCCTGGTGGGCCTCGTGGCGCAGCACCTTGATGGCGACCTGCTCGTCACCCTTGAGGGCCCGGTAGACGGTGGCCATCCCGCCGCCACCGAGCTTGTCCAACAGCTGGTAGTCGCCCAGCCGTCCCGGGATAGCCTCCACCATCGAAGCGGTGGCATCCTGGTCGAGCACCTCCGTCAGTTTTTTCACGCGTTGCTCGCGACGGCGCAGGCGGGTGAGCCAGGCCCCTGCTACCGCCACGCCCCCCAGCAACAGTCCGAGCGGAGCCCGGTAGTAGCTCGCGAAGGCGGCCGGCGAGGCGGGCTTGAGGGAGAGGGGGGCCTCGCCCGGAGGCGGGTAGGTCTCGTCCGAGCGGGCCACCATGGCGAAGGTCAGAGTCTGTTTCAGGTCGTGATAGCCGGGGCTCTTGAAGGTCAGGTAGATGCCGCCCGCATACTGATCCGCCGGGCGCAACACCAGCGGCTGCCCGCTGACGCCGAGGGGGCCGTACTGGTCGTTCACCTGCGCCCCCGTGGGGATGGTGCGGAAAGTGACCCGGGCCGGCTGGGCCTGCCCTGCGGCCACGAGGCACCAGAGCAGCACAGCGACCAGCATCCCTCGCATGAAGCGCCTTGTTTCGGGGCCTGGCCGGCGCAAGCCTCCAGGAGCCTTCGGCTCAAGCCCGGATGAACATCTCGTAGCTGACGGTGGCGCCGTCCTCCCCCACCAGGGTCAAGCGTCCTTCGGAGCCGACCGAAGCCTGCAAGGCCGGGCCGCGGGTCTGGTTGCCCTGCTTGTCCTCGGAAAGCTCGTAGGCCAATGGCTCAGAGCCCCTCTGGAGTTCAACCTGGCTCCAGCTCTTGTCGTCGAGCAGGGTGACCGGAGGAGCCCCTGATTTCATCGGGGGCAAATTGATCTCGCGCTGCCCGTGCAGGCCGATCACGAAACGCATGTTGCCCTCGCGGTCGACCTCCTGGCGACAATCCGCATGATACTCCTCGCGATAGAGGTACTGCGAGGAGTTGGTCTCCTGCTTGACCACCGGAGTGGCCACGGCGATGCTCTGGGAGGACGGGTCCAGGGTCGTCTCCAGGCCCGTGCGGGGGTCTCGGGCCACCAGCTCTCCGGAGCACGACTTGTAGGCATCCAGAGGCGTTCCCTGGCAGTCCACCGCCTCCACCCTGGAGCCCAGCAGCCCCCACAGCCTGGGTTTGACCTCCAGGCGGGCGGCCACTCCGGGCGTGGCGCTGGGAAGCTCGTAGACATCGTCGGCCTCGTCATGATGAACGACGCCGTTCTTCCAGGTGCTGGCGGCCCAGGTCGGATGGATCTGCATCGGGGGCAGTATAGATTCCATCCGAGCCGTCGTTGGTAAACCGTCTGTGAACATATCATCGTGAAATGTTCGCTGAATCGCGCAGCGGCGAGCTTCGGTCTCCGGCCAGACCGTCTGGCTCTCCGAGAGGACGGGCAGGCCTCGCGGCAGAACCTCGTATTCTTGACTCAAGAGACCCAGAAGAGCCTGCTCGAACTCCTGACCCGGACCGAATCCCTGTGGCCCGGCTCCTGGAGCACCTCCGCCCTGCAAGCCAATCCAAGCCTGCTGGGATGGCTCTTTGACGCGCCCTCCAGGACGGCCGGGCTCCCCGACCCCTGGCTGCGCCTGTCCTTGAGCCCGGACCAGTGGCAGGCGGCCCGCCAGGTCGAGAGCCAGCCGCTCTGTTTCATCGAGGGTCCGGGGGGCTCGGGCAAGAGCTGGCTGATCAGCCGCCTGGTGGGAGTCGCCCTCTCGCAGGGCAAGCGGGTGCTGGTGACCTCTCCATGCCCGGGAGCCCTGTCCGACCTGGGACACGTCTTCCCCAAGGGTCCGCCGCCCGGCTCAGCCGACCTGATCAAGCGGCTCGACCGGCTGGAGCAGCTGCAGTTCGAGCGCATCAAGAAAGAGTGCAACCTGGCCCTGGCCCAGCGCCGCCTGAGCCAGGGGAAAGGCCTCCACGACTGGATTCCCGGAGCAATCCACCGGGGCATTCCGATGCCCTTGAGCGAGCAGGAAGTGGCCGAGCTTTACAGCCTGTCCGACCTGGAGGAGGAGGGTGACTCCAAGCTGCACGGCTCTTTGCCCGACCCGTCCAAGTTGCTGTCAGTCAACGAGCTGACCCGCCTCAAGGAGCTGGACGAGTTCTTCCGCAACTACGAGGACCAGCTTTTCTGGGCCAACACCAACCACGCGCCCGAAGCCCTGGATGCGCTGCTGGCGGTGACCGGCCCTCTGCAGGAGATGCTGGCCCAGGCTCCCGAGTGGTGGCTGATGGCCGCCTGGGCCGCCAAGAAGGGCGGCGAGGATGGCCAGGCCTGGGGCGAGCTGTCGGTCAAGCTCGACCGCCTGGAGCGCGAGCGCACCCCTCTGCTCCAACGGATCAAAGCCCCCCGGTTCGAGCTGCCGGCCGGTCCACTGGACGAGCAACTGGCCGTCTGCCAGGAGCTTCTGGCTCATGTGTCCACCAAGGGTAACGTCGGCTGGGTGGCCTTCAAGCCCCGTTGGAAGCGCTTTCTCGAGCATGCCCGGGTGAACGGCACCAAGCCCAGCACCGCCGAGGATTTCGGCTGGCTGGCGGCCCGGCTCAAATCCGACCTTTTGCTCAATCAGGCCCTCGAAGAGACCCAGAAGCTGATGGCTCGCCTGGGCCTGAAGGGCTCTGTGGGCAAGGAAGACCCGGCCCCGGCCGTGCGGCAGGCCGTGCGCGACTTCCCCGACTTCTTCGCCGAGTTCCAGAAGCGTGCCGGGGTGGTAGGATTGCGCTGGGAAAAGGCCATGAGCCATTCCACTCGCAGCAAATTGCCTCCCGGCGGCGAGTTGGGCCTGTTCCGGGTGGGCCTGACCGAGATGCTGATCCCCCTGATCGGGCGGCGGCAGCACTTTGTCGAACTGGCCGAGCTGCGCCACAAAGAAGAGCAGCACCTGGACTGGGTGCCGGCCACCGGTAAGGTCGGACTGGGGGTCGGCGGCTCGGACAAGCAGCGCGATCTGCGCTCGACCTTGCGTTCCTCCGTGGTGGCGAGAGACATCGAGGGCTATCGCGAGGCCCTGGCCCGACTGGTCAAGATCAAGCGCTTCACCATTTACAATGAGCGCCGCACCGAGCTCCTGGCGCGGCTGGATGCGGTGGCCCCGGAATGGGCCAGCGCCATCAAGGAGCATCGGAGCCCCCACGACAAGAACGCTCCACCCGGCCCGGCCGAGCCGGCCTGGAACTACCTCCAGAGCCTGTACCTCCTGGAATCGGCGGCTGATGCCTCGCTGGACGATCTGGCCGAGGGCATTCGGGGCATTCGCAGCCAGCTCTCCGAAGGCGTCCCCACGCCTTCCCAGGGCCTGACCCTCTGTCCACTGGAAGTGGCCCTGGCCAGCCAGGAGTCCTACGACCTGGTCCTGGTCGATCACGCCCACCGCTGCCCGCTGCCCGCCCTGGGCATTCTGGCCCGCGGCCAGCAGGTTGTGCTGCTGGGTGATCCCGAGCAACTCGGTCCGCCTCCACCCGCCGGACCGGTCCGAGGAGGGCCAGATGAGCGCTTCGACGGCTGGCACTCGCTGCTCGAGCTGGGTCGAGAGCGAGCCCGGCTGAGCGGGGGTGTGGGCCTGCCCACCGACGTGGCCGAATTGCTCCAGCGCCTGGGAGGGGAGTATCCAAGTCGCCCCGGACTGGCCTTCAATCCCCTGGAACCGCTCAAGAGCTATCCCGTAAAGGCCGATCGCCAGGAGCAGGAAGCCGCCGCGCTGGCGGTAACGCTGCTGCGCCAGGAAGAGTACGTGGGCCTGACGGTGGCCGTGGTCACCCTGGGCGGCCAGGCCTCGGCCCGCCGGATCGCCCAGGCCGTCGAGGAAGAGCTGGACGAAAGCGAGCAGGGGCTTTTCACGGCGCTCGATCCGAGCCAGGCCCAGGGGCGACGTTTCGACGTGGTGCTGGTCTGCCTGGCTGAGCGCGGCTCAACCTCCGGTCCCCTGCCGTTGCGCAACAATCCGCAATACCTGGCTCAGCTCAAAGTCGCTCTGACCCGGGCCCGCATGCAGGTCTTCGTGGTGCACGCGCTGGACGCTGCCCGCGACCTGGTGCCGGGCGACCTGCGACGGAAGTTGCTCGAGGCAGTTTCCAAACCGGCCCCCCCGGATGAGTTCCCCGACACCTTCCGGGGCAGCCTGGCGCGTGATCTGACCAGGGCCGGCTACCGGGTGCGCCGTTACGATCCCTTCGGGCTGCGGGTGGAAGGACGCTCGGGCGCGGCTCTGCTCTTCTGTTACAGCGATGAGGCCGAGACCTACACGAGCGAGGACCTGGCCCGAGAGGGCTGGCTGGAGCAGGCCGGCTGGCGCGTACTGGGACTGTCCGGCCGCGAATACTGGCGCGACCCGGCCCCCTTTGTCTCAAGGCTGATCGGGCAGTTGCAGCTCGAGACCCTGGACCCCCTGGCCGGCCAGGCCCTCGAGGCTCGACTGCGCGAGTCGACCGGCAAGCTCCTGGACGGCTGGCCGACCCTGCACGATCCGGTCGAGCCGCTCACCTGGGACGCCAATGCCTTCCCGCTCGCCTGGCGCGAGCTGGGAGCGCGGTTGCTGGCCATCCAGGGGGTTCGCGTGGAACCCGGTGGAGAGCCCGGCACCCTGGCCCTGGTGGAGGTGGCGGGCTATTTCGATGAAATCCTCGAGAGCGAAGGCACGGCCTGCCTCGAGCGCGTGAAGCAACTGGTGGCTTCCCCGCCGCCACCGCGCCCGCATCTGGTCTCGGCTGCTCCCGAGCCAAAGGGGGAAGCTTCCAGCGAGAAAGAGCCGACCGCTGGACTGACCCCCAAGCCGGGCACCCCCAGCTCCGGGCCCGAGGGAGCCGATCCTTCCCTGCGAGCCGGCCTGGTTCAGCGAGCCGGCACCAAGGGCCAGGCGCCCGCTCCCGCCGTGGAGGGCAAGCGGGGGTTGGTGGAGCGCAATCCCGAGGCGGCACCCGTGGAAGGCAAACGCGGGCTGGTGGAGCGGAGCTCCGGTGGGGGATCCAAACGGGGTTTTCTGGACAAGCGTCCAGGCAAAGCCGAGCCGGCTCCGAGCGCTCCCGAAGTCGAGGCGCCCGTGCCCGAGCCGGCCGTCGAGGCACCGCTGCCCGCGCCCGAGGTGGGCGCCTGGCCGGAGGTGGCCGAGTCCTCCCTGCCCGCCCCGGAGGGAGGAGCCTGGCCGGAGGCCGAGGCCTCCCTGCCCGCCCCGGAGGGAGGAGCCTGGCCAGAGGCCGAGGCCTCGCTGCCCGCCCCGGAGGGAGGAGCCTGGCCGGAGGCCGAGGCCTCCCTGCCCGCCC
>BTUM01000052.1:0-57110 GCA_045863235.1 Candidatus Xenobia bacterium | reverse complement strand
GCGCGTTGCCGTCCTCAGGAGGCCTGGTCTCGCTCACCACCACGACCGCCGGACGAGCTGGGCCATCCTCCGTGGGCCGGGCCTCGGCGGCGACCACGGCCGGCGGACGCGCGTTGCCGTCCTCAGGAGGCCTGGTCTCGCTCACCACCACGACCGCCGGACGCGCTGAGCCATCCTCCCTGGGCCGGGCCTCGGCGACCACCACGGCCGGCGGACGCGCTCTGGCGTCCTCGGGAGGCCGGGTCGGCGCCGTCTCCCTCACCACCACTACGGCCGGACGATTCTCCTGAGCTCGCGGAGGTCCACCCGGCCCAGGCTCCTTGAGCACCACCACGGCCGGACGGGATGAGCCATCCTGGGAGGTCCGAGTCTCAGCCACAACCACGGCAGGTGGACGAGCAGAGCCGTCCTCGGACGGTCTGGGCTCGCTCACCACGAGGACGGGACCGGAGCCATCCTGGGGGGCCCGGGCCTCGACGGCTACCGTGGGGGGACGCGCAGATCCGTCCTCGGAGGGCCTGGGCTCGCTCACCACGAGCACGGAACGAGAGCCATCCTCGGAGGTCCGGGTCTCAGCCACGACCACGGCAGATGGACGCGCAATCCCGTCCTCGGAGGGCCTGGGCTCGCTCACCACGAGCACGGAACGAGAAGAGCCGTCCTCGGAAGGACGGGTCTCAGCCACCCCTGCGGCGGCGTCATCGGAGGACCCGGGCTCTTTCACCACGAGCACCGGCCGAGGCCCGCCTTCCGAGCGGCGCGATTTCTCGACCTCCTGAACGACCTTGACGGCCTCATCCTCACCGGACTCGAGCAGGCGCTTCGCTTCTCGCGCCCCCTCTCCCCCGTTGACCCTGGCCTCGGCACTCGGGCGCAGGCGAGCCTGGCCGGCGACTTCCTCCAGCGCTCGCTCCTCGATGTGACGCCGACGGTCGGGCGACAGGGCGGGCTTCTCGGAAGTCGGATCCAACCCCCCGCCCAGTCGCTTCCAGGCCGTTTCCGCATCCGGGCGACCATCGGTGCGACGCGGAGGGTCCGGGAAAGCCTTCTCCAGCGCATCCGAGCCCTTCTTGAGCACCTCGCCCACAAAGCGCAGTACGCGGTCCGGCTCGACGCGACGAGTCGGCCGATTCTTCTCGGCCGGCTCCGCGGCACGCTTGACGAACAGCTCTATCTTCTCGACCTTGCGGTCGTCCCCAGACCTCGCCAACCAGGCCTCCCGAGCGCCATCTCCCCATGATAGGCTACCAGCCGCGGCCTGGAAGCTCAACGAAAGCGATGTTATCTTTCGGTTACAGAGTCGTGAACAGGTTGTTCACATCAAACCGAGGCAAAAGCGCTCGCGCACTCCTGAATCAAACGGTCGCGCTGACTTCGGCAGTGGGTCACAAAGGCGTGGATGCCCATGCGCTCGAGAACGGATTTGCGCCAGAATTCCTCGAGCTTCTCCGATTGCACCTCCAGGTCTTGCACCTGGCCGAGCAGCTCCTGACCGTGACGAAGTTGCTCCAGGTCGGGCTGGCCGAGCCCCAGGGCGGCCACCAGCTCGGCCTGATAGCGGTAACGCTTGAGCGCGATGCGCACCTCGTGCCAGGGAGCCTTCCGGCGCACGCGTTCGTGCCAGTCGCTTTCCACTCTCTCGAGGCTCTCCAGAATGGCCGGCTCGTCCGCCTCCTCAGGAACCACCACCCTGGCCAGGGCTCGCTTGAGCTTCTTGCGGGGATACTGCTTCAGGTTCTTGACCAGACGTTTGGAGGCGCGCCTGATCTGTCGCGGAAGGCGCAGCAGGATTGTGTCCAGCGCGGGCCACTCGCCTCGCTGATCGGCCAGCCAGGCCTCCAGAACGTGCAGGTCGCGCAGAGGACCGGCCAGCTTGCGAAGCCGTCGGAGCCGTCGACGGGGTCCCGCCACGCGGCCTCCCAGGCTGTCGAGCATCTCGAGAGTGGCATCCATCCGACGGCAGGCCACGCGAAGGTCGTGCACAGCCGGCTCGTCGGGAGTGCGACGGGCTCGACCAAGACAGGACAGTACCCTCCTGGAGCGCTCGCGCACGAGCGCCTGCAACCGTTCCTGGACCGTCAGGACCATCATGGGAACGGAGGTTCGAGAGGGGCGCCGGCTAACCCTGGACAACGGAAGGGATTCAAGGCCGGTGTTTGCATCAGCCGGCGAGCTCCCCGCTCCAGAGCCTCTCCAGAAAAATGCTCACAGGCACGATCTCGATACCGTCCTCGCGGCGAGGCCTCACGTCCAGGCTCACGCAGAGAAGCCTCCTCATGCGCCCCTCTTGCGAAAGAGCGCGTAAGGACCGAAGATCGCGCGGGGAGACCGTCGCTTTCGCCTTGACTTCGACGGCGGTGTGCTCGCCGAGAATGAAATCGACCTCGTATCCCGAGCTCGACCGCCAGAAAGCCAGAGGCTCGCCCGAGACGTAGTCGCAGTAGGCCCGCAACTCGTGCATCAAGTAAGTCTCGAGAGCCTCTCCGAATTCAGGTGTGCCGGGACGGATGATCCGACCCTGGAGTGTCGCTGCCACGCCCACGTCAAACAGGTAGTATTTGGAGGACACGAGGGGTTTGCGGGTGGTGGATTTTCTCCAGGCGGGAAGCTCGGTCAGGACGAGTGTATCCTTCAGAACCTCGAAGTATTCGTAAACCGTAGTACGAGCGACCTGCGCATCATTGGATACCTGGGTGAAGTTGACCACGGTCGCATTGCACAGCGCGGCCACCTTCAGGAAGCGGCTAAAGGCCGGCACATTGCGGGTCGCTCCCTCAGCTACGATCTCCTCTTGAAGGTAAGAGCCCGCGTAGGCTTCCAGGTCGGCCATCGGGTCTTCCGAGAAGTAGATCGAAGGCAGAGTCCCCCGGCTCAAAACCTGGGTCAGCGAATAGTGCGGCCCAAGCTCTTTGAAGGTCAGGGGGTGCAACCGCCTGGTCCGGGCCCTGCCCCCCAGCAGGTTGACCCCTCCGCGGCGGAGCTTGCGCGCGCTGGATCCGGTAAGAAGGAACCGGATTCCGCGCTCTTCGATCAGTCGGTGCACCTCGTTGAGCAACTCGGGAAGGCGTTGGATCTCGTCGATAACCGCGACCTGCTCGGCTGAGGAGAGCTCCTTTCCAAGCCGACCAGGGTCGCGACTGAGAGAGAGAAACGTGGCCGAGTCGAGCAGGTCATAGAGGGCAGCGTCCGGGAGTGTCTTGCGAATGAGAAACGTCTTGCCGGTCTGGCGCGGCCCAAGCAGAAAATGAGACTTCTTGCCAAGCAGTGCGGGCAGGTTCAGAATTCTGTCAAGTGACGGACTCACCGTCAAAAATCATACCAAATGACGAAACTGTCGTCAATTGAGGATTGGCGGCGGGAAAAGAGGTCGAGAGTTCAGCTCCCTCCGACGCCACAGGTGGGGGCTTGCGGCCGGACTTCCAGTCGAGCAGCTGATGCAAAACCGATTGTGGTGTCGACAGCTCACAGTCCCGCTGGCGAAATTCGGCGACATCCCCGTAACCAGGTCATGGATTCCCTCGGCCTGTATCGACTATTCTCAGGAGTGGGACGAAAGTGAACCTTCGAGAGGGAGCACGAGGTAGTAACCTGGATAGTGCGCGCCCCAGCGCCCCGACTCGATGCGCGAGAGGTCGAAGGGGCCCGAGAAGGTTCGGTCGGGGGCCCGACCCGCGCTTTCCACCGGTAGCTTGCGGGCCAGCCCGTAATGCCAGGCCAAGAGCCCATCGTAGGCATTGGGATTGGCGCTGTAGTAGCCTGCCGACTGGCCGCTCAAGAGCAAGAACTTGCTGCCGCAGGGAGCCACCTTCTCGCCATGGTCGAAGCGATATCCGCGCTGTTCGAGCGCCGCCACCCGCTCGGGGACCTCCTGCTCGGGGTGCCCGGCCGTGTAGACGATGCTGCGGGAAAGGTCCGGCAAGTGCTCGGCACCGGGCAGCGGACCACTCGTGTGCAGCTGGTCCTCCACCAGCCGAATCCACCACCGAAAGGCGGGGTAGTAGAGGTAGGTGTAGAGCGGGCGAGTCCCGTCGTGCAGGCCAACGATCACCGAATAGTAAGGCTCGCCCTCGGAATAGCGGCGGGTGCCGTCGATGGGATCGAGGGTCAACACCAGGCGAGAATCGGGCGAAAAATCAGCCTTCAGAGCGGCCAGCTCCGGATTGCTCTCCTCGGCCAGCAATCGACATGAGACCAGAGGGGAGTTCACCAGCGCCTTCAGGATCATCCGCTGCACCGCCAGGTCGGCGTCGGTCACCAGGTCGGCCTCTAAATTCCCCGTGTTGGACTTGAGATGGCCGGCCACGTGCCCCTGCAACTCGCGGGCCAGGTCTCCGGCGGCCCGAAAGACCTCCTCGTGGGTCTGCAATTGCTCGAGAAGCTGGCTGGTCATAGCGCGGCAGGTTTACCATCGACCATCGGCTTTCCTGGCGCGAGCAGGAATCCGAGTCCAGACGACTGACTAGCTATCATGGGACTCTTCAGGATGCTACTGCTGGTGGCCCTGTGCGCCGGTCTGGCCCGGGCAGAGCCGGGAGTGGCTGTGATCCTCGACTCGCGTCAACCTGGCCAGAGCGAGCTCTCGGCACGAGCCCGGCGGTTCGTCTACGTTCTCATCAAGCAGAACCAGCTGGCCAACTATCAGTTCAGCCTCAAGACGGTTGACCTGGCCACCGCGCAGGGCAGAGAGTTCCAGCGCGAGTTCCGGCTCACCGGGCGCGACCTGCCTGCCCTGGGCTACTACCAGCGGGAGGGGAACCGCCTGCAACTTCGCAATCTGGTGCGCGCCTACCAGAGCCCTCAAGAGGCTGCCGAGGACATGTTCCGCTGCGCTCAGGTCGAAGCCCCCGAGCTGATCACCAGCACCACCGTCTTCACGGGAGCCAGCCTGGAGAGCCAACCGGTCGGAGCTCGGGTGCTGGAGGGCGAGACCGAGCTGGGCATGACTCCCTGCCACATCAACCTGGTCCCGGGGAGGCATCAGCTGACGCTCAGCCATCCCGATTGCCTGCCCGAGACGCTCACCCTGAACCTGAAGGCCGGAGACCACCCGGAGCAGGCGCTGGAACTGACCCGCTGTCCCTCCCAACTGACCGTCGAGTCGACCGGACAGCCCCTCGAGATCACCCTGGACGGGCAGCCTCTCGGCCCCACCCCGGTGACTGTCCCGACCGTGGCCGGCACCCACGGGCTGCAGGCAACGGCGGCGGGCGTCTTTCCCCTGGAAGTCGACCTGAGAGCCGAGCCCAACAAGCGGATGCTGGCCGTGCTTCAGCCCGCGCCCTTGCTGGTGAGGGTCGGCTGGGCGGGTCTTCAAGCCGAAGGCTATCGCTACCGGCGCACCGCCTATGCCTATCCCACCGTCAGTCTCGGCTATGGCTGGGGACGTCGCGGTTGCGGAAACTGGGGAGGCTGGGGAGGCTACGGCGGATATGGCTACTACGGGATTCCCTATATGGTTGAAGAGGTCGTGCAACTGTCGGCCTTCGACCTGACCGAGCAGGTGGAAGGCCAGCTGAAGAAGAGTGATCGCTTGAGCCTGGTCGAAGGCGGCCGGTCGGCCGACTGCCTGCTTCGCTATCAGGTGCAGGCCCTGCAAGGCGAGGTCGTGGGTGAGTTGAGCCTGCTCGACCCCAAAGGGGAAGCTCTCCAGATTTTTGCAGCCCGGCGCGAGATGCCCTGGCTCACCTTTGACACCGAAGGCTCGGCCCGCAAGCGAGCCGGCGAGGTGGTCGACGAGCTGACCGCGGCTGCCCTGGTCTGGATCGAGCAAAACCTCGAGCCCTCCTCGCTGAGCCCCGAAGACCAGTCAGCCTCGATGAAGGTGACCGAGCTCGGCCCCCTCCCCTGACCAATTGTATTCCAGGACACAGACTCAGACATCCCACCAGGTTACCATAGTAGGTGGTAGACAGGGATCCAGAGTTCCCAATTTGCCGTTTTCACGAAAAGTCATACCTGAGTATCACGAAAAAGCTACACTCCTACACTAGAGTATAGCTGAGCGGCAGATTGATACGGGAGGGCAATCTTGCGAAGAACCAGAGCAAGAGTTGGATTTTCATTGCTCGAAGTGGTCATTGCCGTTTCGGTCCTGAGCATCGCAGTGCTCGGCGTCATGTCGGCCATGACCTACTCGGTGACCCAACAAAACCACGCCGAACTGGTGCCCGTGGCTGCCTACTACGCCCAGCAGATCATGGAAGACATCAAGATCAATCGTCGCCACACCTCGGTGGCGGCCCCCGGGGTGCCCAGCGCCGCCAGCGGGATGAACAGCCCGACCCTGGTGCCGATCGACGATCCTCCCTTCACGGCCGTCTTCAACCGGGTACGGGACACCAATGGAGACAACTTGATCGACGGCAACGATGCCTTCGTCAACCTCGAGCGCTATCAGCGCAGCGTCACCATGACCCGGCTATCCAACAATCCAGCCAACTACCGCTACAACATGATCCGAGTTCTGGTCACGGTTGCGTGGTCGGAGAATGCCGGCGTTGGCGATCAGGGTGCTAACGTCGTCACGCGGCGCTTCCGCCTGGAAGCGGTGCTGAATTGAGGTGGAGAATGAGTCGATTTGACGTGCGCGGAGCCACCATGTTCGAACTGCTCGTAGCGATGTTCATCTTCTCCATCGTGAGCACTCTGGTCGTGATCCTCACGGCCAACGCCAACGTGGTCTCGGTCTGGGGTGAGAAGCGCAACGAGGCCCTGCGGGCCAATCGCGAAATCAATCGAAAAATCGGTTACGTCTTGCGCACCGCGACGTCGCGACCCGAATTCACCAACGAAGCTCCGCAAAATGCCATCCTGTCTGCCACGGCGACCGTGAGGAACACTGACCCTACCCAGCCACCCTATCCGGCCGGCCATCAAGAGATTGTGACCTTCTGGGCCTCCACCCAGGATGCTCGCAGGCTGATCCAGGATCCGGGCTTCCCGGTGCCCGAGTATCCCGCCCCCCTGGCCTTCGACCCCAGAACCTCGGTGATGGACGTCCCGAACAACTACTCGCGAATGAACCTGGTCTGGTCGATCGATACCGGCAACTTCAGCCTCGAGCTTCGCAGCAACGATGGAGCCAACTTGCTGGCCAGCAAGCAGTTGACCAGCTACATGCCCGGCCGCAGCCCGATTCGAGCGGTCGACTTCACCCGCGACCAGGCGAGCCGAGCAGTCGGGATGTTCCTGGAAACCCGCTCGCGTGACGCCAACAGCAAGTTTGCCGAGCGACGCTACGGCTCCACCGTCTACTTCCAGATTCCAGCCTGGAGATAAGTCGAAGGGAGGACAAGCTCTTGCGCAAGAGAGAGTTGAGCCGGAAGGGCTCGGCCTTGATATTGACGATCTTTCTGATCATCGTCCTGGAATTCATTGGAATGACCTTTCTGGCTCGCGTCCAGGGCGAGATGGCCCAGACCACCCGGGACGTCACCTCCTACTATGTCGTCCAGACGGGCCTGTCGGACACCTTGGAGTGGCTGCAGAATCGGGCCAACCTCAACGTGCTGGACAATGCCGTTCTGACCTTGCCCACGGGCACGGATCCCAACGAGCCTCCGCTCATGCAAACCTACTACCAGCGCGAAGGCGTGACCTCGGGAACGCCTCTTCCCAGCGGCTGGACCTGGCGGGTTCGCCTGTTTCCCGACCGGTTCACGGCCGGGAACGCCAACTTGACCGGTGCCAACTCGGCTCATTGCTACAAAGCCGTCATCGATGCCATTGACATCAATACCGGCGGGAACGGAACCGTGCGCCGCCGGGCGGTGGCCTGGCTCCACCAGGGCAGCTTTGCCCAGTTCAGCTACTTCTTCGGCCAGTTCGCTACCGGCAGCAATCTGTGGCTGAATCTCAGCACCTTCCGCGTGGAGGGACCGTTCCATACGAATGGCCGGCTGCGCCTCTCCATCCCGTCCTCGATGGACTGGGAGAACCTCGGCCCTGGAAACGACGGCTCCACGGCCAACTTCCAATCCATGTCGACTTACGCCAGTACCGACTCGAGTACGCCCGATGGCATCGAGTACAACACCTCGACCAGGCCTTATGACTCGACCACGCTGCTGCCCATCAACCTGACCATCCCAGGCAAGACGCGCTACGACCGGGTCGCCCGGCTCGGCCAGGCGGGTCTGAAGCCGGACAACCCGATCAACATGCCGGCCGTCTCGAGCCTGTTACTCGAGGCGGCCTGGGGTGAGGCAAGCATGCCTCCGACCCCGCGTCACGGTTTCAATATCAATCCAGGCAACGTCGTGGAGACTCTGAGCGCGGGAGGGGCCTCCGTGCCCGTTGCCAAGAACGTCAACGGCGTGCTGCTGGTCGGCAACGACATCGACGCCTTCCAGATGCAAGTGGGCAATGACTCCCAATTCCCCATCAACAACGCCGCCCTGCGAGGCGCCAACAACGACAATGCCTCCTTCCTGCTGCGCCAGTCCTCCGGCGGCACTCCCCGCACCCGCCGACTGACCCAGACTTACTCCACGACGGTTCTCAATCCAGGCGGAGCCTGGACCATCAACGGTGTCTCGGTCAGCGGCTCGATGACCATTCCGGCCGGCTACACCCTGGTGCAGAACGATACCAACGTCAAGTCCTACGAGCTCTACAAGGATTACGGCAACGGACTGTTCTACGGAGTGCAAAACATTCGCGGGCTGGAGGGAAAGAACAAGGGCCGCCACACCATCTCGGTCAACCAGACCACCAACAAAGAGGTCCATATCACTGACGAGTTGCTGCGCGCCGATGTGACTCCGGGCACCAAGCCCACCATGGGAACCACTCGCGACCAGCTCGGGGTCGTGGGCTATGCCATCCGCTTCGCCCGCTACCGTACCGACGTGAATACGGGCACCACCACACAGATCAACCGCAGCCAGTGGAGTCCGAACGACCCCTTGCACGTCTATGCAGCTCTCTTCGCAGGCAAGCCGGGCGACCCCAACGCCAACAGCGACACCGCCGGTGGCGGCGTGGGAACGATCGACTACAGCACCTCTTCCATCGGAGCGGGCGCCTTCCGGGTCTACGGAAGCCTGACCGAGAACATTCGCCAGGCCAAGGGCACCTTCAACTCCACGACCGGCCAGGGCACCTCCGGAATGAGCTACCGCTACGACTACGACCCCAACTTCCAGAACGTGCAGCCCCCTTACTTCCCGGCCCAGAGCAACTTCGAGGTCCGCTCCTGGAGCGATCAACCGATCAGCGAAGACGCCTGAGCCGTCCCCTGAGAAGGGCGCCCGCGAGGGCGCCCTTCTCTCATTTCAGGCCGGGTGACATGCCCAGGGCTCTCTCGAAGCGAGCTCGGGCCACCTGGGCGAGGCGTCGGGCCTGGACCAGATTGGTGGAGGCTGTCAACAGCGCTGCCTGGTTGTCGAGCACCTCCTGAAAGTTGCCTAACCCCGCCTTGTAGCGTCCCTCGGCGATGCGCACAGCCTCGCGGGCGTTCTCGGTGCCCGCCTCGGCCGCGCCCAGGCTACCTTCCGCCGCACTCAGCTCGAGGCTGGCTTGCAGGATCTCCGCGATCAACAGGTTGCGCACTGTCTCGAGGCGGGCCCGGGCCGACTCGAGGTCGGCGCTGGCCTGATCCACCAGCCCTCCCGTCAGGCCCCCGTCGAAGAAGGGCCATTGCAGGCTCACCCCGGCCTGAAGGAAGGCGTTCTCGGGGGGGAAGGAGGGTCCACGGGCCACCGGCCCGGCCGTGGCCACCAGGGCGGGAAGATTGTTCTTTTCTGCCGCTTTGAGGCCATACTCGGCCGACTCGACCCGGGCCAGCACGACCTGCATCTCGGGGCGGCGCGGGAGAGCCTCCTCGATCAAGGCGTTCAGGTCACCGTTGGGAGGTGGCTGGGAGGGAGTCAGGTCCGCCACCAGAGGGGTGCGAGGGTCAAGGCCCAGCACCCGGGCCAACCGAACCCGGGCACTCAACTCGGCGGCCCGAGCCCGATTGAGGTTGACCGTGGCGGCCGCCACGGCCGTCTGGGCCTGCACAAGATCGGCGGGCAAACCCAGCCCTGACTCCCAGCGAGCCTGAGCCAGCGCCAGGTTGTGGCGCTGGTTCTCCAGGTTGGCGTGAACCACCTGAGCCTCCTCCGTGAAAGCCACCCAGTCGAAGAAAGCCGACTTGGCATCCAGCACCAGGTCGGCTCGGGCGCGCTGGTAGTCGGCCTCGACCGCGAGCTGCTCGTGGTAGGCCTCCCCCACGACCGAATCGGTGCGATTGAAATCCCAGATCAGCTGGCGCAGCTGAGCCTGAGCTTGACTTCCTCCCCCACCGGCAGCCGGGTTGCCCCCGCCTGAGAAGCGCGAGTCTCCGGTCAACGGGGTCTGGTTGTTGTAGCTGGAGCTGAGACTCAACCAGGGGAACAGGCCGGAGCGCGCCTGGGCGGTCTGGCCCGCGGCGGCCTCGGCGGCAGCCAGAGCGACCCGCAGCTCAGGTTGCCGCTCCAGGGCCAGACGCGCAGCCCCTTCCGCCGTCAGCGCCCCCGGGCTGGCCTCGGGGGCATCGGGCAAGCGCAGCTCCACCGGAGGCGGCACGGGGTGGATCCTGGGGGCCACCGGAGTTTCCGTCACCCCTGGCAGAGCCAGCAACAGTCCCAGCCAGAGCGCCTTCACGGCTCGCTCCCGAAGGGCAGCGTCTCGGCCGCCTCGAGCAGCTCCTGCAGGCTTTGGAAAAGCTCCCGGCTGCGCTCCTCCCCCATCCGCTCCAGGGCCGCTGCCGAGCGCAGAGCCCGTTTGTCCTCCCGTCGCTGGAGCAGAGCCGAGCCCTCTCGGGTCAGCTGCAGGGTTTTGCAGCGCCGGTCCGAGCCCTCGTGCAGGCGCTCCACCAGGCCCGCTCGCTCCAGACGGTCGGCGATCTGGCTGGCGGCGCTGGTCGTCGAGCCGAGCTCGCGAGCCAGGCCCGTCAAGGTGCGCGAGCGCTGGCGCAGGATTGTCAGCACCCGCAGTTGAGCCACCGGAAGCTCGCTGACCGGGTCGTCGGGGTCGAGCACCCAGAGGCGGCGCATGACCATCTTGAAGAGCACCTCGAGCTGACGGCCCCGGTCGGTGGTCATCGCGAGACCAGAGCCTTGAGCCGCGTCTCGACCCCGTCGAGCAGGCTGTAGACAGCGGGCACCACCAGCAAGGTCAGGAGGGTCGAGGCGGTCAGGCCGCCCACCACGGCGGTGGCCAGGGGGGCTTGAATCTCCGAGCCCGCTCCCAGGCCGATGGCGATGGGCAGCATGCCCAGCACCCCGGCTCCGGCGGTCATCAGGATCGGTCGCAGGCGGGTTGGGCCCGCCAGCAGCAAAGCCTCGTCTTTCCCCATCCCTCGCGAGCGGAGCAGGTTGGTATAGTCCACCAGCAGGATGCCGTTCTTGACCACGATGCCGACCAGCATCAGGAGACCCACGAAGGCGGTCAGACCAAAGGCACGGCCGCTCAGGAAGAGGGCCAGCAAGACCCCGGATGCGGCCAGCGGCACCGAGGTGAGCACTGTCAGGGGATGAATCAGCGACTCGAACTGTGAGGCCAGCAGCATGTAAATGAGCCCGATGGCCAGCCACACCGCCACACCCATGCCGGCAAACTCCTCGGCTCGGCGTCGCTGGTTGGAGCCCCAATCCCAGTAATAGCCCTCGGGAAACTCGATCCCATCGAGCACTCGCTGGGCCTCGGCCTGCACGTCGCTGAGCGAGCGCCCTTCAGGCTCGGCGGTCAGGGAGACGAAGCGCTGGCGGTTCAAGCGGGTGATCTCGCCCGGCCCTTCGGCATAACGTGAGCGAGCCACCTGACCGAGAGTGATGTACTGGCCTGCGGGGGTGCGGAGAGGCAGGCCGGACAGCTGGTCCACAGTGCGCCGTTCCTGCTCGGGGAATTGGACCGTGATGGGGTACTGAAAGCCCGCCTCCTGAAAGTAGCCGGCCAGGGTTCCACTGGTGGCCGTGCGCAGCATGTCGGCCACGTCCTCGAAGGTCATCCCGAGCTGGCGCAACTTGGAGCGGTCCACCGTCCACTGCACCTCGGGAGAGGCGGCCTCGGTGGCCGGGTTGACATTCACCAGTCCGTCCACCGTCTCGAGCTCGCTCATCACCCGGGCGGAGAGGGCCGACAGCACGGAAAGCTCGGACCCGAAGAGATTGATCTCCAGGCCCTGGTTGCGACCCGAGATCATGGTGGAGACCAGGTCATAGGGTTGGATGCTCACCCGGGCTCCAGCCAGGGCCGAGAACTCTCGGCGCAGAGCCCGGATGGTCTGAGCGGTGGTATGCTTGCGATCATCCTTGAGCTTGACGGTGGCCGAGCCCAGGAACGAGCGCTCGCTGGTGGTCGTGCCGCGAATGCTGAGGCTGGTGCCGATGGCGGTGAAGGCCGTGGCGACGTCCGGGTTGGCAGCCAGGATGGCCTGCACGCGCTCCATGGTCTTGTGGGTGGTGGCCAGGGCGGTGCCAGCGGGCAGCTCGACGCGCACGGTGAAATCGCCCGAATCGGTCGCCGGCATCATCTCGGTGCCGATCAGGGGCCACAGCATGAAGCTTGCCGACGTGATGGCGGCAGCCCCGGCCAGCACCCGCAGGCGATGGTGCAGGCTCCACTCCAGAGCGACCCGATAGGAACGCTCCAGCTGATCCTGCCAGCGGCCCCAGCGGTCGAACTGGCGCTGCAGCCAACCCGAGCCGGAGCCCTGGTGGCCGGTCATGCGGCTGGCCAGCATGGGCACCACCGTGGCCGCGTCCAACAGCGAGACGGCCAGCGAGAAGACCACCACCAGAGCGAACTGGAAGAACATCTGGCCGGCCTGCCCCCGGATCAGCAGCAAGGGAAGAAAGACGACCATGATGGTCAGGGTGGAGGAAACCACCGCCGTCATGATCTCGTTGGTCCCGGTTACGGCGGCCTCCATCGGGGTGGTGCCGTCGCGCTCGGAGTGGCGGAAGATGTTCTCCAGCACCACCACGGCGTCGTCCACGATCAGTCCGGTGGCCAGGGCCAGGCCTGCCAGCGACATGGTGTTGATGGTGAAGCCGCAAAGGTAGAGCAGGCTGAAGGTGGAGACGATGGAGATGGGGATGGACAGGGCCACCACCAGCGTGCTGGCCAGGTTGCGCAGGAAAAAGAGCAGGATCAGGATGGCCAGGATGCCGCCGATGATGGCGTGGTGAAACAGCTGATCGAGCGAGTTGCGGATGAACTGAGACTGGTCGTAGGCCACCCGGAACTTGAGCTGGGGGAAGAGCTGCTCCACTCTCTGGATGCGCTCGAAGACCTTCTCGGCCGTCTCCACGGTATTGGCGTCGCTCTGCTTGACGATGATCACGCCCACGGCCGGCTCGCCGTTCAAATTGGTGTAGACCCGCGTCTCGGGGTGCGAATCGCGCACAGTGGCCACGTCTTGCAGCAGCACATCCCCCTTGAGGGGCACCCGGGCCAGATCGGCCGGGGTCTGGAACCATCCCAGGCTGCGCAGGGTGTACTCGGTGTTGCCTTCGTGGGCAAGACCCGCCGGCAGGTTCTGGTTCTCCTGCTCGATGCGGTCGATCACCTCGCTCAGGCCGACGTTGCGGGCCCGCATCCGGTCCGGATCGACGTCCACCATGACGGCCCGGGTCTGACCTCCGGTCAGGATGGCGGCGGCCACCCCGTCGGCCGACTCGAGAATGGGGGTGACCTGATTGTCCATCAGGGTGCGCAGCTTGACCGGGTCCTTTTCGCCCGACACGGCCAGAATCAAGATGGGAAGCTGGGAGGGGTCGAGGCGGAAGACCACCGGCGACTGCAAGGTCGGATCGGAAGGAAAGTCGCGCCGGGCCCGCTCCACCTGCTGCAGCACGTCCACGGCGCCCCGCCCCACATCGGTACCCCACTGGAACTGCACCCGTACCTGGGACATTCCCTCGCTGCTGGTGGAGTTGACCTCGTACAGGTTGGGCACGGCCGAGATGGACTGCTCGACGCGCCGCGTGATCTGGGCCTCGATCTCCTCGGCGGCCACGTTAGGCCACTGGATCACGCACATCACGGTGGGGAGAGTGATGCGGGGCAAGAGGTCGACCGGCAGTCGCGTCAGGCAGATGGCCCCCAGCAGGACCAGCGAGGCGATGCGCATGATGACCGTGATGGGGCGATTGACGGAAAGGCGAGCCAGGCTCACTTGCCACTCTCCCCTTCCGGCCTGACCTGCTGGCCGTCCTTGAGGGGGACGGCGCTCAGGGTGACCACCCGGTCACCCGGCTCCACGCCCTCCAAAACTTGCTGCCAGTCGGCCGTGGACATCCCCAGCTTGACCACCCGGCGGACGACCCTGTCCTCCCGGTCCAGCACCAGCACCGAGGGGCCCTCACGCACCGCGTCGCGCGGCACGGCAACACTCTTGCGGGCCTGCTCGAGCGGCACGCTGACGCGGGCATACATCCCGGGCCGGATGCGTGAATCCGGCTCGACCCGCACCCGCATGAGAAACTGGCGGCTCTGAGGGTCGGCGGCTGCGTTGATGAGCACGATCTCCCCCGCCAGCGTCTTGTCGGGGAGCGAATCGAGCTTGATCGTGGCCGGGTCTCCGATTTCCAGCCGGGGCCGCACCTCCTCGGGCACCGGCACGGTGACCCACAGGTCTCCTGAAGCTTGCACGGTCAGAATGGAGGTGCCCGGCTCGACCACGTTGCCCGGGTCGACCGAGCGCGCCGTCACCCAGCCGTCCAGGGGGCTGACCAGCACCGTGTCCTGCAGCCGGGAGCGAGCGCTCTGCAAGCCTGCCTCGGCGGCTTTGACGACCGCCTCCAGGGCGGCCAGGTTCTCCCCATAGGCGGCGCCCTGCACGGTGTTGGCCCGAGCAAAATCAAGAGCCGCCCGGGCTTGCTTCAAACGGGCTTCGGAGGCGGCCAGGTCGGCGCTGGCTTTGGCTCTTGCGGCACGAAGGTTCTCGCGGGCGGCGTTCAGATTCTCCTGGGCGACCTCGGTGGCGGTGCGGGCGTCATCCAGGTCCTGAGCGGCAGTAAAGGCCTGATCGTACAGGCTCTGGACGCGCGCCTGACGGGCCCTGGCGTTGTCCAGGCTGGCCCGGGCGCTGCCCAGGGCGGCTTCGGCCGCACCCACCTGAGCCTGGGTGCTCTGGCGCATCTGCTCGAGGTCGGCCTGAGCGGTGGCCAGGGCGGCTTCCTGCTGGCCCAGCTCGCTGGCCACCGAAGCTTCGGTGGAGCCTCGCGTCAGGCGGGCCTGGGCCAGCCGATAGCGAGCCTCGGCCACGGCCGCCTCGCGCTGGTTGACCTGGGCCACCAGGTCGGCGTCGTCGAGCCGGACCAGCACCTGGCCCTTGCGCACCCGATCCCCCCCCTGGACGGTCAGGTAGTCGATGCGCCCGCTGACTTTGGGGGAGATCTCCACCCGGTGAGGCGACTCCACCGAGCCCACGGCCTCGAAGCTCTGCTCCAGGTCGCGCACCTCCACCGCCGCCAGCGAGACCACCGGAGGGGTGCGCGGACCCGAGCGGCCCGATTTCTCGCTCAAGCGCTCGACCAGACGCCAGAGCGTCACAGCCACCAGCAGCAGTCCGACCACCAGCAGGACTCTTCGCCAGGTCAAATTCTCGACCGCTCCTGTCGTCGCAAAGTTGTCGACTGCTCCTCGCGCTTTGCATCGAACCGCAGCAGTCCCGGGCACTCAATGGTTTATACCAATTAACCTTTTAGACGGATTAACCATGTCCTGTCAAGCAGGCGGAGGGAGACAGCCCTGAATCGGCGAATTGGGGCCCTCCCATGACCAAAGAGCCGTTTACGATCGAAGCCGAACAAGAAGCGGATGGCCGCTGGGTGGCCGAAGTGCTGGAGATCCCCTGGATTCTCGCTTACGCCGAGACCAGGGAGGAGGCCATCACCAGGGTGCGCGACCTGGCCATGCGCACCCTGGCCGAAGACGGCGAGATCTAACGATTCTTGCAATTCCCGGCCACGCTCGCGTTGACGGCCCCGACCCAACTGGCTATTATGGCCACATGGAGAAGATTGGCGTCCGCGACTTGAAGAACAACCTCAGCGCCTGTCTGCGCAGAGTGGCGGCCGGGGAAGTGATCCTGGTGACGGATCACGGTCGTGTCGTGGCCGAGCTGCGTCAACCCTCCAGCGTTCCCCCAGGATTCGAGGACTACCCTCCCACGTTCTGGGAGAAGGTCGCGCGAGGCGAAATCAAGCTGGCCCCCCAACGGAACCAGCCGGGGTTCCTCGCCTCTTTGCCCGGGGGTGAGCCCCACCCGAGCGGAACCGCGCAGAGGCTCCTCGACGAGGACCGGGACGAGGGTTGAACGTCTACCTCGAGACAAGCTCGGTTCTGAGCCTCGTCCTGCTTGAGCCAGAAGCCCGGGCGGTCGGGAGAGCGCTGGATGGGGCCCGGGCCTTTCTGACTTCCGAGCTCACTCAGGCGGAGTGTCTGCGGGCTTTGCGCCGATTGCGCGCGACCCCCGGTGATCCGGCTCACCAGAGGTTGGCCGCCTTTCGCACGAGGTGGGACCTCGTCCCCCTGGACTCGCGATTGCTGAGCTTGACGGGCCAGGAATTTCCCATGGAACCGGTCAGGACGCTGGATGCCATCCACTTGATCACCGCCCTGGATCTTCGGCACTCGGTTCTCCACTTGCACATCGCCTCTCTTGACCGGCGAGTGCGCGAGAATGCTCATGCTCTGGGGTTTCCCTTGCTGCCCCAATGACTGCCCGAGGCCTCAGAACAGCGCCAGCTGCTCGACCGCCTCCTCGGCCCCGGCCACCCGGCCGTAGTGACCTCCGCCCCCTGCCTCCAGCCTCAGCAGCCCCTGGCGGGCCAGCAGGATCTGGCTGGCCAGAGGATACCCCACCAGGCCGATCAGCTCTTCCTTGCGGGCTTTGTGCAGCACGGCCATCTCGCTCCCGAAGCAGGCGATCAGCCGGTCCAGGGCCGACCGACCCAGACCCGCCACGAAATGGAGAGGAATCTGGTAACGGTAAGGCGGACGATGCGAGGGAGGCTGAGAAGGGCCGTCGGCGATGTCGCGAACCCGATCGAGCACTCCCCGCACGAAGTGCCGCGCGTCGTTGCCGCTTGCTCCGCAGACCGAGCAGCGAAGCTGAGGGGCCAGGCCTGACACGGGGCGGTCGCAATCGACGCACCATGAGCGATGATAGCGCCCCAGGCGCGGGTCCATCCCGTAGTTGGCCACCACCTGGCGCCCCGCCTCGCGCTTGAAGGCCAGCATCAACTCGCGGAAGTTGGGCGCGCCCAGCAGCATCACGTTGTACTCGCGAGCGATCTTCTCCAGCGAATGGGCGTCGGAATTGGACAGGAAGGTCAAGTCGCGCAGCTCGCTCAGGTGGTCGGCCAGCTCGGAGTCGGCCGACAGGCCCAGCTCGAGGGCCACCAGGTCGCCCTGTCGGCCGGTGAAGAGCTGCTCCAGGCGCCGGCCCGCGTTGCCGTAGACGCTCTTGTGGGGAGTGAAGGCGTGGGCCGGCACCATGACCCCGCCGGTCGCCTCCACCACGGCCATCAGCTCGCGCGCGGGCAGGCCGCAGCGCTGCGAGGAGAGCTCCATGTTGGTGATGTAGCGCCGCATGACCCGGGAGAACTCGGACAGGTTCCGCAGGTAGGGGAAGTAGCAAAGGTGGTGGGAGACTCCCCCCTCCTCCTCCACCGCCTCGACTTCGGCCCCGGCGATGACAGTCACCCGGTCCTTGTGGCGCAGCCCCCCCTCGGGCAACTCGAGCAGCTCGCCCCGATCGACCAGCTTCTTGAGGTCTTCCAGGACCCCCGTGCAGGCGCAGTCGATGATGCCAACCAGGTCGATACCCTTGCGCTCGAGGCACTCCTTGATGATGGCGGCGAAGGTCAGGTTGCGGCTGGCCGTGATTTTGACAGGCTGCCCCCTGCCGTTGCGGCCCACGTGGACGTGCAGGTCGACGTAATACTCGGCGAGCTCCATGCTTGAGAGTCGTTCAAGGGCGGAAGTGCGAACCTCCTCTCGAACACCCCGTCCATGCCTGCTTATCGCATCGTGACCCCCCGCCTCGAGCTTCGCTGCTGGCAACCCGGCGACGCGGCCCGGCTCAAAGCAAGCATCGATGACAACCTCGAGCATCTGCGTCCCTGGATGCCCTGGGCCCAGGACGAGCCCACTCCGGTCGAGGAAAAAGTGCAGCTGCTGCGCAGGTTTCGGTCCAACTTCGACCGGGATGAGGACTTTGCTTACGGCCTTTTCTCGCGCTCGCAGGATCAGGTGATGGGAGGCGCGGGGCTCCATCGCCGCCAGGGCCCGGGGGGCCTCGAGATCGGCTACTGGATCGATCGCCATCACCTGGGCCAGGGCCTGGCCACCGAGGCGGCCCTGGCTCTGACCCGGGTCGCTTTCGAGCTGCACCAGGTCGACCGGGTGGAGATCCGGGTCGACCCGGCCAACGTGGCCAGCGCGGCCGTGCCGAAAAAACTGGGCTTCCAGTTGGAGGCCACCCTGCGGCGTCGCCTGGGCCTTCCCGGGCAGAAACTGCGCGACTGCCAGATTTATACCATGTTTGCCGCCGAGCGGCCGGCCCAGGCAGGCCCCCTGGAGGCATACGGCGCGGCCGGGGAGCGCTTGCTCTAAGGGCTGCGCTCAATCCAAGAAGTGTGAAACGCGTGGCGCCTTAGCCGATCAGGATCTTCTCCTCGGGGTAGGTGACCAGCGTCCGAGCCGGCTCGGTGAAGGCCGCCACCACCGTCAGGACCCCCAGGCGGCCGCAGAACATGGTCAGACAGATCAGCAACTGCCCGAAGGCATCCAGGCGCGGGGTCAGTCCCAGCGTGAAGCCGCAGGTGGCGAAGGCGGAGACGGTTTCGAACAGGGCCTCGGCCAGCGTGGCCTGCTGGGTCAAGAGCAAGAGCCAGGAGATCAGACCCACGAAGCCCATGGCCAGGGTCAGGATGGCGGCGGCCTTGAAGATCGTGCCCGAGGAGAGGGAGCGACGCGCGAAGACGACCTGAGGCCTGCGCCGCACGTGCGAGAGCAGGGCCAGCACCAGCACCGCCAGGGTGCTGGTCGTGATCCCGCCGCCCATCGAGGCCGGCGAGCCCCCGATGAACATCAGCACGCTCAAGACCAGGACGTTGGCGTGGGACATCTCGTGCAGATCTTCGAGCACGAAGCCAGCCGTGCGCGCGGAGGCCGAGTGGAACCACGAAAGCAGCAGGCGACGTTGCCAGGGCAGGTCGGAGAACAGGTCCCCCTGTCTCGAGAAGCCCACGAACAAGATGACGGTGCCGGCCACCAGCAAGAGGGCCACGGTGACCAGGGTCAGCCGGGTATGCACCGACAGACGCCGGTTCTTGGGCCAGCGAACCACGTCGGAAAGCACCGGAATGCCGATGCTGCCAAGAATGACCAGGGCGGAGATGACCAGCAGGGTGGGAGCATCGTGGGGAAAGCCTGCCGGGGCGATGGGAGAGCCCGAGAACAGGTCGAAGCTGGCGTTGGAGAAGGCCGAGACCGAATGCCAGACGGCCTGGTAGGCGGCCTGGGCCAGTCCGAAGCGAGGGGCCCAGAGCCCGAAGAGAAGCACGGCTCCGATCAGCTCGATGGTCAGCACCCCCACCAGCACGGCCCGCAAGAGCTGCAGAATGGAGGCGGCCGAGACCAGGCCCAGCGAGTCGCGCAGAGTGATGCGCTCTTCCATCGAGACCTGGCGTCCCAGCAGCATGAAAACGGCCACGGCCAGGACCATGTAGCCCACTCCGCCCACCTGCATCAGTCCCAGCAGCACCAGTTGCCCGGTCAGGGACAGGTCCTGGCCGGGCGTGATCACGGTCAGCCCCGTGGTAGCCAGGGCAGAGACGGCTGTAAAGAAGGCTTCCATCAAGGTGAGGGGGCGCTCGGTTCCGCACACGGGCATGGCCAGCAGCAGGGTCCCCACCGCCACCAGGCCGGCCATGCCCAGCAAGAGGCGCAGGGGAGGAGCCAGCCGCCGCTGCTGCGCGTGACGTTGCCGGCTGGCCAGCTGCAAGCTGGACTGCACGCGCCCGGCGACCTCCAGGCACTGCTCCCGAGGGTCGGTCATCCGGTCGGATGCCAGGTTTCCAGGCGCGCGATATCCTGGTCGGTGCCCACCAGCACCAGTCGATCACCGGCCTGCAGCTTCTCGTTCGGGCCGGGCATGGCCACCTCACGCGCCCCCCGCAAGGCCACAACGGTCACGCCCAGGTGCTTGGGCAGGTCCAGGTCAACCAGTGTTCGTCCGGCCAGCTGGTCGGGACAGGGCACCTCGCTGACGCTGATGCCTGGCTGCAACTCGAGCCGCTCCAGCACCTTGCCGGGCGAGGCCAGCTCGGTGGCCAGGCGCACCCCGGCCTCGTGCTCGGGCAGCATCACCGCGTCGGCGCCCACCCGCAACAGGATCTTCTGCTGGCGCACGGTGGAGGCCTTGCAGATCACCTGTCCGATGCCCAGCTCTTTGAGCAGGGCGGTGACCAGGATGTTGCTCTCGAAATCGTCGCCGATGGCCACCACGGCGGTGGGGAAATACTCCACCCCGATCTCGCGCAGGGCCTCTTCGTCGGTGGCGTCCAGCGCCACGGCGCCGGGCAGATCGCCGGAAACCTCCTGCACCAGACGCGGGTTGGAGTCGATGGCCAGCACGCTGTGCCCGAGCTGGGTAAGCTTCAAGGCGAGGCTGTAGCCGAAACGGCCCAGCCCGATCACGACGAATTCGGAGGGTCCCTCGCGTCTTGCCATCGGGGCCGGTGGTTCTGGGCGACCCGGGGCGGGCCCTTCCTCTTCCGGGTCAGTCGCGACGCAGGGCCTGCAGGCGCTCCTTGACCCGGGGGACGACCTCGTCGGTCAAGGACTGCTCCACGGCCGCCCGGGCCAGTGGACCGGGCACGGTCTTCTCCAGCACGCCCACCGCCAGGCTCCGACAGCGAATGCCGGGGCTGCGAAGGCCGGTGGCCACCAGACGGTCGCGGTAGGTCTCGGCCGTCATGGCCTGGAGCAAGAACTCCAGACACGTGTGCTCGAGCCCGGCGGCATACTTCTCAGCCGGACCCAGCGCCATGGAGCCGAGCGGCAGGGCCAACTCGGCCTGATCGTAGACCCGCTGGTGGCGAGCCAGGTCGCCGCGCTCGAGCAAGCCCCAATAGAGGAAAGGATCGAGCGACTCCTGGGTCTGAAGACGCGTGAAGGCCTCCTCCCACAGATCCACCCCCAGCCTGGGGGCCAGGGTCCAGGCCCGGTGACGCAAGGCGAAGTCGTCGCTCTGATAGGCCTGACGAAGCTGCTCCGGCCACTGAGGGCGCTCGAGCAATCGGCGACAGCGCTCGAGCAGGGCCTGGCGGTGCTCGGCCGTCCAACCCAGCGGCTCGCGCAGGCTCCAGTCGGTCTCGGGATTGGTAAGCCAGCCCTCCAGCTCGCCCACGAAGGTGAGCTGCTCGAAGCTGGCCTGCTTCTCCAGGTGGCCGAGCAGCAGGCTGACGGCCTGCAGGCCCTCCTCGTAGTCGTCGATGTCCATGGCCGGGCCGCCCTCGAGCAATGCGCCCATGATGAGGCAGGCGCCGTCGAGCACCCGGGGGCCCGGGTTGTCCTGCTCCAGGGCCCGGTGCAGCTGTCCTCCGGTGGCGCAGGCGTAGGCCAGGTACTCGGGCATCACGGAGTTGTCGCAACCCTCCTCGAGCAACCAGCGGCGAAGATCCGGCTTGCCGGGAGCGTAGTCCACCAGCCGCTCCACCAGGTGGATCTTGCCCCAGCCGCGCACGTGCCGGGCCATATCCCACCACAGGTTGGTGGGGTCGGGCCCGGCCAGCTGGGCGCCGGCCACGGCCGCATACAGGGTGAACTCGTCGTGGCGGGCCAGCTTCTTGAGCACCCCGATGTCCTCCAGCCGTCCTCCCACCGACAAGAGCGAGATGCCCAGCTTGAGGGGTCCTCGATGGCTGGCCTTCTGGATCAGGAAGGTGGCCACCGGGCGCACCTGGTTGGCCAGGCCCCGCCGGCGCAGCTCGTCGAGCAAAGGGTCCACCAGGGCCAGCACGGGCTCGTCCATGCAGAAGCGGTAGAGCTCGGCCCGGGCTTGCTCGGAGTCCACCGAGCCTCGGACCAGCTCCACGGCCCGGTAGACCAGGTCCGCCTCCTTCCCCTCGTCGAGGGCGGCCGTGTGGTGGCTGAGCACGCCGTCCTGGGCGCCGGCGGCCCAGCGCAGGCCATCGGCCTGCTCGTCGGGCAGGGGCGGCTCACCGGCGCCGTCCCAGCTCTCCAGAACCGACAGAATGGAAGGGCCGTCCGCCCAGGGCTCGTTGGACATGAAGAAGAGAGGAGTTCTCTTCATCCGCTCTTTGACCTTTCCGGGAGCGGGTTAACAGACTGCTAACCCCCGGCCCGGCCAGGTTGGATACATTCGGGGGGTTATGGACGAGAAAGAGCACCCCTCCCAGCTTGAAGGGCTCCCCATCGGGGGCCATGCCGAGACCTTCACCGAGGTTCCCGACGACCCGTTCGAGCCGGAGGAAGAGCCCGCCCCCATCGGCTCGCTCCAGGTCCAACCCCCGGCTCACGACGCCAGCCCCGAGGAGAAGGACCTGCACTGGTACACCCACGTCTACCAGGGCGACAAGATGCCGCAGCTCACCTTCCGCGCGGTGGCCATGGGGGGGCTCCTGGGGATGGCCATGTCCGTCTCCAACCTCTACACCACGCTCAAAGTGGGCTGGGCCTTCGGGGTGGCCATCACGGCCTGCGTCATCTCCTACGTGATCTGGAACTTCTTCCGGCTGATGTCGGGAGGGCGCTTGAGCCAGATGTCCATCCTGGAGAACAACTGCATGCAGTCCACCGCCTCGGCGGCCGGCTACTCCACCGGAGCCACCATCGCCACCGCTTTCGGGGCCTTGATGATCCTCGACCCCTCCCACACCCACCAGCCCTGGTGGATCGTGGGCAGCTTCACTCTGGCCACGGGCGCCATGGGCGTCTTCCTGGCCATCCCGATGAAGCGCCAGATGATCAACCAGGAGCAACTGCCCTTCCCCTCGGGCATCGCCGCCGCCACCACCCTGCGCAGCCTCTACAGCGAGGGCAAGGAAGCGGTGCGCAAAGCCTACGCCCTGGTCATCGCCCTCTTCTGCGCCGCCATCATCGCCATCCTGAAGACCGAGGAGGGGATGTTCAAGGCCACCGACCGGTTCTTCAACTGGATGAAAGAGCACCTGTTCAGCGTCCAGATTCCGGCCGAGGTGCCCCACAACGGCTTCATGCAGGTGGCCGGCAAGAAGCTGGCCGGCTTCAGCTTCGAGCCCAGCGCCCTGCTGATCGCCGCCGGCATGATCGTGGGGCTGCGGGTCTCCCTCTCGATGCTGGTGGCCTCCGTCTTGCTCTACGTCTTCGTGGCCCCATACCTGATCGGGCTCGACCTGGCCCAGGCGGGGGTGGAGGGCTACGTCGTCTCCATTCCCACCGGTGGGGGCGGCACCCTGTTCGCGCCCACGCGCTGGTCGCTCTGGGGCGGGACCGCCGTGATGGTGTTCGCCAGCTTGATGTCGCTGGCTCTGCAGTGGCGCACGGTAGCCCGCTCCTTCAACATCCTCAAGAGCGGGGGCGCCTCCAAAGTAAGCCAGGAGAAGCTCGAGGAGATGGCCCGGATCGAAGTTCCCGGCTCCTGGCTGGTGGCCGGAATGGTGCCCATCACGATCGCCATGCTGGTGGTCCAGATGGCCGCCTTCCACATCAACTTCTTGGCCGGGTTGGTGGCGGTCGCCATGTCGTTCGTCCTGTCGCTGGTAGCCTGCCGGGCCACCGGTGAGACCGATACCACGCCCATCGGTGCCATGGGCAAGGTGATGCAGTTGATCTTCGCCTTTCTGTCCCCCGGTAACGTGACCCACAACCTGATGTCGGCCGGGGTGGCGGCCAACAGCGCGAGCTCCTCGGCCGACCTGTTGACCGACCTCAAGAGCGGCTACCTGCTGGGGGCCAACCCCAAGAAGCAGTTTATCGCCCAGTTTATGGGCATCTTCTTTGGCACCCTGGCCATCGTGCCGGCCTGGTATCTCATGGTGCCCACCATCGAGAAGCTGGAGGCGTTTCCCCTGCCGGCCACGCTGACCTGGGTGGCGGTGGCCCAGGTGCTCTCCAAGGGCTGGGCCAGCCTGCCGCAGTCAGCGGTCATTGCGGCCGTCATCGGGGCCTTCCTGGGTTGCCTCATCCCGATCCTGGAGAAAACCTTCCCCAGAGCGCGTCCCTACCTGCCCAGCGCCATGGGGCTGGGACTGGGCTGGGTGGTGACCTTCAGCAACGCCCTGGCCTTCACCATCGGCGCCCTGATCGCGCTGGTCTGGCTCAAGGCCGCGCCGAAATCGCAGGAAACCTACAACGTCCCCATCGCCTCGGGGTTGGTGGCGGGCGAGTCGCTGGTCAGCGCGCTCTTAGCCATGCTGGCCACGGCCATCGGACTGATGGCGGCCAATCAGGGGTAGCCAGAGCGGTCAGCTCTGCCAGTTGCTCTCGCTGCTGCCCCAGCCCGCCCGCTCGGCCATGAACCGGGCGTGCTCGTCGTGATCGCTGGCCACGGCCCTGGTCTCGTCGGTCACCCGCTCGAGAATGGCCATCGAGGTCTTTCCGTTGGAGACGTTGACCAACCGGAACCCCTGGCGAGCAGCGTCATTGAGCTGGGCCTCGATGCTGCCGGGCCCCTTGTTGCTCAGCTTGATGACGCGATAGTCGATCAGCACCTCAGTTGGAGCCCTGCCATTCGTCATCGACGCGGTTGTACTCCACGTTCTCGGCGAACCAGCGGGCCTTCTCCTCCTCGGACATCGACTCGAACTCGTCTTCCTCGTGGGGTCGTTCGAAAATGGCGTGCTGCTGGTCATGATAAGCCATGGGCAGGAGCCGAAAGCCGTCTTTGGCGGCCCGATTCAGGACCTCGTGCACGGTCTCGGTGGTCTTGTCCCGAAGATCGTAAACACGGTAATCGTAGCGATGAGGCAAGAGTCCCTCCCAGCGGGTGTTCAGAAGCTCGGGTATTCTCACCTCTCCCGCCGAATCCTGTGCCCTGTTGACGGTCCGAGCAACTGATCCTACCATGGCCCCCATGACCTCCGAGCTGATGACCCGAATGTCGCTGTGGTTGCTTCCCAAGAAACCTCTGCTCCGCCTGATGACAGCTTCCCACGTGCTGCTCTACCGCCTGAGCCAGGGAGTCGTGGGCGGCCTGGTGGCGGGCGTGCCCAACTTGCTCCTCACCACGGTGGGACGCAAATCCGGCAAGCGCTTCACCTCTCCCCTCTTCTTCATGCCCTACGGCACCTCGTTTGCGGTGGTGGCCTCCTATGGAGGCAGCCCGGTCGAGCCGGGCTGGTGGAAGAACCTCAAGCATTCCGGACACGGCTGGGTCCAGGTGGGGCCTCACCTTTTTCCGGTCACCCCC
The DNA here is from genome assembly GCA_045863235.1 of Candidatus Xenobia bacterium. Lineage (GTDB taxonomy): Bacteria > Vulcanimicrobiota > Xenobia > Xenobiales > QWHO01 > QWHO01. The sequence goes on along the minus strand of BTUM01000052.1, from coordinate 31,717 downwards.
GAGCAGGCTTCTCCCGAGGTCAAGGCCGGGCTATGGAAGGCCTTCGTGCAGCTTTATCCGGGCTACGACGCCTACCAGGCCCGCACCGAGCGGGTGATCCCTGTCGTGTTGCTGCATCCCATTTCAGCCACCTTTCAGACCTCGACGGTATCCTGAGCCCAGATACCGACGAGGAGGACCAAACCGATGCTGACGCTGGAGAACCCACGCGCCTACCGCCCGGGGATGCACCCCATCCGACCGGCCAACTGGTCGGCCCCTCGCTCGTCGGTGCAGGTGCTGCGCCTCAAGACGCTGCGCCAGAGCCCGCTGGAGGACCCGCGCCGGCAGGCCCTCGAGCGCAGCAAAGCGCGAATCTACAGCCTGCTCGAGCAGACCCGCCCCCAGGCCGAGCAGGGCCCGGCCCCCAGCCTGCGCCTGAGCGCTGCTCGGGCCGCCAGCGCGCGCATCTTCGAAGCCCAGATCGAGAGCCATCCCCACACCGCCGTGACCACCGAGGACAATCGCCAGCAGGCCTTCCGCCGCGCCGTTACGACCGTCTATGACCTGCAGTCAGGGACGCAAATCGTCACTCGCTATGGCGAGCCCATCGCCGACCGGCGCAAGAACGCCCTCAACCGGGCCCGCCAGAGCGCCTTCCAGGCCCAGGGTTACTGCTTCCCGCGCACGTTCATGAGCCGGCCCGAGAACAGATAAGCTCCCTGCCCGGCTCTTCTTTGCAGATTGCGAGGACGCCGGGCCTCGAGCCCCGCCAGGCCCATCGCCTCGAGCCAGGTGCGCTCGGAGAACAGGCCCATCTGGTGCACGTCGGTCTGGCTGCGCATTCCGCTCGCCTGGCGGAACAAGAAGACGAATACTGTCTCCAATTCCTCGGGGCCTGCCCTGCGGCACCATTCCAGCACGTCAACCCCGTCTCCGCAGGAGTGGTGAGCCAGGTGGTCTCCCGGAAAGGTCTCCTGAACGTAGTCGGGTACCACGGCCACGATCCCCCCCGGTGTCAGATGGCGGGCGGCCACGGCCAGCGTCTGAACGAGCTCGTCGCGGTGCAAAAGGTAAGCCGCGGCGTCGTGCAACAGCACCGCCTCGAAGCGCTCTTCGAGCTGCAGGCAGCGCATGTCCGCGCAAAGGTGACGCACTCTGGGGTTGAGGCGGCGCGAGACCTCGAGCATGGCCTCGGACAGATCGACGGCCGTGATCTGGCAGAGCGAGCTGAGATGCCAGGCCAGATGACCGCCTCCCGAGCCCAGCGCCAGCAAGCGAAGGGGCCCGGGACCCAGTTCGCCAGCAAAGAGCTTGCCCAGCCGTAAGGCCTCGTCGCGGTAGCGCTCGGGCGGGCTCAGCCGGGGCCACAGCTCGGCCAGCTCGGTGTACATGCGAGGGGGCATCGGGCGGTCGCATTTCCGCCCATCCGTCCCGGCTCCCTGCCCGGGAGGCAATTCCAAGCGGGGCGGGAAGAAGTGCCTGCTTGAGCATCAGCGGCTTAGATTTTCTGGAGGTCTCCCTGGAGGCGATCTGCCTGATCGACCTCGAGGGCCGCTTCTGTTGCCTCAACCCGGCCATGGAGGCGACCCTGGGCTACCCCCGGGGTGAGCTGGTGGGGATTCATTTTCACCAGATCTTGCACCCGGATGAGGTCGAGCGGGCCGACCAGAGATTTCAGCAGATCCTCCACACGGGCCAGTTGCTCGATGACGTGACGCGCTGCCTGAGCAAGGACGGCAGCACCCGCTGGATGCAGTGGCGAGCCCAACGCCTGTCCAGCGAGCCGCTGGTGCTGGCGACCGCGCGCGATGTGACTCAGACCAGGCCGGAATCCATCCTGACCGAGAGTCGTCCACGCGCTGGCGGGTTCAGTTTGACCCTGAGCGACCGGCGCCTCTTCTGGACTCGGGATTGCTACACCTTGTTCGAGACCAGCCAGGGCCAGACGTCCCCCACCCTGTCCGCAATGGTGGGCTTCTGCCTGCCCGATGAGCGCCACCGGGTGAGCACGGCCTTCGAGCAGGCCTGCAACGAAGGCACGCCCTTCGAGCTCGAGACCCAGGTGCTCACCCGCAAGGGCCGCCAGATCTGGTTGCGGCTGGCGGCCGAGGTGGACGGTGATCGCCTGCAGGGTACCGTGGAGGATGTGACCCAGCGCCGCCACGAGTTGGAGGGATTGCAACAATACCAGTGGCTGCTCGAGCGGGCCCAGGAGCTGGCGGCGGTGGGAGCCTGGTGGTCCGATCCCAGCGACTCCGGGCGGCTGGTCTGGTCGCGCGGCTGCTACGCGATCTTTGGCTACACGCCGGATACCTTTGACGGGCGGGTGGAGACCTTCTTCGCCCTGGTCCACCCCGAGGATCTCGAGGCTGTCCGGTCCGCCTCCCAGGCAGCCTTGCAGGGGGGCGCGCCCTACAACGTGATCCATCGGATCGTCCGTCCTGACGGAGATCTGCGCTGGGTGCACCAGAAGGCAGAAGTCCTGCGCGACTCCTTGGGAGCGGCCCAGCAGATGGTGGGCCTCTGCCAGGACATCACCCGCCGGATTCAGAGTGAGGAGGAGTCGCGCCAGCTCCAGGCCCAGGTTTTGCAGGCCCAGAAGTTGGAGAGCCTGGGTCTGCTGGCCGGGGGAATTGCCCACGACTTCAACAACCTGCTCATGGCCATCATCGGCAACGCCGGACTGGCCCGCCTGGAGCTCCCCGCCGAGCATCCCGTAGGCCTGATGCTCCAGAACATCGAGACTGCCTCTGAGCAAGCAGCCGAGCTCTGCCGCCAGATGCTTGCCTATTCGGGCCGAGCGCGCTTCGTGCTCGGCCCGGTCGACCTCTCCGAGCTGGTGCGCGAGATGTCGCAATTGCTCAAGATCGGACTCTCCAAGAAGGTTTCCTTGAAGCTGGAGATGGCCGAGGAGCTTCCCCCGGTCGAAGCGGAGGCCAGCCAACTGCGGCAGGTGGTCATGAACTTGATCACCAACGCCTCCGAGGCCATCGGCGATCGCGAGGGGTCGATCCACCTCACGACCAGGCTCGAGTCCCTCTCCGAGCCCCTGACCGCTCGGCACAGCACGCTGCCTCCCGGTGAGTATGTGGTCCTGGAGGTGCACGACTCGGGGGTCGGAATGGACCGGGAAACGCTCCAGAAGATCTTCGACCCCTTCTTCACCACCAAGTTCACAGGCCGCGGCCTGGGACTGGCGGGTGTGGCGGGCATCGTGCGAGGCCATCAGGGAGGGCTGGAGGTGCTCAGCCAGAGCGGCGAGGGCACCACCTTCCGACTCTACTTCCCCGCTCGCGCCAAATGTGAGCGGCCCCGGCCTCCCGAGCCGCCCCGCGAGTTCCTGGCCGGTCAGGGCCGGGTGCTGGTGGTGGATGATGAAGAGCAGATCCGCCGCCTGGCCTGCAACATCCTGGAACGAGCCGGCTTTGAGGTGACCTCGGCCAGCGACGGTCTGGAGGCTCTGGCCCGAGCCGACCAGCCCGGGTTGAGCCTGGTCCTGCTCGATCTGGCCATGCCCCGGCTGAACGGCCAGGAGACCCTGGCCCGCTTGCGCGAGAAGGGGGTCAAAGTCCCGGTGATTCTCACCAGCGGCCACATGTCCGACGAGCAACTGCCGGCTGAATGGGAGCCGGTCTACCGGCTGGCCAAGCCCTATCGCCCCGACGAGCTGATTCGCGAGGTTCTGCAAGCCCTGGCAGCAGCCGTCGAGCGAGCGACCCGTTGACCGCCGGCGCAAACCCCCTGTGGTGTCGAGGATCTGTTGACGCGCGGTCCCTTAGCGTACCGTCACCCGCAGGGCTTTGAGCCCCTGAACCCCCTGTAGCGGACCCAGGCTCAGCTCCTCGAGCTCCGGCTCCACCTGGCCGGCGTCGCGCAGATACTCGAAGTACTCGCGGTATTCGGTGGCCTCGCGCGGGTGCGAGTAGACCACCGTGACCTTGCCGGGCTGGGTGGCCCGCTCGCCGGTGCCCTCCACCTCGGCCTTGTCGAGCCGCTTCTTGATGATCTCGTAGCGGGCATTGTAGGCCCCATCGACATTGAACTGCTTCTCGTCGATATGAAAGCGGATGGAGAGCGGGCTGTCCTGGGCCAGGATCAGGTGGGCCGTCTCGAGCGGCACGGGCAGCTCCGAGACGAGATTGCGCGTCTCCCGGGCCACCTCCACCATCACCAGCAACTGCCACAGCCGCAGATTGCGCAGGTAGAGCCGGTCGAAGTGACCATCGGGCACCGTGGAGGGACCGAGGTACATGGTGTGATCGACCCCATCGGTTTTGTACATCTCGAAATAGTGCGGGAAGGCCTTCTGGGCTTCTTCCTGACGCTCGCAAATGATGTCGGTGATGCGCTCGCGAATGCGGGACACGCTCTCCTCGAACCTCCGCCGGTGGCGGTAGAGAAAGCCGAGCTGGGGGTCGAGCTGGGCTCGGTAGTGCTCGGCAGCGCTCAGAACCGATACGTCGAAGCGCTCCAGGCGCCCGAAGAGGGGCTCGATCTCCTGCTTGAGAAACTCGATGATGCGAGTCTCCGAGCCCGAGTGCAGGCCGGGCGTCAGCTCCTCGACCCACCCCTTGAGCCGATAGCGCAACTGGTCGATGTAGGGCAGAGCCTGAACGCGGTAGGCCGCTTGCAGCACCCGATCGGCCAGCTCGAGTTGCTCGAGCAGATCGGTCTGGATGGCGTGGTTGCGCGTGGTCGAGCTGGAGCGGATGTCCGAGGCGCCAAACAGGGGATAGACCTCGGGGAAGACCACGTCCTCGAGCACCTCATCGGCAAGGTAGCGCATGGCAGCGGCCTGGAAACGCCACTCGATGGCCGGATGGATGGCGGTGAACTGCTCCTTCATGATGGCCTGAACGCGGTTGCGGGTGCTCTCGGTGGTGCGCCCCATGGCCACCGAGAGGAGCGGAAGGATGGGGGCCACGCGCAGCTGGGCCAGCGAGTCGAGAATGCCGCACTGGTGCGAGGCCAGCGCCAGGATGCCGCGCTTTTCGTCGGCCTCGCCGAAGGGCGCGAGCATGATGGAGCGATAGCCCATCCCGCGCAGCTTGTCGAAGAAGGGCGAGCTGTAGTCGTGCTCGGTATCAAGGTCGGAGACCACGCAGGCCTGATCGCACGAGCGGCAGCCCAGGAACTCGTTGAGCTCCAGTCGTTCCTGCTCGTCCAGGTCGAGCTTGCGCACCCGACCCACGCAGGGGGTGATCAGGAACGCCTCATCGGCTTGAATTCCTGCGATGGTCATGTACAGGTCGGGGATGGCCAGCAGCGAGCGCAGGTTGCTCTGGATCTTGAGCAGCCGCTCGGGCGTGGTCAGGGGGTCCTTGCTGACCAGCTCCTGCTTGAGATGCGACAGGCAGACCTCCTCGGTCACCTCCAGCGCGTCGCAGACCATAAAGCCGTAGTAGGCGAAGCTCTCGGGCGGCAGGATGCGCCGCCACAGCTCGAGATCGGTGACCCGGGTGCGCAGGTGCTCGACCTCGGGGCTCAGCTCGGGGAGCGTGCCGTAGACCCGGACCTCCACGAAATCGAGGTGCGTGCGCATCTGATAGTAGCGCGTGAGTCCGGTGGAGCTGTCGTCGGTGCGAAGGTGAACGGCCTTCTCGAAAGGGAAGTGGACCCCGTAGACTCGACGCAGGATTCCCAGCGAGCCAAAGATCATCATCAGGGTCTCGAGCGGGAGGTCGCCGGTCTCCATCTCGCCCAGCAAACCGGTCTCGCCTACCAGCTCGCGTCGAAAGCGAGGTGTGACATAGAAGGGGCGCAGCTCGACCGGATAGGCCGCCATGCTGAAGGCGTGGTTGCGCAACCCGATCGGAAAGACGGCCGACATCAGCGCGTTGATCAAGGTGGCGTGGCGCTCGAGCACCGAGAAGTCCTCGATGGGCCCGCGCAGCTCGGGAGCCCGCTCCAGGCCGGCCAGAACGTGCTCGGCCATGAGGGCGGTGCCGCCGGCATTCTCGCGACGCTCCTTCTCCCAGTAAGCGATCAGGCGGTCCAGGCTGAGGATACGGCGGAAGGGGACGGCTAGCCGGCTGTTCTCGGGCAATCGCACCAGCCCGGCCATGGCATCCTCTTGGAAGCCCATGGCCAGGGACTCGTAGGTTTCCGACAGGGCGGATGCAGAACGGCGAGCCATAGCCGCTTATTCGACCCGGCTCGAAGGCGACCTTTGTTCAGGCGCCGCCGTGAGCCAGCACTTCATCGATGAACACCATGTTGGCCCGGGCCACCGACTCGCTGATGGGACCGATCTGTGAGACCGGAGGCTGGAAGCTGCGCCCGATCTCCAGCGTGTAGTTGAAGATGCCGTGGGCATACAGGATGTCATCGGAGGTTCCCGAGGTGGGATAGAGCTCCGACGAGGCCATCACCCGGAAGGGCTCATTCTCGCCGATGGCGCGGTTCATCCGGTTGCCCACCTCGACGAGGCGCTCGTGGCCCGGCGCCGGCTCCTCGGTGTGGCCCCAGGGGTGCAGAACCATCTCGCCGTACCCGTGGTGGTCGATGACGCCTTTGATGTTGCCCCGGTTCAGCTCCAGGTTGAGCATCGCCTGGACCTCGGGCTCGGAGGCGGGGGTCCGGCCGCGGAAGGTATCCGAGTGCGGATAGTCGCTGGTGGCCCAGCCGAAGTCGTCGGAGGTCGAGCAGGGCGTGTCCCCTTCGGGCCGGTACAAAGTGGCGTGCTGAGGGTCAGGCGAGGCGTAGTTGCGATTGAGGTCGGTGCCGATGGCGTCGGTGGCCTCGCCGCAAGCGTCCTGAACAACCGGCTGGCGGTTCTTGCGCCACCAGCTGTCCTCGCTGCGGCTGTACTCGTAGCCGTCGGGGTTGACCACGGGCACCACCCAGATCTCGGCGTTGTCCACTCGGCGCTTCATGTCGGCGTTGGTGGCGTAACCCTCGAGCAGCTCATGGGCCACCTTGAGGGGCGGTTGCACCGACATCCACTCGCGAGCGTGGTGGCAGCCGGTCAAGACGATGCCGGTCCGGCTCTTGGTATCTTCGCAACGGGCTCCTTTGCTGATCTTGAGGGCCCAGATGTCGCGGCCCTCGTGGGTCTTGCCCAGGCTGACCCGCTCGGCCAGGTTGGGATAGGTGCGCTCGAGTCGCGAGAGGTCGGCGGCCACCTCCTCGTAGCTCGGGTAGCCGGCGACCTCGGGGTTGATCTCCTTGCGCAGGTGGAACTTGAACTCGGTCAGCACCCGATCCCTGTCGATGGTGTGGCCCTCGTGGTCGTGCATGGAGTCTGTGCGCTCGAGGTAGGCGGCGATCTCGTCGTCTTGCAGGGCCCCGTCCTGGTTGGTGTCGATTCCGGCCGCCTCGCTCAGACGCTCGGGGTGGACGTTGTGGATCCTTCCCTGCTCGGTGAAGGAGTAGTTGGACCGGGGGATGCTGGTCATCGTTCGGGCTCCCATGCAACAATCTCGCTCGCGGCCGCTCGGTCCACCGCCCCTGATCCGGCTCGGCCGCAGCCCAGAGTGTAGGCGCTCGGGGCCGCACGAATCATTGCATCGATGTGAACTTCGCCTGAAATTCGCCGGGCCCGAAACCAAGTTCCACGAGTTGCCAGGGCTCCGGCCAGCTCGCGCGAAGGCCCGGCCGATGGCTTCTGGCTCGGTTCAAGACCTGGTCGCCCGGCTGCGGTCGGGTCTGTCGGGGGCTCGGCGCGAAACGGCCGCTCCCCGGGCCGCCGTGCGTCTACAGGAGGGGGATCTCCGCCATGTTGCCATCCTGTTTCTGGATGTTCGAGGTTTCACGGGCCTGGCCGAGCAACTCGCCCCCGACGAGCTCTCGCTCTTCATCCACCAGACCGTCTTCCAGTCGTTCTCCCAGGCTATCGCCGAGCACCGGGGGGTGGTGCTGCAGTTCCTGGGAGATGCGATCTACGCCATCTTCCCGCCCGCCCAGGCCCGCATCGACCCTCGCGAGATGGCCTGCCGGGCGGCCCTGGCCATCCTGCAGCAGGTGGAAGCCATCCAGCCGGTCTGCCGGGAGGCCCAGCTGGACGTCGCGGTGCGGATCGGCATCAACTACGGTCGCATCGCCCTGTCGCGGGTGAGCGTGGGGGACCGGCTGGAGTGGACCGGGGCCGGGGATGCCATCAACGTGGCCAAGCGCCTGGAAGGACTGGCTCCGGCCAACGGTGCCCTGGTGCTCGACGAACTGGCCCGGGCCATGGCCGACCGCTTCGAGTTCGTCCCCTTCGGGCGTCACCACCTCAAAGGCAAGAGTGAGGAACGCGAGCTGTTCGTGCTGGGAGCTCCCCGGGTCGAGCTGGTCCAGACGGACTCGCTGCCGGCCGCTCCCCTGGTGGGAAGAGAGCGCGAGCTCGAGGAGCTGAGCCGCTGGGACGGTTGCGGCTCCTCGCTTCTGGAGGGCGAGGCCGGAATCGGCAAGAGCCGGCTGGCCGAGGAGGTCCAGACCGCGTCGCTCTGCGTGCGCGCCCAGTGCGTGCCTTACGGTCGCCAGCTCTACGGGGCCTTGCTGGCCTGGACGCGGGGGATAGCCCTGCGGCTGGAGGGCGGAGAGCTGGCATCCTGTCGGAGCTGGGAGACGAGCGGAGCGGTGGAGACGCTGTCGGCCCTGCTCGAGGGCCACCCGGAGGAGGAGCTCGACCCCCGGGCCCGCTCACTGCAACTGCAGCTGGCCTTCCAGAGCTTCTTTCGGGCCGCCGGCAAGGAGGCCGAGCGCCGGGGCCAGCATCTGACCCTGCGCCTGGAGGACGCCCAGTGGATCGAGGAGGGCAGCCTGGGGGTGCTGAGCTTCCTCTACGAGCAGGAGGCTCCCCTGCCGCTGATCATGACCAGCCGCACCCCGGTGGAATGGATCACCCCGTCCCTGGCGCTACGCCTGGCCCCGCTCGGCCCGGAAGCCACCCGTCAACTGCTGCTCGAGCTGCTGGGCGAGCCGGTCGATCCTGCCACCCAGGAGGCCTTTCTGGACCGGGCCGGCGGCAACCCTTTCGTGCTGGGCGAGCTGGTGGCCCACGCTCGCGAGCAAGGCGCTCTGTCCTTTGGGCCCCAGGGCCTGGAGCTGACCAGCCGCGGCCTGGACGAGCTGCCGGCCAGCCTGCAGGGAGCGGTCCTCTCCCGGGTGGACCGGCTGGAGACGGGCCTGAAGACCGTCTTGCAGATGGCCGCCGTGCTGGGTCGCGAATTTTCTCGCTCCAACCTGGAGCGGGTCTGCCGCGGGGCTGGCATCGAGCTGACCGACCAGAGCGAGCGCCTGGAGAAAGAGGGATTTCTGATGCGCTCCTCGCGCCCCCGCACAGGCTGGAGCGATGCGGGCGAACTCTACGTCTTCGCCAACGGGCTGGTCCAGGAGGTGGTGGAGGACTCGTTGCTGGTGCAGAACAAGCGTCTGCTGCACCGGCTGGCCCTGGAGGCGCTCGAGCCCGAGCACGCCTCCTCGCCCGGTCGGCTGGCCTATCACGCCGAGCAAGCCCAGGACTGGGGCCGGGCTCTGACCTATCACGCCGCCCAGGCTCGGGCGGCCCATGAAGGCTCCCACTTCAAAGCCGCCCTGAGCGCCCTGGAGGGCGCCGAAGCCGCCCTGGCCCACTTCACCGGAACGGCCCTGGAGCACAGCCGGCTCGAGCTACTCTTGTTGCGCCTGGAAACCGAAGAGCAACTCTCCCACTTCGACCAGGCCCTGGAGCTGGCCGACCGGGGACTCTCGGCCGCCCAGCCCTACCCCGACCTGGCCCTGCGGTTTGCGGCCCGTCGGGGGCTGGTGCTCTTGCGCAAAAGCCGGCTGGAGGAAGCCGAAGCTTGCCTGGGTGAGGTGCTGGCCCGCTCCCCCGAGGGTCGCTGGCTGGCCGACGTGCAGTATGCCCTGGGCTCGGTGGACTACGACCTGGCCCGCTATCAGGAAGCGCAGGCCCACTTCGTGGCCGCCCGAGCCGCCGCCGTGGCCGCCGGAGACAGGCGCCGAGAAGCGCTGGCGCTGCGCTCACTGGCCTTTGCGGCCCTGGCCCAGGGCCAGGTGGAGACAGCCACCACTTACCTGGAGGCCGCCCGCGACCTGGCCCACCAGCTTCAGGACGTGCGCATGGAGGGGAATCTGGTGGGCAGCCTGGGTCTGGCCCAGCAGGACGCCGGCCAGCTCGAAGAGGCCTGCGCCGCCTTCCGCACTGCCCTGGAGTGCAGCCAGCGCTGCCACGACCTGGCCAACCAGAGCATCTGGTGGGTCAACCTGGGAGCTGCGCTGCTCAAACTGAACCAGCTGGAAGAGGCGTGGCAGGCCTTCGAGCGCTCGCTGGAGCTGGCCGGCCGAGCCGGCTATCCGGCCGTAGAGGTGGAAGCCCGCCTCGGCGCAGCCGGCGTGCTCCAGGCCCGGGGCCAGAAGCAAGAGGCAGCACGCGAGGCCAGCCAGGCCGCTGAGCAGGCCAGCCAGATCGGTCAACCGGCACTGGAAGAGCAGGCCAGGCAGCTGTTGGCGGCGCTCAGCTAAACTCTCGTGCATCAAGACGAAGCCCTGAAATCCGAGGTCCTGCGCGGGAGGAAGTGACCATGCTCTTCAATTCTTGCCGCAAATGCGCCAGGACGCCACTCTTGCGAGCCGAAACGCCAGCCGATGTCGGTCGAAGGTGAGCTGCGGAGACTGGATGCGAGCACCGGCTGGTTCTCGCGAGGGAAGCGCCGGGCTGCCCTGGAGAGTCTGGCCGTGGATGCCCGGATGGGCAACCCCGCGGCTACCTCATCACCGAGCTCGAGGGCGAGCACTGGGTCTGGTGGGCGCCGGATGACCTCTGGTTGGGGCGGGTCGGCCAGGCCGATCTGGATGAGCTGGAGCAGGGTCGCCGGCTCGAGGAGGGGGATCGCGAGCTGGCCATCCTGCTCGCCCAGCACCGGCTGCGCCACGAGATCTCGCTCGAGGCCGACCTCCCGGTGAGCAAGCACGACATCGAGCTCGATGGATGAACGGCTGCCTGTTCGTGCGCTGTTCGGTACCGAATGTCACTGATCCGGTGTGGCACGACTGGTATGCTCGTGCTAGACTACGATGGGAGGCATCGATGAACCACCGCTGGGAGCAACTCGAGCAAACCTTACAACAGATTCAAGAGCAGCAGAGTGGGGATTTTCGACTGGTCATGATCGCGATGGCACAGACCCGAGATGGACTGGCACAGACCCGGGATGGACTGGCACAGACCCAGGCAGGGCTGGTGCAGATGCAGGAGGGTTTGGTCGAGACCAACCAGGCACTGGGGCGGGTCGAGACCGGGCTGGTCCGTTACACCGAACAGACGGGGCAGCAATTGGAGCTGCTCCGTTCCGCGTTGCGCGACTCGGGCCAGGACATCGAAGCCCGACTCGACGAGATCGACCGCCGCCTCGATCAGCTCGAGAAACCCGCAGCCTGATTTAACACGGGGCGCTCAGACCCGCTGCAGGTCAGCCCACTCTGCCACCATTGGACGGGCCAGCTCGAGGCAGCCGGGGGGCAGGTCGTGGTGGGTTTTCTCGTGATAGCAGGGCCAGCAGACCGGCGAATAGGTCGTGTCCGCTCCAAGTTGCACCGAGGGACCGTCCAGCACGGCCCGCCCCGAGGCGTCGTGGCGCAGGTTGAACACCGCCTTACGGTTGCAGAAGCGGCAGGTGGTCTTGATCTCCTCCAGGCTGTCGGCCAGCTCCATCAAGCGGGCCGAGCCCTCGAACAGGCGGGTGCGGAAGTCGGTGCGCAGCCCGTAGGCGATAACCGGGATGTCCATCACCCGGGTCAGCTCGCGCAGCTGCTCGACCATCTGGGCCGAGAGGAACTGGCACTCGTCCACCAGCACGCAGTAGACCCCGCGGAAAGCCTCGAAATCAAGCTGGCTCTCGGGCCCAACGAGCAGGTCGGCCCGATGCTCCATCCCTGCCCGCGAGCGCACCGTCTCGGCCCCGAAGCGATCATCCAGGGCCGGCTTGAGCAGCACCACCTTCTTGCCCTGCTGCTCGTAGTTGTGGCGCACCGCCAACAGGTTCAGGGTCTTGGCGCTCCCCATGGCACCGTATCGGAAGTAGAGCTTGGCCATCGCTTGCCGTCCTTGCAGTGTGATTGAAGGAAATTCAAACTCTGCTGCGGATCTCCTCGCGAACAAACGTGCTGGCGAGGAACCGGAGTCCACGTGCAGCTGGATTGGCTGAGAGACCTGCGCGCCCTGTGAGACCTCAGCGCGCACCTCATTCTCAAGGTTGCATGAGGAGAGAAGGTCCACGCGACAGAGTTTTTATACATTTTTAAGTCGGCTCTCGTAATCTGACCCTAAGCCAGTGGCCCCCCTGCCATTGAGTCACAGGACGGGAGCAACGTCATGAACATCCACGAGAGCGCCAGAGGAGCCTTCTTGAACGGGCCGCGCCGGACCCAGCAAGAAGAGCAGGCAGCGGGGAACAAGCCAACGCAACAAGAGCAAGTCCAGGTCATCGAGATCAAGAACGCCGAGGATATGAACGCCGCGATGGCCCAGGTGATGGCCCAGGTGTTCGGCGTCGCTCTGGAGGGGATGGGGGACGACCCCAAGCAGGCGGCCATCAAATCCACCCTCCGCGACCTCGAGTCGAACGGCTACAAAGCCGTCAAGGCCGAAGCCCGAGACATCCAGCGCTCCCACGATGCCGGCTTCGAGTCTCTGGTCCGATTCAAGGAGCCCAAGGGCGTCACGGTGAGCTTCCGTAACCCGGCTGAACTGGACAAGTTCGCCGAGCTGGTCAAAGGGCAGGGGGATGCCGAGACCGTCAAGCTGCGCGATCAGCTCAGGCAGTTCCAACTGGCTGGCGACAGTTTCTACTTCCCGCGCGGCGAGGGCAGCTTCATGAAGCCCGGCCCCGACTGGCTGCGCACCGACGCCAACGGCGCAGCCCTGATGCTGGGACGAGGCGAGCCGGTCCACCGGGTCACCGGCGACGGCCAGGTGTTGCCGCTCAAGTCCAAGAGCGCCGTGGCCAGCTCGACTCCCGAGCCGGCCGACCCCAAGAAGAGCGCTATCGGGCGCACGGTGGACACGGTGGAGGCCCTGGGCATCGACATCGCCCCCATGCAGGAGCTGCCCGAGAACCTCTCGGTCACCGACATCGCCGAAATGGCCCGCCATAACCTGGCCGAGCTCAAGAAGATCCGCCGCGACCCCGAGGCTCAGCTCCGGATGCGAGCCGAGATCGTCGAGACGCTCAACAAAGGTGGCTTCGTCACCGTGGGCTTCCCCAACGGCAGCAACGGCCTGGGCGACCAGGGCGTGACCCTGAACGCGGGCCAGCTCGAGAAGCTGATCCCCTTCGAGGCCGCTCCCACGCCCGAGCAGGTCGCTTTCAAGACCTCTTTTGAAAATCTCGAGAAGTCCGGTCACGTGATGCTTGGCCGCGGAATGGCCGGCATCAACGCCGGCATGCTCAGCAAAGCTGACGCTCGCATCGGTTACCTGACCCTGGCCGAGGGCGGCGAGATGGTGGTGCTCGATCCCAAGGGCGGCCTGCACAGCCTCAAGAAGCTCGATCAGCTGACCACCCTCGAGCAGAACGGCAAGATCCCCCACACCAACACCCCGGTGGATCCGGCCAAGCCGAAGACCAACCTCTTCATGCTCTACTTCGTGAGCCCGTTCGACCCGCTCGAGAAGGGCATCTACGAGGACCTTCCCCTGCGCATGAGCGACGTCGGCTCGGGCGACCACATGGACATGGTCACCCTCCGCAGCGACCTTCCCCACAAGAAAAACCTGACGATGGACTACATCCAGAAGGGTGAGCTGCAGGAAATCGAGCGACTCGACGCCGCCAACACCCACATGAACGACCCCAAGACGCTGGAAGACTTCGTCTACAAGTCCATCAAGGCCCATCCCGACGACCAGAAGATTCGCCTGATGGTGGCTGGCCACGGCGGAGCCGAGAAGGGCCTGTGCCCCGACGGCCCCGACAACAACGCCGCCGCTCACAACGCCATGCCGGTGGATGACTTCGCCGGCGCCATCAAGAAGGCCCTCGACCGGGTCGAGGCCGAGACCGGCAAGCGCCCCGTCATCGACAACCTGATCATCGGCTCGTGCTTGATGGGGAACACCTCCTTCATCAACGCCCTGGCCCAGACCGGCGACATCAAAGCCCTCTCTGCCTCGCCCGAGGTGCTGATGGGCAACGACCCCGAAGCTATCTTCAGCTATCTCAACGACCCCAAGACCGCCAACGCCGACGCCCACACCTACGCCCGCGACCTGGTCGACATCGTCCAGGGACACGCCGCTTTCCCCGGCGGCAAGAAGAACATGCAGTTCGCCGACACCTTCGGCGCCTACGACCTCGACAAGACGAAGGCCCAGAAGTTCGAGAGCGAGCTCAACAACTTCTGGAAGGTCTGCCTGGCCCACCCCGACTCCGCCAAGCACATCAAAGAGGACATCTGGGCCTGCCCCACTTACGGAGTGAACCAGGTGATGAACACGATGATGGACGTGGACGACCGCGACATCATCCAGGTGGCCGAGCGCATCCAGGGCGACGCTCGCATCCCGCAGGCCATCAAAGACCAGTGCGCCAAGCTGATCGCTGCTGCCAACGACCAGGTGCTGGTTCAGAAGGTCAACAACCGCTACGAAGGCCGGCAGGGCGCCACGCTCTACCTGCCCGTCGACCGCTTCGACTTCGACGAGAAGATGGGCGAGACCGCGCTCTTGAAGAGCGGCGACTACAAGCAATTCATGGACATGATCTTCGACGCCCCGCTGCACCGCAACGTGATCGACAACCTGTTCACGGGCATCAACCGGGTCACCGAGCAGATGCGCAACGACAAGAAGGCCCAGACCCCGGAAGAGAAGGCTCAGGCCGAGGCGATGGCCGAGATGAAGAAGCAGATGGGCAAGGGCCAGAAGGAAATGCAGGAGCGCATGGCCCTCAAGGCTCTGGAAGAGCCGCCCGAGATGGGCGCGGTCGCCAGAACCGCCCGCTTCGTGGGTCAGGGGATCCGCACGGTGTGCACCGTGGCCGGCGCCCTCGCGGGCGCCGCGGTGGGCATCGTGATCGGCGCGCCGGTGGGCCTGTTGCTGGGCGCCAAGGCGGGCTTCTCGGGCCACTCCATCGCCTCCAAGGGCTATGAGGCCCCGCTCGAGGACAAGAAGAAGGGGCCGTCCGACCCGATGAAGGAGCTGCAGAAGGCCATGGACCCGATGGCGGCCATCAAGGACGCCGTCCCCGGGATCGCCAGGCTGGTGGTGCAGGGCGCTCTGACCCCCACCGAGTACGTGGGCGAGAAGGTCAACAAGAAGCTCAGCTACTCGCACGGCACGGCCGTGGGCAAACTGGCCGGCACCTTCGCCGGAGCCGGCGGCGGCGTCCTGGGTGGAGCGGCCTCGGGCGCAGCCGTGGGTGGCCTGGTAGGCGGTGGGATCGCCCGCGCCCTGGCCAGCGTGGTGACCTTCTGGACTCCGAAGCCTCCCTCCAAGCCGGAGGAGCCGGGCATCATGGGCATTCCGCTCAGCGCGATGTTCGGTCCGCCGCCGGACGAAGAGAAAGCCTAGCAGCTGACTTCATCGAGCGTTAGCCGAGGACGAGAGAAATCTCGTCCTCTTCGTGTTCAGGGGCGGCTGGATGCGCGGTGCCCGCGGAGGCTGTCAACCCTGCTGCCCAGGTTGACACGCGCGGTGCCTGCTCATGAGCGGACACGGAGGCTGTCAACTTACCTGCTACCCGAGTGGACACGCGCGTGATCCCGCCCTGGTCGTCTTCCTGGCAAAAGCCTTCTTCGGGTCGTAGGGCTGCTGGCCCGAACCGGAGAAGGATGCCTGCGCTTTGGAAACTCAGCGTCACCCCCGTCTGCCCGACTTTCTCGAGTTCGTCTGCGAGCTCGGTCGCGGCGGCTCGGGCGAAGTCATCAAGGCCTGGGACTGGCGCACCAGCGAGCAGGTGGCCGTCAAGCTTCTGTTCCCGGGCTCGGATGAGGAGACGCGCGAGCGCATGCGCCAGGAAGCCCGCGAGCTGGCGGCGCTGTCGCATCCCAACGTGGTCAAGCTGATCGATACCCTTGAGCACGAAGGCCAGCAGATCCTGATCATGGAGCTGCTCGAAGGGGGGAATCTGCACGACTTCCTGGCCAGGGTGCCCGAGTTGCCTTCGGTGCTGGACGTCTTCGCCCAGGTCTGCGCCGGGCTGGAATACATCCACGACCAGGGCCTGGTACACCGCGACCTCAAGCCGCAGAACATCCTGTTCAACTCCGATGGGGCGCCCAAGATCGCCGACCTGGGGCTGGTGCGGCGCGTGGGAGTGCGCTCGGGGCTGACCCAGACGGGCGTGATGATGGGCACTTGCGCCTACGTGGCGCCCGAGCAGATCCTGAGCACTCGGGAGGCGGGCCCGGCCTCCGACCTCTATGCCCTGGGCGTTACCCTGTTCGAAGCCCTGACCGGGGAGTGGCCCTTCGACCGGGACAACGAGTTCGAGATGATGCAGGCCCACCTGCGCGAGCCCGCGCCGGGTCCGCGCGAGCTGCGCCCCGACCTGCCCGAGTCGCTCGACCAGCTGGTCCGTCGCCTGCTCGAAAAAGAGCCCGAGCGTCGTCCCCGCTCGGCCGGCCAGGTGCGCCAGGCTCTCTTGACGGTCTTCGATCCCGACCAGCCGGCCGAGCATTCCGCCGAGCGCGAGTTTGACCCCGCCCAGGCTCTGGCCACCCGCGATCCCGGAACTCTGCTGCTGGCTCTCAGCCCGTACCTGCGCGTTCCCATGAACGGGATCCTGGGCAACGTTCGCCTGCTGGCTGACTCTGGCCTGACCCCCAACCAGCGCCAGCATCTCGAGGCTCTGGATAGCTCGGCTCAGGAGATGCAGCGCTTGATGCAGGGCCTGATCGACTACACGCGGCTGCAGTTCGGTCGCCTCAAGCTCGAGCCGGTACCCACCGACCTGCGCGGTCTGGTGCAGAACCTGGTGCGCGACCAGACCCCGCTGGCCCGGGTGCGGGGCATCACCCTGACCGGTCACGTGGACATGGCCGTGCCCGACTCGGTGGACTGCGATCCGCTGCGCGTGCGCCAGATCCTCACCAGTCTGCTGAGCAACGCCATCCAACACAGCGATTCGACCAACGTTTCGATGGGTGTGCACCGCGACTCGGTCTCAGCCGATGGGGTCAGCCTGCGAATCGTAGTCAGCGGGGCCGCTGCGCCCGGGGGCTCAGCCGGCCTGGGAGCGGTCAGCCTGGCCGTGACCCACGCTCTGGTGGAGAAGATGGGCGGCCAACTCTGGGAGGACCAGAGCGCGGTCACCTTCGCCATCTGCCTGCCCGTCTCGGGCGCTGCTCCCCTGGCCGTGCGCTCTGCGCGCCCGACCCGGTCGCTCAACGTGCTGGTGGTGGAGGATGACCGGATCAACCGCATGGTGGCCACTCGCCTGCTGGAAAACCACGGCCACCGGGTCACCGCCGCCGGGGACGGGGTGGAAGCCGTGGAGCTAGCTCTGTCCCTGCACTTTGACGCCATCTTGATGGATCTCGACCTGCCCCGAATGAACGGGCTGGAGGCCACCCGAGCCCTGCGCAACCGGGGAAATATGACCCCGGTGGTGGCCCTGACCGGCCACGAGCGCGAGGAGTGGACCCGCCGCTGCGTGGAGGCTGGCATGGATGGCTTCCTGTCCAAGCCCATCGACGAGGGGGAATTGCTGGAGATGCTGGGCTCGGTCATCCGCACCGATATCCAGCCCAAGCTGACCACTCCAACGATCCGGGTGGTGCAGGCTCCATCCGGATTCAAGGAAGTGTGGGATGAGCGTCTCGAAGCGCTCGATCAAGCTTTCCGGTCGCTCGAGGCAGACCCGCTGGTGCAGGCAGCCGAGCAGTTGCAGGAGTGGTTGGAGGGCATGGCGGCGCTGCCGGCCGCCAGGGCGGCTGCCCAGATCGCCGCCCTGGCCGAGGAAGGGCGCTTCGAGGCCGCTCTGCACGCCCGCCGCAGCCTGCTCACCGAAATCGAGCGCATGCAAGAGGCGCTGTGATGGATCTGGCGATCGTGATCCCGGTGGCCATCCTGGCCGGGGTGGCCGGGCTGGGAATCATGGCCGTGCGTCGCTCGCAGGCCCGTCAGCTGGCCCTGCGCCAGGCCGTCAGCGATTGGGCGGCTCGCAACAACTTCCAGTGCCAGCACAACCTGTCCGACGAGATGCCACTTCGCATCAGCGGACGCGAGGACGATCTGGAGTTCGTGCTCGAGTGCCGCACCCCGCTCCAGGGGGACTCTCACCGTCCTCCCGAGATGGTCTGGACCTGCCGGGCACGGGCTGCCGAGTCGCTGGAACTGATCGTGCTCGACCGCAAGGTGTATGACTTCTCCCAGAGCAAGCTGGGCCAGATGGTCACCTCGATGGCCGCCGGAGCCGCCGCCGGCCTGCCCCGGGCCGGCGCCCAGCAGCGTTGGTTGGAGCGCATTCAGGCCCTGAAGGGCTTTCAGCCCGTGCCCGCCAGCCTGGGCGCGGGGCGCTTCGTGGTGCTGGCCCGCCAGCCCGAGCGCTGGCCCGAGCTCTTGTCTCGCGAGGTGGTGGCTCTGCTGGAGGCCTGGCCGCCCAGTAAGGCCCCCTTCGAGCTGCCCACCATCACTCTGGATCAGAACGGGGTCGAGGTGGAAGTGGCCGGGAAATTGCTCGAGGAGCAGAAGCTGCACCACCTGATCCGCCTGGGAGCGGCCGTGGTGCGGGCGGTCCAGGCATCGGACGGGTAGCCTCCCGCTGCGCGTTTCGCCGCGGTCAGAGCGAGGGGGTGCGGCGAAGCCAGCTCGCGGCCCCGATCAGGCCCACGCCCCCGAGCAGCATGAGCGCATGCAGCATCGGATTCTGAGTCGGCCGGGTGGCCGCCCGCTCGAGCACTTCTCGGGTCAGGCCGGCCAGAGCCGGATCTTTCTGGCTCAAGAGCTCGGGCGACTCGAAGTGCAGACGCACCCCCTCGGCCAGGTATTCGGCCGGATTCTTCAACCCGTAGCCCGAGGCGGCCTCGGCCGGTTGCTGGCGAGCCTTTTCGAAGGCCGCCTTCAGGCGCGGTTGGAAGTCTCGATAGAACTCGGGATCGCTCTCGCGCAGCTGGTCCTCGATGGCGTGCCCCACCTCGTGGCTGAGGACCCGCCCGGGCTGGCCCAGCTGGTCGGCATCCACCTGGATGACGTCGGTGCGGGGAAAATGCAGACCTTGCGCCTGGATGTCCCCAAAGCCGCTCGAGTCGGTGGCCGAAAGCACCACACTGCGATCACCCAGGCTCAGATAGCGCACCGGAGGGGCCACCAGGCCATGTTTCAAGCCGTTGAGCGGAATCTTGTCCGGGTGGGCCTGGAGATCGGCCAGGTGAGCGCTGGCCGCCTCGCGGGCCGGCCCCTCGGGGAGCAAGGCCACCTGGCTCTCCACCTGGGCCAACCCCTCAGCCTGCGCCCGGGCCAGTCTCTCTCCGTTCGCCGCTTGCAGGAGGGCTCGAAAATCAGCTTGATCGGCCTGGCTGCTTGCTCCCGATTGCTCGATCGCAGACTGTACAGAAAACAGGAAACCGACCTGCTCGCCCCAGCTTCCAGCCGCTTGCTTGAATGACTGCAGGCTCGCCTGGCTGAGCGTCATCAGCTCTTTCATGATCTGGCCTTCGCGTGCAGGTCTGGGTGTGAGAGTGCGACCCGTTTGGGCGAGCATCCCGGCCATCCCGGCACCGCCCAATCCAAACCCGCTGAACCCGGGCATGGTCGGCAAGCCATTCTTCTCGGCCCACTGGCGGTGCAGCTCGCCGGCCTCGGACAGGAGTTTCTCGGTGGACTTGAGTCTGGCCTGATACTCGGGACCGGTCACGACCTGGTCGAGCGCGGCTCCCACCTCCACCGCCTCACGAGCGACCTGAACCCGATCCAGGCCATGCAGGATGCCGTATTCCTCGAGCATCCGGCCCACCTCGGCATCGGAATCGGTGATCTGGATGGTGACGCCGCGCTGCTCGAGCCAGCGCACGGTTGGCTGACCAAAGGCCTGCAACTCCTCGCTGGCGAGCTGGTGCTGGTGGGGCGTCAGGTTGCGGTCGGCCTGGAGTAGCGCCGGGCCCTGGGTGGCGCTGTACATCAGGGCGCCGCCACCGAGCCCGGTCATGGCGATGCCTGCCGCCATGGCGGTGATGAAGGCGATCTCCTTGAGCACCCGGCCCAGGCGAGGAAAAATCCGCTTCTCCCCGGTGAGGGTGGCCTGATCCTGCGGGTTGACCGGGGCCGGGGCAGCAGCGGCCCGAGGGCTGGTCAGGGTGGGGGCGGTCACCGACCCGATGGACGAAAGGGGGATCATTTCCGAAGGGATTCGACCTCGAGGCGGGATCTCTTTCGAACGCTCCTGTCGTCGCTGAATTCGTCACAGGCCGAAGGCCACCCGCACCTGGCAGCGCTTCCCTTTCGTGCTGGTGTGCAGCTCGTCGGGCTGCAGCCCCTCCAGAAAATCGACCAGACCCTGCAGATCGGGGTCTGTGCTCGCCAGGGAGCGGCTCATGACCAGCGGGGTCCCCTGGTAGGCCAGCTCGACCGAGTAACTGGTCTCGTCGTAGGCCAGTTGCACCTTCACCTCGCCCGGCTGAGATGGGCCTGCTCGACCATGTGCACCAGTTGCGTCGTGGTCTCTTGCACCTCGCGGCGCACCGCCTCGCTGACGGGCCACGAGGCCACCACGGGGGTCAGGGCCAGGTCCTTCACCCGGGTCGTGCGCCGCACTCCAAAGTGCAATAGGAGGTGGAGCGTGAGCCCGAAGAGGGTCGTCAGGGTGAGCATCGAGCCGGTGATGAGGTGAAACGGTCCCGGCAGAGCCATTGAAGTAAGGCCGGTAGACCTGGTGCGAGAGGCCCACGAAGATCGAGATGCCGATCACGGCGGTATGGCGAGCGTCAAGCGGAGCCGAAGTGAGCAGGCGCAGGCCGCTGATCAAGAGCGTGCTGCCCGTGTAGACCAGGGCCCCGCCCAGTACCGGCTCGGGCAGGATGAGAATGGCGCCCGCCAGGCGAGGCAACAGGGCAAAAAGGAGCAACCAGCCGGCTGCGGAGAGCCCGATCATGCGGCTGGTGGCTCCCGTGGCCGCCGAGATGGACACCGCGCTGGGGCTGACCGAAAGGCCTGGGGCGGCCAGCAAGCCTGCCACCAGGCAGCCGGTCCCATCCGCCAGCACCCCTCGCCGCAGGCTCCTGGCGTCAGGCCGTCGCCAGTCGGCGTCGTTGCTCTTCTGGGCCGTGACCAGCACGCCCACGGCTTTCAGTGCGCAGGCCAGCGAGGCGACCAGAAACGGCAATACGCAAGAGGCCTCGAAGCGGTAGCCGAAGGTGGGCAGGTGGGGCAGCCCCACCCAGGGGGTCTGGCCCAACAGGGCCAGGCGCGCCGGATCGACCTGCCCCAGGCCCAGCGCCAGCCCCGACCCCAGCACCAGCCCCAGCATCGGCCCCAGCAGCCGGGGCAGGCTCGATGCCCAGCATCTGCTTGACCCCAGAAGCCCCACCTCGAACCCGACCGACACAGTGATCAGCCCGCACAGATAGGCTGGCACCAGCCTGCGCAATGGGCCGAGTAGCCCGGCCAGCACCACTTCGCACACGCCTGCAAAGACCGTCATCCCGGCAAAGAGGGCCATTCCGCCCAGCTTGACGGCGTGCAGGGCGGCGCCCAGGTAGGTGGCCGCCAGCAACGGGGGGGCGAGCAGCCCCGAGCCAAAGCGAGGCCAGGTCTGCAGCCCCGCCCCGATGGCCAGGGCGATCAGGGCCAGGCTGACCGCGTTCTGGCGCTCGACGAAAGACAGATCGGCGGCCCCGGTGACCAGCAGCACGATGATGAGGAGGATGCTCAGCAAAAGGGCCATCTGCAGTCCAAGCAGGGCCAATGGACCGAGCGGTGGAGTGTCCTCCAGGCCGTAGATCAGGTTGTCGGGGCGACGCACGGGCGGCTGTTCTGTCTGGATTACCCGAGTCCCTATCCATCGGGGTGCTTCGGTTTCTGCGTAGCCATCGCTTCACGGAGCAAAACCCAATGCTGGCGTTGATCGAATCCGGCCACCGTAGCCTTGATGGGGGCTCCCGGATAAAGACCGTTCAGCTCACCGGGGGGAACCAGGCCCAGAGTTTCCTGGTCCAGCGCGACTAGCGCTCCCTGGGGATAGAAGCACGCGAGCGTACCCTGCACGAGCTCCCCGACCGGGAAGCTCTGCTGACTGCGGAGCCAGACCGACTCGTGGCGCTTCAGGGCGACGTCCCAGGCCTGCTCGAACTCGTCGCGGTCGGTCTCGAGCGCTGCCTGGTCCGTGAAATCTTCCGCGCGCTGATCACCCAGGTGAAGACCCCACACGGGATCCCGCACGTTGGACGAAAGACAGAAGTCGTCTTTAAGGGTCACCTGGCGAAGTTCCCAGCCCTCCTGGTCGAACTCGGAGTAGCTCGTGGCCCCCGGCACCAAATCGTCGTCCAGGTATTTGAAATACCTCACCAGGCGTAGTCGGGCAGGGCCCAGGGAACCGGCGAGGGAGGCAGCGCGAAGTCGGCCTCGCGGCGCAGCGGGAGGTCGCCGAAGGCCTCGCGATACTCCTCGCGCATGATGGCTTTGAACTCCTCGAGCACTCCCCGCTCGCGCAGCGTGGCGGCGGTCTCGCGGTGGAAACCTCCCATGGCCGCCAGCAAGAGCGGGAAAGTCCCGTCGATGGTCTTGACCGGCATGGCGTGGCGCCCATCGTTGGAGACCGACTCACCCCCGCCCATGGGCCCTTGCATGCGGGGGGCGCACAGCATGTTGTAGAGCCAGGCGCTGCCCGCCGTGCGGTCGGCCATGAGCACCGGGAAGGCCCCGTAGAGAGCCAGCGCGTGCTGGGCTTTCAGCTTCTGGGTGCCCACGCCCTCGATGCCGCAATCCGAGACGTAGTTGCCGGTCACGGGGTCATGGATGGAGGCATGCAGCCCCCGGTAGCCGCGCATGGCGGCGTTCTGGGTTCGGATGACCTGGCGGATGGTGAACAGCTTGCGATACTCGGGCAGCTCGAAGTAGGGCATGAAAAGGTAAGCCCACTCCTCGTGAGACGACCCCCAGAAACCTTGCCAGGTCGTGCCCCACGGGGTCTCGACCCGGACCATGTTGGTCCCGCTCCAGATGCGCTGGGAAGCGTCTGGTGGCAAGTCCTTGCCAAACAGGGTCACGAACATGACCATCATCACGCCCTCGTGCACCCCATGCTCGCCGTCGAGGTAGCCCTGCTTACCCGGATCGGGAACGTAGGGCGGTTTGTCCACCCGCACGTCCCCGCGCACACGGCCCTTCTCATCGTCGTAGAAGATGCGGGCCGAGGCGTCCATCAGCTGGTCGTTGAACTCGTGGTATTCCTCGGCCAGACGGGCGTAGCCCCGGTCGCGCAGAGCTTTCTCGGCCACCAGCATGGTCCATACCCACTCGCCGTTGTCCAGGGCCGGCACGGCGCCGTTCCAGCTGGGGGTGAACTCGGCGCTGTGGCCCCCGTACCACCAGGGCATATAGCCTCCCGAGCGGGGGTAACGCCTGGTCCAGTCGCGGTAGCTCTGCAGCTTGCGGCGCAGGATGTCCACCGCCTCGTCCTCGTCCACCAGCATCAGCGCGCGCCGGTCGCCCAGAATGGCCTTGGTCAGGATGGCCACGTCCAGGCACTCCTTGGAGGGAGCGCTGTGCAGGCGCGGGCCGATGGGGGAGCCGGTGAGCGGGTCCAGATTCCAGCCGTCGTAGGTCAGCCCGGACTGGGGGTGGCGGGTGGCCCGAAAGAAAGGACGCTCTCCGCGCACGAAATCATCCAGAAAGGCTTCCGGGCGGGCCAGCACCCGCTCCAGGGTCCAACGCGGAGCCCAGCGCCAATCGGGCGGCTCGGTCTCGGCCAGAACCGGGAGAAAGAGCAGAAGAAGGAGGATGAGCACTCGCATGGCGCGCGCCGCATTCGCCCTGGCGGGGTGGCCTTCCTCCGGTGAGCACCATGACGCGAGCTCAGCGGTTTTCCAGGGCCGGGAGGATGAATCATCGACGAGCTCGGCCAGGGCTCCCTGCGCAGTCCTGTCCAGCCCTGCCCCTGTCTCGGCCTGGGCGGGGCTCCTGGCTACCGCCGGGCCGACTTCGGGCTCCAGCTTCCAGAGGAATTCAAAGCGCCTGCCGAAGGGGCCCGGCGATGCTCCGAAGCACATTCCTTGCCCTTCTTGTCCTGGCGGGTTGTGCTGCCGCCGAAACGCTCTCCTCGACGCCTGACCCCAGGGCCGCGACCTTCCTGGTGACTGCCCACCGCCACGGAACAGGGGGCAGCCTCAGTGTCTTTGACGTGGACACGGACACGGGCGACCTGACCCTGGTCGCGAGCAGCACCACTGCCGAGGCGGCCAATGTTGTGGCCGCACACCCTGCCCGGCCTTTCCTCTATTCGGGTCTCGATGGTCCGGGCTGCCTGGATCAACCCGGCTTCCGGTGAGTTGACTCGTCTGCCCGGGTTCCCCATCACCAGCGAGCCGGAACCGGACGTCTTCATGGATCGCTCGGGGAGCTACCTCTACGCGGTGAGTGATACCACCATCGACGGCTTCCGGGTCGATCAGGCCAATGGAGCTCTCACTCGCCTGCCGCAGTTTCCTCTGAGCGTCCCGGGGATGGTGGCAGCCATCACAGGAACATTCAATCTCGAAAACCGCCTGTTTGCGCTCACTGACCAGACCGGAAACCAGGTCTACATCTTCGCGCTCGACCCGGCTACGGGCGCCCTGCAATTGCGCAGCCAGACGCCGACATCTCCAGGGCCCACGGCCATCAGCTTCGACCCGCTCGACCGATTTCTTCTGGTATCGGGCCTGGGTGGAGTGCTCGAGAGCTTCAGCGTCAGCGATTCCGGCTCGCTCACCCCCGTTCCGCTGGGGCACCAGAGCTTTGCGCCGCCTGGAGCCCTTTCCTACCAGATGGCCTTCCAGCGCAACGTGGTCTACGTTTCGGACGGAAAGACCAGCACGCTCAATGCTTTCGAGATCGGGCCAGATGGCCAACTCTCACAACTGCCCGGGTTTCCCCTCGGGAGTGGGGGCTCATCGGTGATCGGTTACCCCTTCGGATCCCTCAGCCAGCTTTTCTATGCCAGCGACTCGATGAAAAATCAGCTCAACGGGTTCCGCTCAAAAAAGAGGGGCAACCTCAATCCTTTGCAAGGCTCGCCCTTTCCGGCCCCCCCTGGCCCGGCTGCTCTGACTCCCGTCATTGTTGGCTTCTAAACTTCCTCGTGCCAGTTCCCGCAAGGATCGCCGTCTTCAGTCCCGCTTCCCGTGAGGACGAGGTTCAGAACGCCGCCCGAAACGCCTCCTCGAAGCTCATCCGCCTCCCCAGAGCTGTCTTCAGTCTCGCCTCCGCCAGTTGCCGCCAGGTCTCACAAGCGCTCAAGCTGCGATCAAGTCCCCTGGCGATCTCCTCCGGCGTGTGCCGGCGCCCATCGGCCAGCCCGTAATAGCGACAGAACACCTCCCGGTCTCGCTCCTCCAGCAGAGCCAGGGCCGCCTCCAACTGCTCCACCCCCACCCCCAGCGCCTCGGCAAAGCGCCGCCCACACTCCGGGTCGTAGCCCCCTCGCCGCTTCTTGCGCCCCGTCTTCCTGGGCGAGGGCGACTCGGGGGGCGTCAGCTCGCTCAGGAAGCCTGAGGGCTCGCGCGCGTCGGCCAGCACCGCCACCCGCTGCCGGCCTCGCGTCAGGGCCACGTGAAAGATGCGCCTCTCCTCCTCCAGGTCGTCGGCCAGGCGGTGGGGCAGGAGCCCCATCTGAGCGCCGTAAACCAGCACGCCATCCCACTCCATCCCCTTGACCCGGTGCACCGTGGACAGCGTGATCCCGGGCCGGCCGGGGCGGCTGAGCAGCTCGCGCAGCCAGGATTCGAAGCTCTCCCACGAGGGGTGCAGGCGGGCGGTCTGCTCCAGGGCCACCAGGTCGTCGTAGTGACTGGCCTCGGCCCCACCTGCGTCCAACTCGCGCATGGCGTCGCCCAGGCCGACGCTCTGGCGCAGGTAGCGCAGGGCCTCCTCGGGGGAACGGCGCGAGCCCATGGCCGAGAGGTCTCGCAAAAACTCGTCGAGCTGGCTGGACGGCCAATCCTCCAGGCTGTCGCTCAGACGCGCGAGCTCAGCCTGGTTCCGACAGCGCGCGGCCTGCTCCACGATCTCGCGGCGCAGCCTGCGGTTGGGGCGGCGCAGAGCGTCCCGCAGGTCGACCGGAGTGAAAGCTCCCCGGGCCAGCCGCAGGTAGGCCAGGGCCGTGCGGGCCCCGGTTCTCTCCAGCACGGAGGCGCTCAGAATGCTGACGAAGGGTACCCCCGCCTCGCTCAGGTAGACGTGCAGCGCCATCAGGCTGGCCTGCACCCGGCTCAGAACGGCGATCTGAGTGGGTTCGAAACTCTCCAGCCACCCCTTCAAGAAGCGCACGGCCTGAGCCGCCCAGTCCAGATGGTCGGCGCGCAAAACATCGATGGAGGCCTGCGAGCTGGCCTCTGCCGGACGCACCTTCTTGACCACGCGCTGTCGGTTCCGGCTCAAGAGCGAGTTGGCGGCCTCCACCACCCGAGCCGGACAGCGGTAGTTCACCTCCAGCGCGTAGCTCTCGGCGCCCGGGAAGTAGTCCTCGAAGTGGACCAGGAACTCGGGCGTGGCGCCGGTGTAACCGTAGATGACCTGATCGTCGTCGCCGACCCCGAACACCTGGTAGGAGGGGGCTGACAGGAGCCGCACCAGCAACAGGTAGGCCGGAGTGAGATCCTGGAACTCGTCCACCAGGAGGTGAGTGCAGGCGCGCTGGGCCTTCTGGCGCAGCTCAGGCTCGCTCAGCAGCACCTCCAGCGCCTGGTAAATCTGCTCGTCGTGGTCGATCAGGTTGCGCTGGCGCAACTTTGCGCGGTAGGCCGGAAAGAGGGCCGTCAGTCCCGGCACGTCCCCCCGCCTCGCCTCCACCTGGCCCGGCTCGCGCAGCCCCAGGCGAACCTCGGCCAGGGCCTCGAGGTAGGGGACCAGCGGATCCTGCCCCAGCACCTGCGGCACTGCGATGAGCGAGCGCAGGATGTCCCGCACCTCGCGCTCCTCGAGCAGGCGAGGGCCACTGTGGGCGCGCAGGATGGAGAAGCCGAGGGCATGGAGAGTGCGCACGTTGGGCTGGAAGTCGGCCGTGCGCTGGCGCATCTCCTCGGCGGCCCGGCGGTTGTAAGCCAGGGCCGTGACGCGCTCACCCTCGTAGCCCCGGTCGAGCAGCAGGTGGCGCAGGCGCTCGGTGAGGACCCTGGTCTTACCCGAGCCGGCCGGAGCCAGGATACGGGCCGGGCCGTGTCCGTGGGCCACCGCTCGAGCCTGGTCGGGAGCCAGGGCGGCTGCCGAGGATCTGGCCCGCGTCCGCTCCAGCCTGCCCGACTCGATCGTCTCGCGATGCAGCACTCCGGGCATGCCCCGGGGCCCACCGTCGCACCAGGCCGGTCCGTCGGCCAGCAGCACATCGGCCTCCTCACACGGCCTGGCCCCCAGGCGGCAGGCCAGGCGGGAGTGCCACCAGATGGGTGGGCCGACGGCTGTACCGTCGTAGTTGTTGGCCCAGGTCAGGAAATGGAGCCGCTCGCGGGCGAACTCGAACTTTGGGGTCAGAGTATAGACCTCGCCCGTCCAGCGTTCGCGGGTCTTGAGCTCGGCCTTGGACAGCTTCAGCTCGACCACCACGGGACGGCGCTCGAGCCAGCACCGGTGCAGCTCTTGCAGGTCATCCACACGAGGGAGATGCTGGAATTCGGCTGGGACGGCGGCACCGGGCAGGCAGACCAGCCCGCGCCCGAGGTGGGTCATGGGCCCTTGCATTCGGCACGGGAAGGGCACGCTCTTGCTCACGCCGCCCTCCGGGCAGCGACCAGGCGTCGCATGGGGGATGTCAAGCTGGGCGGGCAGGAAAAGGTCGCTGTCGCCGGGGCCATCTTCCAGCCTGGCGCCATGAAGCGGCACCAGGTGACCTTCGGATGCTGGCAGTTCTGCGGTGCGGGACGGTAACTCATCTCGATTGCCTCCTCGGCAAATGGATGCTTCAGCTTAGCTCGGATCTCCGAGACTGTTCAGTGACGAATGGTACCGTTTGGCCAGAGAAGACGACCGCGACGCGCGCGTGTCGGCCGTGGTCCGGCTCTGACAGACTGCCTCCAGGCCCAATGGTCGAACAAAGAGTCGATACCGCCGGTTCAAACTTCGAAAACACTTTCGAGCTGGCCCAGAGCCGGATCGTCTGGGAGCTTGAGCGCCGGACCGAACGCCAGCTAGAACGGTGGCTCCAGCAAATGCCCGTAACCACACGGCAAGGTGCCGCAGGCAGCGCAGGTCAACACCCGCAGGTAAGCCTGAACCCAGACGAGGGCTCTTACTCGGACCCCGACCAGGCGACCGAGCACCAGGTTCCCCACGGGGGCAAGCAGCAGCAGGAGCAAGCAGCCCAGCGCCAGGTTCAGCTCGGGGAGGAAGACGGGCGCGTCCTGATGGCGGGCCGGGAAGCGCCGCAACAGAGCATCAGCCAGCAATACCGCAAGAGGCACGGTCAACAGGGTGGTGGTGACGGCCAGGACTGCATCCAGTAGAAGATGGGAATACACCCGCAATCATGGCATCCCACGGAGTCAGGTGCGGATCGCCCGGAGGGCAGGCTTGTGACACCGCGGCTCGAGCGAAACGCGATTGACATGCATATGCGTGCATGTTAGTTTCGAGGGGTGAGAACCACAGTCGAACTGACCCGGGAGCAGCGTGCCAGACTGCTCGAACTGGCTGCCCAGCGGGGGGAAAAGGGCTTTTCCAAGCTGGTTCAAGAGGCCATCGATGCCTATCTGGAGGTTTACGGGGCTCAGAGTGAGCGGACTCGGGCCGCTCAATCCGTTCTTGGCACCTTCGACAGCGTAGCGACCTCGAGCCTGGAAGAGGCCTTCGGCAAGAGTCGAGCCTCCTGGCGATGATCCTGGCGGATACCGACGTCCTGATCGATGCCTTGCACGGCAGGGAGCCTTCCCTCGGTCGGATCTCCCTTGAGCTCGGTACAGGCCGGTTGAGTACGACGACGATTACGGTCTTTGAGCTTCACTCAGGCGCAAAGACTGAGAAGCAACGAAGAGCTGTTGCCACTCTGCTCGAGGCGATGACGATCTTCCCTCTCGACTCCGAGGCTGCAAGAAGGGCGGCGGATATCCGGCAGGCTCTGGAGTCTGTCGGCCAGGGAATTGGGACCGCGGATTACCTCATCGCCGGAATCGCTCTGTCAAAATCGGCGATCTTGCTGACACGCAATCAGGCTCATTTCGGAAGGGTCCCCGGCCTTTCGCTGGGCACGCTGTCCTCCCTTAAGCCGCCCTCCTGACCTGCTGAACAAGTCAGTCGCGTGCTACTCCACGTCGATGGCGAACTCGTCGAACAGCGCGCCAGTGGCCTGTCCGAGCTGGATCTCATGGCGAAACCGATGGCGCAAGAGCTCGGCCACGAACTCCCAGGCCCGGCGATCCTCCGGGGTGATGCGCTCCTCCTTGAGCCACCTCTCGATACGATCGAGGTCGCGCTGGTCCATGCGGGCCACGGGCTTGGTCTGAAAGAGGCTCCAGAAGACCAGGGCGCCATCCTCGTAGCCCAGCGCGAGAGTGCGGCTGTCGGGGGCGAAGGCCAGGCTGTTGGGCGAGCTGCCGGCATAGCCTCCGCCAGCCACCAGCCGGCGCGCCGAGACGCCCCCGTCAGCGGCGCCGAGCTGCCACACCGAAAAACTGCCATCCTTGGAGGTGGCCGCCAGGAAGGTGCCATCGGGCGAGAAGGCCAGGGCGGTGGTGCGGCTGGAGTGAGCCGGCAGAGCCGCGCCTCCACCCACCACGTTCCCCCACAAGCGCACGCTGCCGTCGCTGCCGGCCGTCGCCACCACCCGCCCCCGGGGGTCGCAGGCCAGCTTCCAGATCGGAGGGCTGTGATAGCCCAGCAGCTCGAACCTGCTCCAGCGATTGGACTCGCGCCACATCAGCACGCGCCCGTCCAGCCCCACGGTCACCAGCTCCTCGCCATTGTCGGTGAAGGCCAGAGAGGCCAGCCGATCGTCATGGCCCTTCAAGATCACCGGAGAGCGCAGGGCGGAAAGGTCCCAGACCCGCACGGTGCGGTCCCAGGAGGCGGTGGCCACCCAGCGCTCGCGGGGGTCGAAGGCCACCCCCACCACGCACTCGGTGTGACCCTCCAGCACGTGCTGGCGGTTGGCGACCATGTCCATCAGGATGGTCGCCTCCCAGCCTCCCAGGCCGAGCCAGCGGCCCGAAGGGCTGAACTCCATGGTGAGCGTGCCCACCGGAGCCTCTTCGGGAAAGATGCGCCCCAGCTGGCGGCAGCGGCGCGGGTCCCACAGGAAGGCCCCGTGGTCGCTGCCTCCGGTGGCCAGAACCCGGCAATCAGGAGAGAAAGCCAGCGCGCTGACCACCCCGGCGTGGCCCCCCAGCTCGCCTTCGAAGCGGCCCTGGTAGGGGTCCCACAGGCGCACCCGGTCGGACTTGCCGCCCACGGCCAGGAGCTTGCCGTCAGGCGAGAAGGCCAGCCCGCGAATACTGGCCCGCAAGCCATCGGTCACCGCATTCAGGGTCAGCTCGGGGAGCTGCAACTTCATGTTCCGGCCTTGCGAAGGACGCAGAGCGCAAAGGCGCTCGAAGCTGGAGCGGTCCTGTTCTTTCGGGCCAAAGCCGTCCTCTTGCAGGATTCCCAGGATCTCGGCCGCCCACTCGGGAGCGGTCGTGAAGACCATGGCCCAGAGGTCGTCGAGACGTCCGGAGCTTCGCATGACCGAGACCACGGCGTCGTATTCGCCGGGGGTAAGCCCGTGCAAACGGCGGCGAGGCTCGTCTTGAATGATGCGCACCAGCTCGGGGCGGCCGCTCTCGCGAATGCGGCCCACCACCCGGGCGCGCAGTCCTTCGGACATGTCGGCGTAAGCCGTGCGCAACATGGACTGGTCGTAGTCCAGGTCGTCGAAGCGCTGGAGCTGGCCGGTCACAAAGTAGAACAGGGCCCGGGGCACGGGCTCGGAGGGCGCCCAGCCGTTGGCCACCAGGCGCTCGACGGCGGCCTCGGGGGGAAAGCTGCTGTCGAGCACGGCCTGGCAGACCGCGTTCCGGGCCTCCTCGTCGGGCAGCCGATCGAGAGCAGCCAGGGCCCGGTTGGCCAGTGGGCCGTCGGCACAGGCCTGGACCAGGGCGGGTGCCCAGCGGTCGCCCCCCAGCGCGATCTCATCGCCCCGGTCCTGCAGCAGCAAAGTGAGCACCCTCACCGCCGGGGGAGCCTCGGCCGTCCAAGCGGTCTCGAGCAGCAGGGCCTCGAGCTCGCCCGAACGAGAGCCCACCCAGCCCGCGCACACTTCGGCCCGGGCAGCCGGGTGGGAGAGCGAGCGCAAGAGTTCGCGAGGCACCAGGCCCTTGTGAAAGAGCCGCACCAGCTCAGTGGCGCTCTCGACATCTCCGCCCTCAGCCGCCCGCTGCAGGCCCTGAAGGGCGCGCGGGCGCAGGAACTGCCCCACCAATGGCAGGGGAGACTCGATCTGGCGCACCAGGGCGCGGCGCTGGAACAGGCTCAGACTGCTCATTGCCCCCTGCTTCTCTGGAACAGGCTGCAATTCCTCAAGCGCAGGTTCCCATTCAGCACGGGAGCCCCACCGCCCGCGGTGGGGACGCGGGCCATGCGGGATCCCCACTCTCCGCGGTGGGGGCGCGGGCCATGCGGGAGCCCCACCGCCCGCGGTGGGGATCCCCACTC
>BTUM01000051.1:0-58169 GCA_045863235.1 Candidatus Xenobia bacterium | reverse complement strand
TGGGTAGCGGCCAGGGACTCCTGGGTAGCGGCCAGGGACTCCTGGGTAGCGGCCAGGGACTCCTGGGTAGCGGCCAACGACTCCTGGGTAGCGGCCAGGGAATCCTGGGTAGCGGCCAGGGAATCCTGGGTAGCGGCCAACGACTTTATGGTCTCAACCTGCGCTTCTTGCATCGAGGCCAGCGCCTCTTGCATCTTCCCTGAGATCGAGATCCACTCGTCCAGCCGCTCACCTACACGTTTCCAGCGTCGACGGCTCTGTTTCGAAGTTCGCTCGATCGCCTCGATCAGCTGCAGCAGCTCCTGCATCCTGGGGTCTCCTTTCATCTAGACCCTCCGTTCTCGACCGAATGCGCTTCGCCTCTGGAAGCAGGTGGCCGGGAACCCTCCCAGTCTAGCAGCTGAGTGAATAATCTGCAAGCCTTTCCAGTTCCTTTCAGACAGCCCGGTTACTCTGCGATCGAATGATACTCTCCAGCTCCCTGCCCGCCACCCGGCCTCACCAGGCCTCGGCCGCCGCTCTGCCGGCAGGGGACGGGCCCGCCCCCGAGCCTGACCAGCCGCCCTTCGCCCGGGTGGCCCTGGAGAAGGTGTGCGGCACCGTGCAGGCCTTCACCAAAGTTCCGGCCTCGTTCTTGCCCTGCCTGGTGGCCGGCGTGGCTCACGGGGTCAGCGGGGGGATGGACGAGAAGAGGCTCGCGCGCCTGCTCGATATCGCCTCGGGCGTGCAGGTGGCGGTGGGCCTGACGCTGGCCCTGGGCACCCAGGGCAACATGCTGCAGACCTTCCTTACCAAGGGCGTGCTGGGCGGCCTGGGGGCCTACATCGTCAGCCGGGGCGGGACCAACCTCAAGCTGGCTCAGGATCTGGCCGCTCACAAGCCGGAGGGCAGCCTGTTGGAGCGGGCCTTCCAGGGAGCCGGCCACGGAGTCAGGACAGCCGTGGTGGACGGCATCGCGGTGGGCTACTCGGAGGGGCGCGGCGATGCCGCCGGTTTGTGGGAAGGAGGCCAGATGTTGCCGGCCGTCCTCAAGGAGGGCGAGAACCCTCAGGGGTGGGGAGCACGCCTGGCCGGGGGAGCCACCGGCGCTTTGCTGGTGCCGGGGGCAGTGGTGGATGGCCTGAGCATGGCTCTGGGCCAGGGCAAACTGGCCTCGCCCTGGTTGCTGGGCGCGAGCTCGGTGGCCGTGGCGGCCTGCTTGGGAGCACTGGTCCTGGGCGCTCCGGCGGCGGCCGTGGGAGCTGGAGTGGCCCTGCTGGCCTCGCTCAAGGGTGCCAAATCTGCCCACGAGCGGGTGGAAGCCAGCGTGGAGAAGTTGAACCAAGCCGGTCAGGACCTGGGCGATCCGGTTGCCAACAAGCACCGCGAGTTCGTGGGGGCCATGGTGGTTGGCGGCGCCGCCGGAGCGCGGGCCGGCTATCAGTCCTGGTCCTGAGAGGAACCTTCTGAGCCTCGCGTCCGGTCTTTTGAGCATGCGTATCCTGCGAAGAAGCCCACAGGCTCTCGCGATTTTGCTGGTCTTGCTGCTGATGGCCTGCGGCGGCCCGACCCAGAATGCCCAGAGCGCCCTCCCCGCCACTGTTCCCGACGACCAGGCCAGAGCCTCCGCTGACGTCGAGGTGACCATAACCGGAGACTGGGGCACCGGTTTCGGCGCCTCGGTCACCCTTCACAACCGCTCCACGACGCCTCTCAACGACTGGGTGCTGGAGTGGGACTTCGCTCCGGCCATCGAGGTCATCTGGAACGCCCGCGTCGAGTCGCGCAATGGCCTTCGTTACCGCATCCGGCCGGAGTCCTGGAATGGAAGCATTCCGGCCGGGGGCAGCCTGAGCTTCGGCTTCAACGGCTCGCCTGGCAACGTGAGCGCGCTGCCCGGTAACATCAGCCTGACCGGGGCGGGCTCCTCCACCTCAACGCCCACGCCCACGCCCACTCCCACTCCGACGACAACCGCGACTGCCACTCCCACCCCGACCCCGACGCCCACGCCGGGCGGCCTGACCCTCACCAGCCAGGTCGTCAACGACTGGGGCAGCGGCATGCAGGCCGCCATCCTGGTGCGCAACAACACAGGCGCGCCGGTTTCCAACTGGACGGTGTCGTTTCGTCTGAACGCCCGTGTCGACTCCCTCTGGAACGGGCGCATTCTGGAGCGGACCGGCGACCTCTACCGGGTGGGCCCGGAGAGCTGGAACGCCACCATCGCTCCCGGGGGCTCGGTGGAAATCGGCTTCACGGCAAGCCCTGGAAGCCGCTCGCTCGCTCTGGTCAACGGCTCCACCCCGACAGCAACCCCCTCACCGCCGCCCGCCAGCTCGAACCCCGTGCGGGTGGCCGCCTACTTCCCCGAGTGGGGCATCTACGACCGCAACTACCAGGTGACCGACGTTCCGGCCGACCAGCTCGACGCCCTGATCTACGCCTTCGTGGACATCTCGCCACAAGGCGAGCTGGCTCTGTTCGACAGCTCCGCTGCCGCCCTCAACCTTCCACGCCTGAGGCAGCTCAAAGTCCAGCATCCCCACCTGAAGGTCATGGTGGCGGTGGGCGGTTACACCCTCTCGGCTCGTTTCCCGGAGGTGGCCCGCACGGCTGCGGCCAGACAGAGGTTTGCCGCCTCGGCGGTGCGCTTCTGCCGCGACAACGGATTGGACGGCCTGGACGTGGACTGGGAGTATCCCGGCCCGACCGACCGTGAGAACTTCACCTTGCTCTTGACTGAGCTGCGACGCCAGCTTCAGGCCGAAGGCAAGCTGCTCTCGGCGGCCCTGGCCGCCGTCCCCACCCACGTCGACCTGCCCGGGGTGGCCAGCCAGCTCGACTTCATCAATTTGATGACCTACGACTACCACGGCGGCTGGGAGCCCCACCGCACCGGCCACAACGCACCCCTCTACGCTTCCGACGGCCTGTCGGTGGACGCCACCGTGAGCGGCTACCTCTCCGCCGGTGTGCCTCCGGGCAAGATCCTGCTGGGGGTGCCGGTCTACGGCCGCTCCTGGGCCGGGGCCACCGGAGTCGGCTCGGCGGCCAGCGGTGTGGGTCCGGACCTGGGAGCCCGGCATGCTCGACTATCGCGACATTCTCCAGCGCCTGGCGGCCCAGCCCTCCACCTACCGGCGCTTCACCGACGACCAGGCGCGCGTTCCCTACATCCTGACCCCCTCGGGGGTGTTCATCACCTTTGAGGACACGACTTCGCTGGCCAGCAAGCTGGACTACTCTCGCTCCAAAGGGCTGGGCGGGGTCATGTTCTGGGAGCTCTCAGCCGACTCGCGCCAGGATAGTATTTCTCTCCTACAACAGGCCTCCCGGGCTCTCCGGTAAGCCTTTTTTCAGACCCGGTCGGTAGGCTTAGGGCCATGAGGATTCAGCCGCTGACCCTGTTCGCCCTACCCGTTTCGTCGGTTTCGCGCCCCGAGCGCGAGACTGCGGAGCCGGGCGGCCCTGCCGAGCGGGTCGATCTGCGCCTGAAGTCGGTCACGCTCCACCAGCCCAGGGATACCCCCGCGATCAAGCACACCCATCCCATCGAGGGTTTCTGCTGGACGCAGGGCGGTAAGTTGATCAGCACCGAGTCCCCCAGCCTGGTCGGCACTCCCAGCAAGCTCCGCCTCTGGGACCCGCAGGGGGGTGAGCCCCAGAGCTTCCAGGTGCAGCATAAGAACGTGCGCATCGGTCCGGTAGCCGCCTCACCTGATGGAGAGCTGGTCGCGGTGGGGTGGGAGGACGGCAAGTTCTCCGTCTTCTCGAGTCGGGGCGTTGAGATCACGCACCAGACCCACTGTCCCCAGGCAAAGCCCAACGCTCTTGGCATTCTGCTCGACAACGACGACGTGCGCAGCGTGGCCTTCTCGCCCGACAGCCGCACCCTGGCCACCGGAGCGATGGACGGGCGGCTGCTTCTCTGGGATGCCGAAGGCCGCGAGCGGACCGGCTGCTTGCAACACCCCGACTGGGTGACCGACATCGCCTTCACGCCCGACGGCTCGAGAATCGTGACCCGTTATCGCGGCGGGGTGGCCATCTGGGATGTCGAGCAGCAGCGGCTGATCCACAAGCTGGAGGATACCCGCAAGGAGGGCGTGGGGGGCATGGCCCTCTCGCCTGATGGCACGAGGGTGGCCGCGGTTTTTGAGAAGCAGGTGAAGGTCTTCGACGTGGAGACCGGCCGCGAGATCCACGGCCGGGCCATCCGCGGGGCGCGCAGCCTGGCCTTCACTCCGGACGGCAGCCACCTGCTCGTCGGCGAGGCCATCCAGAACGCGGTGCACGACTGGAACCTGGCCACCGGGGAGGTCCGCCGCCAGGAGCTGCCCCATACCCCGGGCATGGCCAGCGCCGAGGGGATCCGCCAGATCACCGTTTCGCCCGACGGCAAGCAGCTGGCCATCAGCCTGATGGACTACAGCCTCACCCTCTGGATGCAGAACGCCCACAATACCGACCTTGGCTACCTGGCTGACCAGCTCAAGAACGGTGGCGGCGCCAACCAGGTAGCCCAGCTGGCCGACTACGTGCTGGTCGGGGGCGTGCGCGTCCCCCGTAAGCAGTAACCTGGATCACAGATTCGCGCCTGGCTCTGAAATAGATTAGGGCCTGCGTGGCACCGAGCACCGGATCCGTCGTCCACAAGGGATCCGGTCTCGGGCGCCCCGCCTCGGGAAGAATTCCCCCCCGGGCGCGACCAGAGGGATATGCTCAGACGCCTCTTTCTGATGATTGCTGCCGGGCTGGTCTTGTTCTCTCCCTGTCAGGCCGGGGGCGAGTGGCTGGAGTCGCTCTCCCTGGCTCAGGATCGGGCCCAACGGGTGGACCGTCCCATCTTGCTCTTGAGCATGTTCGGACGGCTCGACGAGCGCTGGTGTTGAACCAACGCGCGCACACTGAGGGCCGTGCTGCTCTCAGACAACCGGGTTCGTGAACGCCTCCGCCGCTACGTCTGCGCCTGGGAGTCGGTGCGCGATGTTCCCCGGGTCACCATCGACCTGGGAGGCCGCACGATCACCCGCACCCTGAAAGGCAACACGGTGATGTACGTCTGCTTGAGCGACGGAACGGTGGTGGACGCCCTGCCGGGCATCTATACGCCGGCCGACTTTCTGGCCGAGCTCGACCGTATCGAGGGTTTGCTGGCCCGACTCGACAGGACTCCGCCCGAGGGACGAGCCCGAGCCATCCGGGAATGGCACGCCGCCCAGGCTCCCACCCGGATCTCCCAGGCGCCCCTGGAGGTGATCGTGGCCAAGGGGGCGGTGGAGAGCCCTGTGCTCAAAGCGCTCGAGGCCGGCCCCGGGCCCGAGGTGGCTCCGGTCGGACCGTCACGGTTCCAGGAGTATACCGCCCGTCTGGTGGACGCCAGCGCTCGACCCGAGTCGGTGGAGCAAGTGCGCCGCAAGCTCGCCGGGCGCGACCCGGTTGCGCTCGACTCGAGCTACAGCCGGAACCGGCTGCGCCCCGGCGTGCATCTGCTCTTGTCCGAGTTGGAGGGGGTCCGTCCCGACGACTGCCGTCAGCCGCTCTTCCAGGGCTTGCTCAAGATCCCCCTGGACGATCCCTTCCTGGGACTCGGCTCGCTGGTGGAGGGAACACCCTGAGCCTTCTCAGGCTGGACTTCAGAGTTTCGTAACATCGTGGGCGCCGCTCTCGGCCATGCCGGCTCCCGTCATGCGCACGAACTCGGCCTTGTCGTAAAGCTCCTCGAGGCTGTGGGCACCCACGTAAGTCATGCCCGAGCGCAGCCCACCGATCAGCTGGTGCAGGATGTCGTGCACGTCGCCCCGGTAGGGCACCACCGCCTCCACCCCTTCGGGCACCACCCGCTCCCAGTCTTCCGGGTCCACTTCGCGGCGGGATTCGACCTCCAGCCGGTCGATGTTGGCCGTCAGCGACGCCATGCCGCGCACCACCTTGAAGCGTCTCCCGTCGCGCACCACGCTCGCGCCCGGGCTCTGGGTGGTGCCGGCCAGCAGGCTGCCCACCATCACCGCGTGCCCGCCCGCGGCCAGGGCCTTGGTGATGTCGCCCGAATTGCGGATTCCGCCATCGGAGATCAAAGTGACGCCCACCTCGCGGGCCGCCAGCCCGCACTCGAGCACGGCGGTCAACTGGGGTACCCCGGCCCCGGTCACCACCCGGGTGATGCAGATCGAGCCCGAGCCCACTCCCACCTTGATGGAGGAGGCGCCCGCCTCGGCCAGGTCCCGCACCCCCTGGGGGGTGGCCACGTTGCCGGCCATCACTTCGCAGTCGGGGAAGTTCTGCTTGAGGCGCTTGACCATTTCGATACAAAGGTCGGAGTGGCCGTGGGCCACATCCACCACCAGGAGATCGGCGCCAGCAGACAGCAGGCGCTCGGCCCTCTCCACATCGGAGGCGCGCACGCCCACCGCCGCCCCAACCCGAAGTCTGCCTCGCTCGTCCTTGGTGGCGTGGGGGTGCCGCTGCAGCTTGATGATGTCTTGCGAGGTGATCAGCCCGGCCGGACGCCCATCGTCATCCACCAGGGGCAACTTCTCGATGCGGTGGCGGTGCAAGAGCTCGCGGGCCTCGTCTTGCCCGATGCCGCGCGGGCCGGTGATCAGCCGCTCGCGGGGAGTCATCAGCTCTTGTACCAGCCCGTTTTCTGACTCGTAAAGCACCAGGTCGCGACGGGTCAGGATGCCGCAGAGCTTGCCGTCCCCGTCCACCACCATCACCCCGCCCACCTCGCGCAGGGCCTCGCGGGCCCGGGTCAGAGGGGCGTCCGAGGGCAGCGTGACCGGATCTTCCACCACAAAGCTCTCAGCGCGTTTGACCCGGGTGACCTCGGCCGCCTGCCGCTCGGGGCTCAGGAAGCGGTGGATGATCCCCAGCCCCCCGTCCCGGGCGATGGCCACGGCCATCTGGGCCTCGGTGACGGTATCCATGTTGGCCGACAGGATGGGGATCTGGCAGCGGATGCGGGGGGTCAGCTGGGTGCCGGTATCCACCCCGTAACGGCTGGAGATGGGGGAGTGCCGGGGCACGATCAGCACGTCGTCGAACGTCAGGCCAAGCTCTTCGCGCAGTTTCATCATGGGCATGGGGCCGGCCTTTCCAGGGCAGGCGGACGGAACCCTTTCAGCGTTGGGGCAGCCGGTTCTTGTCCGGGGGCTCGAAGAGCACCTCGGGGCGTCCCATCCTGGGATCATACTCGCGGGCCCGGGCCCGAGCCCGCTCGCCCCCTTTCGGATCGCCCGAAGCTTCCAGGCCCGAGGCGAGGTACATCCAGCCTTCGGCGCTGTCGCTCTGGAGCTCGAGCATGGCTTGAGCGGCCACGACCGCCTCCGGCCATCTCTTGAGGGCCATCAGGGCCACGGTCTTGCCCGCTCGGGCGTCGGGGTCGTAAGCATTCAACTGGAGAGCTTTCTCGAAGCTCTCCAGAGCTTCGACGGGCTTATTGGCAGCCGCCTGGATGCGTCCCAGCCAGGTCCAGGCGGTGCTGTAGCCGGACTTGACTTCGATCGCACGCAGCAAGCAGCTCTCAGCCTCATCCAGACGGCCCAGTCGGTGCAGCACCTGAGCCCGCACCACCTGCACGCTCTCCTCCAACCCGGGTGGGGGGCTCTTCTCCAGGCGGGCCAGCAGCCTGTCGGCGTCCGAGGCGTTTCCTTTCCTCAGAAGGTACAGGGTGGCGAGCCACAGCGTGACCGGGTCGTCAGGTTGCTCCTGGAGCGCCTGCTCGTAGAGTCGAGGAGCAGTCGGATCCTCGTCTCGCTCGGCCGCCAGGGCGGCCACCAGGCTGCAGCCGGGCTCGTTGGCCAGGGGGGTGAGGCGACGGATGTCTCCCATCCGGCCCAGGTTGACCTGGCCGTGGGCGGCCTCGATCAGGCGCTGGGGGGTGGGAGCGAGGCCTGGCGGCAGCGAGCTTCGGCCGGTTCGGGCCACGTCCAGAGAGAGCAGGTTGGCCTCGGTCTGGTCGTTGTACAACCCGAAGGGTGCAGTGAACTCCAGTCGGGGCCGATCGTCGATATTGCGCGGGGCGGCGCCGAAGGCGGCATAGAAGGGCTCGCGCTCACCCAGGTAGTGGCCCAGCAACATTCCCGGCCGATACAGCTGGATGGCGGCGAGATCGCGACGGATGGCGGGGGAGCCGGCGTACAATCTCTCCAGACGAGCCAGGTCGAACTTGATGGGGGTGAGAGAGCCGATCAAGAGCAGATCGCCGCTGGAGGTTTGCCAGACGGCCCCGTGCGGAAACACCTCGAAGAAGGTGCGCAGGATCGAGTGCAGGTCCAACTGCGATAGCCCGTAGAGTTGAACCCACTGGGCCATCAGCCCTCCGGGCTCGAGCTTGCGCGCGCAAGTAAGGTAGAACTCCCGGGTATAAAGGTTGGCCACCCCGGCGATCCAGGGGTTGGACGGCTCGCTGGCGATCATGTCGTACTTCTCTCGGGAAGCCTGAATGAAGGTGCGGCCATCGGTTAGATGCATTTTCAGGCGCGGGTCCTCCAGCACGCGACCGTTGTAGCCAGCCCAGTAGCGTCCCGCCTCCACCACGGCAGGCTCGAGCTCGACGCAATCGAGCCGCGCGAGCATGGGCAGGTTGGCCAGGGCGCGCAGGGTGAATCCGCTCCCCAGCCCGATGACCACCACCTTGCGCAACCTCTCGTGATAGGTGGGAGGAATGTAGCCCAGCAAGAGCATGGTCTGCACGTCCGGCATCCCCAGCGAGGCGTCCACCTTGCCGTTGACTCGCAGAGCCAGCTCGTTGGGGCCGTAGACATTGACCGTGACCGTGCTGGAAAGGCCGTCGCGGTAGAAGGTGGGCGGCCGCAACGTATCGGCGCCTTTCG
Source organism: Candidatus Xenobia bacterium (assembly GCA_045863235.1). Lineage (GTDB taxonomy): Bacteria > Vulcanimicrobiota > Xenobia > Xenobiales > QWHO01 > QWHO01. Next base: position 49,350 of record BTUM01000051.1, on the reverse strand, counting down.
TGCGAGCCAGATAGTCGGAGTAGACACCCGGCCCGTTGGCCAGCAGGGCCAGGTTCCAGGCGGGAAGGGCCAGCACCGCCAGAGCGGTGGCCAGGGCCGGCCAGGCACGCGGCCAGACCAGGAGCGCTGCCAGCAAATAGGCCACAGCGGCCAGCTTCAGAGTGAGCTGGACGCCCAGGAAGGGGATGGCCACCAGACCTGCCAGGGCAGCTCCCGCGATGCAACCCGCGGTGTTGGCGCTGTAGACGGCCGAAAGGCCGCGTCCCAGCGCGTCGCGGCGGCGAGCTTCCAGAGCGCTGGCCAGGGGGAGAGCCAGCCCCATCAGCAGGGTGGGAGGCAGGATGACCAGGGCCGCCAGGCCGGCCGTGGGCAAGACGGTGCCCAGGATGTCGGGGCGCACAAAGCGGTTGAGCTGCAGGGCCAGCCCCGGCAACCAGCCGATGACCAGGTAGCTGCCGGCCGCGGCCAGAGCGGTGAGGGTCAGCATGAGCCCCAGGTGCCAGGAACGGGGCTGGCGCGCGGAAGGCAAGAGCGAGAACAGAGCCCCTCCCAGCCCCAGTCCGGCCAGGAACACGGCCAGGGTGGTCGAGAAGGCGTAGACCGAGGAGCCCAGCAGCTGGGCCAGTGCGCGGGTCCAGCCCAGTTGCAGGGCCATGGAGGCCAGGCCGGCCAGGGCCATGGCCGGAGCCGCCAGCGCGGTCGCGTTGTCTGCGACGACCTCCTCGCGGAGAGTGGGCGCCGGGGCCGGCTGCCCGGGCCAGGCCCACCCCAGCAGCCAGGCCAGAGCTCCCAGGCCCAGGTTGAGCCCGGCCGTGATCAACAGCGAGGTGGTCAGGCCCAGACCGGGCAGCAGGAACCAGCCCGCCAGTCCGGCGCCGGCGCAGGCGCCCAGCGTGTTGACCCCGTACAGCCAGGAGAGCGAGCGCCCGAGCTGCCGGCTTTCGCCCACCAGCGCCCGGCTCAAGACCGGGAGGGTGGCGCCCATCAGGAAGGTGGGTGGGGTCAGCACCGTCAGCGCCGCGAGGAAAGCTGCCAGCCAGAGGCCCAGCGAGGTCCAGCCGGCGGCCGCCAGGCCAAACCAGAGCTGGTCGATGCCATTCAGCAGCCAGGGAGAGGCCCCGGCCCAGAGGGCGATACCGATCTCGAGCCAGGCGTAATTGGTGAGGAAGGAGCCTCGCGCGAGGATCGAACGGTCCACCCGCCGGCCGGCCCACAGGCTCCCGGCCGCCAGTCCCAGCATATAAGCCGTCACCACGGTGCTGGCAGCCAGCACCGAGTGACCGAAGGTCAGGGTCAGGCGGCGCGTCCAGAGCACCTCGTAGACCAGGCCCGACAGGCCCGAGCAAAAGAAGAGTGCCAGAATGAATGGGCGCAAGATACGTTGCTACGCTCGCAGGCCGGCCGCGCTATGGTTTGGCTGCACGCTCCGGCCGATTTCGGGTGCTTCTTTTTGTCTTCGGCCTTTCCTTTGTTTTGCTGATGTGGTACGTTTCTCTCCGTGAGGTGTGGGAACAAGCGACGGGGCATGAGCATGCTGCTCGAGATTATCTTCGGTCTCGGGATTTTCTGCATCTCTTTATTGCTGCTGTTCGGCATTTTCCCGACTACCCATCGCGCCACCACCCAGGCCAAGAATGTCTCGGTGGCCACGAATCTGGCCCGGGAATACCTCGAGCGGGCCATGGCCCTGGGTTTTGCCAATGCCACCAGCTTTGTTCCACCAGCCGTCACGGTCCCCGGCCAGGTCAACGGGGTGGCGGTCAATACGACCTTTCAGGGCCAGGTCACGGTCACCCCTCAGGGCTGGCCCAACGTCAATAACGTTGTTTCCGAAGTGCGCTGGAGAGAGGGCCCGATTCAACGAAGCGTGAGGCTGCAGAGCTATGTGGCCGACTTCTAAGGGCCGTCGAGCGGGCTTTTCGATCATCGAAGTGCTGGTGGCCGGCTCGCTCCTGCTCTTCCTGCTGGGCGCCTGTTACTTGCTGATGGTGGGCGGCATGCGCTATTTTCAACAGGGCCGTGCCTATCAGACGGTGCAGAACCAGTCCCTGATCGCCATGCGAAACCTGCTCGCCGAGTTGCAGGACTCGCGGCCGAATTGCTGGTCCTACAACGCCCTCCCCGTCCCCCACCTGATCTTCCTTTCGGCCGCCCAGCCGATGCCCAACGACGGACCGGTGCAGCACAGCCCGCTGGGGGTGATCAACTGGCAGAAGTGGGTCTGTTACCGTCTCCAACCCACCGGAGAGTTGGAGCGCCAGGAGCTTGCTCCGCCTGTCGCGCCCGGGTTGCCCAACGTGATGCCCCCCGCCGTGATACCGTTGTACGCCAGCTTCAATTTTGCGGGGCCAAACCTGCGGATCATCGCTCGCAACATCACCCGGTTCCGGGTCCAGGCGGATGTCTCCCCGGACACCCTTCGGATCGAGATACGAGCGACGGAGGCCACGGGCACGAACAAAGTCACGGAGATGGAGCTCATCAGCCGGGCCTATCTCCAGAATCGTTTCTAAGAAGGTGAGCCGATGAGAAGAACAGGCACGAGGCAAGGGGTCGCGATCATCGTGGTGCTGCTCGTCTTGACGGTGATGGCGGTGATCGCAGCCGGGGTGGTGTCGCTGGGCACCGGGAACCTGAGTCTGGCCAACGCGCAGGCCCAGAGCGAGAGAGCTTACTATGCCGCTGAAGCGGGCCTGGCCATCACCCTGAACCGGCTCCAGGCGGACATGAACCACCCCGGCGCTTCCGAGTTCTTGCTTGGCTCGACCGATTCGTTTGATACCACGGTGTTTCGCCAGGGCGATCCGGGCATCCCTGCGGGCGTGGTGATCCCCGGGCCGGATTATCGCTACATTCTCTCCGAGGGGCGGGCCCAGAACGACGGCTTCGAGATTCGCGCGCGCCGCAGGGTCGGGTTGCTGGCCCGGATTACCCAGAGCATGTTCAGCTATGCCGTGTTCGCTCGCAACTCGGTCATTCTCGACGACTCCTCCGAGGTCGATTTCTACAACTCCGAGGGAAACCCGATCCCGGCCGGCGTCCACGGGCACGTGGCAACCAATATCACCGCCAAGAACTCCATTCAGATTACCAAGAACTCCAAGGTCAACGGCAAGGCCTACACAGCGCCGGGGGTGGTCAATCCTGGAGGGATCCTGGTGGACGGGAGTAGCTCTGTGGTGGGCGGGCAGATCACCATGCCCTCACCCATCAACTTCAAAGCTGTCTCGCTCCCGGTTGACCCGGAGGGGCTCGACCCGGCCACGGGCACCGATCCTCTCAATCCCGACCCGGCCGACGTGCCTTACGCCGACGTCACCATCAGCGCCGCGGGTCCGCCCCTGCCACCCGGCGCCTACGGCAACGTGACGGTGGAGTTGGGGGGCGTTCTGACCCTGGTCCCGGGCGGGGAATACACCTTCACCAGTCTCACCGTTCGCGATGACTCAGCCATTCAGCTTCCCAATACGGTCTTGCCCACCTCGCTCTACATCAAGAAGAGCATGAAGATGCTGGACGGAGCTGTGGTGAACGATTCGCTCAAACCCCCCCTGCTGAAGGTCTTTGTCTCGCAGGGGCCGGTTGGATTGAAAGCCAAGAAGGGGGGAGTTCCCACCAAAGGTTACTACTCCGTCTATGCCCCCGACGCCAACGTGTTGCTCGACGACCAGGGCCATCTTTTCGGCTCGGTGATCGGCAAAACGGTTACGCTTCAATCGAGCTCGAAGGTGACGTACGACATGGAGCTGCAGAACAGCTCCGGGGGAGCCGTCAATTTGCAGATCCTGTCCCACGACCGGTACTGATCGCTCTGTCGCTTCGGGAGCAATGCCGAAGAACATAGAAAAAGCCCGGCTTCAAGGCCGGGCTTTTCTGCTCCGAGGGGTAAGTCCATCCAGCTCAGAGGATGAAGCTGGAGGCGCCGCTGTGGCACATCTCCGAGAAGCTCATCGGCTGCTCGAGCCAGGCCAGGCTGCTCAGACCGCTGTCGAGCACCAGCTCGCCGTGGGTGGGAGGCGGCAGGCAGGCCGCACCGGCGGCGCTGCTCATCAGGTAGTTGTTGGAGGCGGTTACGCGAAGGCTGTTGTCAATCATCTTGGGCTCATTCTACCGAGCCGGCCTGAAAGAGTTCTGAAGTTCAGTAGCGCTCCAGAAAATACTTGTAATCCTCGTAGCGCTGGCGGGCGGCCGCCACCTGCTCGGCGGGGGCATCGGCTTTCTCGAGGTCTTTCACCTGGGCCCGGGCCTGTTTGGCCAGGTCCTTGAGGGCGTCCTTGACGTCGAGCACGCGGATCTCGGCCTGGCGAGCGTAGAAGGGCTCGTCCTCGGCCTGGCGGATGTCTTTCTTGACGAAGAAGATCTTCTTGCCGCCGGGAGACCAGCAGGGCGATTGGGCCGCCCGGCCATAGAAGGTGAGCTGGCACTTGCGCCCCCCGTCCGGGTCGCCGATCCAGATGTTCTTGTCTCCCGTCTCATCGGAGTGGAAGGCGATGAGATCGCGCTTTTCGCAGTACATCGGATGGCGCTCGATAGCGCTGGGGGTGTTGGTCAGGTTGGTCTCGACCCCGGTCTTTGGATCGATCATGACCAGGTCGGCCTGCTCGGAGCCTTCCTTGCCCATCTCCTTATGGGCCAGGATCTTGTCGCCGTATGGGATGGGGTGCTTGTAGCTGACGCTGCCATCGGATTCGGTCAGCATGCGCACCCGGCCGTTCTCGGGGTTGACCATGAACAGGTTGGTGTACTGATCCACGGTGGCGTACTTCTCGGAGGGGGGGCCGCCGTAGGCCACCAGCCAGCCGTCCTCGGTCTCGGCGGGGTGCTTCATGTTGAGCTTGGGATCGTGGGCCAGCACGGTCTGCTCTTCGGACTTGAAGTCGTAGCGGGCCAGGGCAAACGTGCCCTGGCGGTTGGTGCGGAAGAAGAGCGACTTGCCGTCCAGGCTCCAGGTGGCCTGCTCGTCGATGTGGTCCTTGTGCCTGGCCAGGAATGCTTTGACGTTGTCGGCGGTCACTTCCTCGCCGGTGAACAGCGAGCGCACTTTGCCGCCCTTCGTGTCCATGATCAGCATCTGGGAGGTGGTGAAGTCGCCCACCGTGTTGAAGACGAGCTTCTCGCCGTCTGGAGAGACCTGGGGAAACTCCGTGTAGCCAAACCCGACCGCCAGCTTCTTGACGGCGTCGTCGGGATTCTCGAGCACCGGGGGAGCGTTGACCTGGGCGCCATCCGCAGGCGCCGCCTCGGCCGTCTCTGTCCTGGTGCGGCTGCGTGAGGCGGCCGCCAGAGGAGCGGTTGAGGCCAGGGCGACGTTTGGTTGAATGAGCATCGGAATGTTACCCCCAGAAGTTGTTTCCTGTTTGCCGATCCTTCAGCACTTCTCTTTAAATGGTAACATACTCCTCAGGGCTCAAAGCGGTTTGAAAAGTTGGACGATCTCGGCCTCGGCCCGTCCCTGCTCCAGGCGCAGGCGGGCCAGCGAAACGGGCAGCTTGAAGCGGCGCGGCCCGGCGCTGCCGGGGTTGAGGTAGAGCACGCCCTGGCGCTCCTCCATGCGGGGTTGGTGCGTGTGGCCGACGATGACCACCTGAAAGCCGGCCGTGGCAGGATCCAGATCAAGGTCTTCCTGGATGTGCAGCATGAAGATGCGCACGCCTGCCCACTCCACCGCCACGCTCAGAGGCAGGGCTCGCAGCTCGCCCGTGTCGCAGTTTCCTCGCACTGCCGTGACGGGAGCCAGCTCGGAGAGTTGCTCGAGGGTGTAGGGGTCTTCGATGTCGCCGGCGTGCAAGATCTGCTCCACCCCTCGCAGCGCTTCGATGGCTTCGGGGCGAAGTAATCCGTGGGTGTCCGAGATGACGCCGATCAGCATGATCGGGTCTGTTCGAGGCCTCTCGTCGGACGACCCCCTTCGAGCTCAGGAGCGAGACTGCAGGAACTTGTCCCGGGCGCGCACGGCCAGATCGGGGTGGTTGGCGAACACCCCGTCCACGCCGGCCTCGAGATAGCTGCGCACCTCGCTCTCCAGGTCGCCCAGCCCGGCCGGGTCGGCGCTGCGCAGCTCGGCGGGCAGGTGCTCGTTCTCGGCCCGGAAGGTGTAGGGGTGAACCAGCAGCCCATGGCTGTGGGCGTCCCGGACCAGCGAGGTGCCCCGCACCTGCTCTTTCCAGGGCCCGATGCCATCGGCGTAGGTGGCCACCTCGGCCAGGCCGGCGGGAGTGAGCATCTGGCTGTAGGGAACCGGGCTGTCAGCCGGGCAGCCTTCTGTGTCCACCAGCTGCACCAGGCGCAGGTCGGTCATCTGATTGAGCTCCTTGAGGTTGCCCACCTCGAAAGACTGGATGAAGATGGGGGCCTCGGCCCCTTCGTAGCCGCGCCGACGGAGAGCTTGCACCAGGGGCTCCTCCAGGCTCAGGCCCAACTGGTCGAAGTGGGTGGGATGTTTGGTCTCGGGATAGAGCCCCACCTTGCGACCGGTGCGATCCACCAGATCCAGCACTTCCTCGAAGGTGGCGATGCGAAACTCCGGTCCGTCGTGGGGGGCCCCCGTCACCTTCAGACTCTTGAGCTCGGCCAGAGTAAAGTCTTCCGTGAACCAGCCCGTAACTGGCTTTCCGTCGATCTGCCTGGTGGTCTTGCGGTCGGCGAACTCGGGCCGCGCGGCCACGTCGGTGGTCAGGGAGATCTCGTTCTCGTGGCGGGTGATGAGCACCCGATCCTTCGTCATCACCAGGTCGGGCTCGATGAAATCAGCTCCCTGTTTGATAGCCAGCTCGTAGGCGGCCAGGGTGTGCTGGGGCAGGTAGCCGCTGGCGCCACGGTGGCCGATCACGATAGGTCCGGCCAGGGATCCGCCCACCAGGGAGGCGGCAAGGCTGGCGTCGGGAGTCACGCGGGGAGGCGTCGGCCCACCGCTCAGCGTCACCTGCTCGAGGCAGGGCGTCCCTTCCACGGCTCGGCTGGCGGCGGGCAGAGGCTGGCGAAAGGTGGCGTTTCCAAGAGAGCCGATGATCACGCTCACAAGCCTAGTCGGCTCGCCTAAAAGTTTTTTGAAATCAAGAACCGCTCCAGTGCCACCGCGGCACCGTCCTCCTCGAAGGGGGGAGCCACCCAGCTGGCCGCCGCCCGCACCCGCTCGGTTGCGTGGCCCATGGCCACGGCCAGGCCCACCCGCGCAAACAGGGGCAGGTCGTTGTCGTTGTCGCCCACGGCCAGTACCTCCGAGCCGTGCAGGCCCAGGTGCCCCAGCAGAATGTCCAGCCCCGTGCCTTTGTCCACCCCGGGAGCGGCCCCCTCGACCAGGTCGGGATGAGTGCGCACCAGTGGAACGGCCTCGATCTCCGCGGCAGGAAGCTCGTCCGGGCTGACGATGATGAACTTGAGCAACACTTCGCCCGGCTCCAGGGCTGCCTGGCGGGTCAGTTGGCGGGGCCCTCCGAAGAGCTGCTCGTAGTAGCTGTCCGGGCGTGGGGCCCGGTTCTGGAGCAGGCGCAAGCCGTGCGGCCCTCTCAGGTAGAGGCACACTTCGCGCTCAGTGCGGGCAAACCACTCCAGAACCTCTTCGAAAGGCTCGATGTGGGCCTGGTAGATCGTCTCGCCCGTCAGAGGGTAGCCCACCACCGCCCCGCCGGCGGCCACCATGGGCAGCGACAGCCCCAGCTGCACCGCCAGCTGGCGCGAATACTCCAGCGTTCGCCCGGTGGCCAGCGTCAATCCCACGCCGCGCTCTTGCACCGACCTGACGGCCTGCACGACCCGGGGGCTGATGCGCGGGTCGCCGCCCGGGTCGTAGATGGTCCCGTCCAGGTCCAGCACCACCAGTCGGATCATGGCGGCAGCACCAGCTCCAGAGCGGCCGGCACGACCTCCACCTCGAGGGGACTGCGCCCCACGATCTGGCCATCGGCCTGCACCAGCACCGGGGGGTCGGTCTCCAGGCGCAGCCGGCGCACCCGCTGCTGCACCACCCCCGCGATGCCGTCGAAGTTGCCCGAGTAGTTGCGAGGCAGAGCCTGCAAGACCTGGAGGCGGTTGAGCTCCATACTCACCATGTCCAGCTCCCCGTCGAAGGGGTCGGCTTTGGGAGCTGCCGTCATGCCCCCTCCGTAGTAGCGCGTGTTGCACAGGTTCAAATTGAAGAGCAGGGGTGCGCGGTGCTCCTTGCCGTCGATGGTGAAGTGGGCCCGCGGGCTCTTAAAGCCCGTCAGGCACAAGAACAGGGCCACCGAGTAGCTGAGCCCGCGCAACTTCGACTTGCTGGCCAGCTCGTCGGTGCGGCGGGCCACCTCGGCAGCAAAGCCGGCCGAGCAGGTGCAGCCAAAAAAGACCGTCCCCCCGTCGCAGGTCAGGCGGCCCAGGTCCATGCGCCGGCGCACGCCCTCGAGCACGGTCTGCACCAGTCGGTCCTTCTCCAGGCGCACGTCCAGCGCCCGGCACAGGTCGTTGCCCGTGCCCACCGGCACCAGGCAGAGGGCCGGGCGGGGCCCGGGCTGATCGAACAGGCCGTTGAGCACCTCGTGAATGGTGCCGTCCCCGCCCAGCACCAGCATCAGCTCGGACTGCCCCGCCAGCCGGGCGGCCAGCTCGCGCGAATGGCCGGCATGGCGGCTGACCTCGGTCTTGAGCACCACCCCCCGCCGTTCCAGCTCCTCCAGAGTCTCGAGCCACACCCTGCTTTTGGCCGCGATCGGGTGGGCCACGGCGGTGATCATTCGGTGGCGTGCGCGGCGCCGCCCAGGTTGAGCATCAGCACTCCCCCCACGATCAGCATCAGGCCCACCAGTTGGGGAGCTTTGAGGGACTCGTTCCACAGCATGGAGCCGATCCAGGCGGTGGCGGCCGTGCCCACTCCCGACCAGATGGCGTAGGCGATCCCCAGCGGCACCTGGCGCAGGCTCAAGCTGAGCGAATAGAAGGCCAGGGCGTAAAGGGTCAACGAGGCCAGGGTGGGAGCCGGTCGGGTAAATCCCTCGGAGGCTTTCAGAAAGTTGGTGGCGATGATCTCGCCCAGGATGGCCAGGACGAGAAACAGATAGGCGGTCATTGTGGGTCAGTCCTTTCTTGGCAGAGGGCCAGCAGCTCCTGTTCCAGCTGGCGACGGTCTTTGCGGGTCATGGGGGCCAGGCAGAAAAGCTCGGTGAACCAGAGCCCATCCACCGCCAGGCGGATCAGGTCCGCTCGCTGAGGCGGCCCCGGGTCGGCCAGGGCTGCCTGGCGCCAGGCCTCGAAGCCCTTCTGGAGCGGCTCGAGCAGGGGCGGATCGTGACTCAGGGCGGCGGCCAGCACGCTGGCCACGCTCAATTGGGGATGGTAGTCGAAGGTGGCCCGAATGTAAGCGGGCAGGAATGCACCGCCCCGGCGGCGCGCCTCGACGTCCTGACTGAACTCCTCCACCAGGTGCTCGACCATGGCCTCGATCAGGGCCTGCTTGGTGGGGAAGTGGTAGAGCAGACCGCCCTTGCTCAGGCCCGCTTCACTGGCCACCGCCTCCAGCGTGAGCTGGGCCGAGCCCTGGCGCTCGACCACGCGGGCGGCAGCCTGGAGTAGAGCCAGTTTTTTGGATGGACGGGTGACCATGGTGGAGATACTATACCGTCTGGACGGTTTAAATTCCTGCCGGAGTCAGGGAGCGATCTTGCGCACTTTCATGGCTTTGAGATACTCGATCAGGTCGCTGACCACCCGGTCGCGCTCGGGCAGGCTCTCAGCCAACCCTTTCATCTCCGCCTTGTGGCGGATGCTCTGGGGGTTCTTGATCCACTGAGCCAGGAAGCCTGGCTCCCAGTATTCGGTCACGTTGACGGGATAGTTCAACTCGGCCTTGATCCCCCCCTGACCGTTGATGGCGTGGCACATGATGCAGAAGCGCCGGAAGTCGGCAAAGCCCCGCCGGGCGGCCGGCGAGGCCCCCTCGGGGGGAATCACGCGCTCGAACTTCTCGTCGAAGCGGATCAGGTCGAGCACGTGCACCTGGTAAGGCCAGTAGTGTGACTCGTCCTTGTGCATCGTGGGGTCGCTCTGGTTGTCCCAGATCAGGTAGAAGGGCCCGCACTCTTGCACCCCTCGGGTCTCGGTATTGAGCCGGAAAGGCAAGCCATCGGCACTGGCAAAGGCCAGGTAGCCCCTGTGGGCCTGCACGTAAGGCCCGGGGACGGTGGGCTGGTAGCCGTCCAGGCAGGTGATCAAGAGCTCGTCGTGGCCCTCCCAACGCTTTTCGTAGACGGCTTTGAGCAGGTCTTCCAGAGCAATCACACGATAACTGCGGTTGCGCTTCTCGTGGGGTTCGAAGATGGTCAGATCGCGGCTCGGCACCATCTTCTCGAGCTCGGTCAGGCTCAGGATCTTGATCGGCTCGCCGCGATACTTGAACACCAGCTCGGCTCGGGGAGATGCGGCCACCGGGGCGAGAAGGATGAGAAGGAGCAGGAGGAGTCGCTTGGGCATTCCCCAGCCTTCCCGTCGTTGCTGTGCTACCCTCCTTGCCATGAGCCTGCCCGCCGAGCTCAGCCCGATGCTTCCCCAGGCCTTTGCCCAGGTGCCTGCCGACGAGTCGGGCTGGGCCTACGAGGTCAAGTTCGACGGCTTTCGGGCCCTGGCTTTCTGCTCAGACGGCCTGACTCGCCTGCAGAGCCGTAGCCTGAAGAACATGAGCTACTTCTATCCCGAGCTGGCCTCCCTCGCAGCGGCGGTGGGACGACCGTGCCTGCTCGACGGGGAGATCGTGGCTTTCAACGAGGAGGGGAAGCCTGACTTCGAGCGCATGCAGGCCCGTACCGGCTTTTTCCCTGAAGAGGGCAAGCACCGCCGCCCGCCTGGACTACAGTTCCCCATCTGCTACCAGGTGTTCGACCTGCTCTATCTCGACGATCGCTCGCTCCTGGCCTTGCCCTACGAAGAGCGGCGCGTCCACCTGGAGGGGCTGGGGTTGGTGGGCCCCCACTGGATGGTTCCCTCCATCCACCGGGGAGCTGGCGGCCAGGCGCTGCTCGAGGCCAGCCGTGCGGCCGGGCTGGAGGGACTGGTGGCCAAGCGGCTGGATAGCCAGTATCTGCCCGGTCAGCGCTCGGTCCACTGGCGAAAAATCAAGAACTGGTGTCGGCAAGAGTTCGTGATCGGGGGGTACAAGAAGGACCCCGAGGGGACCGACGGATGGCTGGGGGGCCTGATGCTGGGCTGCTTTCAAAACGATGAGCTGCACTACGCCGGCACCGTCGAGGTGGGCTTTGCCCGGGAGACCGTGCAGGCCCTGAAGGAGCTGTTGCCCCGACTGGAGCGTCCTCGGACGCTGTTTGTCAATCGCGAGGTGGAGCCGACCCACGTCTACCTCGACCCCGTCCTCGTGTGCGAGGCCCAGTTCCTGGACTGGAGCAGCCACGGAAAAATCCGTCACGCATCCTTCAAGGGATTCGTGCTCGACAAGGACCCCCGGGCGGTGGTGCGCGAGCGGCTGTAAGCTCGCCTGTCCCGAGCTTGTTGGAGATGGTCACTTCACGAGGTCCAGGAGAGGATCGGCCCTGCTCCACGAACTGGACCCGATGCCTCCCGAGCTCGAGCGCGACGTGCTGTTCCATGCCATCTTGATGGCCCTGACGCGGTATGTGCCTCTGCCTTTCCTTGACGACGCCCTGCGCCAGGCGGCCCACGAGCGCATGGTGCGGAGGCTGGGCACGGCTTACCAGCGAGAGCTGAGCAAAGAGGAGGTGAAGGTCCTCACCGAGGACCGCACCGGTTGTTGCTCTGGTTGTCTGTTATCGCTTTTCCTGTGGCCCTTCAAGAAGGTTCTGGCGCGCCTGCTGGTGGTGTGGGACATCAATCGCACCGTGGACGCGGCCAGCGGCTATTTCGTCTCGGGATACCTTCTGCAGGTGGCCTTTTCGGAGGGGCTCTATCACGGCAACGCCGTGCGCCTGCGCGATGCTCAGGACGCGGCCGCGGCCCGGGTGAGCACCAGCCCGGTGGGTCGCGTCTTCCAGAGCGTGCTCGGTGGGGCCAGCCAGAAACTGCGGCAGGCCGGCCAGGAGCTCGCGCGCCGCCTGCGCAAGCAGGCCCCGCCCGCTCCCGAGCAGGAGGCCGAAGCGGCTCGCGAGGTGATCGAGGCGGTGGAGGAAGAAGAGCAGAAGGCTCTGGCTCCCGTCATCGAGCGCTTGCGCGAGGGGTTGAAGGCCATTCCGGCCAGTTACTACGACGAGCTGAAGGCTGCCTTTCGTGAGGCCCTGCGCGAGCAGAGCGAAGAGGTGTCCAGGGACGCCCTGTTTTAGGCACCTTCCAGAAATTGCGCCGAGCTGGCAGGTACTGCGGGAAGGGGCTGCCCGCGAGCCGCCTGATGCGCTGGCGTTGAACGTGAAGGTCGTCAAGGATTGCCCAAGGTTCCCCCAAGAGCGATTCAATTCCTGAAGGGTAGACTGGTCCTGAGATGCCCACCAGGAGGTTTGAATCGATGCGCACTCCCTTGCTCTCGTCGAACAGCAGCTTGACGGGAAGGTCACGGCCGGCCCTCGAGTCGAGCCTCGAGCGGCCCGACAGGGTGGAGCTTGGCGGTCATTCGTTGCAGCCCATGCCTGGCCTGCGCGCCCTCTTGCAGGCGGCCGGGATTGGAGCTTCCCGCGGACCCTGTCCACTCGAGGTGCGGGCCACCCGGGTGCTGGCCGCGACGCTCGAGATGCCTGCCGACCAGTTGCTCCCCGGCGCCGACCTTTTCCAGGACCTGGGCGGAGATTCGATCGACTGGTTCGAGTTCATCACGGCGCTGGAATCCGAGTTCAGCGTCCAGATCGCCGAGAACGACGCCGCCGCGATTCGGAGCGTCCAGGATGCCGTCGGGTACCTGAACCGAAGATCGAGATGAGCAGCCAGGTTGCCCCGCGCAGGCTGGAAGGTGCGGCAAGTCGGGCTCACATCCGGCTCAAGCTGGAAAGTGGCCGCACATCTCCGCAGGCTGAACGGGGCAGCCGCCTACCAGGCACCGCCCGTGGATCCGCTGCCCCCGCCCGAGTTCCAGCGCCCGCTGGAACCGTCGGGATTGCCCGACTCGGCGGCCTGCCGGCGCTGCTCGGCCTGGCGCTCTTCGGCCTGCTCAGCCTTCTGGCGCTGCTCGGCCTCGCGGCGCTCCTGAGCCTCGCGCTCGGCCCGGAGGGCTCGCTCCTCGGCCTCGCGCCTGGCGGCCACCGCCGCGCGGGCGGCGCTGACCAGCTCCTCGAAGTGGCGCTTGGCCTGCGAGATCGCTTGCGAGGCGGCTGAAACGGCCTGGTCGGCCTCGCTGTCCGCTTCGCCGGCGCGTCGCGCGGCGCCCTCGTAGTCTTTCGAGCTCAGCTCCGAGCGGGCGCTCTGCAGCTTGCTCTCGGCCTGGCTGAGGCGGCTGCGGGCCGAGGAGAGCGAGCTATCCTCCACGTCGTGGCTGACCTGGCCGTGACCATCCACGCTCGTGCTCCAGCGCTCGCCGGCCGCATTGCTCAAGGCAGATTTGGCGCTGGAGACCGCCTGCTCGGCCGTGCTCACCCTCGAGCGAGCCTGGTCGTACGCCTGGCGGTCGGCCTCGATGGCCCGGTCCACCTGGCTGCGCTTGCTCTCGGCCTCGCTCACGGCCTGGCGGGCCGTATCGGGCTGGGGCGGGCGCTTGCCCACCAGCGAGCGGGCCTCATCCAGCTCGCGCGAAGCCTGCGAGTAGAGCTGCTCGGTGTCATTGCGCACGTAGCTCTCGCTCAGCTTGCTGCGGGTCTGGCCGAAGCGGCTCTCCACGCTGGAGAGCTCCTTCTGCACCTCGACCTGCTTCTTCGCCACCGCCACCTGGCCCCGGAACTCGCTCTCGTTGGCCGAGACGACCTGAGCGGTCGAGCCCGACGAAGCCAGGGCCGTGTTTGAGCTCTCGCCCGCCTGCCCGCTGGCCTCCTCGTAGCTTTGCGAGCCGTGCTGGCGCTGGGCCGCCGACAGTTTCTCGCGGGCTGCCTGAAGCTGGCTTCGGGCCGCTGCAAGCTGCGAGCCGGGCACGCTGTGGCGCACCTCCCCGAAGCCGGAGACCTGCTCGCTGAAGGTCTTGCGCTCGGCCTGAGCCAGGGCCTGCTCGGCCGCCTCGATGGCCTGGCCGGCCGCCGACTGGGCCGAGCGCGACTGCTCGAAGACCTTCTGGTCCGAGCCGATCAGGGCCTCGGTCTTCCCACGCAGCTCCTCGGCCCGCTTGACGGCTTTCTCCTCTTCGTAGGGAGCGCGTTCCTTGCCGGTGATGAGCGAGCGAGCCTGACCCACTGCTTCGGTCGCCTGGCCGAGTTGCTGTTTGGCCGGGCCGCGCACGTACTCGGCGGTGGCGCGTTTCTTGGTCTCGCCCAGGCGCTGCTCCAGGGCCGGCAGCGCCCTGTCCATCTCCACCTGCTTTTCAGCCGTAGCCACCATCTTCGAGAACTCCGCCTGGAAGCGGGCCACCACCGAGGCCGAGTGGCTGCTCGAGCCGGTGGCCGAGCCCGAGGAAGCCTGGCCCTGGCTGAGCGCCTCTTCATAGGCCTGGCCCGGCATGGAGCCCTCGGCCGCGGCGTGCTGCTCGCGGGCGGTCGCAAGCCGGGTGCGCGAATCGCCCAGCGTGCTCGGATCGACCGCGTGGCTCACCGGTCCGTAGCCGGTCACGGTCTGGTGGAATTTCCGCGTCTCCGACTGCGTCAGGTCGCGGGCCGCGGTGGCGATGTCGCGAGCGGCGGTCTCGATGGCGGCGCAGGCTGCCTGGTAGATCTTCTGGTCGGCGTTCATCGTGCTCTCGGTGCGCTGGCAGAGGGCCCGGGTGGCCTCCAGGGCCTCACGCGAGGCATACGGATTGCGCGGCTGGCGGCCGACCCGGGCGGCCGACTCGGCGAGCTGGGCCCGGGCCTGCTCGAGCAGCTCTCGGGCGGCGCTGCGCACATAAACCTGGCTCGAGCGCTCGGTCAGGCCCTCCAGGGTCTTCGTCAGGGAACCAAGGTCGGTCTCGGCCGCCGTCTGGTGACCGGCCAGCACGCTCTCGGCCCGGCGCAGGAGATCGAGCTCGCGCGATGAGGCCTTCAGGCTCTCGTCCGAGCGGCCCAGATCCTGGCGGGCCGCCAGCAGTCGCGCCTGATCGGCGTTCTGGTGGGCCGAGTCGATCCAGCCCATGGCCTGGGAGAGCGACAGGGTGGAGCGCTCCACGCATCCCGCCAGCGTCTCGCCGGCCTGGATCTCGCGGGCCACCACGGGCTGCACATCGGGGGCGTAAGTTTGGGTGAGACGGGCGAAGCTCTGGCCCACCTCGCTGCCCAGATGCAGATGGCGCGTTCTGCGCTCGGTCGAGGTCTGCGGGTAGTCGGCCAGGATCTCACGCGCCAGAGCGATCTCCGCGCGCGTCTGGCCGAGCAACCCGCGCATCTGGTCCAGACTCTCGGCAGCGCTCTCGATGCTGCCCCTGGAGAGCAGCGGTCCGGCCTGCTTGAGCAGGATGCCGCCTCGTCCCAGGAAGCTGTTCACCTCGTGGTCTTTTTCCGTCAGGACCTGCTCGGGCTTGCCCTGAGCGAAGAGACCGAGCTGACGCAGCCCGTCGGTCAGCTCCTGGCGGGCCGTGGCCACCTCGGCCTGGCCTTGCGAGAGCTCGCCGGCGGCGGCGCCGCGGCGGTCGCGGTCGAGCACGCTGGTCTTTCCCAGGCGGGCCACCAGCTCGGTGACTCCCTGCTCCAGAGCTTTGATCTCCTCGGCGGCGCTGTCTTTCGTGGCTGCCCTGGCGGCCGCCTCAAGACGCGTCGAAAGCTGGTCGCTCTCTTGCTCGGCCCACTTCAGGTCGACTCCCTCCACCTGGTTGCGGGTGGTCTGAAGGGCCGGGAGAAGCTGCTGACGGGCCCGAGCGGCGAAAGCCAGCAGGGCCTCGGCTTCGCCCACCATGCGACCGGCCGACTCGCCGAGCTTGGAGCCCTTCTTCAGCTCATCGTAAGCGTGCACGGGATCGTTCGACTTCTGCTCCATATCGGCCCGGGCTGCCGGCAGCAGGCTGTCGCCCACGGACATGGCCGTGAACGGTCCGCCTGCCTTGACCAGCTCCTCGGAGACCTTCTGGCTTTGCTCCAGGCGCGTCTGCAGCCCGCCCAGGTAGCTCACGATGTGGGCCTGCTTGCTCTCCAGCTCCTCGTGGTTGGCCTCGGCTTGCTTGCGCCGCTGCTCGATCTGATCGAGCATCGCCAGCATTGACTGCTCGTAGACCCGCGAGCTGCCGGCCGCCAGGATCTGATCGCGCCAGGTGGCCGCCTGGCTGTCTTTCTCCAGCACCACGCGGGCCGTGTCGGTGGCCCCGAAGGCCAGCTTCTGCTCGGGATCGGTCAGAATGCCCAGGGCCCGGTCGTAGTTGCCGGTGGTGAAGGCGTTCTTGAGCTTGTGGCCTTCGATCAGCTCGCGCGCCTCGGAGAGGAACTTCTCGGCACCGCCCACCAGCATGAGGGCCTCGTTGGCGTTCTCGAGCATCTCGTCGCCAAGCTGTCGGGTGCGCCCCGCGTAGTCGGCCACCTTGTGGTAGTCGGCCCGGTTCAAGAGCTCGAGCAGCTCGGCCGAGCGCTCGCCGAGCCGGGCGGTGGCCTCATCGAGAGCCTGGCGGGCCTTCTCGCCCCGGGCCCGGGCCCGCTGGTTGAGGAGGAAGGCGGTCAGCAGCACGGCCACCACGGCCACTCCGGTGCCGATGGTGCGGGCCTTCTTCATGAGCTCGCTGTGATCACGAGACGCCTGGACCTGGTCGGCTGCCGCGCGGGTCTCGCTGCCGGCCTGCTCGAGCTTCTCGGCGTAGCTCGGATCCTTGGCCCGGTAGGCCACCTCGAACTCATGCAGGCTCCGGCGGGCGGCCTCGTGGTGGGCCCGGGCCGCCTGGGCCTGGTCGTTGTCCTCCAGGCGCGCGAGGTCCTGGCCTACGCGCTCGAGCAGTCCGCGCACCTCGGTGGCGGTGGCCCCCGCCTGGCCGTAGGCCGCGGCCCCGCTCTGCCAGGTTTGAAGCTGCCCGGAGAGCTGCTGGGCGATCGCCTTTGCCCCGGCCAGGTCCTTGTTCTCCTGGGCCTGGCGGGCGCGCTCGAGGAGCTTCTGCCAGCCCTCCACGTCGGGGCTGCCGAGCTGGCCGCCGCTGCCGTGCTGGCGCTGGAACTCCTGCACCCTGGTGCGGGTCACGCTCAGCTCGCCGGCCGCCCGGTCCACCGCCTGGCGGGCCTGGCTGTAAGCTCCCTCGGCATGCTCTTGGACCACGCTGTCGATGCGCTGCATGACGGCGTCCAGGCTGCCGGCCATGCCCTTGCCCTGCTGGAACGACTCGATGTAGAGCTGCAAGAGCTCGCGCGGCGCCCCCGTCTGGGGGTCGGCGAAGTTGGCCTCGCCCACGCCCAGGCGGTCGGGCAGCTCGTCCGAGCGCATGAAGAGGGCCCGGTCCTTGCCGGTGCTCTGCACGAAGCTCTGGTCTTGAATGCCGGTGTAGACCATGAACACCACGCCCGAGCGCTCGCCGGTGCGCGCGTTGACTACCTTCTGGAAGTCGGGGTGATTGGCGATGCCGCGGCTGAGGGCGTGGTCGTCGCCGGCCAGGTTTTTCGAGCCGTCCACCAGCACCACGTAAGTGCCGGGATGGCGCTTGAGCACCTCTTGCAGGCGCGTGAGCTCGCCTTGCTCCACGCTGACACCGTTGATCTTGGGATTGCCCACCACGTAGAGCTGCCGGCTGCCCTGGAACTGCTCCACCACTTCGGCCACGCTGGAGGCGCGCACCGGCGTCTGCACCACGCTTGCAATGGGCGCGGCCTGGGCCACGGCCGGCATGACCATGGGCGCCACCGCGCCCAGGGCGGTCAGACCCAGCATCAGGCCCAGGCGGAGCTTGCTCGAGGAGGCTTCCTCGGCCGAGCGCTTGACGACCGGAACCGGGGGCGCCTCCTGGCTGACGGGCTGGGCCACCGGGTGGAGCTGCATCCATTCGGGTCGCTCGGGGCGACTTCCCAGCTTGACCTGATCGGCCCCCTCGCCGGCCGAGGTGGCCTTCTGGGGCAGGGTTGCGGGGTGCAGCAAGCTCAGACGGGTGTCGATCATGAGAGCGAGTGTAAGGCACGCTCCTCAAAGGGATTTGAAACCAGTCGACCGCTCCTGTCGTCGCTGAACTGCGACCGCTCCTCACCAGCAGGAATCCCTTCCCGCGAACCTAATCCGCCACCGTGCTCCGCAATCTTCTTGTCCTGCTCCTGCTCGTCAGTCTGGCCCGGGCCGAGCCTTCGGCCGTGGAGACGCTGCTCTCCCGCGAGCTCACCTCCGACTCGGCCGTGCAGGTGGCCCTGCTCAACAACCCCGCGGTGCAGGCCCTCTATCGCCAGGTGGACATCTCCCAGGCTGATCTGGAGCAGGCCTCGCTGCTGGTCAATCCCGTCTTCTCGACCTCGGTGCGCTTTCCAGACCAATCCGGCTTGCCCACCAACACCGAGTTCGGCCTCAGCTGGAACCTGCTCGATTTGCTGCGCCGCGGCGATCGTGAGGCGGTGGCCAGCACGCAGCTTCGCCAGGCCCGCCTGGAAGTCGAGGACCGCCTGCTCGAGTTCCGCCAGGAGGTGCAGGAGGCCTACTACCACTACCAGGCCCACCGCCAGTCGGTGGATCAGCTCGAGATCGTGCTGCAGGCCTCCCACGCTGCCCGCGAGCTGCACCAGCGCCAGTACAAAGCCGGGAACATCCCCCAGGTGGCCCTGGCCCAGGCCGAGGCAGTCGAGCTCGATGCCCGCATCCAGCTCGACCAGGCTCGCTACCGGCTCGAGCAGCACCAGGTCCGTCTCAACCTGCTGCTCGGCCTTGCGCCCGAGCGCAAGCTCGAGGTCAGCAAGCTTTCCGACATCCCGACTCAGGAGGTGGCTCTCGAGGGACTCGAGGAGCGCGCCCTCAAGGACCGGCCCGACCTGGCCGTGGCCCGGCTCGAGGTGGAGGCTGACCAGCAGAACCTGACTCTGGAGGCGGGCGGGCTGCTCGACGAGGTGTCCTTCGACGTCTCGCGCGAAAGCGAGGCTGAGGCCGGGGGGCCCATCGTGACCGGGCCGGGGCTGCAGTTCCCTGTTCCGATCTTCGACCGGCGTCAGGGTCGCGTGGAGCACTACCGGGCCAAGACCGAGCAGAGCCGCCAGCTGCTCGACTCACGCCAGCAGAGGGTGCGCTCCGAGGTGCGCATCGCGATCAGCCAGCTGGCGGCGGCCCGGCTCAAGGTGGAGCAGCTGCGCGATCAGATGATCCCCAAGCGCCGGCAGATCCTGCTGCTGTCGCGCCCTTACTACGATTCCATGCTGCTGGGCATCTACCAGCTGCTCGAGCTGCGCCAGGACCTGGCCCGCGCCCGCCTGGAGCTGCTCGAAGCCATCGCCGACTACTGGTCGGCCCGGGCCCACCTGGAACGCACCATAGGAGGACGACTCTGATGCTGACCCGTCGCGCCCTGCTCGGCTCGACCGCTGCCCTGGCCGCGCTGGCGAGCGTGGGACCCCCTGCCCGGGCCGCCAGTTACGTGCCCGTGGAGACCCCCAACGGCCGCTCGCTGCCCTGGAAGATGGTCAACGGGGTCAAGCAGTTCCACCTCGTCGCCGAGCCGGTCAAGCGCGAGTTCGCTCCCGGGATGGTGGTGGATTGCTGGGGCTACAACGGCCTCACCCCCGGGCCCACCATCGAGGCGGTGGAAGGGGATCGAGTGCGCATCCTGGTCACCAACAGGCTGCCCGAGCCCACCAGCGTGCACTGGCACGGAATCTACCTGCCCAACGGCATGGACGGGGTGAGCGGCCTGACCCAGGGCCCCATCCGGCCGGGCGAGACGTTCAAATACGAGTTCACCCTGCGCCAGCACGGCACGTTCATGTATCATCCCCACGCCGATGAGATGACCCAGATGGCGCTGGGGATGATGGGTTTCTTCATCGTCCATCCGAAGGCGCCGCGCGGGCCGATGGCGCACCGCGACTTCTGCATCTTCCTGGCCGAGTGGTTCATCGAGCCGGGTACCTCCCGTCCCAACCCGATGGTCATGCTCGACTTCAATACCTTCACCTTCAACTCCCGGGCCTACCCGGGCACCGCGCCGCTGGTGGTCAAGACGGGCCAGCGGGTGCGCCTGCGCCTGGCGAACCTCAGCATGGACAGCCACCCCATCCACATCCACGGCTATTCATTCCAGCAGGTGGCCACCGATGGAGGCGAGATCCCCCCCAGCGCACGCTTTCCCGAGACCACGGTCAACGTGCCCGTGGGTAGCACGCGCACGGTGGAGTTCCTCGCCGACGTGCCGGGCGACTGGCCGCTCCACTGCCACAAGACACACCACGCCATGAACGCCATGGGGCACGACATCCCCAACATGCTCGACGTGAGCCAGTCGGGGATCCAGGGCAGCATCGAGGAGCTGATCCCCGACTATATGCCGATGGGCGAGACGGGGATGTACGAGATGGCCGAGATGAACATGCCGCTGCCCCCCAACACCCTCAAGATGGGGGGCACGCCCGGCCCGTACGGGCCCATCGACATGGGCGGGATGTTCACCGTGGTCAAGGTTCGCGATCACCTGCCTCATGGCTACCGCGATCCGGGCTGGTATCGTCAGCCTCCCGGCACCCGGGCCCTGCCGGTGGGCAAACCTGCGCCGCCGCCCCCCAAGCACCATCACTGATGGCCCGACTTGATTGCCCTGTCTGCCTTCGGGCGCTGCCCGTCTGCCTGTGCCACCTGGTCAAGCCCTTCACCGCCCGGGCCGAGATCCTGATTTTGCGCCATCCCCGCGAGAAGCGGTCGCGGCTCGGGGTGAACACGGCCCAGCTGGTGGCCCTGGCCGTGCGCAACTGCCGGCTGCTCGACGGGCTCGACTTCGAGCGCGAAAGCGAGCTGCGAGGCTGGCTGGAGGGGGCCAGCCTGGTCTACCCGGGTCGGCAGGCGGTGGAGCTGGCCACGCTCTCGGCCCCGCCCCGGAAGCTGGTCTTCCTCGACGGCAGCTGGCGCGGGGCGGCTCACCTGCTACGGCGCAACGACTACCTGGCCGCCCTGCCCCGGCTGACCTTCCGGGCCCCCGCTTCGCGCTACGGCTTTCGACGTCAGCCGCGGCCCGAATGCACCTCCACCGCCGAGGCCGTCTACTGGTGCCTGGAGCAGTTGCCCGGAAGAAGCGATCAAGCCCACGCCAACCTGCTCGAGCTGCTCGACTTCCTGATCGCCTGCCAGGCTCGCGGCTGAGCGTGACGAATCACTCCAAGGTGAAGTCGACCAGCGGAAAGATTGCCCGTGCCCTGGCCCACCAGACCCAGAAGGTGGTGCCCCGGACCCAATCGAGCCGCTTGCACTCGATGCTCTTCGCGCTGGCCCTGATCCCCCTGTTCGTGCTGACCTGGTTCGTGCCGCGTCACGCCCTGGTCGCCGCCCACGCGGCCGCCGCCCGGGGCGACCTCGAGCGCCTCGAGCGTCTCTACAGCAAGGACCCCGAGTCGCTCTCGCATGAGGATGTGGGCGGGGCCAGGGCGCTGCATTACGCCGCCCTGAATCACCAGCTGCAGGCCGCCCGCTATCTTGTCAGCCACGGGGTGGAGGTGGACGCCACCAACCTGCAGGGCCAGTCAGCCCTGTTTTACGCCGTCAGTGCCAACGACGTCGCCATGGTCGACTTCCTGGTCGCCTCCGGGGCCAGTCCCGACCGGATCGACCGGCACGGACTGACCCCGCTCTACCTGGCGGTCGCCAGGGGCTTTCCGGGGATGGTCGAGAGCCTGGCCCGCTACCGGGTCAGCACCGAGGTCGAGCATGCCTCGGGTCAGTGCGTGCTGCACGAAGCCGTCATGCGTGGCAACCCCACTATCGTGCGGCTGCTGGTTCGCATGGGAGCCGACCGGTCGCGGCCTGACCGGCGCGGGGAGACCCCGCTGCAAATCGCCCAGCGCTTGAAGCTGGTGGAAGTCGAGGGGGTGTTGCGCGAGAGCGCCACCGTCGGCGCAGGAACCGTACGCTCGAAGCGGAACTAACGACCGCCCCTGCGGCACCCTGCATCACCTGACGGAGTTCGAGAAAGCCAATGAAACCCTACTTCCTGTGCGCCCTGCATCCAAGTCGTCCGCTGTCCTTGCGCGGCACTGCCGAGGGTGATGTGGGCTGGGTGGACTGGAACGAGCGCAAGGTCGTGGCCCACTGGAGCACCGGCCAGGCCGGACTTTCAGCCGTCGCGCTGGAGCCTTCCAGCCAGCGCTGCGCCACGCTGGGCAAGGGGTTGGTCAAGGTTTGGGATGACCAGCGAGAGGTGGGAGCCTATCCGATCGAGGGCACCAACCTTGCCTTCGCCGCTGGACTCCTGTGGGTGGGCCGCCCGGGGGCCCTGGTGGCCCTCGACCCGAGCACCGGCGAGGTGCGTCACGAGCTGTTGGAGGAGAAGTTCTCCAATCTCAGCCTGTTTGCGGTTCACGACAAGACCCTGGCCTGGTCGAGCATGGCCGCTGCCGAGGTGCTGGTGGTGGATGCCTCCACCGGGTCCATCAAGAACCGCATCGAGTCGGTGGGAGAGATCTTCGCTCTGGCCATCCATCCCGACGGCCAGCGCCTGGCCGCCAGCCTGACCGGCAGCGGCAACACCGTCATGCACGCGGTGCAGATTTGGAAGCTCGAGACGGGCCTCCACGAGCGCAAATTCTCGATCCCCTTCCAGGCCATGTCCCTGGCTATCAGCCCCGACGGCAGCTGGGTGGTGACCGGCGATGCCATGGGAGCCCAGCTGTGGGATTACGCCCGGGGTGGGCCGGAGCGGCGCTTTGCCCTGCGCGAGACGGCCGCTGTCGAGGGCCTGGGCCGCATCGAGCGGCCCCGGGCGGGCCTGGTCACCGCCGTGCGCTTTGACGGCGAGCAACTGGTGACCGATGGTCATGAGCTGGCGGTGTGGGGATTGTCGAGCGGTGAGCGGGAGTGGGCCCTGGAGGTCACCGGTGTTTGAGGTCTCCCGGGCTTCCGAGCAACCTGAAATCTACCTGCTGAAGGATACCGACAGCGGCACCGAGGCCCGGGTGGCTCCCCATCGGGGGGGAATGCTCATGAGCCTGGTGGTGGATGGCAAGGAGGTCTTCTTTCTCGACCGCGAGACCTTCGATGATCCGAGCAAGAACGTGCGCGGGGGCATGCCCTTGCTCTTTCCGATCTGCGGCCCCCTGCAGGACGGGCGCTACCAGGTGGAAGGCGTCGAGCACAAGATGGGCCAGCACGGGTTCGCCCGCGGACGCCGCTGGCGGGCCATGGAGACGAGCACCCTGGAAGCTGCCTCGGTCATGCTCGAGCTCGAGTCCGATCGTGAGACCCAGCGCGCCTATCCCTGGGACTTTCGCCTCGATTACGTCTACTCGGTGAAGGGCAAGACCCTGCGGCTCGAGCAGCATTTCAAGAACCGCTCCGAGACTCCGATGCCGATCCAGTTCGGGCTCCACCCCTACTTCCGGGTAGGCGACAAGGAGCGGCTCGAGTTCGAGATTCCCGCTCAGCGCTATCAGGACACCCGCAATTGGGACGAAGGCGATTTCTCGGGCCGCTTCCCCTATGAGCAGGACGCCATCGACTGGGTCTTTCTGGACGTCTCGCGCCAGGAAGCGGTCTTGCGCGATCCCGAGCGGGGGCTCAAGCTGCGCCTGCGCTTTGATGCGGCCTATCCCTACCTGGTGTTCTGGACCATCAAGGGGGCCGAGTTCGTCTGTCTCGAGCCCTGGAGCGCCCGGCGCTTTGCCATGAACACCGGCCAGGGGTTGGTGCACGTGCCGCCCGGGGAGACCTTCCAGACCTGGTTCGAGCTTTCGGCCCAGGCCCTCTAGCGCGGCCAGACCACGGCCTTCGCCAGGCCGTCGCCCAGCCGTTGCCAGCCCCCGTTCTCGTAACTGTACACGGCGCTGTCGGTTCCCACGATGAAGACGGTGCCGTCCGAGCGCACGGCCACCTCCTGCCCGGTGGCCAGACCCAGGCGCTCGATGTGGTCGGGGGTCACCCGGTAGACGCCCTGGTCGGTGCCGATCAGCGCCACCGTGCCCTCGGGCCCGGCCGCCACCCGGCGGGCCAGGGCCAGAGCATTGTAGGGCACCCAGGCGCCCGAGGCCGAGGGCGAGATCCAGATGTGGCCATCGGTGCCCACCACGAAGAGGTCGTGTCCGCTGCCCACGGCCAGGTCGCTGCCCAGGCCCAGGCCGACGCGCCCTACTCCCTGGCGGTAGACGCCCCCGTCGATGCCCAGCAGGTACACGGTACCGTCTGAGGCCACCGCCACCCGCGAGCAGCGGGCCAGCTGGTCGGCCACCTGCCAGTTGCCCTGCGGGCCGGCGCTCCAGAGGCGGCGGTCCTGGCCGATCAGGTAGGCGGTATCGCCCACCACGGCCAGGCTGGTGCCCGTGCCCAGCCCGACCCGCTGCAGGCCGCGATAGACCCCGCCGTCCAGGCCCAGAAACCAGGGGGTCTCGAGCTGGGCCGTGGCCAGGGTGGTGAGGAGCAGGAGGGCAAGGAGGGTTCTCATCGATTTGTTGTAATGTATTGGAGGCCGGGTGCGCAAGGAGCGGAGATCAGGACGTGGATGCTGCGGTGATCGGGGCCGGACCGGCCGGGCTGATGGCCGCCGAGGCTCTGCTGGAGCGGGGCTTCTCGGTGGAGGTGCACGATTCCATGCCCACGCCGGCGCGCAAGTTCTTGCTGGCCGGGAAGGGCGGGTTGAACCTGACCCACTCCGAGCCCTTCGAGGAGTTCCTGGAGCGCTACGGTCCCGGTCGCTCGCGTCTGGAGCCCCATCTGCGGGCCTTCGGTCCGGCTCAGCTCAGGGCCTGGGCGGGCGAGCTGGGGATCTCCACCTTCGTGGGCAGCTCGGGGCGCGTCTTTCCCCGCGAGATGAAGGCGGCGCCTTTGCTGCGCGCCTGGCTGCGGCGCCTGCGCGAGCAGGGCATGAAGCTGCACGCCCGCCATCGCTGGGTGGGCTGGACCAACGACGGGCAGCTTCTGGTGCGCACACCCGAGGGGGAGATCACGGTGGCCGCGCCGGCTGTGGTGCTGGCCCTGGGCGGGGCGAGTTGGAGCCGGCTGGGCTCGGACGGGGCCTGGGTGCCCTGGCTTCGCCAGCGCGGGCTGGCGGTGGCCACGCTGCAGCCCTCCAACTGCGGCTTCGAGGTGGATTGGAGCGAGACATTCCGCCAGCGATATGCCGGCCATCCGGTCAAGTCGGTGACCTTGACCCATGCAGGGGTGGTGCGGCGCGGCGAGCTCGTGGTCACCGAGCACGGTCTGGAAGGGAGCCTGATCTACCCCTACTCGCCGGCCTTGCGCGACGAGATCCAGGCGCGGGGGGAAGCGACCATCGAGCTCGACCTGGCTCCCGACCGGACGCTGGAGCGCCTGCAGCGCGAGCTGGCCCTGCCCCGGGGCAGCCGCTCGCTGAGCGAGCACCTGCGCCGCCGGGCCCATCTCGAGGGGGTCAAGTTCGGCCTGCTGCGCGAGCTCGCCAGCGCCAGTCTGGATGAGGATCTCCCCCGGCTGGGCGAGGCCGTCAAAGCGCTCCCGCTCCGTCTGCTGGCCACCCGCCCCCTGGACGAGGCCATCAGCACGGCCGGAGGCCTGACCTTCGACGAGTTGGGACCCGACCTGATGCTTCGTCGCCTGCCGGGCGTCTTCGCGGCCGGGGAGATGCTCGATTGGGATGCCCCCACCGGGGGCTACCTGCTGACGGCCTGCCTGGCCACCGGTCGCGCCGCCGGGATCGGAGCGGCAAACTGGCTGGGCAGGGCTCGCGCTGCGTCCCCCGAAAAGGGCGGATAACGTTTCGAGCGGAGGGCAGCCAGAGGGTGGATGATCGCGAGAGGGAAGTGCTCAAGAGCCTGGTCGGAGTGATCTGGGCCGACGGCGAGGTGAGCGAGCAGGAGAGGGCCATCCTCGGCAACATCTTGCTCCGGTTGGGATACCGCGAGGAAGAGATCCAGGAAGTGGCTCGCTTCATGCAAGAAGGGGTCGCCCCCGATCTCGACGGCCTGTTCCCCCGCCACGACAGCCGGCGCAAGCTGATGAAGGTGCTCTGCAGCCTGTCGGTCGCCGACGGGACCATCCAGATTGCCGAGCTGCGCTACCTCAACGCCATCGCCCGGCAGCTGCAGATCGAGCCGGAAGAGCTGGCCGAGATCCGTCAGGAAGCCGAGAAGATGGTGGCCGAGTAGGCCACTCGTCCGAGCAGGGCCAGCACTCCTCCCACCAGGAAGGCTCCGTCGGCCACGACATCGCACAGAAAGCCCAGGTCGGTGCTCTCGTCGCGAGCAGCCCCGACGAAGGCCAGCTGGTACAGGGTGAGCAGGTTGACATAGTGGCCCTCGGGGCCCACCAGGCCGCTCCGGGCGGCCAGCCAGAGTCCTGCCGCGCAGGCCAAGGTGATGGCCAGCAAGAGGGCCCGAGTGGCCTCAAAGCCCAGCCAGAGGGGGAGGGTCAGCGTGCCTTCGGCCCGGTCGCCCCGCATATCGCCCAGATCGAAGTAGACCGTGTTCACGAAGAACATGGCAAAGTGCCAGACGAGCAGGAAGGCCACTCCGGCGCTGAACCCCTGACCCGACAGGCTGACCGGCAGCAGGGTGCCCAACACCGACCAGGCGACGGCGACGACCACGCTCTTGACTCCGGTGATGTCTTTCAATCGCCGGTAGCGAAAGGTCGCCGGCAGGAACTTGATGTCGTAGAACACGGCCGTCAGAACCGGAAAGAGGTAGAGCCAGAGCACCTGCCAGCGATGGGCCTGCCAGGCCCCCAGACCAAAGCCCAGCACGCCCGCAGCGATGAGGGGAGCGCGCCAGCGCAGCAGGAAGGCCGTGCGGTCGGGGTCGTTGAGGGCGTCGGCGGTGGGGTCGAAGCGCACCGTCTTGGCAAAGGTGTAGACGAAGAGCATGGACAGAAAGCAGAGCCAGGGGGCCCGGGGGTCGAGGGGCAGGTCGAGCATGACCTGGGTCATGAT
The DNA here is from genome assembly GCA_045863235.1 of Candidatus Xenobia bacterium. Classification (GTDB taxonomy): domain Bacteria; phylum Vulcanimicrobiota; class Xenobia; order Xenobiales; family QWHO01; genus QWHO01. The sequence goes on along the minus strand of BTUM01000051.1, from coordinate 22,418 downwards.
GGCCTGCCCGCCCGCCTGCAGAGCGATCCAGACGTTGCTGTAAGCCAGCTTCAAGAGCAGATTGCGCATGGGAGGCGGATCTTGCGCCGTCCGGGGTGCGAGTCCTGGTTGCTCGGCGGGACAGTATCACGGAGTCCGCGCTCAGACGCCTGAAGGCTGACTCACGAGGCTCTCCAGGTCGAGGCGACGCGTGAACATCTCGATGTTCCCGTCGGCCTTGCGGGGCCACTCGCTCTCGGGCCTGTCCCAGTAGAGCTCCACGCCGTTTCCATCGGGGTCGCTCAGATAGAGGGCCTCGCTCACCCCATGATCGCTGGCGCCGTCCAGTTGAATGCCAGCTGCAAGAAGACGCCGCAAGGCATCGCCGAGCTCGGCCCGAGTCGGATAGAGGATTGCTAAATGATAGAGCCCCGTCGTGCCGGGCGGTGGTGGCGAGCCTCCCGCGCTTTCCCAGGTGTTCAGCCCGATGTGGTGGTGATAGCCCCCGGCGGAAAGAAAAGCGGCGCCGGTCCCCATCTTCTGCACCAGCTCGAACCCGAGCACCCCCTGATAGAAGTCCAGCGCGCGCTGGAGGTTGGCGACTTTGAGATGGACGTGTCCGATGCGAACACCGGGATGGATGGGTTTCATGATTTTAATTTAACATTAAATAGTGTGTCTGGTCAAGAGAGCGCTCGCCGGAAGGAAACCTCCATCTGTCGTACTGACTCGGAGCGAGGCTGAAGTTTACAACCTGGTACTTTGCAAACCGCCTCGATCCGGTTATGATGGGGAGCAGTCAACAAGAAGGGGTAATGAGGCAGCATGTGGGGAATCGGTTGTAGTCCGTTCGCAACACCCGGATTCTGGGGTCCCGCCCCGATGTTTGGAAGCTACATGGGCGGCCTGTGGGGCTGCTCGAGCATGTTCATGGGCCCCACGATGTTCAGCCCCATGTCGATGTACGGGGGCTTCGCCGGCAGCATGATCGGCGGCGGCCTGGGCGGCGCGCTGGGTTACTTCGCCGCTGGCGGAATGAACAATCCCTGGGCGGGGATGACGGGAATGTTCGTGGGGAACATGCTCGGCTCCAGCCTGGGCTGGCTGGCCGGCTCCTTCGGCATCTAGTCCGTGCCGGCGTTCGAGCTTTCCCGTTCAGCCGCGCTCAACGAGCTGATCCGGGCAGCCCGTGCCTGCTCCGAGAACTCTCAGGACAAGACCCTGGCCCGCGAGCTGGCGGCCCGCCTCAAGTTCATGGCGGTCTTTGTGGACCAGCTGCGCTCGCAGTATCGCTCCTCCAAGGAGCTGCGCCCCTCCACCGCGCTCATCAAAGAGCTCGATCCGGCCATCCGCCACGAGCTCGAACGCCTGAAGGCGGGGCTCAAGCGCATCGACCGCTGGCTCGACGATCGCCAGGCCGACCACCTGGTGCGGGGCTGCCAGGAGGCTCAGCAGGCCGCCGACAGCTTGCTGGGCGCCTTCGACCGCCTGCGCCAGGAAGAAGAGTCCTTTCCCACCTATTCCGAGTCGCCCCTGGTCAACGAACTGGCCAGCGTGGCGCTGGGCGTGGCCCGGGGCCAGATTCCCGACGAGCCCCTGCGCATCCGCCTGGACGCCTTCTACAGCCACTGGAAGCAGGCGATGGGCGACGCCCGCGAGTGGGTCAAGAGCCCGGCCGAGAATGAGCAGGTTTCGGAGCTCATTCCCCAGATCACGAAGGGCATGGAGGCGATGAAGCGCGGGCTCAAGGAGATGAGCCGCTACTTCTCCGACAAGAACCGCGAGCACCTCAAGAAAGGCTGCGAGATGGTGCTCGAGACGACCAGTCGCCTGCTCGATCTGCGCCGCCAGGTGCTGGAGGCGGCCGCCCCCCGCCTGGTCTGCCCGCGGTGCTCGGAATCGAATGCCCCCGGCAGCAAGGTCTGCCGCCAGTGTCAGGCCCGCCTGCCCGAGCTCGGCATGGGGCCGGCCAGCACCTTCGAGTACCAGGCCGGGGCCCCGGGCCAGGCACGCTTTGCCTACATCGTGCGCCTTGAGGAGGCCGTGGAGGCTTACCTGGAGGGCCGCCAGACGGCAGCCGAGCTACGCCCCACGGTGGAGTGGTTCGCGGCCAACGTGCGCCAGGGTAAGCGGGCTCTCGATGGCCTCAAGCCTCCGGCCAGCTTCCCGTCCGAAGAGCTGCGCCAGGGCGCCGAGGCCTCGCGCAAGGGAATGGAGGACTCGAGCCGCGTCTTCATGGAGGGAGTCGAACTGCTCGAGCGCTTCTTTTCCGACTCGAACCGGTCCCACCTCGAACAGGGCGTGGAGCGCATCCGGGCCGGCGCCGCCCTGATGGCCGAGGCTCAGGAGCGGATGCGCTTGATGGGCTTCGGGGGTGCGCGCTAGGTTCAACGCCGAGTGAGGCAGGTGGGATCCTGCTGGGATCCGGCGAAATTTGGAAGCGTGGTGCAATTGTCGGCCCTTCTCCAACTGGGGCTTGCGCTGGAGAAGGAAGAGGTGGCTTACGTGCTGGTGGGCGGTCTTGCCCTCTTCGCCCAGGGCTTGCCCAGGGTCACCTATGACATCGATCTTTTCATCCAGGCTTCCGTGCCCAACGTCGAGCGCCTCAAGGCTGCCTTACGGTCGGTGTATGACGACCCGAGCATCGAGGAGATTCAAGCTGCCGATCTGTGCGGAGAGCAAGGGGGTGTGGTTCGCTATGGGCCTCCTGAAGGGGACTACGTCATCGACATCCTGGGCCGCCTGGGTGAGATGTGGGTATACGAAGACCTGGAAGCTCAGTGGATCGAGGTCCAGGGGGTCCGGTTGCGGGTCGCCACCCCGCGGACCCTCTTTCGGATGAAGCGGGCCACGGTGCGTCCCCAGGATCAGGCGGACGCCGCTGCCCTGGCTATGAAATTCCAGTTGGAGGACGATTGAGGATGCCAGTTATTCGCTATCAGACTTTCGAGGAAGCTGAGCGAGCGGGCTGGCTCGAGCCTGGAGACCCCAGGCTGGCCCAGCGTTGGGATGCTCTCTGGCAGCTCTCTCAGCTCGCCCCCGCCGCTCCTTCCCTGCGAGGGGTGCTGAAGTTTGCCAGTATCGAGGAGGCCAACCGCCAACGCGACGATTGGGTTCAGCGCTGCGTGGAGGCGGGCAAAGCCAGGATTGTGGACGGCCCGGGCCAGGCGTATTGAGATGGGCTCAGCTGCCCGAGCAAGTTCTCTGCACTCTCATCCATGGGCAGTCACCACTTCGCACGCGCGGACTCAAAGGTCCATCTAGGAGCATAGCACAAATCTACTGTACTCGGGTACAAATTTCGAACAGAGGTTCGCAGAGTTGCCACAAGTGTTTGCGAGCAAACTGCCAGGGCATACGCTCGTTCCGCCTCGTGGCGAGGTCAGCGCAAAAAACCCTCCAGCGTCTCAGCGAAGCTTGGCCACTGCTCAAACAGGCAGGCGTGTGACCCGTCTTCCACCGCCTCGCGACCCGCCTCGGGGATGTGCCGGGCCAGCCACTCGCCGTTGGCGGGCGGGGTGACCACGTCGCGGGTTCCGTAGTGAACCAGCACCGGCAGCCGCAGGCTGCTCAGGCGTTCGTGGGTGCGATCGTCGGCCCGCCATTGCTGCACGGCGTGGGCCTGGCGGGCGGCCGTGGTCTCGGGGGTGCGCTCGGTGGGCATGGCCTGGAGGCTGGCCAGGAAGGTCTGCTTGGCCTCGCGGGCCGCGGGGCTGAACATGACGGCCATGAGCTGCTCGGCCTGCGAGCTCGGATCGGCCAGCAGGGTCTCGATCTCGGGGATGGGAGCCTGGGAGTGGCTGCCGCCCGGGTCGCCGGCGCTCAAGACCAGACGCTCCAGCCGGCGGGGTTCATTGAGGGCCAGGGTCAGTCCCACGCAGGCGCCCAGGCCCCAGCCGACCACCGAGGCCGAAGAGAGCCCCAGGCCCCAGAGCAGCCCGGCGGCGTCAGAGGCCAGGGTGGGAATGGTCATTTCCAGGGCCAAATTGTCGGTGGAGTAGCCCACGCCCCGGTAATCCATGGTGAGGATCCGGTAGCGGAGGGCCAGCCGTTGCAGGAGCTCGGCCAGCCACCAGCTCATGCTCGTCGAGCGTTCGGTCAAGAGCAGCAAGGGCGGCCCTTCACCGAAATCGCGATAGGCGATCTGCACGTCGTTCACGTTCAGGCGCGAGATCGGGCCCATGAACCGGGCCAGGCGACCGGGCGTGGTTCCGGGCAGGGGAACCGGGCGGGGGCCGACCGGCGCCGCGTGGGCCACGGGGGCGGCCAGGAGGGCCGCGCTGGCGGCCAGGAACTGCCGTCGATTCATGGCTCGGGGCCTTCTTGGAGGGCATGAAAAAGGCCTCCCCGAGGGGAGGCCATCCTGGAGGCTCCGGGTCTTACCAGGGCCACACGGGCATGCCGAGGTTCCAGTTGTTGCGGCAGGCGTTGCGGTCGTTCTCGACGCGGTCCGGCCAGCAGCAGTCGTTTCTTACGGTCAGGCCGTAGTTGGGATTGCCGGCGGCCCAGCGCTTGGGCTGCTTGCCTTCTTGCATGGCCAGATCGTTGGGGCAGGTGTGCTGGTCACAACGAGTGTACTGGGAAGGCTCGGCGTAGTTCCACTCGGCGCATGCCTTCTCGCAGGCCCCGCGCTCGCCGTCCTTGCCGGCGCAATCCCCACAGCCGTCCTTGCCGCCGGGCGGGCATTCCTTGGACTTGTCGCAGCAATCTCCACCGTCCTTGGCGGCTTTGTCGCAGCAGTCTCCGCCGTCTTTGCCACTCTTGTCGCACTGGCCGTCCTTGCCGCTCTGCTCGCAGGTTTGTCCCTGCTCGCATTTCTGGCCGTCTTTGCCCTTTTGTTGGCAATCCTCGCCGGCGAAGGCCGGGGTGATCAGCAGCGCCAGTCCGAGTACGAGTCCGGTCAGGCGTGTAAGCATACTGTCAGGGGCTCCTTTCCATGGTTGCGTGAATGGGGTTCTAGGGGAGGGGGGGCAAACCCTGTTCGCCCCCCTCCATGAGAAAGGGGCGCCAATCCATCCGGAGTGGCGCCCCCGCGAGGCCAATGTGCTCGCACTCTGGTCTGGCAATCTGAGGAACCCAGCGCGCTGCAAAGTGCAAGGCCACAGGCCTTGCGACGAACTACCGGCAGCAGCCAGCCAGCTCGGCCGGCCGAGCGGCCTGGCCATCCTCGCAGCAGCTCGCGCCGGGGGCGCAGCAGGCGCCGTCAGGGCAGCAGTCAGCCGCCTGAGAGGTCGGCTGGGCCTTGGCGGTGCAGCAGCTCTCGTTGGTAGCGCAGCAGGGGCCGTCGGGGCAGCAGTTAGCTGCCTGAGAGGTCGGCTGAGCCTTGGCAGCGCAGCAGCTTTCGTTGGTGGCGCAGCAGGCGCCGTCGGGGCAGCAGTCAGCGGCCTTGGAATCCTTCGACTCGCAGCAGGCTGCTCCGGGAACGCAGCAGGCTCCATTCGGGCAGCAGTCGCTGGCGGCCACGGCGGCCCCCAGGCTCAGGATGCTGGCCACCACGGCCAGAAGAGACAGTTTCAGAAAACGCATGATCAGCGTACACTCCCATTTTTTGATTTTGTTTCAAGTCACCGCGTGAGCCGAAATCAGCTCAGGAGCAGCGAGGGGGAGCGCGCTCGGCGCACTGGGGAGAGGACCAGTCGGCACGCCGCGGCTCGGGTCGTGAGACCTGACAGGCCGCCAGCGTGGCTGGGGCGGGGGGAACACAAGCTCTCTCGCCGCTCGGGCTCAGCGCGCACTCGGCGCTGGGAGCGGTGGGAGGAGCCAGCGATTGCGAGGGCCCGGCATCGGGCTCGCAGCAGCAAACCACCTGGGAGGACGGCTCGGCGCAGCAGCATCCGGCGGCGGGCTCGTCGCCACAGGGGGCGGTCGAGCCGGGCAGCGCCAGCAGCAGGAGGGCCAGCCAGATCCAGAGGGTTCGCTTCACAACTGCGTCGACTTCCAACTCCGCCAGAAAGTTCCTGGCCGGCGGAAAAATTTCTGCCAAAGCGATCGAGGCGTCTGGCGGGCTCGGCCGAGCTCTCTGCGTACCGCCCGTATTCCAGCGTATACCCCGGAAGCAGCCCGGTACCGGGGAATTTCCCGGTACCACCGTTCGCAGTGGAGGACCCGTTTGCAGACCGCGTTGCAACAGCAAAGCCGTTGCACCTAACATCGGTCGGCTTCGCGCCGGCCGCTCATCCAGGCTCCCAGCAGACTGCCCGGATAGGCGCGACAGGTGGCCTCGCCCGCAAAGTGCAAACGGCCGACAGGCTCGGCCAGGAGGTCGTGCGTTTCGCCGTCCACGCCTGGTGGCCGCAAGCAGTAGGCGCCCAGGCTGCAGGGGTCGCGGCCCCACGAGCTGACCACGCTGGCCAGGGGATCGCCCAGGCCCGGAAAGGCTCGTCGCAGGCTGGCCAGCTGACTGGCCACGGTCGCCTCGGCACCGGCCGACTCCAGGGCTCGGGCCCGCTCTCCCACCACGAAACCGACCAGCACCGGTTGACCCAGGGCTTTCTGGCCATTGAAGAACACGTCCGTCTCCCCGTCGGCCTGGTTGAGGCTGAGAAAATCCGGCTCTTGCGGCCAGTCGGCCCGGGCAAAGCGCAGGGCGATCTTATTGAGAACCTCGTTGCCCAGGGCCCGGATGGCGGCGCGCTTGGAGTCGGGCAGGGGAGGGTCGAAGCGGACCTGGCCCGCCTGCAAGACTCCCAGGGGCAGCGTCAGGATGACCCGGTCGAAGGAGAGGATCCCCCGGGGGGTGGTCAGCTCCACCTGCGGCCCGCTCCAGCTCACCTCCTCGACCGGAGTGGACAGGAGCAACTGGCACGAGCTCCAGTCCAGGAGCTGCTCCAGACCTCCCGGAAGAAACCGGTCCAGCCCTTCCAGAGGCGCTCCCGAGAGCGGGTCGGGGCGGGCCGCAAAGCAGGTCATGTCGGCGATGGGCAGGCTGCGCACGCGAGAGCGCCAGGGCGCGGGGTCGCCCGCCTCCACAAAAGCCCGACCCATGGCCTCGGCCATCGAGAGCGGCTCGGGGCTGCGCGAAGCCAGGTCCATGGCCTGGGCGGCCAGGTCCAGCCCCGCCTCCTGCACCTGGCGGCTCAGCTCCAGCGTGAGGGGCGCGCCTTCAGGGTTGAAGAACAGGTTGCACAGCACATCGGTATCCCGGTGCTCGAAGCCCCGGGCGCGAGCGCTCAGCGGATTGGCCTCGGCGCCGTGCAGCCAGGCGGCCCCCAGATCGATGGGGCAACCCAGGCTGCGGTCGGTCCAGATGCGTCCCCCCGGGCGCTCGCGCGCCTCCAGCACGGTCACCCGGATTCCGCGCTGGTTGAGCCGCCGGGCCGCCGCGCAGCCCGCCATCCCCGCCCCTACGACGCCGACGTGCACGGCTCAGCGCGCTTGGACCACGGGCGGGATCATGTCGGGAATGGCCTCCTGCCAGCTCGGCAGGGCGGCGATGCGCTCGTACCAGGCGCGCAGGTTGGCGTAGGGCTCGAGCGGGATGCGGGCCATGTGCGAGTAGACCAGATTGGCGGCCAGGGCAAAGTCGGCCAGGCTCAGTTTGGGCCCCAGAACGAACTGCCTGTCGGCCAGGTGCTCGTCCAGGATGCGGGCCAGGGGATGAAAGGCCGCCTCGGCACGTTTCACCGCGAGCTCGTCGGTGGCCTGGCCGAGCACCATGGGCTTGACCATGCGCTCGTGCAAGAGAACGCGGATGGTGGGCGTAAAGTGGCTCATGCACCAGGACATCCAGCGCCACAGCTCCACCCGGTTGCGGGCCGTGCCCGGGATCAGCGAATGCCCTCGAACCTTCTGGGCCAGGTAGACCATGATGGCGTTGGATTCCCACAGAAAGTAGTCCTCGTCTTGCAGGGTGGGCACTTTCTGGTTGGGGTTGATGGCCCGATACTCGGGCTTCCTGCAGTCGGCGGGGTCCATGGAGACCTGCTCGAGTGTCAGGCCCAACTGGTTGGCCACGGCCATCACCTTGATGCAGTTGGGGGAGGGAGGGTGGGTGTACAGCTTCATCGCTCGCCAAGTGTAGCATCCTGACGACCCGGGAGGCATTGACCTGAGTCAAGGCCGCGTGACCAGCAGGGCCACCGCGGCGAACTTGAAGCCGCATGCCGCGGTGACCAGGGTGTGGAACACCTCGTGATAGCCGAAGGTAGCGGGGGCCGGATTCGGCCGGCGGATCACGTAAATGACGGCACCTACCGTGAAGAAGAGGCCGGCGGCAGCGATCAGGCTCAGCCCCAGCGCTCCGACCGATTGCGCCAGCAGCGGCAGGTAGGGGGTCACCAGCCAGCCCAGAGCAAGATAGAGACAGGCCGTCAGCGCCCGGGGAGCGCGCACCCAGAAGATGGACTGCGCGATGCCGGCAATCGCTCCCATCCAGGCGATGACGAGCAGTCGCTGCCCGATCTCTCCTTTCAGAGCGAGCAGGCAGAAGGGGGTGTAGCTCCCCGCGATGAGCACGAAAATGGTGGCGTGGTCGAGGCTGCGCATGCGGGCGCGCAGCTTCGGGCTCCAGTTTCTTCGGTGGTAGAGGGCGCTCACGGTCAGCATGGCGACCAGTGCCAGAGAGTAGATGGCAGCGGCCAGGGCGGCCCGCGGGGTGGGAGCCAGGAAGACCAGCACGGCGCCAGCGGCCAGCGAGAGGTAGCTGGCCTGCTGGTGGATCCAGCCCCGATAGCGAGGTTTCAAGCCTGCGCTCCCAGCCCCAGCCGGGTCAGGTGGGCGACGATCTCGCTTTCGGGCAAGGTGCGGCGGCTCGACTTGGCCAGCTCGAGAATGGCCTGCTGGCGGAGCTCATCGCACTCCAGGCCGTGCTCGGCCAGCCAGATCTGGGCGTTGGCCCGACCGCTGTAGTAGCCCACTTCGACCTGTTGGTGGCGACCGAGCTCGGAGGCGGGAATCGAGGAGTAGATCCGGTCGGCCAGCTCCGGCCGCCCGGTTCGCAGCGCCTTCAAGATGGCGGCCGCGTGCACGCCGGTGCTGGTGCGGAAGGCATCGCTGCCGAAGGCCGGGTAGTTGCAGCCGATGGGCACGGAGAGAAAGCGGCTGGCCTTCTCGACGTAGGCGCTCAATGAGCGCAGATCGCCTTGCCACAGGCCCAGCAGGCGCAGGTTGAGGATGAGGAGGTCGATGGGAGCGTTGCCGACCCGCTCGCCGATGCCAAGACAAGTCCCGTGCAGTCGCTCCACCCCCTCCTCGAGGGCGCTCAGGCAGAGCGTGAGAGACAGGCCGCGGTCGTTGTGACCGTGCCAGTCGAGCTCGACGTGCCGGCAGCCCCACTCGGCCAGCAGTGCGCGGGTGAAGCGCACCAGGTTGGCCAGGCCCGAGGGGGTGGCGTGGCCGGCGGTGTCGGTCAGCACCAGGCGGGTGGCGCCCGAGTCCACCGCCACCCGGAACAGCCGTCGCAGAGTGGCGGGATCGGTCCGAATGGTGTCTTCGGTCACGAAGCTGGCGCTCAGGTCGTGGGCCACCACCAGCTCGATGGAATCGGCCACGAAGCGCTCGAGCTGCTCCAGGCTCCAGCCCTCCACCAGCCGGCGCATGGGCGAGCTGCCCAAAAAGGCGCACACCTCGATCGGATGACCGGTTCTCTGGGCGATCTGCAGCACCGCCCGGATGTCGTGAGGGTGAGTGCGGGCGGCGCAGTTGGGGCGAATGCGCAGGCGCTGGGAGCGGATCTCCTCGACCAGCCGGGTCACGTCCGCCACGGCCTGATCGCCCGCGCCCGGCAGACCCACGTCCACGTGCTGGATGCCGCAGGATTCCATCGCGTGCAGCAGCTCGAGCTTCTCCTCGATCTCGGGGTTGCGCACCGAGGGAGACTGGATGCCGTCGCGCAGGGTCTCGTCGAGCAGCGTGAAGGCGCGGCCGGCAACAGGGCTGTTCCAGTCGTGCAAGAGCTCGCTCAAGACATGAGCTCCAGGGCCGCCCGGCGGGCCTCCACCTCGAGTCGATGGCGGCGATAGACCTCGTCGTAGGGCACGTTGGGCAACGGCCGACAACCCCCGGCCAGCCGCCCGATCGCGTCCGCCAGCTCGCGGTCGAGGGCTCTCCCCGCCAGTCGAGAAAGCGAGAGCACCCGGGGACGCGGGCCGAGCACGCCCACCACCAGCCGGCCGTCCGCCAGGCGCGGAGGATCGAGGTCGAGGCGCAGGGCCAGCGAGACCAGCGGGAAGTCCAGGCTGTTGCGCGGGCGCCACTTGCGGTAGACCACCCGGGTCGAGGGCCGGGGCAGGGGCAGGTGGACCGAGCGCAAGAGCTCACCCGGCTTGAGGTTCAGGTGCTGGCGACCGTCTGTGTTGTAGAGCTCGCCCAGGGCCAGACGGCGCCCTCCGGCCGGGCCCACCAGCTCGAGCTCGGCGTCCAGTGCGAGCAGCACCGGGACGGTATCGGCCGAAAGGGCGGCCACGCAGCTCGTGCCCCCTGCCACCACGTGACAGACCGAGCCGTGTGACTTGAGGCAACCGCCCAGTGCCTGGCGGTAGAGGTCGGTCTGGTTGATGTAGCGGCAGCGCGTATCCAGGCACAAGTTGCCGCCCAGCGTGGCCGCCTGGCGAATCTGAGGGCCGGCCACCAGACCGGCCGCTCGGGCCAGAGCCGTGGGCACCAGCGGGCTTCGGGCCAGCTCGGCCAGGGGGGTTCCCGCCCCCAGTCGCAGCCCGGCGGTGCTCAGCTCGATTCCCGCAAAGCCCGGCAGTCGGCTCAGAGAGACCAGGGAGTTCGCTCTGACCTGCCCCGTCTTGAGGGCCGGCAGCACATCCGTTCCGCCCGCCAGCACCCGCGCCTGCGGGTGGCGCGCCAGATGCTCCACCGCCTCTTCCCAGCTCGTCGGGCAGAGCACCTCCAACTCGGGGATTCTCAGCACGGGGCGGTCTCGCGGGCGCGCAGAGCCGCCAGGACTTTTTCGGGAGTGATCGGGAGCTGGTCGATGCGCACTCCCACGGCGTCGAAGATGGCGTTGGCGATGGCCGGCAGGGCCGGGTGCAGGGGGCCCTCGCCGGCTTCCTTGGCCCCGTAGGGGCCGCGGAAATCGGCCTCCTCCACGATGATCGCCTCGATGGCGGGCACATCCAGCGCCGTGGGCAGGCGGTAGTCGAGCAGGGAGGTAGCCTTCAGCAGGCCGCGCTCATCCACTTCGTGGTGCTCGAGCACGGCTTCGGCGGCCCCCATGTACACCGAGCCCTCGATCTGGCCCTCTACCAGCAGGGGCGAGAGGGCCCGGCCGCAGTCGTGGGCGGCCCAGATCTGAATCAGCTGCACCTGGCCGGTCTCCCGATCCACCTCTACCTCGGCCACGTGGGCGGTGTAGGAGTAAGCCGGGGAGGCCCCGATGGTGGCCCCGCGGTAGTCTCCGTGAACGCCCGTGCGAGGGCTCTGGTAGTGGCCCACGCTGCCCAGCGTACCCAGGGCCTCCTCGGCCAGCACGAAGGCCTCCTGGATGCTCATGAAGATCTCCGGGTCGTCCAGCCGCTGGGCCCGGCGGCCAGCCAGCACCACCTGGCCGGGGGCGCACTGCCAGCGCTCGGCCACCACCCGGCGCACTTTTCCGCCCAGGTCGCGGGCGGCCATCAGGCAGGCCTGGCCGGCCATGAGCGTGACCCGCGAGGAGTAGGCCCCCAGGTCGACCGGGCAGAGGTCGGTGTCGGCGGTGACCACGCGCACGTCCGAAAGCTCCACCCCCAGCTCCTCGCAGGTGACCACGGCCAGCACCGTGGCGGCGCCCTGGCCGATATCCGAGACGCCGGCAAACACGCGCGCCCGGCCCGAGCGGTCGAGGCAGATCTGCACCCCCGACTGGGGAAGCTCGCTGGGGTAGATGCAGTAGTTGGTGCCCGATATGTAGGTGCTGCCGGCCACCCCCAGCCCGCGGCCGGGCGGAAGTCTGCCGGAGCGCTCCTTCCATCCCGAGGCCTCCTCGACGCGCGCGAGGCACTCGAGAAAGCCGTTGGCGCCCAGCTGGAACTCATTGATGGTGCGCGTGTCCGCCCCGATGAAGTTGCGTCGCCGCAGCTCGATGGGATCGATCCCCAGCGCGCGGGCCGCCTTGTCGAGCTGGATCTCCATGGCAAAGCGCGGCTGCACCGAGCCGTGGCCCCGTTTGGGGCCGCAGGCCGGCTTGTTGGTGAAGACCCGGGTGGAGTGAAAGCGATAGCTCTCCATCTGGTAGGGCGAGCCCAGCAGCTGGCCGCTGTAGTAGGTGGTCACCAGCCCGAAGGAGGAGTAAGCCCCTCCGTCCAGCAGACTGCGCGCGTCCAGGCCCAGAATGCGTCCTTCCCGGCTCAGGCCGAGTCGCATGGTCATCTGGCAGGGGTGACGGCCGCGGTGGGCCAGGAAGACCTCCTCGCGGGTATAGAGGCACTTCACCGGACGGCCGGTCAGCATGGCCAGCCGGGCCACCACGAACTCCAGGTCGAAGGGCTCGCTCTTGCCCCCGAAGGCGCCGCCCACGTGGGTGGCGATCACCCGGATGCGATGGGTGGGCAGCTCGAGCACGCGGGAGAGCTCGCGGTGCAGGTAGTGGGGCACCTGGGTGGCCGACCAGACGGTCAAGAGGCCATCGTATTGGGCCAGGGCGCAGTGGGGCTCGAGAGCGGCGTGGGTGCTGCCGTGGAAGGAGTAGTCACCCTCCACCACCAGGTCGGCCCGAGCCAGGCAGGCGTCCACCTCTCCGAACTCGAGCTCCACCTCCTTGGACACGTTGCCCTTCTCGTGAATTGGCACGTCGCGTTTCTGCAGGGCCTCTTGCGGGTCGAGCAGGGCGCACAGCACCTCGTAGTCCACCTCGATCAGCGACAGGGCCCGGTTGGCCGTCTCCTCGTCCAGGGCCGCCACCGCCGCCACCGCGTCCCCCACGTAGCGGGCCTTCTCCAGGCACAGGGCGTGCTCGTCCCGGGTCCAGGGGAGGATGCCGTAGGGGATGGGGAAGTCGGCGCCGGTCACCACCGCCAGCACGCCCTCCAGGGCCAGGGCCTGGCTCGCGTCCACCTTCAGGATGGGGGCGTGGGCGTGAGGCGAGCGCAGGATCTTGCAGTGCAGCATGCGCGGCAGGCTGAGGTCGTCGGTGAACCGGGCCGCCCCGGTGACCTTCTCGCGGCCGTCCAGTTTGCGGTGGCGCTGCCCCACCCCGCTCCCGGGGTTGGGCCCGTCCGGCCTGGCCTGCCAGGCCTGCTCCACCGCTTCGATGATCTTGGTGTAGCCGGTGCAGCGGCACAGGTTGCCCGAAAGCGCCTGGGAGATGCTCTCGCGCGTGACCTCGGCAGGTTCGCTTGCGAGGAAGGCGGCCGCGCTCATCAGCATCCCGGGGGTGCAGAAGCCGCACTGAGCGGCTCCGCAGGCCTCGAAGGCGCGCTGCAGAGGGTGGTCGCCGCCCAGGCCCTCCACCGTGTCGACCCGTCGGCCCTCCACCTGGCTCGCCAGGGTCAGGCAGCTGAGCACGGGCTGGCCATCCAGGCGCACCGTGCAGGCGCCGCAGTCGCCCTTGTCGCAGCCTTGCTTGGTGCCGGTCAGGCCCAGACGGTAGCGCAACGCCTCGAGCAAGGTCCAGTGGGCCGGAACGGCCACCTGGACCTGCTCGCCGTTGAGTTGAAAGCTGCAAAGCCGGGCGCTTACCCCCTGCACAGGCTTCAGGATAAACCCGGTCGAGGCCGCCTGCATTGATCCCGGTCAAGAGTCTGGTTTCAGGTTTATTTCAGCCGGTGCGGATAGCTTCAGGCCGTGCGTATAGAAGCCCTGACTCTGCCCTCCTTCAGCCTCCCCCGGAGCGCTGCTCGAAAGCAAAATCCGGATGGTTACGCGGGAACCGTGCCCGTGGCCGTGGCCATGAAGGCAGTTCAGGAGCAGTCGGTGGCCAACTCCCTGGTGAAGGCCTGGGAGCAGGAGCTCGACCAGCAGGTGCAGCACCTGCGGGTTGCTCCTGACAACTCGTTGATGGTCAACCTGCCCAACCGATACGCGGTCTTGTCCGCCGAGCAGGGGACTGTGCTTGGAAGCCAGGAGCACGAGCTGCTGCAAACACCACCCATCGTGAACGCCGACGGCTCGGGGTACCTGGTGGGCAGCTGGGGGGTGGCGCGGGTCGAGCCCGACGGGGAGACGTCCTGGAGCAAGTACCTGGGAAGCTCGGTTTTCAACGAGGCGCTGCCCACGCCGGATGGCGGCGTGGTGGCCACTCCCTGCAGTGGAGCTCAGGTGCACCGCCTGGATGCCAGAGGAGAGACGACCTGGCTGTGCGAGCTCGAGCCCCAGCCCTGCTACGACCGTGAGGTCAAGGGGCGCTTCGTCCAGGATGGGCTGGGCCGGCTCTTGCTCAACGGCAACGGCCGCCTCTATGCCGTCGATCTCCAGAGCGGCGAGAAGCTCTGGTCTCGCGATCTCGAGCCGGAGCGCATCTGGTTCAACGCCCACGTGGCCGTCACCCCGGACAACCACATTCTGACCAACGGCGATTCCACGCTCCAGCTGCTCGATCCGGACGGCAAGACGCAGTGGGTCTGGTCGGGCAAGACCCATCGCCGGATCGATCAGCTTCCTCCCGAGACGTGGAAAGAGCACCTGGATGGGCAGGCGGCGCCGCTCTCGTGCCCACCGGCGGTCTCGCCCGACGGTCAGAGGCTCTATGGCGGCGGGGTTTCCACGGAGGATACCTCCTACCAGGTGGTGGCTCTCGACCGCCAGGGGCAACTGGCCTGGGGTCGGGAGCTGAGCCAGGGGATGCGGGTGGAGTCGCTGCAGGTGGGAGCCGACGGAACCGTCTATGCCGTGGGCACCTCTTATGTGATGGATCCGCAGACCTTCCGGGGCACCAGCACAGCCGAGGTCCACGCGCTGAGCCCTCAAGGGGAGACCATCTGGAGCTTCAAGACCCCCAAGGAAGGCACGGGCTTCGTCCCCTTCGCGCTGGGTGCGGATCAGGTCTATCTGTCCAGTGGCAAGAAGGTCTACGCCCTGCGCCCCGACGCCCTCAAGTCCCGGTGCAAGGAGCTGGAGTCGGGAGCCACCATCCACCTGGGCGCCGACGACTACGTGCTGGTGGGCGGGACGGTGCTGAAGAAGCGCAAAGCCACCTAGCAGGTTGATGCAAAACCGGTTGTGGTGTCGAAGCATAGCTCCGCCACCACAAGATATTGTGTAGGCATCAGCCTGCTAGACAATCTGTTGAGCGCAGGATGATGCAAAAGCCCTCTTCGAGGACTTTTGCATCACTCTGCTAAGGATTGTCCGCCCCCACCAGAGCGGCCAGCGCACGCGGAGCGAAGCGATAGCCAGCCACGAAGTCGCGCCCGTGCTCCTTGAGGTAGAGGTGCATCACCTCGCGGTAGCGCAGGTGCATCCAGAGAGGATCGCCATAGGCCGCGGCGCAGCGCAGCTTGCACAGCTCGGCCAGCCGGCGGGCCTGCTCCTTGCTCTGGCCGTTGGGAAGCCGGTAGTCCAGGTTGGCTGACAGCTCCTCGTTGTCTTGCACGAGATCGATGATCCCCAGCCGATCGGTGGCCAGCCGGGCGTGCTTGTTGAGGGTGAAGACGCTGCGCCCGTAGGAGTGGATGCAGTCGGTGTTGGACTCGATCATCTCGATGGTGGCCATGCCGTCCTCCCAGCTCTCGCCCGGGAAGCCAAAGAAGATGTAACAGAAGTTCCATACCCCGGCGGAGCTTGCGTCCTTGAGGATGTCCAGCCGGCGGTGCAGCTTGATGCCCTTGTTGATGAGCTGCATGACCTTGTCCGAGCCCGATTCCAGGCCCCAGAGCAGCATGCTGAGTCCTCCCCGGCGCATGCCTTGCATGCGTTCGCGGGTGAAGCTGGTCTCCAGGCGCGCGTTGCCGTACCAGTGGAACTCCAGCCCCCGCTCGCCCACCGCCTCCACCACGCGCTCCATGTAGCGCGGCACCAGGCTCTCGTCGATGAAGCAGAAGTTCTTCACGCCCCAGTTGCGCTGCAGGTGCTCGACCTCGTCCACCAGGTCCTGAATGGAGCGGTTGTCCGGGCAGACCCCGAAGTCGGTGTCGCAGAAGGTGCACTTCTTCCAGTAGCAGCCCTTGCTGGTGCGGGTGGTCAGCACCAGCTCGGGGCTGAAGTAGTCCTGCAGGGGCAGACCCTCCAGCGAAGGGCGCGAGCGCCCGTCCAGGGGGCGGGCCGGCACGTCGAAGGTGTAGGCCGCGCGACGGTCCCGATCAAGGTGCACCAGGCCGGGCACGGTGGAGAGGTCGAGCGAGTGCTCGATGACCTCGAGCAGGCGGTCGAGGGGGGCTTCCCCCTCGCCCAGGATGACGCTGTCGGCAAAGGTCTCCAGGAAGTCGCCCGAGCGCAGCAGGCCGTCCTTGATGCGCACCAGGTGGTTGCCCCCCAGCGTGACGTGGGAGCTGCCCGCCTTCTTGAGCAGGGCGGCCAGAGTCAGGCCGGGTACGAGCTGAGCGTGGCCGTTGATGGAGATCCCGATGACATCGGGCTGGAAGGCCTGGATCTCGCTCAGGCGAGAGCGGAAGTACTCCAGGAAGGGGTTCTCTTCCTGATTGAGGGCAAATCCGCGCACAGCCTCGACGGTCAGGGGCAGAGCCGGGATCTGCAGGTCGTTGAAGTGGACCCGCACCGGCCAGTAGGGGAGGGAAACCAGATCCAGGGCCCGGTCGATGGTGACGAAGGCCTCGGTCAACTGTGTCGGGTCATAGAACTTCTCGAGCGAGTCGAAGACCGAGACGGCCTCGTCGATGCGCTCCAGGGTCAGGCTGTGGTCGCGCGCCAGGGCCTCCTCCAGGTGCACCAGGCGCACGTTCTCGCGCCGGGCCTGAGGAGTTTTTGCCCCTCGGCGCAGGTTGAGCAGGGTCTTGGGGATCAGGTAGTCACGGGTGTTGCGCGAGCGAGCCAGCGAGAGCTCCAGAAAGCGACGGCTCAGCACCCGCCGGTAGTAGCCCACGTTCAGGTCCAGCAGCTTGACCGGATAGCCCTGCTCGCGCAGGTGCCCCCCCAGAGTGGCCATGGCAAAATGCGGGTTGAGAGGGGTCCACTGGGGCGGGAAGATCAGGAGAACGCGGGGCTTTCCCATCAGGCCGCCTGCACGTGCTCGTTCTGGCAGATGTGGTGCACGAGGTCGGAATGCGAACCGAGGAAGGCGACCACCCGGTCGAGCAGGGCGAGCATCTCTCCCTGCAGGCGCTCGATCTCGGCCAGAGTATCGTCGTAGGCCCGGCACTCGAGCCAGAGCCTCTCCTCCTCCTCGGCCGTGCCGTAGAAGTTGGCGTAGAGCAGCGTGTCTTTCAGCTCCTTGACGCGCCGCGCGCGGTCCACGAAGTCGGCCATCATGTCCAGGATCTGGTCCTGGCTGAGCGTCTCACAGACCATGCGTACCCACCCTCCCGGCCACCTCGTAGGCCAGGTCGAAGAGTCCGGCTGATTCCTGCAGCGACTGGCGGTAAGAGAGCTCCTCGGCGGTCGGGATGCCCGGCCAGCTCAGGCCCAGGTTGCTCAGCTCCGGGGTCAGCGCGCTCTGCTGCCAGAGCTCGAAGGCACTGGTCGGCTTGTCGTATCCGGCCCAGCGCATGTCCTTGTCGGTGGCCGCCAGGACCTGCTTGATGGCGGCGAGATCGCCCGGCTCTTGCCCGTTGGCGCCCAGCAGGCTGGCCATTCCCAGGCCGCCAGCGCCCATCTTCTTGAGGGCCTGCTCGAGCTTTCGCTTCTGGTCGAGCACGTTGAGCACGCCCTTGAGCTCGGAGAGGTTGACGCCGTGCTTTTGCTCCACGGCGCTGAGGGCTTTCTGGAAGTTGACGTCCTGGGTGCCCAACTGGCCGTCGCCGCTGGTATCGATGAAGACGTCCCCGTTCTGAAACCGGATGGCCTTCTTGCCGTCCACCGTGGTGGTCTCGACCTGGTAGCCGCGATTGCGCAGCTCCTGGGCCATGGAGTCGATGGTGACGTCGGCCTTGCCCCGATTGGCCAGGATCTGGCCCAGCTCCACCACCGTGTCGGCGTCGGTGACCCGGGAGGGTCCATCGAAGTAGTCGGTGTTCCCCACCTGCGTGCTCTTGCCCGCGTCGAGCTCGCGGGCTCCGTTGCTGGCGCGGGCGGCCGCCCCCTGGTCGTTCTGCGGGGGCGGGGCCACCTGGGCCGTCGGCTCGTTCCGGCTCGGCTCGGCGGCGCTGACTTTCTTGACCTCTTCGGGCTTGTCGCTCATCGGTTGCATTCACTCCCTTTCGGGGAGAGCATAACGTGTCAGGCGGGACGATGGATCTATATGGATATTAAAAGATGTTAAAGTATATTGAAGAATTGTTAACGTAGTTAACGTATGATTTGATTGGATCTCGCTACTATCATAGCCTGCGGGGTTTCATGGGGGCGTTGATGCTGGTCAACTTCTCTGATGCCGCCCTGGCTGTGACCTGCTCATTCCGAGTGCGCAAAGGGGCACTTTGGCTGAGTTCTGGTGAGGTCGTTTGGGACTGTGGGAATGTCTCCCTGACAGGGTTTTGCGCTCCTTCCAGTTCGCCTGAATTCGGGCTGATGGTCTGGATTTCTGCGGACTTGGTACCCGCCTGGTATCATTCCTCACTGCGTCTATCCGAGTCACGCAGATCGTTGCTACGGCGAGCTTAAACGAGTGTTCATGAGGCCTTTTTGATCTCCTGGTGATCTCCAATGAAAACCGTGCTCATTGGCCCGGTTAAGCCGTTTCTGGGAAGCCTCCTATAGAATTCCTTGATCGCGACTCCATTTCCGCATAGGCGCCATTATTCTCATAGCCCCATCATGAGACAAGCGCATCCGTGCGGTGGTGGCTCCTTCGTCTATCCAAATGACGTACGGGACAATAACTTCCGAACCAAGACGCAACGACGCGCGGGTGCTGAGGGAGTCCTCCCCCTGACCACTGCCCCACCGAAAGTAGCTTGCATACTTATAGAAATCAGGGCTAGGCTTCCAGTCGCAGATATGTGACGGTTGATCGCAGTCTGCAAATATCAGGGTGCCAACAGCGACCCCATCGATTACGAGTTGCCATTCCTCATCTGGCCAGGGATGATTCATGATGTCCACGGATCACCCATAAGTCGTGCCATATAGTCGTGGTGAAGGGTGGAGTAGTGGTTGAAGGAGTCTGGATCGATGACCACCTCGTTGCGACTTATCTGGTATTTCCACTCCAAGTAGACCAAAACATCGTGAATGGCGCTGGTCCTAGCTCCTTCAAGCATCTCCGCAACGACTTCTACCTGTTCCGGGGAGAGATTCTTGAGTAGTTCTTTGACCTTGGGCGGCTCCTTGTCCCTCCACTCGGGTTTTCTTACCCTGTTGGGTGTTGACCAAGCCGTCGATGAATTCCATGTAGACTTCATCTGGAGTCATGTCGCTATCCTTCGGCTTCCTCGCCGTATTTCTCAGTCAGTGCTGGAAGAAGACGGAAGAAGCCGGGCAAGATCGTCGCCCTCTTCTTTCCATCGCTCGCCCGTCGGACCGGAATTTTCACCTGCCTGGTACAGTTCCCCTTTGTGCCCGCAAACCTTACAAACCTTACAAAGGGGAGATGAAATGCGTTCAGAAGGGGACTGTAGCGTGTTCAAGAGCGGCGGTTCGTACAAAGATCCCGAGTTCGTCGAGAAGGTCCAGGCATGGCTGTCGGAGGACGGCCAGTTGATGGCGGAGTTGTATGGACACGCTGTGTCGACTGTCGGATGGAGATGGATCCGGAGTGTGGATGAACTCGAAGCTTGGCTGAGTGGAGTCGCCAGAGGGGAGTTCCCCCCGCTGGCCCGGGGACATTCTTTTACGATAACACTCTGCCGATTCAAGCCCTGGTTTGCCGGGAAAGTCACACCCGAGTTGTTTCCAGAAGCCGAGAAATGGCTAGAAGAGGCTCACCGCCAGCCGTTGATCGTGGAAACCAGCACCGGCAGAGACTATAGCGACTCCTACTGCATGGATGCCAGCGACTTCATACCTGCTCTGGAGGAGTTTTTGGATCGCGAAGTTGTTATCGGTGAGGAGCCCGATACACACTGCCGTAACCCCAACCTTGGCTTCTACGCAGCGCTCATCCCGTGGGAAGGTGATCCGAAGTAGGGTAGCTTCCCATCCCCACGCGTCCCCAACACCACGTCCCCGCGTTGCCGATCCGGCCTCCGTTTCATTCCAGTTGTCGCCCTCCATTCGCAGGATCTCGTGCGAGTGAACATGTCTACCCTTGACTCTGGGACGGCGTTTGTATTCCGCGGCTGAAGGCCCAGGATTGCGCAAATCACGCACTTTTGAGAAGGTGAAGCTGCTCGAGAGGTCACTTACCTTGTTTCGGGTTGCACGCTAACGGTGTGACCCTAGGATCTCAGCCGGACGAGACGAAATAGGCTTCATGTGTCGCATTACTTCCGACCTCAACGTTTGCGGCGGGCGGCCTTGTATCCGTGGCCTGCGCATTCGGGTAATGGACATAGCTCGGATCGGAAGCAATACGCGAAAGACAACGGCCTGACCATCATCACCGTTGAGGGTCCATGATCAAGATCTCCAAGAACAAAGAGGATGTTCTTAAGGTAGTGGACCAGTGGATCCGCCTTCTCGCGGCCGGTGACTACAAGACCGCGTATGAGATGACGTTCCATCCCGAGGACGACCCTCTGACGCTGGAGATCTTGGAGAAGCTCATCAAGACCTACACGAACATGGAAGGCCCAGAAGACTGCTACGTCACGTTACCAGAGAAGACCACGCTTAGCAAAGAGGTCGTAGAATTTATGGAAACCAATCGGACTGACAATTGGCGAGAGTCCTATCGGCCATGGGAACCGCGCCATGACTGGTATGATGAGCCCCTGGAGGGCGGATCTGTGGGGGAAGTTCTTTGCCTGAAGACCCCCACCGGCGCCAGGCGATGATCGACCAGCTGGCCCTCTGTCGGCGCCGGCCGCAGCTTGACCTGGGGCGGATGCTGTTCACTTTCGACTGGATGAGCCTGTGGCGCGACGCGGGGTTTGCCGGGTTCAAGCACTATGCCATGGAGCGGCTGGGGCTGTCCTCGAGCTCGCTGCACCGGATGATCAGCCGCGAGCGGGGGTTCTTGAGTCACCCGCTGGTGTACGAGGCCGTGCGGGAAGGGCGATTGACGCGGTGTGCGACGTGCACCACCAGGGACATCTGCACGGGGCACGATGAAGGCCCCCCGCGAGCCCGAAGGGAGCATCCTCTGGCAGGTGGGCATTCGGGACGGTCTGGCTTACCGGGTGTTTCGGGATGAAGCGTTGATCAGACGAGGATGTTTCAACGAACCGGCAACCTGATCAACCGGGTCGGCCCGGACAGGCTCGGCGGCGCGTTTACAGCGACGGAGCCAGGCTGAGATAGCGCTCCCCCCGGTCGCACAGCACCGTCACCACGGTGTGCCCCGGACCCAGCTCGCGAGCCACCTGCTCGGCGGCCAGCACGTTGGCGCCGGATGAGATGCCGACCAGGATGCCCTCCTCCAGGGCCAGCCGGCGGGCTCGCTCGCGGGCGTCAGCGGTGGGGATCTGGACCACGCGGTCGATCTCCTGGCGGCGAACGATCTCGGGGATGAACCCGTCCGCCAAGCCCTGAATGCCGTGACAACCGGGCGGGCCGCCCGAGAGCACGGCTGACTCGGCCGGCTCCACCGCCACCCGCTGGGCCGGGCAACCGGCCGCACGCAGGGCGCGACCCACACCCATCAGGGTGCCGCCGGTGCCGATCCCCATGACGAAGGCGTCGAGCTTGCCGCCAGTCTGGGTGAGGATCTCCGGCCCGGTGGTCAGCTCGTGGCAGAGCGGGTTGTCGGGGTTGGAGAACTGGCTGGGCAGAAAGACCTGGGGATCCTGGCGGGCGATCTCCACGGCCCGGACCACGGCCGACTGGATGTGGAGCAATTCTTCGAGCAGGTGCAGCTCGGCCCCGAAGGAGCGGATCATGTTCCGCCGCTCCTGGCTCACCGAGCTGGGCATCATGATCACGACCCGATAGCCCTTCATGGCGCCCAGCATGGCCAGGGCGATGCCGGTGTTGCCGCTGGTTACCTCCAGGATGGTGCCTCCCGGCTTGAGCTCGCCCCGTCGCTCGGCCTGGTCGAGGATGAAGTGGGCGATGCGGTCCTTGATGCTGCCGCCGGGGTTGAGATACTCGGCCTTGGCCAGCACCGTGCAGCCGGTTTCCTGACTCGAGCGCGCCAGTGGCACGAGCGGGGTGTGGCCGATGGTCTGGCAGACGTTGCTGGGGGTCAGGCAGGTGGAAACCTGGCGGGGGCAGGCGACGAGGTTGGTCATGCATCCATGATGCGCATTGGGGCGGGCTCGTCTTTGATCCGGATCAAGAGCCCTCGTGTCGCCTGTGCGGCAGAACGTGCGTTCGTCGTGATCCGGCTCGCAAGCGGATCATGATCCGTCCCCGGCCAGGATCCCGGAACGCATGTTCGTCGTGATCCGGCTCGCAAGCGGATCATGATCCGTCCCCGGCCAGGA
>BTUM01000050.1:0-59172 GCA_045863235.1 Candidatus Xenobia bacterium | reverse complement strand
AGGCCGCCCGGCCCGCCAAAGGGACCGAGCACGTTGGGGCCCTGGGGCAGGCCGCCCGGACCGTTGAAGGGACCGAGCACGAAGGGGCCCGTGGGCAGGCCGCCCGGACCGCTCCAGGGACCGAGCACGAACGGGCCTGCGGGCAGACCGCCCTGGCCGACGAAAGGCCCCAGGAAGGGGAAACTGCCGAAGGCGGCTTGCTGGAAAGCAAAGTCCGACTGGGTGACGGCCGTCTGCTGCCGGGGCGGCAGACCGGCCAATCTCGGGTCGGGCAGGCTGTTGAAGACCACCGGGGGAGCGCCGCCCACCCCGGTCCAATTGGTGAAAAGCTGACGCTCGCGCTGGATCGAAACGGCGATAACCGGCAGGTAGTCCTTGGAAACGGTCACCTGAGCGCCGTTGGGCTGCTGGGCCGGATAAAGACTCAGCACACTGGGGGCGCCCGCCCCCGTGGTATAGCCCGAGGCCACTGACCCGGCCGGAATTCCATAGCCTGAATAAGCGTAGGTGTTGACCGCGCCGTACACCGTGCTCATCGCTTAGACTCCCTGCTCATGAAGCTTCCAGTTCATCATTTTGCTGGAACATCTTGCGGATGTTCGGGTTGGTTCGCAGCCGACGCTTGGGCAGATCGTCGGCGACAGGCTGTTGGCGCACCTCCAACAACTCGAGCCCGCCCTGGAGGTCAACCGTGGTGATGCCATTGAAACGCGACAGGGAAACCGTACCGGGGGTAGACGGTTGAGATTCGACGTGAGGCCGGGTCCCAACCTCCTCGACGGCATAGAACGAGGCCAGATCGAGCGAGGAGACCTGGGAGAACCGAGAGGCCACCGAGCGCACGGCGGCTTCGCCCGGCTCGGTGTAGACTTGCTGGACGGGAGCGTCGGTTGCGATCACCTCCAGGCGATTGGAGTCGAGATAGAGCGAGCCGATGCTGCCGAAGCGCTCGCGCAACCCTTTGGCCCGGCGGGGCTCTGGCGGAGGCTTGGGTTGGCGTACCTCTTCCATCGCGGCCGAGGGAATCTGCAGGTCACCCACGACCCGCAGGTCGCGCCGCTGCATCTGGGCCTGGGCCGAGGGGTTGTCGCGGATGGACTCATAGAGGTCGGCCTGCCGGCGGGAAGCCCCTTCGAGCAAGCTCTCCAACCAGTAGCTCGCGCCCAGGCCGACAATCGAGGTCTTGGCGGGAGCCGCCGGGGCGGCTTTGCCCCGCATGGACTCCAGCGCTTCGCCGACGCTGACCTTCTTGCGCGGTTGCTGCTGGTCTTGCGACAACCTAGCGCCCCTGACCCACGCGGTAGTAACGCAGGGACTCGAGTTCGATCAAGTGAGCTCCTTCACCATCCTGAAAATGATACACGAACTTTGGTTGCTCTTCGCCCGGCAGGCTGGCCGAGCTGACCCGGGCCAGGCCCGGTGCGGCGCTTCCCACCGTGTCGTAGACGAGCAGCGGCTCTCCGCTGAACTGCTGGAAGATCACCTTCCCGTTGGGCAGGGAAACCAGGAGCTTGCCGTCGATGCGCTCTTCCTGAATCACCCCGCTGGTCGGATTCTCCAGCCTGACCGAGCCGTTCTCGTAGCGGCGGAGGACTCGCCCGTCCTCCAAAATCAACTCCTCGTACTTGGTGAAGCTGTCTGAGAGCGAGTCTTCTCGCTTCTCGGTATACTCGCCAGGCCCCAACCGCCCGGAAGGCGCTCCGCCACCCCAGCCCCCGTCGTTGGACGGGCCCGCTCCTGAGAAGGCCGGGTTTTGCACCACGGCCTGCTCCATTGCGGTGAGCAGGGTGACGAAGTCTTGAACGAGCTTGTTCTTGTCGTAGCCGCCGCCAGCCAATGCTACACCTTCCCAGAAGTGCCCGCCTGAAGGCACTCCTGGTTCTCTCCCTCTTTCACGCGCTCGGGTCCGTCCATCTAGGGGTCATGTGTTAGGAAATCTGAACAAAGACAAAATCACCCCGCGCGCTTTTACCATGGAAGAAATTCCTGAAAAGCCTGTCTCATCCTGCGTCCGAGTGGGGGAGGACCGGAGCAGGTCGGCTCAGAACCCGGCCCCGTGTTGATTGACAAGATGGAAATTTTTCGCACCCGGTTGCGCTGCAAGAAGCCGTTTCGGATCGCTACCGGGGTGTCCGACCAGTGTGAAGGCATTCTGGTCAAGCTGACGACTGACACCGGCGCGGTGGGTTGGGGCGAGGCTTCTCCCGACCCCTACCTGACCGGGGAGACCATGGATGGCGTGGTGGCTTTGCTCATGCACGACCTGTTCCCTTCGGTGCGCGGGCTGAGCCCCTGGCAGCTCGAGGAGGTCCATCGCCGTATGGCCGCCGCCTGTGTGGCCAATCCCAGCGCTCGTTGCGCCATCGACCTGGCCTGCCACGACCTGATCGCACGTCAGGCGGGGGTTTCTCTGGTCCACTTTCTGGGCGGCAGCTCGCGGCGCGTGCTGACCAACTACAGCATCGGCCTGTGCACGGCCGAAGAGGCGGCCAAGGAAGCCCGACGGATCATCGAGTCCGGCTACCGGGCGGTCAAGCTCAAGGTCGGCAATGATCCCGAGGAAGATTACGCGCGGGTCAAAGCCGTCCGCAGCGCCATCGGTCCCGATGTGCCCCTGCGCATCGACGCCAACGAAGGCTGGACTTACTCTCAGGCTTTGCGGGCCCTGACCCGGATCGAGCCGTTCGGGGTCGAGCTGATCGAGCAGCCGATCGCCCGCTGGGACTACGAGGGTATGGCTCGTCTGCGAGAGCGAGTGACGCCCCCCCTTGCCGCCGACGAGGGGGTCCATTCGCCCCGCGACGCGGCTCGGGCTATCTCGGCCGGAGCGGTGGACATCATCAACATCAAGCTCATGAAGAGCGGTGGGCTGTATCCGGCCCGATCCATCGTGGCCCAGGCCCGAGCTCACGGGGTGGCCCTGATGGTGGGAGGCATGGTGGGCGAGTCGCGCCTGGCAGTCTCGGCCGCCACCGCGCTGGCAGCAGCTTACCGCTTCGAGTATGCCGACCTGGATGCCGACCTCTTGCTGGCCGACGACGCCGTGGCTGAGGGAGGGGTGACCCTGGAGGGCTCCGAGCGGGTGTTGCCCGACCTGCCCGGCCTGGGGGTTCAGAAGCTGGACGAGAGCCGACTTACCAGCGAAGCGCAGCCCCTCCCCAGGTAAAGCCGGCTGCGAAGGTCGCGAACATCACCGTGTCCCCGGGCTTGACCCGGCCTTCGCGCACGTCCTCGTCCAGGGCGATGGGGACCGAGGCTGCGGCGCAATTGCCGTAGCGCTCGATGGAGTGATTGCACCTCTCCTCGGGAATGCCAAAGTGCTGAGCCACGGCTTCATTGATGCGCCGATTGGCCTGGTGGGGGATGAACCGGTCCACGTTCTCGGGCTTGAGTCCGTTGTGAGCCAGCGTCTCTTCCACCACCGACCGCATGCACGAGACGGCTTCCTTGAAGACCGCCTTGCCGTTCATCTTGGGGAAGTGGCGCCCTTCCTCGAACAGCCGGGGATCGCACCAGGGCTCGAAAGTGAATCCCGGGCCCTCGACCATCAGGTCGCGGGCGTAGCGACCATCGGCGTGCAGGTGCACCGACATCACGCCGTTCCCCTCACCCGGGCCCAGGATGACGGCTCCGGCACCATCGCCGAAGAGCACCGTCACATGCCGTCCCTCATCGGAATACTCCAGCCCCCGCGAGTGCATCTCGGTGCAGACGAGCAAGATGCGCTTGTAGAGCCCCTGGCGGATGTAAGCATCGGCGATGGAGAGCCCGTAGAGAAAGCCGGTGCACTGGTTGCGCACGTCCAGCGCCCCGATGCCCAGCGCTCCGATCTGCTCTTGAATCACGCAGCCGGTGCCGGGGAAGAGATATTCCGGAGTCTGGGTGGCGCAGATCAGAAAGTCGAGCTCCTCGGCCTTGATCCCGGCCGCCTCCAGAGCCTGTCGCGAGGCTTGCGCCCCCATGCTGGCCGGCGTCTCTCCGCTGGCGGCGTAGCGGCGCTCTTTGATGCCAGAGCGCTGCTGGATCCACTCGTCCGAGGTGGTGAATCGGCTGGCCAACTCCTCGTTGGTGACCACGCGCTCGGGCAGATATCGTCCCGTTCCCAGGATACAGGCGCTTGGCATCACATTCCTCCACTGAGTTGAACGGACGACTCCCATGGTTGGCCAGAACCCTTCGGATCTGAACCAGTCATGGATGCTCGGCCAGGGTTGCTCCCGATGAGGTTAGGGATTGTGACGCGGCGGGGAAGGGTTCCTTCCGAACACGCATAACATCGGCTCACCGAGCCTATGATCCACTTCACGCCCCCGCCTCCGATCCACCTCTGGGGACCCCTGCAGATCAACAGCCACGGGTTCTTCTTCCTGGTCGGCGCTCTGGCCGCGTTCTTCTGGACTCGCTCCCGAGTTCGGCCCGAGTACCGCGAGGCGGTGGAAGCATCGCTTCCCTATATGGTCATCGGCGGCGTGTTGGGGGCCAGGCTGGCCTGGGTGGTCCTCAATCCGGCCATTTTAACGCACCCGGGCGAGATTTTCAAAGTCTGGTCCGGCGGGCTGGTGTCCTACGGGGGGCTGATTGGCGCCGTGCTGGCCTGGCTTCTCTTCCTGCGCTGGAACAGGTTGCCGGTGGCCGAGTTGACCGAGGCCATGGCTCCCACGGCCCTGCTGGGGTGGGGCATCGGCCGTCTGGGCTGCTTGCTTCACTGGGCCCAGGAGTGGGGCACGGTGACCACGGTGCCCTGGGCCTTCGTGGTCGGGAGCGACCCGCCGCGTCACCCGGTGATGCTCTACCAGGCCCTCATGCTGCTGGCAGCCGCACCTCTGGCGGCCTGGCTGGGCCGGCGCTTCGGCTCGGCCGCCGGTTGGTCACTTCTTCTCTACGGACTGAGCCGTTTCGTGGGAGATTTCTTTCGCGAATGGAACCCCGAATGGCTGGCCCAAACCTCGCGAGGAACCGCCCTGGCGCTTGCCCTGGTGGGGCTGGTGCTGGTGCTCAGGCGCGGGCGTTCAAGCGGTAGTAGCGCAGAGTCTCCAACTCGATGAGGTGGGTGCCGTTGCGGTCGGAGAAGTGGAACATGATGGCCGGTTCTTCGTGGCCGGGCAGGGTCACCGAGCTCACCTGGGCCACCTGGGGCTGGCTGGAACCGGTGGAGTCGTACACCAGCAACGGCTCGCCGCGATACTGCTGATAGATCAGCTTGTCTCCTGGCAAGGAGACCATCAGGCTGCCATCCGGGCCTTCCTGCTGCATGACTCCGCTGGCCGGATTCTCGATGCGCACGGCCCCGTCGTCATATCGCCGGATGAGACGACCATCCTCGAGCAGCTCTTCCTCATAGTCGAGGAACTCATCGCTGGCTTCCCACAGGGAGTTCCCGTTCTGTTGCTGACCCCCCTGACGCTCGCGCTGGTAGCTGTCGGTGACGACTCCGTTCTGGCGGGCCACGTCGGCGGCCCACTCCACCGTCTTCAGGAGAGCCTGAAAGCCCCGCATCAGCACGTTCGGGTCGAGCATGTCGGCCAGGGCTTTCTGAGTCTGGGTAGCCATCGCATGCCCAGTGTAGGCTCATTGTGAAGCGTGTCCCAGCAGTCGATTGTTTCCGACAGGTTAACTGGATATCCGAGTCGTAAACACCAGCCGAACTTTTTTAACACGAGGACTGACCATGGACGAGAAGCGACCCCTGGGGCAGCACGAAGTGGCTGCCAAGGCCCCCAACAAAGAGGACGAGTTCTTCAGGAAGGAAGAGGCGGCCGCCCGCGAGCGCGCGGAGGCCGCCCGGAAAGAACGCGAGCGAGCCGAGCAGAAAGAGCTGCATTTCATGCGCTGCCCGAAGTGTGGCGCCGAGCTCGTTGAGGAAGCGCACGAGAGCATCATGATCGACAAGTGCCCTGAGTGCCAGGGCTTGTGGCTCGACCACGGGGAGCTCGAGAAGCTCAACTCGCGGGAGAAGGGCTTTTTGTCTCGCTGGTTCAGCTGAGCAATCGGGCTGAGGACCGTAAGCTCAAGTCCAGGTAAGAAGAGAGAGGCTGGGGGCGGGTCGGCAGGCCCCGGTGCCAGGGTTCGGCTCTGGTCAGCCGGCCCACGGCTCGCTCATAGAGCCTCTCGGCCCCAGAGCGGTTTCCGCGTCGCAGGTGGAAGAGTGCTGCCGCCAGTTGGATCAGAGCTCGGACCACCGGATCACGGGTGGCCTGCCAATCTTCCTCCCAGGCCTCGTGAGCATGCCAGAATCGCCCCCTTCGCAGCTCCTGCAGCCCTCGCTCCAGGGAGGTCAGAACATGTCCCCCATCCCGGCCGGGCTCCCAAAGACACCCTCCAGAGCGCTGAGATCCCTGTCCGGCCAATCGATCAGGCCGGCCAGACGCGCCTGCCAGGGGCTCAGAAAGCCCCCGTAGAGACAGGCCAGGGCTCGCTCGGAGACCTTCAGCCCGCCCGAGCGCGCCTTCTCGACCTCGGCTCGCCCGGCCTCGATGCGCACCCACCACGAGCCTCGATTGGAGGCCAGCAGCGGGTCGTCCACGGCCAGCTTGAAGGCGCACTTGAGATGCGGACTGTAGCCTCGCCCCCGCAGAGCGGCAGGCACGTCCACCAGGCGCAACATCCAGATGATGTTGATGCGCGTCTCGACGTATTGCTCGGCCAGCACGGTCAGGAGCGGCTGGTGGGGGGCTCCGAACCAGACGGCCTGCTCGGCCAGGCTGCGGTGGTCTGCCAGAAAGGAATAAATCCGGCGCGCGGCTCGCGGGGTGAGAGCCACAAAGTCCGTCAGGGCGAGATTCTGCCAGCCGGGCTGGCTGCCGGCCTGGCGGTGCACCACCACATAGCCTTCCAGCGGATCGCCCACTCCGTAGACCTCGGTCGGCTCGTCCCGCGGACTGAGCACTCGTCGCCAGTTGGGCTCGGTGCGGTCGAGGGCGCCTTGCTGCGGGCGAGCCCAGGAACGATAAACCTTCTCGAGTAGCTTCGGCTCGCGGGGCAGCTTGACCAGAGGCAGAGCGCGCTCTTGCACGGGACCCATCCGCAGGTTCAGACGAAATTCGGCCCGCGCGCCAGCCTGCTCGAAGCCTGATTTGCGGTAGAGCGTCTGGGTGGCGGGATACAGGGCCGAGAGAGGGACCTGGCGCTGGTGAAGCTCCTGGATCGCCCCTGCCATCAGGCGGCTGGCCGCTCCGCCTCCGCGCGCCTCGGGCGCGACGCCCACGGCCGAAATGCCTCCCATCGGCAGGCTCCGCCCCCCGTAGAACTGCGCCATATCGAGGATCATCAACCCTCCGAGCAGTTCGTGCCCGCGGCGGATGACCCGGCAGACCTCGATGCCCTGACGCTCGATCCACTGCTCGGCTCTCATCCCTGGAACGTGGAAGCTGGCGTTGAGAATCTCGGCCAGGCGAGATCGATCCCCCTCGGCCAGGGGCTCATACTCCATGGAAGCTCCTGTCAGTGGTTGATGGACGACTCCAGCTTCATCACCCAATACTCTTTGGGATCCTTGTGCCAGTAGAAGATCAACTCGGGCTCCTCGAACCGGTCGAAGTTGAGAATCTTGACCCGGCTGTGCGTCTTGACGCGCCCCCGAGTGCCAGAGCGGTCAAGCTCGACCGAAACCACCTCGGAGCTCAAAATATCGAGGCTCTCCGGAGGGAACTTGAACAACTGGGTGATCAGTCGGGGCATGTTGACCTTGCTGCGGTCGACGCTGGAGCTGTAGCTGGCAGCCTTCTCGAAGTCTTTGAAGCGGATGTCCTCCAAAAAGTCGGCCGTGCGATCGCGAATGAATCGTGCATCCTCATTGGTGTTGGGATCGGCCTCGCCGAAGCCGGAGACCTCCCCTGGCTTGGGAGCGGGCTTGCTGCCCCATTGCAGGATGCTCTTGAGACTGGGCCACTTGAAGCCCACACCGTCCCCACCGAAAGCAAGCAGCGCGATGGCCCCGGCGACGAGCAGGAAGAAAACAAAGAGAACCTTCTTCACAACGGATGGTTTCGATTCGGGCTCCGGTTAGCCTTCTGGCCAGCGTTCAGCGCCGCATCAGAAAGATCGTCAGTCCGAGCAGCAACGCCGACATCACCCCCAGGGCCAGGCAGCCCTGGAAGAAGGTGCCCATGCTGGGCTCGGTGGCAGCCAGGTTCTTCAAGCCGTCGTAAGCCCAACTGGTCATGGTCAGGTCTTCCAGCAGCTTGACCGTCCAGCGCGAGTGCTCGTGCGACATCACCGCTTCGCTGAAGAGCACCTGGGGCAGCAAGAGCAGAGGAACGCCTGCCACGGCGCGGTCGGAGGTGGAGACGAAGGCCGACAGGGCCAGTCCCAGGGACGAGCCAGCCAGCGAGGCCATGAAGAGCACCACGAAGTGCAACAATTCCCCGCCGGGCAGCTTGAGCTTGAGGTTGACCAGGTAGATCAAGCAGAGGCACTGGATGAAACCCAGCATCGCCAGGATCATGATTTTGGAGAGCACGTAGGCGGTGGGATCGAGCCCCACCCGGCGCTCGCGCCGGTACATGTCCCGCTCCTTGACGATCTCGCGGCAGGAATTGATGGCTCCGAACCAGACCGCGGACAGGGCCAGCACGAACCAGAGGCTGTCCGTCACCGTCTGGGTGTCTCCCCAGACCAGAACGATACACAGCGCGATAACTGGCGCCTGGATCAACAGCAGGAAGGTGTTGCCCAGGTCACCCCAGACGATCTCGAGGTAGCGTTCAGCCAGGATGCCGGTCTGGTCGGAGCGAGGGCCCATCGCCAGACTGATTCGACGAGCCCTGGCGGGCCCCTGGCAGACGCTCGCTGACCAGCCTGGCAAACCAGGGAGTGTTGCGGAACTTCCCGGCCAGGCTTTCGGCCGCCGAGGCGGTGAGCTTGGGATAGATGTCGGACAGCTCCTCCACCCCGAAAAAGCCGGGCGCGTCCTTGGGTGGACCGAAGAAGGCCACCTGGCCGGCGCACATGATCACCACCAGGTCGAGCAACTCCAGGCTGGACATCACGTGGGTGGTCACCAGCACCGTGCGCCCACCCCGGGCCAGGTCGCGGAAAAGCTTCATGAAGTGCTCTTCCAGGGCCGGATCCAGCCCGGAGGTTGGCTCGTCCAGAAAGAGCAAGGGGGGACGGGTCAAGAGCTCGATACCGATGCTGACACGCTTTCTCTGTCCACCCGAAAGTCGATCGATGCGCACGTTGTGGCGCGCGGTCAGGTCCATCAGCTCGAGCACTTCCTTCACCCGGTTGGCCAATTCTGCCGGTTTGGCTTTGGGCATGCGCAGGCGGGCGCTGAAGTAGAGCTCGCGGCGCACCTTCAGGCTGGGATGGACCACATCGTCCTGGGGCACGAAGCCCATCAGGTCGACGGGCACCTTTTCGCCCGAGTAGAGGTCGGCCCGTCCGATCAGCACCTGTCCGTCGGTTGGCCGGAGTTGCCCGCTCAGTGCTTTGAGCAGCGTGGACTTGCCACAGCCGCTTGGTCCGAGCACCCCCACGAACTCCCCGCCCTTGATGGAAAGGCTGACCCGCTGCAAGATGGCCAGCTTCTTGACGCTGAAGCCGACATTGAGAGCATGAACCGGAACACCTGGCACGCCGACCCCTTTGCCGGCGCCGCACAGTTCTCCTTGGAGGCGTTCGCAAGGACATCAAGGGGTGGGTTCGAAGTTTTCCATCAGACAGATGAAAAAACACCAGAAAAACAAAAAGCAGCAACAAAAGCACCGGGGAAACTCCCGCCCCGAGCCGCCAGCAGCCATCGAGGAGCCGCTGCAGGTTCCGCCGCTTGAGCTGCCGGCCATCTTCCAGGCCGAGCCGCCACCTACCATTCAAAAGAGCAAGCTCACCGTTTGCTTCGTGGATTTCGAGAATTTCTTCTACTCCTCGTACACCCACGGCCGCCCTGTCAGCGTCTCAAAACTGGCCCGCGTGCTCAATCGCCTCTCGCGGGACGCCTGCGGCGACGGATTTGCCCATACCGCCGTGTATGCCGGCTGGGACGCCATTTCGGCCAAAGCGCGTCACGCCCAGGATGAATGGGCCATGCACGGCTGGCGCACGGTGGCCGTGCCCACCAAGGAGGACCTGGTCAGCCAGAGGGCCATTAAGAACATGGTCGACTTCATCCTCAGCCTCGACGTGCTCGAGGCTGCCCGCGATCATCCCGACTGGGAGCACTTCTTCATCGCCTCGGGCGACTCGGATTTTTGCGAGATCGTAGAGCGACTCAAGCGCCTGCGCCGTAAGGTCACCGTGGTCTCCCTCAAGCCCAGCCTCAGCTATCGGCTGCAGACGGCGGCTGATGACTACATCGTGTGCACTTTGGAAGATGTGTCCGGGGCCGAGGTGCTGCCCACCCCTTATCGCCGATTGCCGGCCGAGCCGCGTCGCCGGGGCGAGCAAGAGCCCTACCAGATCCTTTGCGAGTGCATCGGGCTGGCCGAGCAGGATCAGGGCACTCGACCGGTGCCCTGGAGGATCGTACGAGACAAATTCTTCCTCTCGCACGTCCAGATGAATCCCGAGGAGGCCGACCAGTTCGCTCGCGAGTGGGCCCAGGCCGGATTTCTGGACCTGAGCAGCCGCAAGGGTCCCACCAATCGGGTCGAAGCCTACATCTGCGTTCCCAAAAGGGGATGAATCCAAATCGACGAACGCCCGGAGGAGTATGACGCGATTCGCCATCTTCTGTCTGGTCGCACTGATCGGGACCGGCCTCGAGGCTCAGGCCGGAGACATCGTGGGCACGGTCAAGCTGACCTCGCCCGTCAAAGAGAGGGCGGTAGGCAAGAAGAAGATACGCCCCTCCAAAGACTGGGGCGCTGACTACGACAAGGATGCCGAGGTGCCGAAGGGCGTCAACGAAAACGAGTACACCGTCATCGAAGTGCTGGGAGACAAACTACCTTCCACACCCCGCAAGGTCGATCTGGTTCAGAAGAACAAGACCTTCAGCCCCCACGTGCTGGTGATTCCCAAAGGCTCGACCATCCGGTTTGTCAATCAAGACGACTTCGAGCACAACGTCTACAGCGTCAGCGAGCCAGGCGCTTTCGACATCGGGCGCTATCGGGGCAAGTTCCGGGAAGACCAGTTTACCGAACCCAACGCACTCGAGATCTTCTGCGGCCTGCATCCCCGCATGAATGGCTACATCGTGGTGGCACCCAACAATTTCTTCGCCCAGGCTGACGGCAAGGGAAAATACAAAATCTCGGGCCTGCCCGCCGGAACCTACCAGGTTCGATTCTGGCACCCCCGCGCCGAATCCAAGACCGTGACGGTCAAGGTGCCCGCAACCGGAACGGTCACTCAGGACGTCAACCTCTAGGCCCTTGGCCGCCCATCGGAAAAGGCCGCGCTCGCTGCGCAGCGAACTGACTCAGGCCATCCTGGTGGTCATGGTGGTGGCCGTGATCGCTCTCTTCGGGGGGATCTTCTGGGTCACCATTCCCGCTTTCAGCAAGGCTGTGCGCGACCAGTTGAAGATGGAGCCCTTTCTTGAGGCCCAGCGAGCGACCGCCAACGGCCTGGCCGATCTGGGCCAGTTGATCGTCCAGGACAGCAACTTTCAGCTCTGCGTGGTCCGCGACGGCACTGCCATGCTCGAGGCTCTGGATGAGCTTTCTGAGGAGGAGTTGCTCAAGCCGACGCCAGAGATCCAGCAGCGCCTCGACCGCATTCGCTCGGAGAAGCTGAACAATCTCTGGGAGCAGGCCCAGCGCATCTTGCTTCGACAGGACATCTCCGATGCCCCGGACGGGTTGTACGGCTTTGCCAGCAAGGCCGACCTTCTTGTGCTGGTGGACGACTACGGTCGGGCCTGGTTCCAGATGGTATCGGAGCACGATCCGAAAGCTCCCGAGCTGATCGGGCGTGTGACCATCAGGCTTCCCCTCTCGGCCAGCGATAATCCCCGTCCGGATGCGCTGGCGCTGCATGAATCCAGTCTGGTGGTGGCGGCCCTGGAGAATCAGGCACCCTATCGCTCCTATCAGAGGTATCCCGATGGCCAGATTTACAACATGGTGGCCGTTCCCTACCAGTATGGGCGAAACGCGGGCGTGCTGCTGCTCGGTGAGCGGATTGGACTGCAAACGGCCACGCGAACCGGGCGCATCTTCGACTGCGCCTGTATGATTCTATCCGGCGGGGGCTTTGAGAATGGCTACCTTCCCCCGGCGGAGTTCAAGCACCAGTCGTCTCAAGACAATCTCTCGCTGATGTATCACTACGGCAGTGTCCAGCCTGGCACCATTCGCCTGGGAACCGAGTTGGCCCGCTCGAGTGCTGTTTCCCTGCCAGATCAAGGCTGGCTACCGGTCGATTACCCCTCCGAGGTCAAGAACGTCACTCTGGCCGGGACGGAATATGCGCTGCTGGCTCAGCCCCTGGTCGATTCTCCTCAGGCGATGGAGGAAGCGGTCTCGCTGGAGGTCAAGGCGCGCCCGGCCCCGCCCGTTCCCACCGACGCCTCCCAGCCTAAGACCGACAAGGTGGGGCCGGTGCTGGGCTGGGTTGTCCTGCTGAAGCCCACCACCGAAGTGGCTGCAGCGGCCCTCAACCAGCAGCTCTTCATCCTGGGCGTGGGGGGGCTGGCGGCCTTGCTGGGGATTTTTCTGGCCCGGCCGGTGTCGCGTCACATCACCGGACCCATCCTGATGCTGGCCAGCAAGATGCGCCGGGTGGTCGAGCAGGGCGACCTGTCTCCGGCCGAGCCGGAAGGGAGCCGGGAGATCATGGAGGCCGGCGAGGCTTTCAACCAGATGGTCGCCGGGCTACGCCAGAAGGACGTGCTGGAGAAGTTCGTGCCCGAGGAGACCCGGGCCGAGGTGGCCCAGGAGGGGCGTCTGGTGCTCGGGCAGGCCCAGCGTGTCACGGCCACGGTCATGTTCAGCGACCTGCGCGGCTTCACTTCGCTTTCCGAACGGCTCGATCCAAGCGAGCTGGTGGAGATCCTGGGCGAGTACCTCAAGCGCATGACGGCGGTGGTGCTGCAGAACAACGGCTCCATCTACGAGTACATCGGTGACGCCATTCTGGCCGTCTTTCGCGACCGTGAGGACGGCGCGAGCGGTGCCGTCCAGTCGGTGCGGGCTGCCCTGGCCATGCACCGCGAGCTCCAGGTCTTTCAGGATTCCTCGGCTCACCCCGAAGTGAAGGCAATGCGTCAGGGGATCGGCCTCAACACCGGACTTCTGGTGGACGGCAACATCGGGATGGAGGAGCGGGCCAAGAGGGCCGTGATCGGAGATACCGTCAACCTGGCTGCCCGCATTCAGGACCGCTCCCGCGACGGCAAGCACACCGACATCCTGGTGAGCCAGCCCACCTACGAAGCCACCCGCGGCGAGTTCGAGTTCGAGTTCTTTGGCGAGGAGCTGTTCAAGGGCAAGAGCCAGCCCGAGAAGGTGTGGGAAGTGCTGCGCGAACGCCAGCCATGAACAAAGAAGCGCCGCACGGATGGCGACGCTTTCAGGTCAGCGGCTCGAGCGCCGCAACCAGTAGATGCCGTCGAGGGCGCTTGGATTCGAGGGCCCGCAGGTGTCTGCAGACGGCTCGCTGTTTTGGGACCGGGTATCCATAGTTGTTTGTCCTCACTGGGGTTCAGGCCGCGGTTTCTTGCTTGGCCTCGCTCTCGCGGGACCAGTCGAGTCGGCTTCGCGGCTCCCGGCCAACTCGTTCTGCTACAGTGATACTGCAGGCAGCCGGGCGGGAAGATGAATATTTTGTGACCATTCTCACAGCATCTCGTCGATCATGCGCGAGCGCAGCTTTTTCCAGATCTCGGGCGGCAAGATCGAACGAATCTCGAACAGCTCGTCGACGACGCTCTGGTTGATCTGCATCTGTAAGTCGTTGATCTCGCGCACCTTGGCGTTCACTGCCCCTTTGTCGGGCTGATCCTGGGCCAGGAGCTGCAAAAGCTCAAGCCGCTTGGCTTTGACCTGGGTCTGGATGGGCCCTCGCAGCAGCTTGTATCGATTACGAACCTCGCGCAGCTGCTGGCGCTGAGAGGCGGTCAGGCGCAGGGGCCGTTCGGGCGGGTCAAGGGGGTCTTGCGCTGCCGCCGGGGCCAGCAACCACGCCACCAGCAAAACGAGCAGAAGGCGTCGACCGGTCACAGCCTCTCCAGCCAGTCCAGGTCGTCCTCCTTCGGGCCGGACTCGCCCAGGCCACTGAAGTCGGGCAGGGAGATCTCGTCCTCCTCGATCAGTGCCAGAAGCTCGGGGTCAGGAACGGCCGGCAGCATATCCACCTCGGTCAAGCGGGTCTCCGGAAGCACCTCGCTGTAAGTCACCTCCACCAGATTTTGGCCCTGGTGGTAGTCGCGCAGGGCCGGGTAGCCCACCAGCGCCAGCACCACCACCATGGAAGCCAGCGCCAACGTCACCTGGGGCCGGAAGAAGCCTGCCAGCACTTCGCGCCAACCGGGCTTCGGGGCAGGCTCCTGGCGAATGCGCTCCCAGACCTGGGCCACGAAGGTGGGGGAGGGCTCGAGCTCGGGCCAGGCCGAGTCCACTGCCGACAGAGCGCTCTCGAACAGGCTCAGCTCCTCACGGCAGGCCTCGCAAACGTCACGGTGGGCACAGAACGCCTGGCGCTCGGCCGGCTCGAGGGTGCCGTCGGTGAATTCAGAGAGGCGGTCTTGAAAGTCCTGGCAGTTCATGCTTTTCCTTTACCCCTTCAAATACGGGGACAGCTTCTCCTTGAGGGCCAGTTTGGCCCGGTGTAATCGCGATTTGACGGCCGGGACCGAGAGTTTCAGAATCTCGGCGATCTCCTCATAGGACAGGTCCTGGAAGCGCTGCATCATGACGGCTTCCCGCTGGTCTTCCGGCAGCGAGAGCACCGCTTCGCGCACCACATCCCCCAACTCCTGGCGGGTGAGCAGCTCCTCGGCCGAGCCGGCCGGGTCCTGGATCTGGCGCAGGCTGTCGGGCTCTCCCTCTTTCATGGGGGCATCCAGGCTGGTGTTGCGTTTGTGGCGCACTTTGGCGCGCTCGTTGCGGCAGAGGTTCAAGGTGACCTGGTAGAGGTAGGTGAAGAACTTGGCCCGGGCCTCGAAGCGGTCGGCGGCGCGATAGACGCGCAGAAAGACCTCCTGGGCCAGATCCTCGGCCTCGACGGGGTCGCCGGTGAAGCGATAGGTCAGATTCAGCACCGTCTTCTGGTATTTCCGGATGATGTTGCTGAAGGCCTCTGAATTGCCCGCCTTCACCTGCTGCATCCAGAGGACGTCTTCCTGGTCGCTCGTCAGGGCGCGTTCGGTCACTTCAGCCCTGCGCTTGACCAGCGGAATCGGGGCAGTGAGCACACTGGTTAACAAAAGAACCTCCCTTGCATGGCAGATGGACACTCCATCTGACCATCCAACCGGGGAGGTCAGGAAAAGTTTCTCGGTTTTTCCGGAAGACAGATGGCCCCCTCGAGGTGACGATCCGGACGGGCCGGATCGTCACCTCGCGCGGGGTGTCTAATGGCTCTCCCGGGCCGCCGCCATGAGTGCCAGACCGGCGAACATTGACCCGATCATGACTGGGGGACCCCAGGGACTCCCCAGAGCCGCCCCCACCATGATACCGGTCATCATTACGCCTACGCCCGCCATCGACATGGCTTCCCGCTTGCCCTGGGTGAAGGTCGGCCTGGTGTAGAGACCTTCCAGGGAAGTGGGATTGGAGGGCCCGTAGGTGTCCACAGACGCGCTCGACGTCGAGAACGACGAGCTCCCCCGCAGCAGCCCGGAGAATCCCCCGACCTGCGGAGCGGTGGCTATGGTCATGATGTCTCCCTCCTGAGCCTCGAGGTCCTCCTCGTTGCTCGTGCAGCCCAGTTATAAACCGAACTGCAGGCGGGGTACGTGAACCGGTTGTGACCATCCGGACAAGCCGCGCAATCGCCTGGGAAGGCAAACTCTAGTTCCCACCCGGCTCCCAGCGCGGCAGGCCGAGCTCGGGGCAGAAACGGCGGGGGAGCGGAGTAGGGTAGGGGAGCACGAACATTTCCAACACCACGCCCACCCGGGCCTCGAAGAAATGCCCTCCCAGCGCCTGGTAGTCAGCCCCCGAGAGCAGAACGTGAGCGTGCAGGAAGGGCTTTCCCTCGTGCAGGCTGAGGTTGCCCTGCAGGCTGAGAAGCTCCCACACGCCGCTCAGCACGCGCTTATGGTAGGTTTTCTGCTCGAGGTCCCAGCAGCCGAGCTCGGGGTCTTGCAGGGCTCCGATGGCGACGACCTGGGCAGCCACCAGGCCCTGCTCCAGGGCCAGTTGCTCCAGGCTGGCTCGTACCGGCTCGCCCCGAGTCAGGCTGACCAGCAGCCGACCGTCCGTTTCGCGGTGAAACTTCATGCTATCGGGCGCTTCTGGCCGAGCCGAGGTGTCCCTGCCCGGGTGACTCCACGCCTAAAGCTCACCAGGTCAGGCCGTGTTTGCTCTGATAAGCGGCGATGCGCTCGGCATTCTCGCGTTCCATCACCGAGAGCATCGAGTCTTGGTAGCCCTCGAAGGGGCGATACCAGCTCTGGGCCTCGAAGTGCTTGCGCAGCTCGGCGTCCTTGAACGGGCGGCCATAGCGGGCAAAGATCTCGTTGCGCATCAAGGTCAGCTCGCGGGCGCTTCGGCCCGTCAGGTCGGCCTCGGTCAGATCGCGCGCGGCGCTCTCCGGGAAGATGCCTGCCCGGGTGGGCGTGTAGACCAGGCCCGCAACCTGCTCGGCCTCCCAGTCGGTCTGCACCCAGGTCAGGCGCCTGCCATCCGACTTGAGACCTGGCAAGGTTTCGAGAAGTTTGAAGCCGGTCGGGTGAATGAACACCTCCAGCTTGCTCTCCTCCACCTTTCCCTGCCAGTTGCCTCCGCTGAACGTATAGCTGGCCTCGTGCTCGCCCCCCGCGACGGTGCCCACGGGGGCCACGTAGCGAACCCGCACCTGGCGCTGTTGGCCGGCCTGGAAGGCCACCTCCTTCACCCAGTGGGCCTCGTAGGTCTGGTCTTTGGTCAGTTGTACGATCTCGCGACGCGCCTGGACTTTCTTGCCGTCCACCCAGGTCTCAAAGGCGAGAAACCCTGGTTTGTTCCCGAAGTCGTGGGGATCGATGTCGCCCCAGCCGCTCTCGGGAAAGCCCATGGTGACCCTCGTGGCTGCTCCGTGGTTCCGAAACGTGAAGTCGGCCGTAGCGAAGATCAAGCGTGGGTAGACCTCCAGCGTAACCTGCTCGCGCACCATCTGTATCTTGGGATGCTCGCCTCCCGTGGCCACCAGAGAGCCTCCCACGCCGGAAAGGGAGCGATCATTGGCCAGGACCGTCGCGCAGAGAGCTAGAATCAACAGGAGGGCGGTTTTCTTCATGCCCGGGCATTTCTTTCCCCTGGGAAAGAAACCTGGCCTGGTTCTTTCCCAGGGGAAAGAAACAAGGCCAGGCTGACGACCAATCGGAGAAAGGGAGGACTGCCATGCGAGCCAAGCGTTGGGTGGACATCCTGTTCCTGGCCTCCATTCTTGGTCTGATCGCCGTCAGCGCGGGGATGCTGCGGCCAGAGCCTCCGCCGCAAGCCCAGGCTCCCACCGGACCGCCTCCATCTGTAGCTGCCAGCCTGACTTCCAGGACGGGGACTGCCAAACTGACGCTGGCCTCGGGAGCGGAGGTGGTGGCCGTCGTGCTCACGCCGGTGAACCTGCCCGCCTCCATCGTGGTGGGCTCGATGGGCCGTGAAACGGCTCGTCCCAAGGAGTGAGCTAGCTCGGCCCGAACAGGGCTGGCATGAAGGTCAAGAAGGCCGAGCTCGTGACGAGCGCTCCCAGCCTGGTGCAGGCCCCCAATCTCGAGGGCATGCCCGAGGTCGCCCTGCTCGGTCGCTCCAACGTGGGCAAGTCAAGCTTCGTCAACAGCCTGCTCATGAACAAGAAGCTAGCCCGCGTTTCCAACACCCCTGGTAAGACCCGCCTGCTGAACTTCTTCAAAGTGGACGAGCACTGGATGTTGGTGGACATGCCTGGATACGGCTACGCCAGGGTCTCCAAGACCGAGCAGGCCCGTTGGGGCAAGACCATGAGCGAGTTTCTCCAAAAACGCGAGAATCTGCGCCTGGCCGTGGTGCTGCTCGACATCCGCCATGGGCCCCAGAAGATCGATTTTGAGACGCTGGGACTTCTGGCTGAGATCGGCCTTCCGCGACTGATCGTGCTCAACAAGGCCGATAAGCTCTCACGCTCGCAGCAGATCCGGGCGGTCGGCGAGGCTGCTCGGAGCCTGGAGATGGCCCGCGCCGACGTGCTGACTTACTCCTGCGAGACCCACGCCGGGCGAGACGAGTTCTTGCGGGCCCTGGCCCCCTGGCTTCAGGCGTTGTAGGTGCCGGCCGTGACCGCGCCCCCGTGGCCGGTCCAGTTGGTGTGGAAGAACTGGCCGCGCGGCTTGTCCACGCGCTCGTAGGTGTGGGCCCCAAAGTAGTCGCGCTGGGCCTGCAGCAAGTTGGCCGGCAGCCGCTCGCGGCGATAGCCGTCGAAGAAGGCCAGAGCCGAGCTCAGAGCAGGCACGGTGATGCCCAGCTCCACCGCTTTGGAAACCACCCGACGCCAGGCTGGCATCGCGCTCTGCACGGCGTCCTTGAAGTACGGGTCGAGCAGCAGGTTGACCAGCTTGGGATTGCGGTCGTA
The DNA here is from genome assembly GCA_045863235.1 of Candidatus Xenobia bacterium. GTDB lineage: Bacteria > Vulcanimicrobiota > Xenobia > Xenobiales > QWHO01 > QWHO01. The sequence goes on along the minus strand of BTUM01000050.1, from coordinate 40,536 downwards.
GGCCGCCTTGATGTTGCCCAGGAAGGCCGAGCGGATGATGCATCCTTCGCGCCACATCAAGGCGATGCCGCCAAAGTTCAGGTTCCACTTGTACTCGACGGTGGCCTGACGGAACAGCATGTAGCCCTGGGTGTAGCTGATGATCTTGGCCGCATAGAGAGCCTGCTCGAGGTCCTTGAGAAAGGCAGCCCGATCCCCGTTGAATTTTGCGTCGGGCCCGTGCAAGACCTTGCCCGCTTCCACTCGCTCTTCCTTGAGAGCCGAGAGATTGCGGCTAAAGACTGCCTCACCGATCAGCGTGAGGGGCACGCCCAGGTCGAGTGAGTTGATCACCGTCCACTTGCCGGTGCCCTTCTGGCCGGCGGTGTCCAGGATCTTGTCCACGATGGGCGAGCCATCCTCATCTTTGAAGGCCAGGATGTCGCGGGTGATCTGGATGAGGAAGGAGTCCAGGTTGCCCCTGTCCCAGCGATCGAACTCCTGGCTCATCTCGTCGGGCTTCATTCCCAGCGCGCTGGCCATCAGGTCGTAGGCCTCGCAGATGAGCTGGATGTCGCCATACTCGATGCCGTTATGCACCATCTTGACGAAGTGCCCGGCTCCGCCCTCGCCTACCCAGTCGCAGCAGGGGGTGCCGTCGGCTACCTTGGCTGCGATGGCCTGGAGGATCGGCTTGACGTGCTCCCAGGCGGCCGGCGAGCCACCAGGCATGATGGAGGGGCCGTTGCGCGCGCCCTCTTCGCCTCCCGAGACGCCCGCGCCTACGAAAAGGAGGCCTTTGGACTCGAGCATCTCGCAGCGGCGGATCGAGTCCTGGTAGTTGGAGTTGCCTCCGTCGATGATGATGTCGCCCGGCTCGAGCACCTCGAGCAGCTGCTCGATGGTAGAGTCTACCGCCGGACCGGCTTGCACCATCAGCATCACCCGGCGGGGCTTTTTGAGCGCGTCGGCCAGCTCTTTGAGCGAGTGGGTGCCGATGACCTTCGTGCCCTTGGCTTCGTTTGCCAGGAAGTGGTCCACCTTCGAGACGGTTCGATTGAAGACGGCTACCGTGAAGCCGTGGTCGTTCATGTTCAAGACCAGGTTCTGGCCCATCACCGCCAGGCCGATCAGGCCGATATCCGCTGTAGCCGCCATTTGAATGCACCCTTTCTTTTCGCCGGAATGGAGGGCGGTTCGCGGAAATCTGCCTGGGCCCTGCGCCCACCGATTCCGGTGTCCTTCCGAAGCTCCTGACGGCCCGGTCCGGGGCGAAGGCGACCTCCCAAAGCGTCCGAGCAGGCTACGAGGAGCTGACGGAGCTAGAAACTGCCGGGGCGTCCTGGTCTTCCCCCGGGGCGAGCTTGGGTTTGGCCCGGTTGATGCGCACTCCGCCGATGGTTACCATCTCGCGGTCGAACTTGATGGCTCCGGTCTTGTCGGGGGCCGTGACGGCCTGGGAGATGGCCAGCACCTCCAGACGACTCTGATCGGCCTGGATGGCCTGCTCGATGGGCCCGAGCATGGACCGGGTGGCGGCGCCGGCCCCCTGCAGCGCCTGCACCTCGCCGTCGAGGCGGTCGTAGGCGTGTCGTTGTGGCCAGAACTCGGCCAGCAAGAGCCGGCGCTTCTGATTGGCGTTCCCCATCGTCACGAAGCTCCCCACGGCGGTCGCCATGCCTGCGAAAACCAGGCCGGTCTTGACCACCTCGCCGACCATTCCGGGCTGGAGGATCACGCCGGCGAGCAAGGCCCCGCCCCCCACGAACAGCCCCATACGGGCCAGATTGACTCGCTTGATGAGCTTCTGGTCGGTGTCCACCATCGGGTTGAAGCGGTCGGCCAGGGCCTGCATCTCGGTCGTCTTGCCGGCGATCTGGGCAGACTGGCTGGAGATCTCCTCGTGCAGCATGGTTTTGATCGACTCGTGCAACCCGATGCGTTGCTGCAGCACCGCAGGTTCGAGACTATCCTGGCTGCCAGGAGGGGGCTCGGGCACCGAGGGGGCGCTCTGGACCCAGTTGAAAGCGAAGCGTTGGATGCCCACCGCCACCTGGTCTGAGGAGGCCTGAGCCGACTGCTGCAAGGCTCCCTCCAGCACCCCTTTCTTGACTCGATCAGAGGAGTTCTGCACCAGAGCATTGAGAACTCCGTGGCCCATCGTGCGGCTGTCGGAGACGGTTTCACCGCGACCGAGCACGGCCAGGCCCAGGCGGGCGACCAGGTGGTCGCTCGGGGGCGTTCCCCCTTCGGCGATCAGGCTGAAGGCGTCATAGTGGGTGCCGGCGGCGCTGGTGTTGTAGAGCCGCGGACAGGTGACCTCGTCGGCCACGGCAGCGGTCAGGCGGGCAGCCGGAGCTTCGGCGTGGCGAGCCAGGCCGCGCAGAATACTATGACCCAGGTTGCGCTGGTCCTCAGCATATTTGCAGTGGTTGAGCGAGCGCGTTCCCAGGTCGGCCAGGTCCTGGGCGATGCTTCCCTTCGAGCCTTCCAGGATGACGGCGAAGCCCACGTCCTGGGCCAGGCTGGCTGCGTCCTGGCGAAGGTACTCGGCGCTGGCCTGGCGGGTGACCTCGGCGATAGCCGCCTCGCGCCCTGAGCAGGTCGCGATGGCTCCCAGGATTGGGCCGGCCACCTTGCGGGCATTCTCGTTGTCGAGCGATTTCATGCGCGCGGCCCGGCCAAATTCGGCCAGGCTGGCGGCCACGTCCCGCCCGGCTACCCCGTCGCGGATGCGGCGCAGGGCTTCTGCCTGCACGTTGAAGGCGGTCTCGTTGTAGAGATAGTCGGCGGCGCTCTCGCGGGCGGCTCGTGCCAGCTTGCGCTCGGTCGGATCCTGGCTGTGGGTGGCGATCCCGTCCAGGAAGACGGCGCTGACAGAACGCCCGTCGTGGTAAGCGCTGGAAGCCTGGTGCCAGACGGTCTTGTGCATGGCCTGGTAGCCGATCGAGGCCAGAGCCGGGCCGATGGGCCCGCCGATGCCGGCTGCCAGGGCTTGCAGAGCGTGGTTCTGGGCCTGGTAGGCGCTCTCCGGGTAGAGCCGCTGGGCCGCCGCCTGGTTGGCCACCCGGGCCACCGTGCCCTCCACGCTGTCGCCAGCTTGCTCGGAGATCGCCTCGAGATAGCTCTCGCCCACCTTGCGAGCGTTCTCGAAGGTCTGCCCACCCTGACGGACCAGCCCCTCGCGGGCCAGTTGTCGAACCTGCATGGAGGGAGTGTGCCGCAGGGGTCTGAAAGAGGCTTGAAAGCCCCTGGAAGTCTGGCCGCAAACCGGAACCTCCAGCACAATCTGACGAACGCGCCGGAACGCAGTTTCAGCGCGTTGTAAAGTGCACTTTAGCTCAGGTCGGCCAGGGCCCGGTGCAAGAACTGCACCGCCGCCGAGCCCTCCCCCACGGCGGTGGCCACGCGCTTGGTGGAGTCGGAGCGCACGTCGCCAACGGCGAAGATGCGGGGCTTGCTGGTCTCGTAGGGGAAGGGGCGACGGCCGGCCGACCAGCCCGAGCGCTGCAGACCCACGCGGGTCAGGTCGCGGCCCGTGCGCACAAATCCCTTCTCGTCCAATTCCAGGCAGCCGTCGAGCCAGGCGGTGTTGGGCACCGCCCCGACCATGGTGAACAAGTTGGCGCACTCGAGTTCGGTGACGGAGCCGTCCTGGTGGCAGCAGAAGCGCAAGCGCTCGAGGTGATCCTCCCCTGCCAGCTCGCACACCTCGCACTGGAGGTGGAGGTGAATCCTGGGCGTCTCCTGGATGCGCCGGATCAGGTACTTGGACATCGAGGTCTCCAGGGTCTCGCCGCGCACCAGAAGGTGCACCTCGCGCGCCACGGTCTCCAGGAAGACGGCCGCCTGACCGGCCGAGTTGCCTGCCCCCACCACGGCCACCACGGTGTCCTTGCAGAGCAAGCCCTCCATGGCGGTGGCCCCGTAGTAGACACCGCGGCCTTCGTAAGCGGCCAGGTTCGCCAGGTCGAGCTTGCGGTAGCGGGCGCCCGTGGCGATCACCAGGGCCCGGGCTCGCACCTGGGAGCCGTCGCAGGTCGTGACGGCGTAGACTGGCCCCTCGCAGTCGAGCTTGACGGCGGTGCGGGCGGAGGCCATCTGGGCTCCGAACTTCTGGGCCTGCAAGAGGGCACGCTCGGCCAGCTCGCGACCCGAGATGCCCGAGGGGAAGCCGAGATAGTTCTCGATCTTGGAGCTGGTGCCGGCCTGCCCGCCCGGGCCAGTGGTGTCCATGGTGACCACCTCCAGGCCCTCGGAGGCGGCGTAGACGGTGGCCGCAAGCCCGGCCGGGCCGGAGCCCACGACCACCAGGTCCACCACGTGGTCTTCCACCAGGGCGTTGAGACCGAGCTTGGAGGCGATCTCCTCGTTGGAGGGGTTGCGGCAGAAGTGGCCGGCCGAGCAAACCAGCAACGGCGTCTCCTCGGGGCGCACCCCGAAGCTGTCGAGCAGGGCCTCGGTGTCGGGGTCGCTCTCGACGTCACTGAAAAGGAACGGCAACTGGTTGCGGGTCAAGAATTCGCGGATGCGGTGGGTGTCGTGCGAGTAGCGCGAGCCGATGAGACGGGTACCGGTGTACTGACCCTGCACCAGGGCCATGCGCCGGCCCAGAAAGCTCTTGAGCAGCAGGTCGGAGAGCTCGGAGCGCTCTACCACCACGCGCCGCAGCGCGGCGGCCGAAAGGCGCAGGTAGCGAAGAGGGGTGAGGGCTCGGCCCAGGACCACCGCTGCCCGGCCGCTGAGTGTGTGGGTGTCACCCATGAACTGGCCCGGTCCGTGCACCACGATGGGGAGATCGCCAGCGCTGATCTCGAGTTCGCCTTCGAGCACGACCACGAAGTCGAGGTTAAGCTCGCCGGGTCGGACCAGGCAGGTGCCCGCGCTCACTTGCTCCTCCACCGCGCCATAGTCGCGCAGATGCTGCAACTGGTCGGGAGTGAGCACGGGGAAGAGGTCGGCGTGGGCCCTGGGTAGCGTATCCATCGTAGGACAGAGGTTCGAAGCGGGAGGATGGGGCCCTTCTCAAGGCAGGTTGCCTGGCGGAAAGCGGCTCAAAGGTCGGAGCCGTAAGCCCGCATTCGGGCACGGTAGATGCTCGGGGGGAGCCCCTCACTACCTCGAAACATTGTGCTGAGACGCTCAGGTGAGGCCATTCCGCAGCGGCGAGCGATGAGCGAAAGGGGCCAGTCGGTCTCCACCAGCAAACGTTTGGCCAGGCTCACCTGCTGGCTCCTGATCATGGCCCGCGGCGAGCAGCCCAGATGCTGTTGAAACTGCATCTCCAGCCAGCGCCTCGATACGGCCAGGTGCTCGGCCAGGTCAGAGACGCGCAGCCCCTGGCCGAGGTTGCTCCGGATGAAATCCAGGGCGATGGAGAGCTGCGGATGATCCACTGCGTTGGTATCCGACGACTGCCGCGCTACCACGCCCAGCGGAGGCACCAGCAGGCGCAGCGCTGCGTCCCGCAGGCGCCCTTCGGCCAGCTCGGTCAAGAGCTCGGCCGCCAGACGGCCAATCTGCTCGGCGTCTTGAACCACGCTCGAGATTGGGATCGGGGCCAGTGCGTTGAGAAGCGCGTAGTCGCCCACCCCGAGAACGGCACACTGATCGGGCACCTGGATTCCCTGGCGTTCGCAGACCTGCAGCACACGGCGGGCCAGTATGTCGTTGACTACGAATAGCGCAAATGGCTTGAGCAGATGGCTGACCCAGCGCTCGAGCCTGATTCGCTCTCGTTGCCAGCGACCCGCCCAGTCCACCTCGCAGTCCAGGGCTTCGACGTCGTAACCGGCTTCACCCAGCCGTTCGGTGAAGCCTTGCAAGCGCTCGGACGAGCCGAGTACGGCGGGCGGCCCAGCGAAGGCGAAGTGACGGAACCCTCGCTCCAGGAAGTGCTCGGCTGCTATCCGGCCGATGGCGGCATTGTCACTGCAGACAGTGGGAAGGTCAGGGGTGGCGACGGCCCCGGAAACGTTGACGACCGGTATGCGCCAGTTTCTCAATCGACGCCATTGGCGCCGATCGGTCACAGCGACGATGGCTCCAAAGAAGTGGCTGCGTAGCGCGGAGCTGCCCACGTCGCCGTACGCCTCGGACAGAAGCTCCCAGGCGTTTTCTCGGGCATAGCCGGCTACTCCTCGCACGACGCGACGGTCGAATGAGGTCCGGTGCTCTAGAAGGAGGGCTACGCGGCGTCGTGGAGAGGGCATCATTCACATTCTCAGAAGTGGGGATGCGACGACGGTGGCGGCGGTCCGGGGCCACCTTCGTCGCATCCCGGTTCGGTTAGCGACCACCTGGAGGCGCACTCCGGATGGGACGCCTTGCGAAATGGAGGTCAAGCTGGCTTAAACCGGACTTTGCCAGTTCCTCTATCGAATTGCGCAAGGACCATGTTGACTTGCGCAAAGGCCAAGGGAGGAACCAGGTTTGCGGGAAGGCGGGTCGATGAAACCATTGCTGCTGGTGGCCGGTGCGGGAAGCACCGGTCGGCTGCTGATCCAACGGCTGATGCCACGCTGGCGGACGGTAGTGATCGACTCGGATGCAAAAGCCCTCGAGCGTTTGGGCGAGGCTCACCCGGACCTCACGCTGGTCTGTGGGGATGCGACCAGCTCGCTGGTCTTACGCCAGGCTGGGCTCGAACAGGCTTACGCCCTGCTCGCGGTCACTGGGTGCGACGATGTCAATCTGGAGGTCTGCCGCCTGGCCTCCCAGCTCTTCGGCATCAAGACGCGTCTGGCCATCGTCCACCAGCCTTCGCGTACCGAGGAATTCGAGCAGGAAGGGGTGGGCGCGCTCAGCCGGGCTCACGCCATGGCTCTGGCGGTGGAGTCGCGCCTGGTCTCGGGCAAGCGAACCGCCAGCGATGTGGGGATCGGCCGGGGCGAGATTTATGACGTCACCGTGCTGGCCACCTCGCCCGCCGTCGGGCGGAGCCTCTCAAGCCTGCGCCCGGTCTCGTGGCTGGTAGCAGCCATCTATCGCAAAGAGCAGCTGGTGGTACCCCACGGCAAAACCCTCATTGAGCAGGGCGACCGGGTGCTGCTGGTGGGAGACCCCGCCATACTTCCTTCTATCGCCGACTACATGCACAGCGGAACCTCTCGTTTTCCTCTGCAATTCGGCTCGCGGGTGGTCTTTCTGCAACCGGGCCCGGGCGACCCCGGCTCGGCCTGGGCAGAGTGTCTCTATCTCCTGGAGCAGGGCGGAGCCCTGGGTCTGCGCGTGCTGCTCGCCCCCGAGGCGGATTGGAGGCCCAACCTGAGCGGGCTGGAGGACGCCGGGGCGGTGACTCTGGAGGGTGACTGGGAAGCAAATCTGACCGAGATTCTCGATCAACAGGACTCCGGGGTTCTGGTCATGGCTCCACCTGTTGTCAGCTGGAAGGACCAGGTGGGATTTGGAAACCGGCGCTTCTTACAGTTTCTCGATCGCACCCGCGAGCCGGTCCTGATCGCGCGTGGGAGCTTTCCCTACAGCCACATCCTGCTCGGGGTGTCGGATGCCGGGCCGAGCCAGCGTGCGGCCGAACTGGCCCTTGATCTGAGCCGGTCGCTGGGGGCCCGTCTCAAGGCGGTGGTCTCGGTGCCTCCGGCGATCGTGGCCGGGGAAGAAGGCAACCGGAGGCTGCGCGAGGCGCTTTCAATGATCGCCAGCATGGGGCCGATTTACGGTCTGGCCGTGGAAACTGCCGAATTGACCGGAAACCCAGTGCACAGCCTGCTGGAAGAGTCATTGCAGCATAACCTGCTGGTGCTCTCGCACCGGGTCAGGCAGCGTTTCTCGTTCACCCAGCCCGATGTCTCACGCCACCTTTTGTTGCGCTCCCCGGTTTCGGTGATGGTGCTTCCTCATGACTGAACCCCAAGACGCCTTGTTCACTCGTTCCCTGGTTTTGATCTCTCTGGGCGCCTTCGCCATTCCGCTAGCCTGCAGACCCCTCCGGGTGCCGGCCGCGGTGGGGGAGATCGCCTTCGGGATCCTGGTGGGTCCGCATCTGCTCAATCTGGTCTCGCTGGGCGGATTCATCCCGGTGCTGGCCGAGCTGGGATTTTTCCTGTTGATGTTCTTGGCCGGACTCGAGCTCGACTTCTCCGAGCTCGAGCGGAGCGGTCGAAAGAAGCTTGTGCCGGCCAGCCTGGCGGTGGTGACCATGTTCTGCCTGGCGGTGGGGCTCACGTTGCTCATGGGGTGGCCGATCTTCCTGTTCATGGTGATCGGGGCCATGTCGATCGGCGTGACCCTGGTACTATTGAACGAGCTCGGCTTGACCCGGAGCCCGCTTGGCCAGCAGTGCCTGCTGGTGGGATCCCTTGGCGAGTTCGGCTGCCTCCTCATCGCCACGGGCACCAACGCCTACGCTCGGTCTGACGGTATTTCGGTCCACTTCTTCCTGGCTCTGCTGGCCCTGGTAGCGGTGTTCGGGCTGGCCTACCTCTGGCTCGTCGTGCTGCGAACCCTGGTGTGGTGGCGTCCTGATCTCTTCGCTCGCCTGATGGAAACGCACGACTCGTCCGAGATCGGCGTGCGCGCCGGCCTCGCCCTTATGTTCATCTTCGTAGCCGTGGCCACAATGCTTCGCCTCGAGCCGATTCTGGGCGCCTTCCTGGCTGGCGCCCTGTTCAGCTTTTCGTTCCGCCACAAGGGACCGCTCGAAGTCAAGTTTACCAGCCTGGGTAACGGATTTTTCATTCCCGTTTTCTTCATTACGGTAGGGCTGCGCTTCAATCTCCCTCTCGCCATTGAGGGCAGTCTGCTCCTGCTGCTCGAGCTGATGTTGGCTCTGTTCTTGGTGCGACTGATACCGATCGCGCTCTTTCGTTCGCCAGGTCAGGACTGGCGAACGTCCCTGGCTATCGCCCTCAACCTGGCTGCTCCTCTGACCTTGCTTGTCCTGTTTGCCAACCTGGGACTGTCGATGGGGGAGCTTGACGAGAAGATGCACGCCTCCATCATTATGCTCGCGGTAGTAAGCTCAGTCCTCTTCCCATATCTCTTCAAATCGTGGATGCGACGCTCCACGGCGGGGTGATGCAATCGCCCCCAAGCGGTCGTTTCTCCGCGACGCCGACCTGCGCGTGAGGAGCGTGCGCCATACGACAGTCACCCTGCGCAACCTGACATTCCCCTCCGGTCCCCGTCGGCGCATAATCCCTAGAGAGAGGAGGAGACCATGCTGACTTTGAACGACAGGGCCCTGCTCGACCTGGCCAATCTTCGGCTCAAGCTGTTCGAGATCCGGCCGCAGGAGCTGGGAGAGTTGACCCGGCGGCAACTCGGAGGGGGGTTGGCCAGCAAGGTGCTGGTCTACTCGCGCCCGGGCCAGGAGGCTGAGTGGGCCCGCAGGGGACTGCGCCGGGAGGGGGTCATAAGGGGTTTCTTCCGCGACCGCACCGAGGCTCAGGTTTGGGCAGTCTACACCGAACTGAGCCGCGCCTGCGAGCACGGCCGGCTCGAGCACGAGGAGAACCTCCGCCTGGCTCTTGGTCGACCCCTTCTGGAGTCAGCAGGGCTCCCTGAGGGCTACCGGACCAGCCGGGCCACCCCCGCCATGGCGGGAGAGATCTCAGCCCTGCTGCAGGCAACATTTCGGGTCTACCCATCCCCGCTGCAGCCCGGGCATATCGCCGAGCAGATCGAAAGGGGAGCCAACCTCTTCCGGGTGGTGCATGCACCCGATCAGAGTCTGGCCGCAGTGGCTTCGGCCGAACTCGATCGGGAGCATCGCTCGGCCGAGATGACCGATTGCGCTACCGCCATCGACCACCGGGGGCGAGGACTGATGGCCCGGCTCCTCTTTCGCCTCGAGCTCGACGTTTTTGAGCATTGCGGCATCTCAGACTTCTACACGCTGGCGCGAGCCTGCGAAGTCTCCATGAACTGCGTCTTTGCCAAGCTCGGCTATGGCTACACAGGCCGACTGGTCAATAACTGCCGCATGCCCACCGGATGGGAATCGATGAACGTTTGGTGCAAGCGCATGAGAGCCTGCTAAACATTTACTCCGAGCCGCGCTGAGGGCTGTTCTGCGCGCTCCCAGGGAAAACGGAGTACCGCTCGCTGCGGCTTACTTCCGCCCGGGTCCGCTCCTTGGCGGGGAAGATTCCGTCGCTCGGGGCGACAAGAGCGGATATGAGACGGGACCTCCTGATCGTGCTCGCCGTCGTGGCGCTGCTCGGGCTGCTGCTCCCCCGCGATTCGTCCCCCGAGTTCGGCTACCACACCCTGGAGGCGGCCGGCCGGCTGACCTACCTGAAGAATCCCCGTCTGCTGTGCACGAGCGAGGCAGCTCACGAGCTGTGGTCCCGCGGGCAACTCACGATCCGCGACGAGTTCCAGGCGAGCGCTGGCCTGGTCGAGGACTTCGACGGGGACGGCACGCCCGACCGCGCCCTGCCGGTTCGGACCGAGCGCTCCTACCTGCTGCTGGTCTTTACTCCGGCCAACCAGCCGACCCGGCTGCTGGCGACGATCGACTACCTGACGCCGGCCGAGCTCGAAGACCCGGGGTTCGTGCGGACTCTGGCCCGCCGTTGCGCGAAGTAGCGCAGGGACCCTGCGCCCGTCAGGGCCCGAGCAGCTCTCCCACCCAGTCATAGGTCGGCCGAACCCGGCCGTCGGCAAAGCGAATTCCCTCGGCCGATCGACCTCGGTGGCCTCGACAGCTCAGCTCCACCACTCCCATTGCGGCCAGCGTTCGGACCTCTTCGGGACGAGAGCGACCGTCCTGATCGAGATCGCTCCACAGCCCCAGGCCGTCCAGCTCGGTCCCTCTCAGACGGTCGTCGGCGTCGTCGTCGAGCGAGGCCAGGGCCTGGTAGCCATCCTCCCACAGCACGAAGAAGGTCACGTTGCCGAAGAGCTGCAGGCCCGAGGTGATCGGCCGCGAGCCGGGCGCCCACACCAGGAAGGCGGCCCGGGTGTTGGGCCAGCCCCAGCGCCGGGCCAGGCCCGACCCGTCCAGGTCGAAGGCGACTGCACTGGAGGGATTGATCAGGTCCTCCAGCTCGAGATCGTCCTCCAGCGGAACGAGCAGCGGAGTGACCGCCCGGGGGAGGCTGGCCACGTGCTGGCACTTCTTGTCGATGTCTGCCAGCTCGGCAGCGTCTTTCTTCGGGTCGAGCAGCACTTTGAGATAGCGGCCCGTCTCCTCGGTCACGGTGGTGCCGAAGAGCGGGGTGCGGTGCTCCTGCTCGCGCTTGTAAGCCTGGCGGAACGCCTGGCGCAGGTTCTCGCGGGCCTGCACTTCCTGGCCGGCCTCCATCTGGCACCATCCCAGACCAAGCAGAGCCACCAGCAGGTCGGGGTCGAGCTCGAGCGCCTTGCGGTAGGCCGTCATGGCCGCTTCCAGGTGGGCCCGAGCCTGCTTGTTTTGCTCCCCCGACGAGGCCGCCCGCACCTCGCGCGGGGGCAGGTCCGTGCCTACGGGAAACTCGGCCCGGTAGCGCAGGTTGACGGTCAGAGTGGGCGTCTTGAGGGCATACCCGATCATTTGGGCTCGGCCCAGCTCGAACCAGCGTCGCGCGTCCTCGGGCTCGGCCTGGCAGCGAGCTTTCAGGTTGCGCACCAGGCGCTCTACCGGCACCTCGACCAGCTCTTGAGGAACCGGCACGGCCAGCAGGCTGGTTGTCAGCAGCAGGAGCAGGCCGACCAGGCGCATCAGTTGTTCAGCCTGCTGCTGACTTTGTTGACGATGGAGTTGGGCTGAGTGGCGTCGTGAACGTCGCCGGCCAGATCCCAGATCATGATGCCCCCCAGGTCATGGCCCTTGATGGGGGCGGGGAGCTGGGCTTTGACGTAGTCCACCTTCTTGCTGATGGCATTGTCCACGTCGTCGTAGGTGATCAGCACGCTGCCTTTGTCGGGCTGTTTGAAGAGCCCGGAGAAAGTCCAGGCAGCGATGGCGGTGCTGTCGTAGTGCTTGAATTGCTTATCGGTGCCCGAGTCGTAAAGCTGCGAGATGTGCCAGTAGTCGAACACTCCCGTGGCAGCTTTCGGGTCATCGAAGGTGCCGAGCACATTGCCCTTGGACACGTCGAAGCTCTGGAACAGCCCATTGTTGTCGATGCTCGCCACCTGGGGAAAGCTGCGTCCATAAGCCGGCACACCCATGATGATCTTCTGGGGCGGCACCCCGGCCGCAAGGTAAGCCTTCACCGCTGCGTCGGTGTTGAAGTCGTCGGGACCGAACGGATCAGGTACGGACCCGCTTGTGCCCGGGAACAGGGAAGCCAGATGACCCGTCTTCGGAGGGCTCGCGTCGAAAGAGCCATGGTAGTCGTAGGCCATCAGGTTGAACCAGTCGACCGATTGGGCCACCTTGCCCAGCTCGATGTGGGCGAAAGTCTTGGGAGCGGCCGGGACGGCGGCGCTCAGATAAAACTTCCGATTTTCATTTTGACCTTTGGCATCGAGGGCCTGGCGCAACTCGCCCATCAGCGCGGTGTAGTTCTTGGTGTCGGCGGGGTCGCCCGGAATATCCTTGCCGTCCGGACCTGTTCCTTTGCGCACGACCGGGTACTCCCAGTCGATGTCGATGCCGTCAAAGCCGTACTTGCTCATGAAGTTGACCGCCGACCTCACGAAGAGGGCTCGCCTCTTGGGGTCTTTGGCCATGTCGGAGAACGGAGCCGTCAGAGTCCAGCCCCCGATGGAGATCATCACCTTGAGCTGAGGATATTTGGCTTTGAGCTTGGCGATCTCTTTGAAATTCCCGCGGAACTCGTCGGGCGCAAACCTGGTCGGATCTGCCCAGGTGTCGGGCGGATAGGATTTTCCCCAATCGGCCCAGTAGTCGAAGGCCACCACGGTGCCGGGCGGGCCTTCCAGATCGCCCCGCTTATAGGGGTACGTCTCGCCCTGATCGACGATCCTGGCGAAGGCGTAGTTGACCACGTTCAGCTTGTCGGCCGGAATCTGATTGGTCGTGTCGCTGGGATTGCCCGCGTTCTGAAAGACGTTGTAGCCGCGGCTCTGGGCGTCCTTGTCGGTACTCCCCGTGGGCTGACCGGGATAGCCTCGATAGGCGGTCCAGTTGGCATAATACCCGACCAGCACACGGGTCCCGTCGATCGGACCGGCCGCCTGAATCTCTTCCCGCGCCTGGGGAGCGGTCACGACATCCTCCACCATGCCTGAGACCGCCACCAGCGCGTTGACGGGAGGGGTCTGGAGGGCGGTTTGAACCCCCGACACGGTGCGGGTGCCCTCAAAGGTGACCCAGACGCCCGGAAAGCCCACCCCCTGCGAGCCCAGATGGGGGATGGCCCGCGCCCGCACCTCGATGTCTCTGGAGGTCAGCACCAGGAGGTCGCCGTTCGAGGTCACGGTCAGCGAGCCGAGCATCTGCCCGTAAGCGCTGTTGGCCGAAGGGTCAAAGGGGGTGGAGATGGGCTCGAAGCTGGGGTCGAGCCCGAAGCTTTGCTCGATGGGCGCGGTCAGGGTGCTCAGGGCCTCTGCAAACTGGGACGGATTGGGCACCGGGCTGGCCAGGGAGAAGTTCGCGAAGACCTCCTCGGAAGAGGTTCCAAGTGCTCCATAATAGGCCCGCAGCAGCCCGTCCTCGAGAGGGCTCACGTTGACGATCGAGTTCCCCGGGCTCAGGCTGAACAGCACCGTTCCGTCCACCAGCGTGGCCTGCACCAGGAAGGGGCCGGCGTTGTCGCGCACGACAGGGTCGACGCTCAGGGAGTAGTTCCCCTGTTGATCGGAGAGGGCCGTGCCGATGACAGTGCCAGAGGCGTCCTTGATGACGATCTCGGCGCCGGGCTGGGCTCCCCGGGTGGCTACCGAGCCCGCGAAGGTAGAGGCCGTGCCCTGCGGCAGAGTCAGTGCCGGAGGCACCCCCTGAGCCCCGTTATCCAGGATGGCGCCGTCTGAGCAGCCCAGAACGAGGCTGACGGTGCACAGTCCGACGACAATCAGGTTGTGGGACAGTTTCATGGGAGGTCCTCCTGAGGACGGAATCGAACAGCGTTCGAAGGACTTGGTTGGCCTCCCTGCCCGAGCCAAACGAAGGGCCTGACCTGGCCCAAAGAGAACATGCAAGGTCCAAGCATGGACATCCGCCCCACCAACGGATTCACCCCTCTGCAACCGGGTTGGAGCCTGCCGCAATCCGCGTCGGGAGGACCCCTGCCCGACAGCGTCCAGCTGTCCTCTCTTCCCTCCTGGTCGCCGTCCCGGCCTGTCGTGGCAGCGACCCCCGCACCTCCTTCCCCCGGCTCTCTGACCAGCACGGCTTCCGAGACGCTGCGGCGCACCGGGATCAGCCTGCTCGGCTGGCTGGCTCCCTTCAGTGAGCCAGCGGCTCAGCCGCCGGTCCCGACCTCCGAGCAGGGCAGCCGACTGGCCGACGCGGTGCGTCAGGGCCTCGTCGAGCTCGAGAAAGCCTCCGGCCGACCGGCGGGGGCCCCGGAGGGAAAGAGCGGCTCGGTCACCCCCCAGGAGGCTTTCGAGAACATCCGGGCCGGGCGAGGGGCCTACCTGAGCAGCGGGATTTACTGCTACAACGTCAAGAGCCTGGACGAAGCAGGCTTCTTCTTGTTCATGACGGGCCGTTGCAGCGAGACTGAGCTGGAGCGCCCCGACCTGGCCCGAAGCCTCAAGTGGCTGACCGAGAAAGGCCTTTGTTGCGACGGAGCCCTGCACAGCGAGATCCCCCTGCGACTTTACCAGGGGCTGAAAGCTCCCGAGCACAGCGTGGAAATCCACACTCCCGAGCAGGACCGCAAGAAGAGCCTGTCGCTCGGACACTTCAGCGCCGCCGAGATGGAGCCGTTCGAGGCGTTTCTCGCAAAGGTCGAGCCGGAGCTTGCCGCGGCCACGATTGCGGAACGACACGGCGACCGCAGGAACGATATCTGGACCCGGATCCACAAGGCCGAGCTCGATCACCACGAGGCCGACATCGTGACCAGGGCCCAGGCCGCTGCCGCCACCTGTCGGTTGAGTTTCGGCGCGGATCTGGGCTACCAGGAGTTGCTGCGGCTCGCTCGTGAGCATCCTCTGGCAGACCTGGTCAAATTTCTCGGAGACTTGCCGCTCAAGAGCGGAGAGCAGGCGGTCCAGGCGCTGGCCCATTCGGACAGGTTTCCTCCGACAAGCTGGCGGAGACGATGCGCAGGGTGGAGGACCTCGATCTGGCTCTGACAGCGACCCATCTGGCCCGGAGCCCGGAGCGGGCCGAGCAGCTGGAGAAGCTGCAGGACGTCGTCCTGCGCAAGGAAGTGGCGAGAGACCTGATCGCCGGGTGGGCGGCCCGACAGGGGGAGGTGGACGTCGAGGCGGGGTTGGAGAAGTTTGCCAAGGAGCGAGATTTCGCTCCCCACGTTGCCCGCATGTGGAGCGAGCTACCCATCGAGCAGCACGGGCTCTGCCTGCAGCTGATGGTCCGTCCGAGTCAGGACTTTGAAGAGACCCGGAAAGCATTGGCCGCCGTCAATGAGAATCCGACCCGGGCGGCCGCCTGGCTGGCCTGGAACGAGGAGCTTGATTCCACCAAGAAGGCCAACTGGCGCGCCGAGCAGGCTACCAGGTTGCTGGAAGGCTGGACAGGCTCGGACCTTGCGCGCGACGGGCCCGACTTTGCCCGGGTGCTCTCGTGCTGTGCGGGCGATCCCGACCGGGCCCTGGCTGCCTGGACTTTGCTGCAGCAGTCGCCCGACCGCGATCTGGGGCTGGCCGTGCTGCAGGCCACCGGCTCGGTCGCCCCCGCGATGGTGGACCGACTGGTCGAGCAGGGCTTCAAGCAGCAAGACCGGCCCGCCGGGGTGCGCTTTCTGGTGGAGCAGGGGGTGGGCCTGGAGGCCTCCATGGACGCGACTTCGCTTTTGAGCGGGCGCCAGCGACCCCTGGGCGACCTGCTGCAAGACTACAAGACCATTCGCAATCAGATCGAGACGCTGCCCAACGCCGATGCCCGGACCCGGGTGGCCATGCGGCAGGCCTTCGAGCTCGGCCCCCGGGCCACCGAGTCGCTGGCGGCCGCTACCCGGGCCTGCTGGGACCTCACGCGCGGGCTCGAGCTCCTGCCCCTGCTCGAGCAGCCCGGTCGCGAGGAGCATCTGGCCAACCTCGAGTGCGCCGGCTGGCTGGCCGCCGGGGACCAGGGACGCAAACAGCAGACCGCCCAGTACTTCCGGTTGCTGCAGGCCGCTGGCGCCGGCCCCGAGCAGCGCGCCGCGCTGGCGGGCCCCCTCAAGGGGAGCAAGCTGGCCGAGGTGGAGGACTTCCTGGGCCTTCGGGCCGGGGAGGCCGACGACCAGCTGACTCGCATCGGTCGCTCTGCCAGGCTGTTGGGACGGGCCGGCTCCGACCCCGAGGCCACGGCCGAGATCGCCCGGCGCCTGGGCGGAGCCGACTGGACCCTGGAGGCCGGGGCTTTGCTCAAGCTGGGCCCGGCTGCCGAGGAGGTGGCCCGCCAACTGGGCTCGCCCGAAGCCCTGCGAACCGCCGCTCCGCTGCTCTACGCGCTGGGAAGCGATGAGTATGCCTCGCGTGGCTTCACGGCCCTGTCGACCCCGGTCGGCCAGGAGAGTTTTGCGGAGCGCTGCCAGGCCGCTTTGAGCTGGCTGCAGGCCTGCCCGGGTGACCTGAAGGAGGCGACCGAGGACTGGGCCGCCCTGACGGCTCGTCTCGGGCCCGGCGAGACCCTGGCCGACACGGTGGATGCCGGCGTGCGGCTGCGGGCCATGCTGGGGAATCGTGAGGATTTTCGCGCCGTCGTCGAGCGACTGCATGCCCTGGGCCGCTGGGAGAATGGGCCGCGCTTCTCCGAGGCCTTCACGGAGTTCACCGCGGCCGCCTCTCGACTCGGGCCGGACACCCTGTTTGGCAAACTGGATGTCGAGGCGGTGCTGGCCGAGATGTCCCGGCCCGGTGCGACCCCCGCCCAGGTCCGGTCGGCCTCGGTTCTCGAAGAGGCCGGCCAGGTGACCCTGCCCGGGGTCCGGTTGCGCAAGCGTTCCTGAGTTTGTCGCAGATCGGGGTATTCTCCTCCGGACCCGTCCCGGCTCCACCTGGGCCAGGACCTCGTCGGCCCATTTTCCGGGCCTCGAGCTAGGCAAAGCTGGTGGGTGAGCTTTTCGAACACCACAACGACACTCAAGCTGGCACTTCGACAAGGTCTTTTCCGCAGGCACGACCCCAATCGATCTCGAACTGCCGCAAAATGACGTATCGCTGGCATGCATGGTTCATTGGCGCTCTCTTGCTGACAGGCTGCGGAGAGAATGGCGCGTTGTCAACCCAGGCGAGCAACCCCGCTCCTCAGCCGCTCCCGCCGGGAGCCGTCTCCGGCTCGATCTTCGATGGCCCCGTCCAGGGACCGACCGTAACCGTGTACAATGTCCAGCCAGACGGCACCCTGGGCGAATTCTCTCCCACGGTCGAGAGCTTCCCCGTGCAAGAGCCCACCTCGGTGCTCGAGGTGATCGCGAACACCAATCAATACGCGTTCAATCTGGGAACTGACTCGGCCCCCGTCGTGATCCAGGTCACGGGCGGCACGGACACGAACGTGGTCACGGGTGAGACCGCGCCGCTGCCTTCCGGCCTCGTGTTGCGCGCGATCGTCCCCACCCCGACCACAGGCTCGGTCCACGTCACTCCCTTCACCACGTTCGCCTGCGAGCTGGCGTTGGCCCAGATCCGGGCCGGGGTGTCCCCGCAGACGGCCATCACCTCGTCCAACGCCGCGATGGGGAGCTATCTTGGACTTACCGATCTGCTGAGCACCGCTCCGATCGACCCGTCCACGACGAGCACCGGGTCGCGCGACTCCATCAACTATGGCTTGTGCATCGCAGGGTTGGCCCAGGAAGCCAGCGACCGGAATCTCTCCATGCCCAGCTTTCTCCTGGCTCTGAACAACGACGCCCAGGACGGTCAATTCGACGGCATGCAGTACGGGGTCACCGTCTGGGTGCTGTCGCAGTCCACCAGCGCAGGCGATCCCTCGACCCTCCAGCCGGCCAACACGAGCGCACTCTCGGGGTCCGCTGCGACGAGCCAGCTCGCCTCCGCGGTCAGGGCGTTCGAAACCAGCACCCAGAACAAGGGAGCCAGAGCATCGGGAGCCTTGCTCAACAGCCTGTCGGCGTCCACCGGGGTGCTCATCAGCCCGATGCCGACCTACACGTCGCCTTACCAGATCAAGCTCAGTATCCCGGCTGCCAGTCTGACTCCGGACTTCTCGCAATCACCGCGCAACCAGGCCAGCGAGGAATCGACCATCCAGCCGTTCTCCGAGTGGTTCAATCTGAGCGCCTACGGAAGCGAGGAGGTCAACCAGACGTTTGGCCCGACGCCGCGCCAGTATCCCGCTCCCACCCCCAACGTGCCCCCCGGTTTCACGCTGCAGCAGTGGCAGCAGCAACGCGTGGTCGCGACCGCTCAACAGTATCTGGGCTATCACTACCAGCACCATCACGTTCCGGACTGGAACCCATCCTTCGTTCCCGACTGGCCCTGGTCAGAGGTGTCCCTGGGACAAAACAGCGCCGGCATCGACTGCTCGGACTTCAGCCAATGGAACTACAACTTCGGGCTGGGCCTGAAGCTCGCTCCGGCCGACGTTCCGCAAGACGCCGTAACGGCGGTCCCTGGCCAGAACACGTACACGGAGGCTACGACCTGGGACGGTCAGACCGTCATCCCGATCCAGACCGTCGCGACCGGGGGACAGTTCACCTACCAACAGCTCATCGCGCAGCTCCAGCCCGGCGATCTGCTCTACATCAAGAACAGCCTGGGAGCCGAGGGCGAGGTAACGCACGTCATTATGTGGCTCGGTGACCTGGCCTCGGACGTCCAGAACGGCGACACCACCCCGCTGATTCTCGATTCTCACGACAACAAGCCCCCGGTGTACGACAGCAACGGAGTGATCGTGCCGGCGGGGGTTCATATCCGACCGTTCTACGAGAATCCGTCCCAGGCCGGGTCAGGAGACAACTGGTATTTTACCAATCTGAGCGAGGTGCACCGGATCATCCACCCGTAGAGCTCCGTGCCGTGACGCGGTGGGGAGCGCCAGCTCTTGCGCGAATCGGGCGCGGCTGCTATTCAGGCTGCGATGCCGCTGGTGTGGTTCATTTTCCCGGGGCCGAAGGCTCCTGATGGTGAGAACGATGAAGTTTACCCTCCAGCAACCGATTTGAGAATTTCTTGAGCCGCCCTTGAGCCTGGTCTGAGAGCGACCCCCTATGCTGAGCTCATCCAAGCAATTCAAGGAGGGCTCAGAAGATGCTCAACAGTCTCGTCGGCGCAGGAGTGGTCAAGAATGGTGCCTCGTTCGGAGTGAACCGGGCCGGGGAGAACCTCAGCGGTCACCGGACTGCCCCTGGCCAGTGGAGCTTCACCAACCAGGACAACGGGGCCCAGCTCGAGGCCAGCCGGACGGGTCGGTTCCACTGGGACGTCACCCGCACGGATGCCAGCGGGCAGCAGTCGGTGGGCGACTTCACCGTCCTCCCGATGGGGACCGGTCCGGCCGGCGGTCATCACTTCCGGGTCTATGACTTCAACCACAACGGATTCCAGCCAGTCTGATCAACTGCTCACGGCCGCGGAGCCGACTGGCTCCGCGGCTTCCAATCAAGGAGGGTCCGTCATGCTGCATCGCTATCAGGAGATTGCCGGTATCACTCAAGAGCGCCTGGAGGACAGTTATCTCATCCGCCGCCTGCGCGCCATCGTTGCCGCCGCCCATGACGGCAGCTTCGAGGAGCCTCACGCCAACGATTTCTGGCGCATGCTCGACTTTGCTGAGGAGAAACTGGCTCTCTACGCCGAGGCTCTGCCGGGGACCGAGGGCTTCTTTCATCAGGCCACCCTGGGCTACGGCAAGTTGCTGACGGGGTTGGAGCACATCCTGCGGGGCCTGGAGCAAGAAGACGCGAGGTTGCTCGATGCTGGGCTTTCTCTGGCTGAGGAGAGCGAGCTGTGGTTGCAGGAGCTGAGCCTCAGCGTGCGTCGCGAGCGGGCCTTCGTCGAGGCGGACCTGGCGCTGGCCTGAGGGTTACGAGCGCGGCAGCTGGCGGGTAAAGACGGTGGCAAAGCTGATGGCTGCCGTCTGCCAGAACCAGACGCTGGTGGCCAGGAAGGCCAGTCCGAAGAGCAGGCCCAGAAAACTCAAAGCCAGAGCCGCCAGGGCGATGGCCCAGGCGTGCCAGTAGGCCACTCCTCCCTGAGCCACCCGGCTCAGGGCCCGGAAGGGGTCGAAGATCTCGCGCGGGTCGAACTGCCTGCAATAGTGGGTCATGAATCCCGGAATCGCGACGATGGCCGCCAGCATCAGCACCAGCGCCAGGGACCGCTGGCGTAGATAAAGGGCCAGCAGGCCTGGCGTGAAGTAGTAGAGCATCCCGGCGAAGGTGACCAGCCCGTTCTGGAACAGGCGCGGATAGTCGGTCCAGGCGGGCCAGGCCGATTCGCCCCGGTGCATCCGGTGCACCATCTCCACGCGATGGCCCATGTTCAGCAACCACCCGATCCCGGGCAAGACCAGCAGCAGACAAGCGCCCCACAGCACCTCGCGCCGGGCCTGCTCGTTCTGCAGGGGAAAGCGGAACGAATTGCTCCAGCTGAGCGAGCATCCCAGGTCGACCGGCCGGCTCTCGGCCCAGGCCAGAAAACGCCTCAACCGCGCACCTTGACCGGGACCCGCACCCCGCCCACCACGACCGAGCCCTGGCGCACCTCCAGGCCGCTGGCGCCGTCCGGGCTCGAGCCCAGCTTGCCCACCTCTTTCAGCTCGTTCAGTTGCAGCTCCCAGCGGTCCAGGGTGTCGCGCAGCAGGGCCTGCTGGTCGCTCTTGTCCTGCAAGAAGACGCCCGCCCCAAAGAGCCCGCTCATCAAGACCGAGTTGGCGATGCCCACGCCGGGGGCGAGCTTGGCCGTGACCATCAGGGCCAGCATGTTGACCGCACCGCCGCCGAAGAGCCACATGGAGCGGTCGCGCATCTTCTTGCCCTGAAGCTCGGAAGCGGCCCGCATGCTATCCAGGGTCTCGCCCACGGCCCCACGCACCCGCTTGAGGTCTTCTTCGATCTGTTTTTGCGCCCCGGGATGGCCTGTGAGGCCCTGCTTGACGCTCTCGAGCAGCTCGATCAGCTCGGCTTTGGTCGCCGTGCTGTCCCCCCCGGCCAGCTTACGGGCCAACTCGCCCTGGCCGGAGGGAAGCGCGCCCTCGTGGCGCAGCTGCTGGCTCCAGTGGGTGAGCACCGCCTGCTTGTGCCAGGTACGGTCGACCTTGTCTCCGGTCATGCCGCCTTTGGCCACCAGAGCGGCTCCGCCGAAGGTGGCCCCGAATTGCAGGGCGGTCACCCACCCGGAGGTGGGCCCTCCGGCGCTGAGCACGGCGTTGACCGCGGCCACGGCGAACAGGCCCAGTCCGGCGGCCACGCACCGATGGCGAGTCTGCAAGAGTTGCTGGCGCTCGAGCTGGGTCTGATAGAGGGTGTCGCCCAGCGTCTCGCCGGGGAGCTTGTCGATCAGGTCGGCGTGATAGCGGGTGGTGGCCGGATCGGCGCTCTTGTCGGCCCGCTCGCGAATCATCCGGACCACCTCGGCTCGGGGGGTGGAGAGCACCTGCATCTTCAGGGCACCTCCACGAATTTGCCCGGCGAGCGGCCGGTCATGAAGTTCTCCAGCGTCGTCTTGCCGTTGGCTTCGAAGAGGTAGTCGGGCGAGTGGGCCAGCACTTCCTCGGTTGGGCGTTCGAGCAGCCAGCTGAGGGCTCCGCCCAGGGCCCCGGGCACGGCCACGGGCAGGAAGTGGCGAGCCAGTTGGAAGGCCAGGTCGGCGTCGCTGCCGGTGTAGTAGAGGTGTTCTTGCTTGACGCCGGCCGTGGTGAAGTCTTCCGGCGACACCCCCGAGGCCAGCGACAGCACCCGCAACTGGCTCTCGATCTTCTGTCCGTAGCCCTTCTCGGCCAGCATGTGCAGGGCCAGAGCGGCCTCGATGCCGCCACCCGAGTGGGTCACCAGGGTGATGTCGCGCCCCGCGTCCAGGCCCTGGCGCAGCAGGTTGTAGACCGACTTCACCGCCTTGTCGTTGGAGAAGATGCGGCTGCGCAGGCTGGAGGAGTCTTCCAGGTCGGTCTGGATGCTCTTGAGATAGACCAGGTTCTTGGCCTGGCGCTGGCTGTCGTGGAGGATGGTGGTGCCGCTCCCCTCGTGCACTCCTACCACGCTCTGGCCCATATCCGACATCAGCTCGCGGATCTGGCGTTGCTGCTCTTGCAAGCTCTGGTGGATGCCGTCCACATAGACGATGACCCGGTTGTCGCGCACCGCTTCCTCCGGCAAGCGCGGTCCTCTCTGGCGCTCGACCGTGCCGTCGGGCCGCTGCAAGAAGACGGCGCCGCGAAGCTCTTTCGGCTCGGGACGGACGTTGTAGAAGTCGTCCTGAAAGCGGTAGGCGCCCGGTGGGTAGTTGACGTCCATGCTCGACAGCCTAGCAAGGGGGGCTCAAAAAAACTGCAAACAGGGCATCGAGTCCACCATGAGAATGACTTCGGATGCCCCTCCGCCTGACCACTGACGAGCAAGCCGAGGTCGAGCGCTGCATCGACGAGGCGGCCGGTCCCACCCGGCCCTTTCTGATTCTGATGGTGCTTTCCACCCTGATCGCAAGTTACGGTTTGCTTTCGAACTCCACCGCCACGGTGATCGGAGCGATGATCGTGGCGCCGCTCATGGGCCCGATCCTGGGTCTGGCGCTGTCGCTGGTGCTCGGTCGCATGGACCGGTTCGGTCGGGCCCTCCAGGCTGAGGTTTTGGGCGTGCTGTTGTGCCTGCTCACGGCCGCGGTGGTGGCCTTGCTGGCCGGCCCTGAGAATATCGACTATAGCCAGAGCGAGATTGCCGGGCGCACCCGCCCGACGCTCTACGACATGATGGTGGGCCTGGCGGCCGGGCTGGCCGGGGGCTATGCTTCGGTCAACCGTCGGGTGAGCAACTCCATCGCCGGAGTGGCAATCGCCGTGGCCCTGGTGCCCCCTCTCTCGGTCACCGGGCTCGGGTTGGCGGGTGTATGGCAGGGGAACGCAAGCTGGTCTGTTCCGGTCGGCAGCTTCGTGCTCTTTTTGGCCAACTTTCTGACCATCGAGCTGGCTTCAGCCACAGTCTTCGCGCTGGCCGGCCTGGGCAGCCTTCGCCACGTGCATCGCTCACGAGGCCTCCTGGGAGGCATCTGGGTGCAACTCTTGCTGCTCGCCGCCACCCTGTACTTCCTCTGGGGCCAGCTCGATTCGGTGATGCAGCATCGTCGGCTCGAGCGGCAGACTCGAAACTTGCTGCAGGCCGAACTGGCGCGCGTGCCCGGGGTCGGGCTGGAGTCGCTCGAGGTGGTCCGCCGGGGGCCGCGCACCGTGGTCAAGCTGGTCGTGCGCTCTCCCCAGGAGATCCCTTCAGGCCAGGTGGCGCGACTTCGAGAACTGCTCGATTCGGAGCTGGCCGGAGAGGTAGAGCTGGTGTTGGGAACCATTCTCTCCACCTACTATTCCTCCAAGGGCCGACTCTTTACCCCGGAGCATGAGCTTCCCAGTCCCCAGGAGCTTTTGTTGCAGGAACTCGACCGTAGCCTGGTGGTCTCCCTGGCCGAGTTCCCCGGCGCCGATCTGGTCTCGTTTCGCCTGCTCGACTCCTCTCCAGGAAACATTCAGGCTCTCGTCACCGTGCGCAGCGCCTACGAGTTCGACGCTCAGTTGGTCGACCGATTGCAGTCCTCGGTCGCGACGGGGCTGGGCCGAAGGGAGAAGCTAGAGCTTGTAGTGCGCACGGTGCTCAGCCGCGACTTTACTGCTACCGGCCCGGTGGAGTCTGTGGTGGAGCATCGGGCCAACACCGACCAGATTCGAAGAGAGGACCTCAGACGCCGGCTCGACCTCGAGCTGATGGCCCTGGTGGCGGGGTTGCCCGGCAGCCTGCTGATCTCGTCCTCGTTCAAGCTGGGGCCGCCCACCGCTCTCGACGGCTCCCCCGGCCCAACGCCGGTGCCTCTGGAAACGCCTGACGGAGCGGCTCTGGGGGAAGTCCTCGAGGTCGAGGCGACGGTCCGAACCGTGCGCCCTCTGAGCCCTGCCCTGGTAGCGACCTGGCAGGAGAAGCTGGGGGAGGACCTGGGGATTCCCGTCAGGCTCCGGGTCGACAACCGACTGGGCGCTACGGTGCTGCCGACCGAACCCTGAAGATACTTTGGGGAGGACGGGGGGATCCCGCACGGAAGAGATTACTGTGAAGGTGATCTTCCTCGGTTTTGGCGAGAGCTCGCTGGACTTCCCTGTGAACGCCCGGATACAAGCCTTTGAGCGCCGGGTCAACGTTCAAAGCGAGCTTACCATTCGGGTTTACGAGGTACTGACCGAAACGGGTATCGGCACCTTCTCGCGGCGCACGGTTCACATTCATGAGCGCCCTGTCAACCAGACCCTATGCGTGGCTGGTGGCCCCTGATGAGCGACACGGGCCCGATTCTCGAGTTTCTGACGGTCTTTGCCAATTGTCGAAGTCTCGATCAGTTGATCTCGGCTTTCGAGCAGCTTGCCACGAGGCTGCTCCCATGCCAGGACGTGCGACTGCTGGTCGGACCAGACGAGCCGCAAACCGAGTACCCCCTCCAGATTCCTCTCACCTCTGCCGATGGGATGACCGTGGGGCACGTAATCGCCAGTTGCGACCCTGTGTCTGATTCGGGCAGAGCGGCCGAGGCACTGGCTTTGGTTGCTGCCATGGCCCTGCGCAGAGCGCAACTCATGCGACTTGCCCGGGAGCGTGAGGTCCTGCTGGGAGAGGTCGCCCTGGCGCGCCAGATCCTTATGGAGATGCTGCCCCGCGGTCCTCTCACAGCCGGGAGTTTTGCCATCTCGGGGCGGCTGCAGGCCGCCGACCGATTGGGCGGCGATTGCTTTGGCTATACCCGTTCTAGCCCCGGGCAGGTGAGTTTGCTGCTGGCGGATGCGGTAGGCCACGGGCTGGGATCCACTCTGCTCGTATCGGAGTGCCGGGCCATCTGGCGGGCCATTTCCCGGGGCTCTGGAACGCTTTCCGAACGGGTCGGCTTGCTCAATCGCCTGCTGGCCGAAAACACTGGCCCAGAGCGATTCGTAGCCGCCTGCCCGGCGATTCTCGACTGCCAGACCGGCACACTCGAGCTCATCTCCTGCGGGTTGGCTCCCCACCTCATGTATCGCGCCCGGACCGATGCGGTCGAGCTGCTGGAAGAGGCTGAGCCTCCTCTTGGGATCTTCACTGACTATTCGTTTCAATCTCAGCAGTGCGTCCTTGCACCGGGGGATCTGTTTCTGGCTGTCTCGGACGGTGTGCTCGAGTGGGTCGGGCCAGATAGTGAGCTCTTTGGGGAGGAGCGGCTGGTGGAGGTATTGCACGAGGCCATTCGCGTTGGGAGCGATCCCCTCTCCAGCCTCTTTCAGGCACTCCGCGACTTCAGTCGGGAGAGCGTCCAGCGAGACGATGCCTGCGCCTTGCTGGTGCGGCATGCGGCATGACCGTCTCATGCAGGGGGGCGGGCCAGGGGCTCGCGAAGCCCCCGCAATGCCACAGCCAGGAAGCTTGATCTCTGAAACCGAGCGCCGCGAAGGACGAGAAGCCTTCTTCAGCGAGGCTCGACGCGACGCAGACGTGGTTACGGTGGCCTCCTATCGCAACCCCGAGGAGCTGGTCTTCGACTTCGCGCAGGGCTGGGTGGAGGGCACCAACCTGCACGGCGAGCAAGTGCGGCTGCCGCTTTCGAGTGTAACCCGCTTCGACATGGACTATACCACCCGGGAGGGCGACGAGAAGGCCGCCCACTACTTCCACCTCCTGCTCCAGGCCGGACCCGACACCCTGATCTACACCCAACGCGCCCTCGACGAGGAGGACAACCCTATCCCCGAGCCCTCCCCGCGCGAGAAGGCCCAGATCAACCTGGGCGCCCTGGCCAGGTTGTCGCGCATCGAGGGGCGCAGCACGTTTCCCCTCTCCGAGCCCGAGCAGGCCTTTCAGTGGAGCCAGGCCAAGGCGTATGAGTCGCTCGGCAAGGGGGGCGGCCAGGGGGCCTGGATCCTGCCGCTGGCGGCGGTCGTGGTGGCGGGGATCATCCTGCTGATCTGGCGATGGAAGGGCTGACAGGCCGGCTCACTGGCTCAGGCGCAGAAGCTCCCCCTTGTCGGTGCAGCCCCAGCCGGCGTTGAGGCATGTGGGGAGGCCCTCGAGCTCGAGCGGCACCTGGCTCCAGGTCTCGCCTCCGTCCCGGGTCTCATAGATCACGCCTCGCCCGTCGGGTCGGCTCTCGCCGCACACCCAGCCCTTCTTCGCGTCCTGGAACCAGACGTCGGTCAGGCGCACGGGCAACTCCCCGCCTCGCCGCGTCCAGGTCAGCCCCCCGTCCTGGGTAAGGTAGACAATCGCCCCATCTCCTGGCTCCAGGCTGCCGATCTGGCGTCCGTCGTTGAATCCCGCCACAGCGCCGTGTTGCGGGTCGGAGAAGCGCACGCTGACCAGCCAGTCGTACTGGCGGTGGCCGGGCAGCGCCAGGGGGCGCCAGCTGGCCCCAGCGTCGGCCGATTGCAGTGCTGCCGGAAAATTGCCGACCGCCCAGCCGTGCTGCTCATCCGAGAAACAGACGTCGTAAAGGTCGCCCCGACCCGACCGGGCCCAGCTCTCACCGCCGTCCGTGGTGCGATGGAGGCCCTCCGGGCCAGCTATGAAGCCGCGAGATCGGTCGGTGAACCAGATTCCGTGCAGGTGCTCATAGATCTTCCCCCGGCGCTGCTGCTTCCAGGTCCGGCCAGCGTCGGTGGTGATCAGAACGACCCCCCGGTCGCCCGCCGCCCAGCCGGTGGACGGGTCGGGGAAAGAGACGTCGTTCAGAATGTAGGGCATGGCATCGATGGCGATCTCGGGCGGGTGAAAGGCCCACTTCCCCTCTTCGGAGCGCAGGGCAACCACTCCCGATTGCTTGAAGTCCCAACTTCCTCCCACCGCCAGGCAGGGAGAGCTGGCCACCTGCATGAGGTGGATAGGGAACTTCTCCGACTGGCGCAGCCGGGTCTCCACCTTCCAGGGGGAAGGCGGGGCAGTCGGCGAGCATCCGATCAAGACGGCGCTAAGGAGTAAGATTCCAGCTCTCATAGGGGGGCAGCTCCTGGGGGATGCTCACGTCCGGGAGAGCGTAGCTGCCGCTCTCGCGTAGCGGCGCGGCGGCGAAGGTCTCGTCGAACTCGGCCTGCATGACGGCCCGGAATCGCTCGTACAATCCTTTCTCGCGCAGCATCTCGGCAGTCTCGCGTTCGATGCCGCCCATCAGGGCCAGCAGGTTTGGGAAGGTCCCGTCCACTGTCTTGACGTGGGAGGCCAGGCGACCATCGTTGGTGCCCGCTTCGCCTCCCCCGGCCGGACCTTGCATCTGCGGCCCGAGCAGCATGTTGTGCAGCCACACCAGGCCGGGGTTGGGCCCGGACTTGCCGGCGAACTCCAGCAGCAGCGGAAAGGCGCCGTAGATGGCATAGGTGTGGTTGTTGCGGATCGGCTGGCTGGCGATGTTCTCGATGCCGGCCCCGTCGATGTAGCCGTCCCGGCCCGGCTCGTTGGCCGAGGTGGCAAAGCCGGGATAGTCGCGCTGATCGGCATTCTGGGTGCGGATCTGCTCGCGCACCCGGAAGAGCTGACGGTAGCCGTCTATGTCACGCAGGGGCAGGAAGAGGTAGGCCCACGACTCGTGAGCCGAGGCCCAGAAGCCTTCCCAGGTCGTGCCAGCCGGGTGCTCGACCCGCTTCATGGCGATTCCGTCCCAGATGCGCTCGGCAGCGCCCTCGGGCAGGCCCTGGCCGAACAGCGTCAGGTAGAGCACCAGCATCATGCCCTCGTGCACCCCGTGCTCTCCGCTGAGATAGTCGGCCCGGCCGGGAACGCCATGATTGGTGTGGTAGGTGGTGTCGGCTGACCATGGATCGGCGATGCGCACGTCGCCGCGCACTTTGCTGGCCTCGGGGTCGAAGAACATCTTGACCACGTTCTCCTGCAGGCGCTGGTTGTAAGCCGCGTAGCGCTGAGCCAACTCGGTGTGGCCGCTGTCCTTGAGCGCCTTTTCTGCCACCAGCATGGTCCACACCCACTCGCCGTTGTCCAGGCCGGGAGCGTCGCCCTGCCAGTCGGGCGTGGGGTGCAGGCCGGGGCCCCCGTAGAACCAGGGCAGAAAGCCGCCGTAACCCGGCTGCTGGCGCTGGAAGGCCTCGTAGCTGTTAAGCTTCTGGGCCAGGATTCGGGCTGCCTGCTCGGGCGAGACCAGACGCGTGGCCAGCTCGTTCCCGTTCAGAGCCTTGATCAGGACGCCCATGTCCAGGCACTCCTTGGAGGGAGCGCTCCAGAAGCGCACGTCCGTCAATTCCCCGCTCTTCGGGTCAAGGTCAAATCCGTCGTAAGTCAAGCCCGAGTCGGGATCGCGGGCGGCCTGAAAGTAGTCCGCCTCGTGGTCGACGTAATCGCGCACGAACTCGGCCGCTCGCTGGGGATTCTCGAGCAGCTCGCTGGGCCGGTAGCTCCGGGCGAACCGGGGGTCGGTGGCGATCACGCCCTGAGTCTAGTCGGCTGGTCCGCTACGGGCGTGAAAGTTCTGTTACAAATCGTCGCTTGGACCAGGCTCACTCGGGTGCTCGCCCGAGCCGGGGCGCTCAGGCCAACCAGCGAACTCCGTACAGCAGGCCGGCCAGCAGGGCCGCCCAGAGACCCGCCTCGGCACTCAGGTTGCGGGCGGCGTGCTTGAGCCGGAGAGCCACCTCCTCATCGAGTTGAGTGGTCCCCCCTTCGGGAGACTCTGCCAGGCCCTGCTCGGCGAGGCGCACGCACAGGTTGCGGCGGGCCTGGAGAATGCAAAGGCAGGCACCATAGAGAGGGAAGAAGCTGGTCAGTACCCACGGGCTGCCGGGCGGAAAAGTGAAGGCCATGCCGACCGAGAGGCCCAGGAGAAAGTAGCCCAGCCGGCGACGAAACTTCTTGCCGGCGGGACCGATATTGGCGTCGCAAACGGTTCCGCTTTCCATGCCGGGGCCTTCCTCGTTCGGGCAGGGGTTCCTACGCGGGCCCTCAAAGTGTGCCGCCATGGAAGAAGACGACCAGCTGCCCGTCCACCGCCAGATGCGCACCACCGCAAGTCTGGAAACTGTGTGGGACGCCTGGACCGATCCTGAGAGCCTGAGCCAGTGGCTGTGCGACTCCGCTACTGGCTGGCCGGCGCAGGGCAGCACCCTCAAGCTGACCTGGGCACGTTTCGGCTTCACTATCGACTACTTCATCGTGGAAGTCGAGCGACTCAAGCGAGTGGTGTTGCGGGCCCAGATCCCCGGCATCGGCTACCAGTTCATGGGGGTCACCCTGACGCGGCGCGGGGTCACGACCAACGTGAGCCTCAAGGAGACCGTGCACGAGGGCTGCTCGCCCGAAGAGCGCATGGAGAGCGAGTCGGCCTGGGATCTCAATCTGGCCCTGCTCAAGCTGTACGTAGAGCGTTACTTCGGGCGCAAGCGGGCCACCTTTTTCGCCTTGCTGGCCGCGCCTTTCGGCTACGAGCAGATCAAGGCTCACTTCACCGAGCCGGACAAGCTCTCCCAGTGGCTTGGCTCGGACATCACCTGGGGGGCGGTGGGCCAACCGTACGCGGTGACGCTGGACGACGGCCAGAAGATGTCAGGCACGATCCTGGCCGTCACCACCCACGAGGTGGCCCTCAGCTGGGACGAGATCGACGGCTACCTCGAGCTCAAGGCCATCCCGGTGGAGCCGGGCAAGAAGGCCATCTGTCTGCGCGGCGGCGGTTACGGCCTCGCGCCTGAGAAGGCTCAGGAGCTGGAGAAAACCATGGAGGCGGCCTGCATCCGCCTGTTTGCTTTGTTGACCGGAGTTCAGATCGCTTGAGGAGTTATCGATGCCAAGCCAGGAAGAGCTGAAGAAGGCCTGGGAGTCCCTGGACACACTGATCTATCGCGTGCTGGACGCCGAGGGCAACCAGGTGGCCAATGCCCAGGTGCGCCAGTATGGCGAGGCCTGGCTGTTTTACGACGAGGAGGATGGCTATCTGGTGATCGACAGCGAGCAGGTACAGAACCTGGTGCTGGCGTGAAACGCGTTCTGGCCCTGGTGATCTTGCTGACCACCCTGGTGTGGGCCGAGCCGACTTATGACGAGCTGCTGGCCAAGGCCCGTGCTCAGGACTCCTCGCTCGACTTCGCGGCCCTGAGGCTGGCCTACACCCGCACTGCCGAGTATGACCCCTACGCCACCGATACAGCAACCCTGGAGGCAGCCGGCAAAGCCCTGCAGTCCAAAGATTTCGCCCTGGCCCGCCAGCACGCCGACACGCTCCTCGGGCGCAATTACGTCGACCTGGATGGGCACATCCTGGCCTACGAAGCGGCCAGCGGGCTGGGGGACGAGGCGGCCAAGAAGCAGCACGCCTTCATGCTCGACGGTCTGTTCGGAGCCATTGTCAAGCACGGCGACGGTCGTTCCATAAAGACCGCCTGGATCGTCATCGGCCCTCGCGAAGAGTATGTCGTGGCCCGTTTGATGGAGGCCGAGGTGGTGGAGCAGGCCCTGCTGCACGAAGACGGACATCACTACGACGTGCTGACCGTCAAAAAGCGTGGGGGCAGTGCCCAGACTACGAAGCTGTACTTCAACATCGATCTGCCCTTCACATGGATGGAGCAGAACCTGAAGTAATCTTGACGGTAGCAAAATGCTAGTGCTAGCATGGGTTCATGCCAGCTATCCACATTCGGGACGTTCCCGCCGAGGTTCTCGCGGCCCTCAAGCGGCGCGCGGCGTCCAACCATCGTTCTCTGCAGATGGAGCTCCGGCTGGCCCTGCTGCGTCTGGCTGAGGATTCCCCCCCGCCCCCTGCGCGCGAGCCTATGAAACTGCATTTCGCTGCGGGTGACGCGAAATCATCGGACTGGAGCCGCGAGGAGATCTATGGAGACGATGGGCGTTGAAGGTTCCCTCTCTTTGTTGATACCAATGTCCTCCTGACCGCAACTTCGCCGAGCCGGCAGGCTCATCGAAGGGCCCTCGCCCTGCTCAACCACGGAACCCGCCTCTTCCTGAGCAGTCAGATTCTGCGCGAATATCTGGTTGTTTCTACGCGTCCTGTCGGTCAGAATGGCCTGGGAATGGATCTTGAGGCTGCCATGAGCAACGTATCCCAGTTTCTGACCCGCGCGAACCGTCTCGACGATGGTGAGGAGACCTGGCTGACCTGGTTGCGGCTGATCGGGCGCAACTCTTGCTTGGGCAAGCAGTTGCACGATGCTTATGTGGCCGCCACCGCTATCGCTCATAAGATTCCCACCCTCGTCACGCAGAATGCTCAGCACTTTCGCCGCTTCGAGCCCGAGCTGAGGGTGGTCGAGCTGGCTCAGGTCGTCTGATCCTCCAGGCGAGTCAGCAGCCGCGCCGCGAAGCCATCTGGGGCCTTGCATCCCAGGGCCAGGCTGAGCGTGGGGCCCAGACTTGGCTCGGGGCCAGCCACCAGGCCATCGCGCTCGAGCCGGGCCAGCAGGCGTCGCAAGAATCCCAGCGGGGCCGCCCAGCGCAGCGCCTGGCGGAGCAGTGAGATGGACAGCGCCGGAGTCAGGCTGAGCTGGCCCAGGCAGGCCCGACGCAGCCACCACACGAGGGCCCCGGTCAACAGCACGGGAAGCGCCGCCAGCGGGGTCGGCAGCACCAGGGTGAGCAGCAGGGCCAGGATGCCAACCCCCCACAGCCGGGCGCACAGTTCCAGCCCTATGAGGTCGTGAGCTTTGCCGCGCGAGCTCGAGCGGGCTGAAGCCAGGATTCCGGCGTAGGCTGCGGCCGTTGCCAGGACGGCGATCACGGTCGCGCCCAGTGCCCCGCGCAGCCAGCCCAGCTCCACCGTCCATCCCATCATCACCAGCACCGGTCCGACCAGGGCCATGTCCACCAGGCGCGGTACGAATCCCACCGCCGCCCAACCGTCCACCCAGTGACGGGTGGACAGGGGGGTGGCCAGCAGCGACTCCAGGGTGTTGGCCTCGCGCTCCACCACCAGCGAGGAAACGGTGCGGTAGGCGGCCTGCAGCGTCTCCACCAGCAAGAGCACGACCAGCCCCAGCCAGAACATGGGCCGGTTCGCGTGCGCGATCGAGAGCGCCAGGGCGAAGGTGATGGCCAGGCCCGGCCCGTGACGCCACAGCACCAGGCCAAGCAGGCGACCGGGGACGCGATGGGCCTCGGCGCGCGACTCGCGGTAGACGATGGCGTTTTGTTGCCAGGGGAGGATGGTCCAGGGATTGCCGGTGCGGGCCACCAGGCCCTGCCACAGCTGCTGGGCTCGGGAGGTCAGCGCGGGTGCGGCCGTCAGACCCCACACACCCAGCGATCGCCAGGGGGCCAGCATGAGGCTCAGGCTGAACGGCCAGATGGGAGCCATACCCAGGCCCAGCGGCAGGACCAGGCTGCTCAAGCCGGGAGTGAGGCCCAGAGCCATCAAGACGACCCGGGGAGCCAGGTCGTCCTCGCCGGCGGACCAGATCTGCCCGGCGGCAGCAGCGTAGCTGGCCAGCCAGGCTGCGCCCGCCTGCAGGGCCAGGCCCAGCAGGGGCAGCGCCAGGGCCAGCGGCCCCAGGTGCCAGACGAGACCCCACAGCCACCAGAGCGGGGTCAGCCACCGCCAGCTCGAGAGTACTTCGCGGGCAGATCCGAAGGCCAGGTCGTCGAGCCATTCGGAGGGCCGGGTGGGGGTACCCAACAGCTCATCCAGACAGCCCCCCTGGCGTAACGAGCCCAGCAGGGCGGCGTTGCGGCAGGCCACAGCGACGGGGTAGGCAGCCACCAGGATGACCGAAGCCAGGACCACCAGCTCGGAGGGCAGGGTAGGGGTGGCCAGCGCCGGGCTGGCCAGTCCCAGGGCCAGCCACCAGGCGCGGCTCGATTCGGGGTGTCTCGCTTGTGGCGCCGGGCCAGCAAGCCAGACAGGGGCTGATCCATGGCTAGCCTCCCTGCTTGAGATAAGCGGTCACGGGCATCTCGATCTCCAGCACGCCGGAGCGCTGGCCGGAGACGGGTGCGAGAACGATCTTGTTGATGGTCACCAACCGGTCGAGGCGCAGCGCTCCCAACTCGACCAGGAAGTCGGCCAGAGTGGCGTAGCGGCCCTGAAAGCTCATCTGGAATACCCGTCGGGGAGCTCCCTCCAGGGCCTCGTCAGGAGCTTGCTCCCCTTCCTGGCCCTGACCCGGCGTGACCGACTGAAGCCGGAACGACTCGTCCCCGCTGGTCGCCTGCTGTGACAGGACGAGGCGCTCGAGGTCGGCCAGGTAGGCGGTCACGAACTGCTCCGGGTCGTCCACTCCAGGCCGGTGGATCAGCTGGCTCAGCTCGGCCTCCAGGGCGTGGATGCGGGCCGTCAGATCCGGCAGGCGCTGCAGGCGCGCCCGGTTCTCCTCCAGGCGCTGGTTGGCTGCCAGCATCGAGCGCTGCAGTTGGTCGAGCTCACTGAGCTTGGCCTGATAGTCGAGCAGCCAGTAGCCGGACAGGCAAAGGCCGAGCAGAATGACGGCCACCAGGATCTTGAAGGGTGCTGACATCTAGAGCTCCTTTCCGGGCGTGCGACGGGCCGCCACTTCGGGCTTGTAGTGAGCCTCGAGCTGGAAGGTGAAGACGTGGTCCTGGCGCACCGCCGTCTTCAGCTCGGTGTGATCGAAGTAGCCGCTCTGGCGCAGTGCCACCACCAGAGTGGCCAGGGTGCCCATGGGCAGGGGATCCGATACCGTGCCGTTGAGAGCCACCGTCTCTCGGGCAGGCTCGATGGAGAGCCTCTCGAGCCACACGCTGGCCGGCAGCACCAGGGCTACCTGGGTGAGCAGGTGGGCATAGCGCAGGGGGTCATCCTTCAGGCTCTTGATGGCATGAATCTGCCGCTCCAGCTTGCTGATGCGCTCTTCGCGCTGGTTGAGAACCGGCAGTTGCTCCTCCTGCTGGCGGATCTGGGCTTCCAGCCCCGTCAGCCGCTCTCGCGAGTCGACGACTCGCTGGGTCAGCAGGCGGCCGTAGCCCACCATGGCCAGGTTGCCCAGCACCAGAGTCAGGGCCAGCACCATCGTCAGGGGCTCGAAATGCCACCATTTGGCTTTTTCCCGGGGCATGATGTTCACCTTGACGGTCATGAGATGTCACCTCAATTCCGCCGCCAACCGCTCCAGGCCCCGGCTCAGGCGCGACTGCACGGTGCCGAGTGGAATCTGGAGGGCGGCGGCGATCTCCGCATAGGACAGGTCAGCGATGAAGCGCAGGGCGATGACCGAGCGGAACTCGTCAGGCAGGGCGCGCACCGCCTGTTGCACCATCAGTCCGGTCTCCCGGCGGCCGAGCTCGTCACGCTCCACCGCTGACTCCTCGTAAGCAGTCTCGCGGGGCCGAGGGGCGTTGAGGAATGTGTTCATCACCACCCGGTAGAGCCAGGTGGTGAAGCGAGACTCGCCGCGAAAACCGCTCAGACCCTTGAGGACGCGGATCCACGCTTCCCCTGAGCCAGGTCTTCGGCCTGGTGAGGGTTGCGCGTGAAGGTCATGGCGATTGAGTAGATGCTGTCCTGGTAGCACTCTACCACCCGCTCGACGGCCGCACGGTCGCCCGCGCGCGCCAGCTCGAGCAAAGCGGCTTCGTCCAGGTCAGAAACTCGAATCGTCACGCCCACCTCCTGCTGGATCTCCGGTAGGACAGCCCGCTTTGGGAGAATGTTCCCGACCTGGCTTTCAATTTCTTTTCAGGCGTTTTAGCGAGCATGAGGCGTATGCATGTGACCAGAGTGAACCTGACCCCCTCTTTTCTCGCGCGTCCGCAGGCCGCGGGTCGCCCTTCGGGGTCCTCCGACCGGGTCGAGCTCTCGGCCCCCGTTGCTCCAGACAGGGCACCTGAGCCCTGCCCACCCGAGCTGCTGCTGGAGATCCGTCAGGTCTTCAAGCCACGCCATGACGACTACTCGCCCTCCTATGCCAGAAACACCGACACCAGCCGGGACACGGGGGTGGAGATTCGCCACCAGTCGGGCGGCGGTGGCTGCTTCGGACCCTCCGAGCATTACTGGACCCTGACCGTTCCCGGGGAGGAGTCTGAGCAGATCGCCATCGGGACCGGCGTCTTGAGCTCGGCAAGCGGCTGCTCGGTCAACAGCGATGGGACCTTCGTCGTGGGCCAGTTCTCGCTGTATGACTCGCGCAAGGAAGGCCGGCGCGAGCGCGACCTGCAGGAATTGCGCGACAAAGGCCTTTATGAGGGGGAAGAGCGCTGGCAAAGCCCCAGCTACCTGGTGGACGTACCCCTGCGCAAGGGGATCTTTGGCAAGCTGCCAGCCGCCCTGCGCCGGCGTGGCTGGCTGCCCCAGAAGGTGCTCACCGCTCTGCCGCCGGATGCGGGTGCCTTCGACGTGGGGCCCGACAAGAGCGTGGCCGTGGCCCAGAACGACCGGGTTCTCCGCTATACCCGGAAGCACGGCCTGCAGCCCTGGCTGCAGCTGAGCCAGAAGGTCGAGGACCTGGAGTATCTTTCGGACGGGAGCCTGGCGGTCATGACCAGCTCGGCCCGGGTGGGCTCGGACATCTACCTGTTCAGGTCGGGGCAGGCGAAGGAACCGCGCTTCGTGCCCTTCTCCGAGGCCTTCCCCGAGGTTTACGAGCGCCGCCTGCGCGAGCGGGTGCAATCGGTCGATTTTCTGCGCCAGGCCTCGCTACCCGAGGTGGAGCGCTTCCTGGACAACTGCGATTGGATCAAAGACAGCCGGGACAGCTGGCGTCCCTGGCAGCCCAGCTCCAGCGCGAGCGGCCTTCAAAAGAGCGCTGTGGTCCTCTGGAAACAGAGTCCCGAGTTGTGGACGTATGATCGCTCCAGCGGCCAGGCGACCTCTCTGGGTCCACTGGCCTATCCCGAGTCGGAGCGGTTTGCAAAGATCGAACGCCACCAGTTCGAGCCCGAGATCACGCAGGACGGGGCCTATCTGGTTGCCCGCTCGGCTCCCGCCCGGGAGGGAGCCGCGGTAGACGTGGCCGTCTGGGATCTGGTCACGGGCAAGAGCGAGCTCGTTCCCGGGGTGCGTCAGGTGGAGTTGGATACCGAGAAGAACCAGCTCAGGGTGCAGATCGTCACCGGCGAGCAGAAGCTCATCGCGCTCGACTCGGTCGCCTCCCTCAAGAAAGAGGACTGGTATCTCAAAGCCCGCATGGCCGACCTGCTCGATTCAGGTGCCGAGCTCAAGCCCGACCGCCAGATCTCAGAAGATCAGGAAAAGGTCATCGTGGGTGGAGTGCAGGTTCGCAAGCGGGACGAGTAGGAGCGCCGGTTTTCCGGCTCTCGCAGTCGTCAGGAAAATATTTTTCCCGGGATGAAACAAATCGGCCTGCTGGATCGTCTTAACTGTTGGAGAAGCTGGTGAGAAAGAAGGCTGAGTTCAAAATGGAGATCCAACCCCGTCCCGAGCTCTTGTCGAGCCAGGACGAATGCTGCCCGTCCCGGGCTTCGCATCAGGGGGTCAGTTTGAGTGATCTCTGGCAAACGGCTATGATGCCGAGCCGCAGGCTGGAGGCGCTGGTCTGGAAGCGCTTCGCCGAGGCGGCCGGTTGCCCGGAAGCCCTGACCGAGGAAGATCGCCGCTGGTTGGAAGCATCCTGAGGCAACCCCGATAAGCCCGCTGCGGCGCCGCGCCCGACCTACCTCCCCGGACGGCGCCGCAGCGGGGGCGGGATGAGACCTCAGGGCAGGGGGCGGCGGATCGGGATCCGGCTGGAGCCGATCAAGAAGTAGGCATCGGTTGAGCCCAGGTGGCTTCCCTGACTTTCGAACAACTCTCGTTTGGCCCGTGCGAACGCCTTTCTGGCGTCGGGCTCGAAGAGGCGCAACTCCTCGAGGCGGTGCTCGAGCTTGCGCTGCCATTCCTCCTCGGTTCCGATCAGAGATCCATTCTCTAGTTTGAAGTGAATGGTGGCGGCCGCTTTCTCCAGACCGTGCACGTCACCGGTCAGCTCAAAACTTCGCATCGAGCGCTTCAAAGCATCGATCGGCTTCTTGTCGCTGGCAAAGGCGGCCTTCAAGGCCCCGCTGGCCACCTCGCGAGGCAGGTCCTTGAGGCTGCGCAGATACTGCCCGCAAAGCTCGAGCTGTTCCACCTGCTCGGTGTTGGACTCGGGGAGCTGGGCCATCAACTCGAGTGTCGAACGGTAGTCGAGCCCGGTCAGGGTCTGCAGACTGGCGAAGGCCGGCACGAAACGCCTGGTGCCTTCGGACAGAGTCTCCGAGGGCTGGCGGAAGCTCGCTGCCACACCGATCGCTTCGATCCAGAGGTCGGACTTCAGCTCTCCGAAGAGGGCCCGCTTGGCCTCGGGAATCTCCTGGAAGAGGTCGTTGAGGCTCTCGCCAGGACGTTGCACCTTGCCGGCCAGGGCCAGCTTGCGACTGGTATTGTGCAGACCCGCGCCTTCATTCAGGGCGTCGGTCAGGTTCTGGGGCGAGAGCGTTCGGGCTCGCAGAGCCTGCACCCGTGAAGTCAGCTCATGCATCACACCTTCGCGTCGTTCCTCCGGAACGGTTTCGAGGTCTTGCAGGACGCCCAGGGCGTTCCAGGGGCTGTGCAGCAACCCTACCAGGCGTTCGAAAAGAGCCACCCGTTCGCTCTGGCGATGCAGGTAGTTGTGCTCGATGGCAAAGCAGGTGCAGGCCGAGTCCTGGTCGGCCTCGCTGACTTTGGGGTCGCGGCGCCCTTCGGCGTGGGTAATGATGTCCAGGTAGCGGCGGTAGGAGCTGACCGCCTCTTGCAGGGTGGCGCGCTGGGGAGG
Source organism: Candidatus Xenobia bacterium (assembly GCA_045863235.1). Classification (GTDB taxonomy): domain Bacteria; phylum Vulcanimicrobiota; class Xenobia; order Xenobiales; family QWHO01; genus QWHO01. The sequence continues at coordinate 2,708 of BTUM01000050.1, read as the reverse complement.
CGGGGAGGCGACATAGGTCCGGGTGGCGGTGAAGCCGACCCCCATGGAGAAGCCGCACTGGCTCTTGCCGGTCAGGCGGATTTCCCGCTCCAGCGAGTCGAGCGGCTCGCGCAGTTGCTGGGGGCTGGTCGCCAGGTGGGGGGCGGACTGGACCATCTGGTTGACGATCGTCCGACGTTGCTCTCGGCTCACCTTGGCCAGCGCGCCCTCGGGATTTTTCAGGGTCTCCCGGGTGACCTGTTTGGTCGGGTCAGGCGTGGCCCGGCCGCCCTGTCGAGCAGCGCCGACAGGCAGGGCGAACGGACTCCATGACAGACCCACATGCATGGCCTGAGAATAGCCTGCAACCCTGAACGTTCTCTGATTTTGGGGGTGCGGACAGTTTTTTGTGTCAAGATTTCTCCCTCTCTCGGAGCACCCTCCGATGGGCTGATCCGCATCACTCCGGGAGTCCCGTGTTCTCAGAAGGTTGGGTTCACATTCATTTACAAAAACGAAACGAAAAGTTCACACTTTTCCTCTGAATCCGTCCAGGCGTCCGGGGGATAACCAGCTTGCAGGGAGGTTTGCTCGATGTCCACTACCCCCGAGACAAAGCTGGTCAGCAACGCCGGTCTGGTCGCCCAGGTGACCCAGCCGCTCGTCCGCACTGAGCTTGTGGCCCGGTCCGGAGAAGGCTCCCCGACCGCTCCGGGGCAGGATAGCCTGGACGAGCGCCTCCAGGAAGAGATGAGCAATCGCTGGGGCGACTTCATGGCCCGGGCCGAAGCCAGCCTGGGCGAAGCGCCCCTTCCGAGTGGCAGCTCCCCCGTGAAGAAGGCCTCTTTGTCGGCCGAGCTTGTCAAGACAGGAGACGCCACCGAGAGCAAGCTCCCGGCTTCCCCTGCTCCCGCTCCATCCGAGCCCGCTCCTGCCCCGCGGCCCCAGTCCCAGGCCGGGCGCTCCAACTCGCAGACTCAAGCTCAGGAAGCCCCAAAGCCCACCCCGGCGGTCAGGGAGGAGCGTCCCAGCGTCCGTCCCGTCGAGGGCGGCAGCGCGGGTCGGCCGGAAGAAGCGCGTCACGAAGTGGCCCGGGACCGGTCCCAGCTCGAAGCCCGTGCCGCCGAGACCGAGCAGCAGGCTCGTGATCTGTCGGCCCGCGAGAGCGTCGTGCACCAGGTGCGTGAGATCGCTCAGGCTAAGCGCGCCGAAGCGGCTCAGTTGCGGTCGCGGGTGGCTGAGCGGCGGGCGGACCTGAACATGCTCGATCTGGAGTTTGGCGAGCTGGTCAAAGCCCCGGGCGCCTACCTCGAGCGTTTCGAGGAAGTCGAGCGGATGCAGTTGCTGCGCTACCAGATGCAGCAGGAGATCGCTCAAGATGAGCAGGCGGCCCTTTCCAGCGAGCAGGAAGCCCAGCGCTACGCCAGCCTGGCCGCCGAGCACGAGAGTCACCTGTCCCACGAGCGACTGGGCGTGGAGCGTCGTCGTGAGGCCATTCTCCAGGATCGCGCCGCCATCGAGCGCAAAGCGCTGGATGCGGAGCGGGCCGCCGGGCTGCTCGACCACTCCAACCCGATGAGCTCGTCGCTCCAGTTCTGGAGCACTCTGGCTCGCGAAGGCGAGCTCGACCGGGCTGCCTTCGAGGCCCGGCGGCTGCAGGAGCAGCTTGATCGCCGCGACGAGCAGGCCGCCTTCCGCATCGATCGGAACCTGGAGGCAGCCCGCAACGGGAACTTCAGTGCTGATCTGTCGGGACATGGATTGAATGAGGGGACCCGCGCAGAGGTAGCACTTTATCAACTTCAGCGGCGAATGGAGAAGCTGTATTAGATTTAAAATATAATTAAATTATTAATTATTTGTAATGCATCCTCCAGGGGTGCATTATTTGTTCAGGTCCCTTAGTACTCTTAACAAAACAACACAGCTCTGTAACTCTACATTAACAAATCGCCCTAGACGTCAGGAAATTTTAAGGGGATACAGCTCTTGTAACCAACCGTTCAAGAAAAAGGTGGAGGTAAATACGATGGACGTTCTCAGCGCCAACCAGCAGCTCTGCAACCACAGGAGCCAGGTCTACACCTCGGCCGGAGCGAGCTCGGTCTCGGTGGGTTATGGGGGAGGCGGGTGCTGTCCATCGGATACTCCCGATCTCGGTCCAGGGGCTCGATTGTTCGGCTTCAACGACCGGCTTCGCGGGATTTATGGTGACGTACTGTTTGCCAATGGCGGCTGTGGTAACGACCACATCCACCAGAACGGTAGCTGCTTCGGCGACCTGCTCTCCGCCTGGGGCGGCCGGGGCAACGACCACATCCACCAGAACGGTGGCGGCGGAAACGACCACCTGCACGCCCGCGGCGGCCGGGGCAACGACCACATCCATCAGAACGGCGGCTGGGGCCATGACCACCTGCACGCCCGCGGCGGCCGGGGTAACGACCACATCCATCAGAACGGCGGCTGGGGCAACGACCACCTGCACGCCAACGGCGGCCGGGGCAACGACCACATCCATCAGAACGGCGGCTGGGGCAATGACCACCTGCACGCCAACGGCGGGCGGGGCAACGATCACATCCGCCAGAACGGCGGCGGCGGCAACGACCACCTGCACGCCAACGGCGGCCGGGGCAACGACCACATCGACCAGAACGGCGGCTGTGGGAATGACCACCTGCACGCCAACGGCGGCCGGGGCAACGACCACATCCATCAGAACGGCG